>NZ_CP087114.1:1992500-2708601 GCF_022559585.1 Bartonella machadoae
ATGAATGTTTATTGTGTGAGGTTGATACCATAACCAATGTTGTTATTGCTCTTCTGCCTTTCTTCGCTATTATTAAAGGTATCGCTGTATCAATTTGAGGGTTTGCATTGTCTGTCATTTCCAGTCTGTTATTTCCATTGCCTGTAAAAGTCTGTAAAAAGAATCAAATTCTTGTAGAGCGATGCTAAGCTATGCTAGCTCCTTTTATTTAATATTTGAAAAGTACTCTAAAAATCTATGTGGGATAACGAACAACAGAAAAACGATCCCGGACAAGACCCTGCTCTTGTCGTTAAACGCTTGTCACCGGCTCACCGACAGATTTCTGTACGTTGGCTCACCGGAACAGTTCTCACAGGAATCACCTCCTGCATTCTCATGGGGATTGCACTTTTTGCTGCTCTCGATGAACAGCAGCGATTGGTAACACCGCCCCAATGGTTTACACCCGAAAATCTTTCCAACACTCAAGACTCCGATGCCAACGGATATAAAGGGGACCGTATTTCTCCCACCCATGCACGGCAAAGCTTTGATAGCAAACGGCAATTTGAGTTATCCATTCTACAAAAAAAAGGCGATGAAAAAGTTATTCAAACACAACATTTTGAATGGATTCGCATGGCATTAGCCGAAGAGCGTCCACAAAGATATAGCTATCCCAAATTTGATTCGTTAAGTATGTTTTCTAGCGATTCGCCCCCTCAAACTGTCAAACTACAAGATTCAGGGCAAATTTACGGTGCAAAAGTAGAAAGCAAAATCATCTTACGCAACCGTAATTTTATCATTGATCAATTAGACTTTGATGGTGCCGATACCCTAACGGATGATGAAGCACAACAACAATTAAAAAAGGCTGGATTTTCTTTGGAAAAATCCAACGAACTCCTTTCCATTCTCACCTTGATTGACCCTTTAAAATTAGAAGATTCCTCCTCCTCTTCCCCATTTACCGATACGCCTGAAGTGCGTATTGTTCAAGAAAATGTAACCATTGCCCCTCAAAGCCAACGCATTGATCTCACGAAAAACTATGCTGAAGATATTATTCCTATTCGCAAAAAACAAAAGATCGCCGATGTTTTCAAAGACACCAGCTATACAAAGGAACAAATTGAACAGGTTGTAAACATTTTAACGAAATTTTACCATTCGGATACACTGAAAGAAGGAAGTCTGTTACGCATTGGTATCGTCACACAAGCTGGAGAACAAGATCATCTGGTGCGCGCAAGCATCTATCAAGGAATGTATCATATTCTTACCATTGCCTTAAATGATCAAGGACTGTTTGTTGAAAGTGCCGAACCAAAAATGTCAAAGGCACTGAAAACCGCTTTTCAAAATGGTATTCCCCATTCTTATGTTAGTACAGCACAATTACCAACAGCTTATGATGCACTCTATAGTGCTCTGCTTAGCCATAATCTATCGCAATCTCTCTCTCAACGTCTTATTCGTCTTCTTGCCACCAATATTGACATGAAGAGTCGAATAACACCAACGGATCAGATAGAAATATTTTATGCTTTGCCACAACAAAGCGAGACAGAAAAAAACAACAAAGAAGCGAAAAACGGCAAAAAGAATCAGAAAACCAAGCAAACTCTCACCAATCAAGACCCTGAAATTCGTTATATCAGTGCTACCTTCGGCAATGCCATTTATAAATATTACCGTTATCAATCAAAAGACGGAAGCGTTGATTATTATGATTCAGAAGGAAAAAGCTCTAAACCTTTCTTGCTCCGCAAACCCACTCCAAATGGTGTTTTTGGCTCCCCCTTTGGACCACGCAAGCATCCTATTTTAGGCTATGTGCGCATGCATACAGGTGTTGACTGGGTTGCTCCAAAAGGATCGCCTATCATTGCGGTAGGAGATGGTATTGTCACAAGAATTGGCGTAACCGGTGGCTATGGAAACCATACAGAAATTCAACATAGCAATGGGTATATCAGCAGTTATTCGCACCAAAGTCGTTATGCACCAGATATCAAGCTGGGCACAAAAGTCCGACAAGGACAAGTCATTGGCTATGTTGGCACAACAGGGATGGCAACGGGTCCCCATTGTCATTTTGAAATCATTGTCAATGGTGTAAAAGTTGACCCCATGCGCATCCGTATCCCTGACAGTAAGGCTTTAAGAAATCAAGACCTAGAAGCATTCTTGCATGAAAAAAACAATATTGATTCTCTGTTAAAAAGCCCAATAAAACCATCAGATGACACGTCTTAAGCCATACAGAACACCGATTCTATCGATGGTTAATACTTTTTTCTTTCATATTTCTGTCAAAAATCATTCCTTTGAGAAAGCTTAACGAAAGCAATAATAAGGTGGGTTTACCCTTCTGCCATTCTCTAAAAGGCTTTCGCCTCAATTATGAATCATGAAGTTGAATGTTTGTTGCCCAATGCTTTTAGATCTATTATCTTGTTTCAAAAAGAGCTAAAAAACATCATTGGTAAAAAATGAATTTTAACAGCTCTTATCGGATTATGCCTGTTCAACATTTTATAGAGTTATTTTATCGGGTGATAATTTTATGAAATACAAATATAGAACAATCATTGGCATTTTTCTTGCCATCTGTCCGTGTATAAAACCTTCTTTTTTGCATGCGCAAGCTCTTTCCGTGACACATGAAAAAAGACAAAACGTCATTGAAAAATTACCAAAACGCAAACAAAGTACCTTTGATGATCATTCAACAACAGTCTCTATCGCCCATGAACACACCAATCCACCGTCTTCCATGGTGTTAACTGCTAAAACTGTTGAACGTGGACAATGGAAAGCGGGTGAAGACAGGGGGAAAAGAGAACCTTCGAAGATCATTGCCTCTGGTTCGATAGGAAAAGCAGCGACCCTATCTCATGCTTGGCTTTTTGGAGCCAGTGGTCGGTTGAAATATAAAGCACAAGATGACAAAACGCTTTTACCATTCCGTCGAGATAATCCCTCTATGGACGCCCTTAAATACTCCGTATCTTCGAGCAACAAAAATTATTATTTAGAAAGAAGAGAGGAAAGGGGAAAAAACGCTAAAGTCATTTGGTATGTAAAAAAAACAGCGCCGATAAAAGATTATTCTGTCATCATAGCCGCCGATCCACAACCATGGCGTTTAAAATCTGGTGACGCGAACGCAAAGAGCAACAGAGAACCTTGGTTACAAACGAATAAGAAGGTAGCAAATGCCATAGAATCACACGCTGCTACATTTCACATTATCAATGGCGACTTGACGGAATTCGGCCGCCCGCAAACCTATCAAGACTATGCAGATGTGTATAAAAGCAGTCTTTATCCTGTCTATGAAGGATTAGGCAATCATGATTATTATAATAATGTTGGTAACTGTACGCTACCGATAGCCAATCTTTCAAAAGATGCATGTGCAATAAGTGCTGTTAAAAGAATGATTCAAGAAATAGACAAATACAGCCTTTCTTTACCACAATTCAATAAACACGTCATGTCTCGTCAACTCATCCACCTTGACACGGCTTATGACATAATAATGGGAAGTTTGAGTTATTCATGGGATTATGGAGATATCCACTATGTACAACTACAAAATTATCCAACTTATACTGTGAATTTATCGGATGGTCATACGAACATCATCATCACGAAAGCGCTCGATTGGTTAAAAAAAGATTTAGCTGCTGCCGATCAAAGAGGAAAAGTGACAATTCTCAACTTCCACGATGCACGCCCCTATTATAGAGAGAAACATTCGCATTTCCTTCAACCAAAAAATGCGAAAAATCTCGCTGCCTTTAAAGAGATTATTACCTCTCATAATGTCAAAGCGATCTTTGTCGGACACAACCATCATCCAAGTTATTGCCGTGCACAAGATGATAAAGTTTTCGGCAATATCCCTGTATATACAGCAGGAGCATTGTTTAGAGGAGACTACTACCTCGTTGATGTCCAAGGAAAGGATCTTCACGTTAAAGCCTATAATGGAAGAACAGGGAAAGCCATTCTGGTCAGGGATTTAAAGACAAGTGGCATCACCAAACGATTTCGCAGAAGTTGTAGTAATTTATAAGAATATTTTATATTTATCTTATCAAATAAAGGGACCTTAAAAACTCCCTTTTACGATAGCGCTTGTGCCTCTTTTGAACCATTGGTACTAAGCTTTGGCAAAGGGATAACAATTTTTGTCCCCCCCAAATGAGAGGTTTCAAAAAGGGGTTTTTCACCAAACTGCATACACAGCTGTTCAACAACCAAACGTCCAAGCCCTGCTTTTTGCGCTGCAGTCTGACTCTTCATCCCCACCCCATCATCTTCAACAATCAACATCAATTGTCCATCTGGCTGTGAACCAAAAGAGAGATAAATATGACCAGCCCTTTGGTTGGGAAAAGCATGTTTGAAAGAATTCGTTAGCAATTCACCAAGGATAATTCCAAGTGTTGTTGCACCTGTAGAAATTTATAAAGCAATTTGTTGCTCTTAACCCTGATAAGAAAGGGGTATAAGCTTCACTCTTTTACGATGGCGCTTGTGCCTCTTTTGAACCATTGGTGCTAAGCTTTGGCAAAGGGATAACAATCTTTGTCCCCCCCAAATGAGAGGTTTCAAAGAGGGGTTTTTCACCAAACTGCATACACAGCTGTTCGACAACCAAACGTCCAAGCCCTGCTTTTTGCGCTGCAGTCTGATTCTTCATCCCCACCCCATCATCTTCAACAATCAACATCAATTGTCCATCTGGCTGTGGACCAAAGGAAATATAAATATGACCAGCCTTTTGGTTGGGAAAGGCATGTTTGAAAGAATTCGTCAGCAATTCACCAAGAATAATTCCAAGTGTTGTTGCATCTCTGGAGGGCAATCGACACTCTTTAAAATCCGTATGCACGGTAATATTTTCACGCAATTCAAAGGGTACAGCCAATTCAACATCATGGACCACTGAACTGAGAAACTCTGCCAAGAGCGTTGTTTCCATATCATCACTCAAACGCAAACGACGATGCGCTGTGGAGATTGTTTGAATACGATCACGTGCAGCCCCAAGAACGGAACGCACTTCTTCATTTTTGCTGCGATTTAATTGTAATCCGAGCAAAGAAGACACTGTTCCAAGCGAATTGCCAATACGATGGCTTGCATCTTGCAACAACATTTCAACCCGTTGGCGTTCCTTTTCGGCATGATTGCGTGCTCTTTCCAACTCCTGTGTTCGTTCTTTTACGCGTGCTTCAAGGGCTAAATTTTCACTATGGAGCAGCAATTGATACATTTTCAAAGAACGGATATCTCGGTGAAAACGATTAATAACAAAATAAGCGGAAATAAAAGTACTGACGACAGAAAGTATTGCCGCCAATGTTAAAGCCGCACGCATAAGCGCAATACCCTCACGCTGTTTTTGCCGTACCACATCATCCCCATTGATAAAGCTTGTCATCAATTGTGCTAAACTGGCCATTTGCACCCTTGGGGCTTCTAAAGCAACAGCTGGTTGAGAAGCTTGATCAGGGACCTCGTCAACAGCACGCATATGGGCATTCATAAAAGCCTTACGTGTTTCGACTTCCTTTTTAAAAGCATTAAACCACGCATACCATTGGGGATGAGCATAGACAAGAAGGGCGGTATATTGAAGAGTTTCATCAATCTCTCGTGCAGCATTTTCAAAATGGGCTTTATCCTCAGGCTTTCGGTTTTTTGCGTAGCTACGGTCCGCAATAGCCATATCGATCAAACCAATCAGTACCAAATCAGCCTGTTCGCGCAGTTCAGAACTTGTATTCAACTGTGCCACTTCACGATCAACAGCATTTGAGAGCAACATAATAAAAACGGATGCCAAAAGAGCCATCACAAGAGAAACCACAATTGCCACCCACCGCCAGCTTGATATGCCTGTATCAGAAGCAAGATTTTGCGAAAGCACATTCGTCTTTGTTGTCATAGAATTTCCATCGGCGAACCTGAAAATTGTCATTTTTCAGCACAGAGGAAAACGCCCTTATCGGAATATAAGGCAAAAGCCCGCGAAAGACTTTCATACAGGCTTTTTTCTTTTCCTTAAAAGGATGCACCAAACACTCTGAAACACCTCAGATGCTGACTTTTACTTTAATAGCTATAACGGGAATAAAAAAAACAAGGCTCTTGATCATAATTATTATGCTTTTTTAGCCGTTAAATGAACACAATGTGCTTCCCGCGGAATTAATATCGGGACCATAATCGGATTGACCATTGACTTTAAGCAGTTCCTGTAAGCGATGGCGCGCTCTGCTTACCCGACTTTTAATTGTTCCAACAGCACACCCACAAATAGCAGCGGCATCTTCATAAGAAAACCCCGAAGCCCCAATGAGGATAATGGCTTCTCTTTGATCAACAGAGAGCATATTTAAGGCTTTTTTGAAATCTTGCAAATCAAGTGATCCATATTGGGCTGGATGAACCGCTACATTTTGGGTAATCACACCATCGCTGTCTTGCACTTCCCTCCCCCTTTTACGCATTTGGCTATAAAACTCATTGCGTAAAATTGTAAAAAGCCAAGCTTTAAGATTGGTCCCCATTTCAAAACTGTCTTGCTTAGCCCATGCTTTCATAACGGTATCTTGGACCAAATCCTCAGCCTTATCGTACCTGCTACTTAAAGAAAGTGCAAAAGCCCGCAAGGCTGGTAGAATTAAAAGAAGTTCCTTTTTAAAATTTTTTACGCCCTCTACCATGGTGGATTTACACCTTTTCCACATTATTGAGGTGAAATTGTTCAGCGCGCTCCAACCTGTCTAACAGTTCGAGCAAACGCACCGGCAGTGCTTCTTCCTGAATTTCCATGTAAAATTGGCGTAACTTTCGTGCTATTTCGCAATTGACCCCAAGAAGATCATCTCCAACTGTACAGTGATTGTTGAGATTTTTTTCACCGCGGTCGTTCATTTTTTATCCCCCTAATCCATATAATATCAGTAGCACTGATAAGAACTTTCGCCTTATGGTTGTAAATATAGTTGTATGCAAAAAGTTCCATATGGCAGAGGAACTTTTTCATCTGTTGAGAATTTCAACCAACAAAGTGCTCTAAAGGTCAAAGGAGTTATAAATTATGTCATTATCCACGCGCATTGCCCCACATCTTCCTTATCTTCGGCGTTTTGCCCGCTCCGTCACCGGCAGCCAATCCTCTGGTGATGCTTATGTTTCAGCGATGTTGGAAGCGCTTATTGCGGATATTTCGATTTTTCCTAAAGCATCGAGTGACCGCATTGGTACCTATTGGCTTTTTTGCCATCTTTTTGACCAAACCACCCCAAACATCCCAGAACCTCTGCCACAATTTGGTCTTGAGCAAAAAACCAGCGCTAAATTATCGTATTTAACGCCGCGTGCACGGCAAGCTTTTTTACTCATTGCCGTTGAAGGATTTAACGAACAAGAAGCGCGTGAAATCATGGGCCTTGATGTGAAAGCGTTCCGGAAGCTTCTCAATCAAGCCTCGACGGATATATCGCAACAAATTGCCACCGAAGTGATGATTATTGAAGACGAGCCGCTTATAGCAATGGATATTGAACAGATGGTCGAAAGTCTTGGCCATAAAGTTGTAGGAATAGCGCGCACCCGTGATGAGGCTGTCATCATGTATCATAAAGAAAAGCCGCGTTTAATTTTGGCTGATATTCAATTAGCCGATAACAGTTCTGGTATTGATGCGGTCAATGACATTTTGCAAAACGACCATATACCAGTGATTTTTATCACTGCTTTTCCTGAGCGACTATTGACTGGAGAACGCCCAGAGCCGACTTTTTTAGTCACCAAACCTTTTAATCCTGATATGGTAAAAGCGCTTATTTCGCAGGCTTTATTTTTCCAAGAGAATGCTTCTAAAGCGGCCTAGAACAGATTCACCTCTTGATCATGATGGTTATGCCTCTTCAAAACAAGCCCCCGATAGATACTTCGCATCTTAGCGCCCTCATGCAAGCAATTCGTGGAGCGGATATTTGTGTTCTCTATCAGACAACAAATCTCGACTATTTATGGGCTGAAAACTTGCCGCAACATTTGCAGAATAAATGGCACATAGGATGTCGTGACAGTGATTTTTTTTCGCTTGAACTTGCGGATAATATGGAAACCATTAAATTACAGGTTTTAGCTACGTGCAAAATGCACAGCATTGAAGCGCGGTTTGAAGATACTTCCAAACAAGTGACGTGGTATAAATTTTCTATTGATTGCCATCGCAATGATAATGGAGACATTATCGGTATTATCACCACAGGAGTTGATATTTCAGGATTACGTCGCCGTGAGCAAGTGTTAAAAGTCCTGCTTCGGGAAGTGAGTCATCGTTCTAAAAATCTTCTTGCCATCATTCAAAGTATTGCCAGCCAAACGGCACGCTATACTGAATCGCTGCAGATTTTTTTACGCAAATTTCAAGGACGCCTTCATTCTCTTTCACACTCTCAAGATCTGATCACCGATTCCGATTGGCGTGGAGCCCAATTTCGTGAATTGGTACAATCCCAAACATTAGGCTATTTGCTGAAAGATACAGAACGTTTTTCCCTTGAAGGTGTCGATCCTTATCTTTTTCCCAATGCGGCTTTACATATTGGTTTGGCTTTTCATGAACTTATTGTCAATTCGCTTTCTTTTGGTGCCTTATCGCAAGAAAAGGGAAGCGTTTGTATACGTTGTGAACTCGACACAACAATCAATGGCAGCACGCAACTTCTCATCACTTGGGATGAAAATTTTGCAGTACCGACATCTCTTTCAAGCAATAATAAAGCTTGTTTTGGCAGTGCCGTTTTAGAAAAGATTGTTCCAGTTTCTGTCAATGGTTCTGCTTCTTTAAAATTAACAGAAACAGGAATTGTTTATTGCTTACGCGTTCCAGACACGTATTTTGACATTTTTTTTTAAAACAATCGGTTAAAACGCGAAGATATAACAACGCACAACATGGGTAGAGTTGTTCTCACACTATTTTTTCGCAACACAAAGAGTTTTTTCTCTACCATAAATTTTTTAGAATTCATTCTTTAAATTTTGTTTTTACATTTTGTTTTTTCGGACTTTTTGCCGGAACCTCTTGCCGGAACCTCTTGCCGGAACCTCTTGCCGGAACCTCTTGCCGGAACCTCTTGCCGGAACCTCTTGCCGGAACCTCTTGCCGGAACCTCTTGCCGGAACCTCTTGCCGGAACCTCTTGCCGGAACCTCTTGCCGGAACCTCTTGCCGGAACCTCTTGCCGGAACCTCTTGCCGGAACCTCTTGCCGGAACCTCTTGCCGGAACCTCTTGCCGGAACCTCTTGCCGGCCGGAACCTCTTGCCGGAACCTCTTGCCGGAACCTCTTGCCGGAACCTCTTGCCGGAACCTCTTGCCGGAACCTCTTGCCGGAACCTCTTGCCGGAACCTCTTGCCGGAACCTCTTGCCGGAACCTCTTGCCGGAACCTCTTGCCGGAACCTCTTGCCGGAACCTCTTGCGGAACCTCTTGCCGGAACCTCTTGCCGGAACCTCTTGCCGGAACCTCTTGCCGGAACCTCTTGCCGGAACCTCTTGCCGGAACCTCTTGCCGGAACCTCTTGCCGGAACCTCTTGCCGGAACCTCTTGCCGGAACCTCTTGCCGGACCTCTTGCCGGAACCTCTTGCCGGAACCTCTTGCCGGAACCTCTTGCCGGAACCTCTTGCCGGAACCTCTTGCCGGAACCTCTTGCCGGAACCTCTTGCCGGAACCTCTTGCCGGAACCTCTTGCCGGAACCTCTTGCCGGAACCTAAAATCTTTAAAAACGTTTCTTCATAGAAAACGCCATAAGGCTGACAAATCGGAGGGCATGCTGTCAAGCTTTTATTTGGCTTTTATTTTATTTGGAAAATATTTTATGAATAACCTTGTCTTTATTCTTTTATTGGTTTCATGCACAGATGATTTTAACAGCTGCTATTCTAACAAAACCATGGTCGAAACCTATAAAACAGCGCAAGAATGTGAACAGGCCATGATACCATCCACAAAAAAATTTTCCTCTTCAGGACAGCAAATCTTTGCCCAATGTACAAGCATACAGGCAAACTTACATCAACAAGAAGTCAAGTTGAGTTGGTATGTCACAAATCGAGGCAATTTTTTGCTTAAAAGCCAAAATATGGATGATAAGACATTTAGAGAGCATGAAACGAATATTTTGCCTTCATCCTTTCCTCTCAATCTTTCTTCTACCAACCTCTTGCATAAAACACCTTAAAAGCATAAACCCATCAGACTTTAAGGAATAAAGGACAAGAGTATAGCATGATGGATAAGAAACAGGTTCAAACTTCAATAGACCATCGCGCAGAGCAAGCCTCCCCCCCTCAAGAAGAGCAAGCTTTAGACCCAGCGGTAGAACGCGTAAGAAAAAAGCTTATGCGTTTAATGATTGTTTCTATTTCAATAACGCTCATTCTCATTCTTGCTGTACTCTTTGGCGTTATCTATAAAATTATAGCGACAGATTCACCTTCCCAAAAAACAAAGCCTCTTTTTGCTCAAAGCTCCACTCAAGCAACTGTTCACCACACCCTCTCCTTACCGGAAAAGACGCAGATTTTGTCGCAAAGTCTCTCAGATCACAATATTGTGCTGAAAATCTTAACACCAGAGGGACAAACAAAATTTATGATTTATAATTATTATACCGGTGCACTGATTGCTGTCCTCTCTGTTGAAACAACAGAAGGGGCACCCGCTTCTCTCTCTCGTTAAACAGGCAACAATTTTCACAAGTGCTTAAATATCACTCTTCGGCTTAAACATTTTCCTCTGCCAAAGCTGTTACCACCTGACGTCAACGTGGTTTTTTCTGTATTTCTTCGGTTAAGAGAAAAAAAGAGGCAACTTTTTCTGTCGACGTATCACCATTTTGAGAACTGTCCAGCACTTCCCAGCAAAATTTCAAAATCGGAAAGTGCAAGAGAGATTCCGTCTTGAACAACAGAACACCTTAAGGCAATAAGATCTTTCACAAACGCTTAAATATCGCTCTTCGACTTAAACATTTTCCTTTGTTGAAGTTATGACCACTCGATGTCAAAATATTAATTTATAATGATAATTTATCTTTTTGCATGTCAAATGAGTCCCCCGAATATTGTAAGCTTCTCTCATTGCAAACCTGCTTATGTTGAATCAATCAAAAATATCCCCTTGCACATTATAAGTGGGATGAGCGTATGGGTAAAAAAGAGAGAAGAAAGGTGTAAAAATACCTGTTATGCATTGTCTCAATACCAAGGTTTCTTGTAATAGGGCTCTTGCAACATTGGGGGCTGGCAACATTGGGGGGCGGTAAAGAATATGATGGGGACAGCTTATACCTTCATAAGCGTGAAGATATAGTGGTGGTTCGTGGATTTTACGCTATACTATTCACGGGCGGCATTGTGAAATGGGCTTAGGTGTACTGAGAGATATCTCTTTAAAGGCAGCGTATGATACTGCCTTTTCTTTTTGATGTCTCTCAATGTCTCTTCAACAGAAGCGCCAAAAAACTTAGCGCTTCTGTTTATAGGAGAGGGGATAAAAACGAAGGATAAAAGATGCTTGTTTTTACAGCCCCATATTCAATTTACAGCTCTGTTTTCAGATTTATAGTCGGAGCCTGACCTACCGGAACTTGCCCCACCGGAACCTGAACCACCGGAGCCTGAGCCACTTTGTCTTAAAGTTTATAGCCTCATCTTAAAACTGTTCGCCTTGGTTTAAAACTGATAGCGGATTCCTCCTGAAAAACTTGCTCCTGTTAGTCCGGTTTTTTGCAGCTTTTTTCGATAGTTTATATCACCATGGAGTGCTAAACTGTGAGACAATTTTACATTGATGCCAATGCCACTTTCAATCGCAGGACTCATAGGATCAAGATCAAAGTCTCTGCCAATTGTGATGGCTCCATCGTCATCAAGTATTTTAATAAAGTTTACTTTTAAACCGCGGATCAATCTCAATTTACTCTAGAAGGCAAAGCGAATATTGCTAAAGACAGAAATGTGCGCTTTGCTCTCAAAAACAAGACAACACGGTTCATAAAAACCAGCACACAAGAAAAAGATGATGAGGGTAATTTTCTCCATAGAAAGACAGAGGATAGTTGTTTTCAATAGAAGAGCCAAAAATCTTGGCTCTTCTGTTTATAGGAGAGGGGATAAAAACAAAGGATAGAGAATGCTTGTTTTTACGTTCCCATTTAATTTACAGCTCTGTTTTAAGGTTTATAGCTTTATTTTAAGACTGATCGCCTTGGTTTAAAACTGATAGCGTATTCCTCCTGAAAAACTTGCTCCGGATATACCGGTTTTTTGCAGCTTTTGTTGGTAACTAACATCACCATGAAGAGACAAATTGTGTGAAAGTTGTGCACTGATACCAAGCCCACCTTCAATCGCAGCACCCATAGGATCAAGGTCAAAGTCTCTGCCAATTGTGATAGATCCATCGTCACCAAATGTTTTGATAAAGTTGACCTTCCCATAGAAAGACAGAGGATGGTTGTTTTCAGTGGAAATGGTTTTTGTCAAACGTCCACCAACACGGATTAACCATTGAGAAGGGTTGTTCATATCAATGATCAGATTATTGGCATCTTCAATGGATTTAAACATCAGATGTTGATAGGCAAGCTGTGCCTGCGGTTCGAATGTTAAACCTTCCATTCCGGTGGCAAATTGCTTGCCAAGGGTGGTAGAAACACTCACCATTTTGGCATTTTTCACTTTTGCGGTTTTGCCCATGATGGCATTGCCGATATCACCCTTGAAAACACCATAAGAGAACAGTGTATCAAGATAGAAACCATTGTCATGCTGTAGGCTGCCATAGGCTGTTAGCGACCATTTATCCAATGTGCTCTTGCTTACATCTGCCATGTCCTTTGGAGTGAAAGACAGTTGTCCGTAAGTTCCAACAACACCGAAATGTGTGATGATTTCTGTCCCTCGATTGCTGCCAATGTTGCCCCCGCTTGGAGAGCAGCATAACGAATATCAGCGCCATAACCATATTTGAGAGGACCACGCGCAGAAGATAAGGTCCCTGTGCTTCCATAGGTGGAGAGGAAGAAACCGGTGTTTTTCTCCTCTTCCTTTCCTAGGATGGATGTTCTGATATTGGCTATCAGTGCGTTTTTCTTGGCCATATCGGTTAATCCACTATAGAAGAGAGCATTTGGCATGACCAAGTAGTTTGCCGTTTGTGGTACAGGGGCGTTCACACTTTGACCAGAGCCTGTTTCAAGCAGTTTAGGTTGCAAACGGAAGTCCCAGAAGTTTTTATTTTTTTCATCAAACAGATTTTGCCCAATATCAGCTTTGCCTTGGCTTGACTCTGGTCCATAGGCACGCAGTGTATACATATCCGGAGAGCCATCTCTTGTGGTATAGCCATTTACCAGTTTAAAAGAGTCTTCTTTTGCTTTTCCAGAGACTTGAATGAGTGACAGACCACGGACATTGGCAGCAGCAGAGGTGTTTGCTTTCCCATTGTTTCCTTCTAAATGTCCCGTGACATAAACGGCTGTTGTTCCTGATACATCGCCATCAATGAGCAATCTGTCGGTTTTTTGATCAGCTATCGCTGCACCATCACTCCATTCGGCATTGAAGTAAATTTCTGCGTTTCCTGTGGCATTGTAGACTGCGGTATTTTCTGGCTTACCAGATCCTATATGCAATGTGTGATAATGCTCTTCTATTGGTCCTTGGAAAACAATCTTACTGTTGTTGAGGTTAAGAACAGAAAGATCAGAACGTGCTCTTTGAGCGATATCAAGCAGATTGCCATCCTTATCTTTTTCTTTTGTACTGGTTTTTACGATCCATGTTGTATCGTTTTTAAGATCAAGAAGTGTTCTTGCATCCTTTTCAATTGCTGCTCTTCCTTCCAGAAGAGAGTGATCAGCGGTTAATGTCAACATGCTCTGGTCTTTGATTTCTGCATTGTCCATTCGTTCTGTTAATAAAACATCTGCGTGGATTTCTGAGTTATTGAGGTTGACGTTACTATTTGCTGCAAGACTTGCAAAAATACCGATGCCATCTTCAACAAAGAGCTTTGTCTTGGTTAAATTGAGAGTATGCTTGCATATCTCTCTTTCGTTAGGGCATGAGAGTGCTATAGCTTGGCTTTTTGTTTTTGTAGTCACATCTGTTGCATCAATTTTTCCGTTGCCATTTGCCATGTGAAAAGCAACATCACCAGTCACTTTTCCGCCTGTCATCACGATTGAAGAAGGTCCTACTAAGAGTCCATTCTTGGCATCAATTTGCACATCCTTAAAAAAAGCAGTGCTTTGGTAGGCAACCGATACTCCCACTGTACCGCCTTTAAATGAGCTGCCGGATATTGTTACCTGAGATTCATAGTCTACAGTCATAGCGGTGGAGGTGCTCTCAACTGTTACATCTTCTAGAGTCAACGTACTTCCGTAGCTTATTATTCCACGTTTTTTTGCATGAATATGAACGTTTTTCAATTTGTTGTCATGACTGTTGTTTACAGTGACAGCTGCTTGTGTGCTGCTCTTAATGGAACCGCCGGTCATATCGATTGTACCATTGTCTTCTACGTGTATAGTACCATTGGGTATGCTTATACCATAGGGTATGTGTCTAGTACCATTGCCTAGTTTTTGTGTAGATGTGTCTGATGATGAACTTATAGCAACATTGTTCAAGTGAACGATACTGTTGTTGCCTGTTATATACACTGCTCTGTCAGATGCATCAATGGATCCCTCGGTCATGCTGATCGCGCCACCCTCTTGTGCCTTTAGGCCGATTTTAACCTCTTTAATTGTGGTATTTTGCAAATTAATTACGCTGTTTGCGCCGAGAGATTGTGCCCCGATTCCGTTGCCATCCGTTTTCAAAGCAACATTTGTGACATCAATATGACCTTTTTCTGCGAACAAGGCAGCTTCTTTCCCAGTGACTTCTCCTTCCGTCATGGTGATTTGAGATCCAGCTCCCTCTGCATAGACCCCATCACCATCAGATGATGTAATTTGTGTATTATCGGTTAAAGTAATGGTGCTGTTATTTGTGGCACTTATTGTTGCATTTTTCGCTTCAAATGATCCTCCAGAGATTGTGACTTGAGATTGATCATTTGCGACTATGGCCTTTTCTGCTTTTGTGACCGTTACATCTTTTAAAGTGACGCTGCTTTCCTTATCAGCACTTATTCCAATGGAGAGCGGTTTATCTTCGCTCTTGCTCGTTATCTTTACACCTTTCAGCTTATTTTGATCGCTCTTGCTGTTTGTGAAAGAAGCCCCTATCTCGGAAACGGTAATGGTTCCATCGGTCATGCTGATGTTGCCACCTATTTGTGCATATAGGCCGATTTTAGCATCCTCAATTGTTGCATTTTGCAAATTAATCACGCCGTTTGAACCGAGAGATTGTGCCCCGATTCCGTTGCCTTCCGTTTTCAGAGCAACATCTGCGACAGTGATGTGACCATTTTCTGCTACCAATGCCTTTTCTTTCCCAGTGACTTCTCCTCCCGTCATCATGATCTTGGTTTGTGAATATCTCGACCAGAGTCCAAGGGTATCAGACATAATTTTGACATTATCCTGTAGAGTAAGAATGCTGCCGCTCTGGGAATATACTGTTCCACCAAAGGATCCTCCCGATACGGTTACTAAAGAAGCATTATCTGCCCGTAAAGCCTCGCCAGTTAAACCAACAGTTACCTTATTCAAAGTGAGGGTGCTGTTATTGACAGATATGCCGGTGAATAGTGGACGGTTGTTATCTTTAGGGGTTGCTATCCTTACATTTTCTAGTATGTTTTCATTTTTGCTGTTCTCAAAAGAAGCAGATATTCCAGAAGCTATAATGGAGCCCCCGATCATTTTAATTGAAGCACCATCTTTTACTTTAAGCCCAAAGAAAATATCAGAATTCGTTCCTTTAATATTTGTGTTACCCAGTAATTCAATAGAGCTGTTTACACCTTCAGCTGTTACAGCATATTTTGCTGGATCTGGATATGTGCCTCCTTGTGGATTTGTATCTTTATCTCCGATGATTGTTAAATTTGTACCAATAATTTTGCCCTCTTTTTTGGCATGAATTGTTTCATAGGTTTCATTGGAGACTTCGCGTTTTCCCGTAGAAACTTCGAGACTTTCAGCATGTAGATTATAATGGGTGCCAAATAGCAAGATTGTTGCGGCTGCTGTGCACAATAAGAGGGATTTTTTAGACATAATGTTTTCCTTGCTTATAAGCCTATAATGTTCTTCCCCGTCTATGAATTATTAAGAAGGACAACAATAGCTATTGAAATAAAAATTATCTCTCAATCTATTTATTTATTTTTATTTGTCAAATTGAGTATTAAGATTATATTATAAGAGTGGTATTTAATACATAAGATACATTAAGTATAAAATATATTAAATAACTATTATTATTTTATAAATACGTGTTTATAATTTGTTAGCTTTAAAAGGTTTTTGTTGTAAAAATGAGAATGCATCTTCAGATAACATGGCATGGAATAATACTTAAATTGTATTTAACTTTTTTTGCAATTTGATGTTTTATCAAATTGAGGGATAAAGAGTATCTTCAGCACTGTTGCAGGTGTTGTTGCGTTATTATCACAAGGTTCTTAAATCTGTCTGGTTTTGCTCTTTTCAGGTGTTGGGGGGCAATAGAGCGCATCACGCTTATTTTCCTATCGATGATTTTTTCAATAAACCAACATTTCCTCCGTTTCTCATAAGTGCCTGTTTTCTGATAAGTGAGGTCTTGATGGCATTTGTTTGTTGCATCTAGAGAGAGGATAGGCTTCATAAAGAGGTAGTAGAGTTCATTTCCCTATGAAGAGGAGAAGAGCTCTTTGGAAGATAAGGGGCTTCTGAGGATAAATTGTAGCTTTTAGAGGAAGGCGCTGTTGTAAAAAACAATGATCAATAAGATAATCATTCAAATATTTGAAGCTGTTTTTCTCAGGAAGGTGTTTTTGGGAAGAAAGAAAAATAGGTTTTATGAATAAAAAGGCAGCGTATGATGGGGCCGGTTTGTACCTTGATAAACGTAAAGATGGTGGTGTTCGTGGATTTTACGCTATACTATTCACGAGCGGTGTTGTGAAATGTCGACACGATTTCTCTGTATCTCTTCCGTTAACAGAGGAAAAGAAGCAACTTTTCCTGTCGACGCATCACCATTTTGAGACGTTTTCAGCACTTCTCGGCAAAGTTTCAAAATCGGCAAGTGCAAGAGATTGTTCATCTTGAACAACAAATCACCTTAAGGCAATAAGACCTTTCATAAACGCTTAAATATCGCTCTTTGGCTTAAACATTTTCCTCTGCCAAAGCTATTACCATCCGATATCGACGTGGTTTTACGTATTCATACAACAAATTGATTTATAACGATAACTTATCGTTTTGCATGTTGAATGAGACTCCCAGATATTGTAAGATTCTCTCATCTCAAATCCTCTTATATTGAATCAATTAAAGTCTCTTACTTGCACGTCATAAGCGGGGCTGTCGTGTGAATAAAAACTCTAAAGAAAGGAGTAAAAATGCCTTTAATGAATTGTCTAAAGACCAAGCGCTGTCGCAACATCGGGGTCCGGAAAAGAGTATGATGGTGCCGGTTTGTTACTTTTTCAGTCAATACAAAAAAAAAGCAACCTTTTCTGTCGCTGCATCACTATTTTGAAAAGCATCCAGCACCTCCTTGATGTTTTAAAACCGGAAAGTGCAAGAGATTGTTCATCTTGCACAACAAATTACCTTAAAGCAACAACGGTTTTTACAAACGCTTGTGATATTGCTCTTTGGCTTAAACATTTTCCTCTGCTGAAGCTGTTACCACCCGACGTCGACGTGGTTTTTTCTGTATTTCTTCCGTTAACAGAGGAAAAGAAGCAACCTTTTCTGTCAACGCATCGCCATTTTGAAAAGTAACCAGCACCTCTTTGGAAGTCTCCAAATTGAAAAGTGCAAAAGATATCCCGCCTTGGGCAACACATCACCTTAAAGCAACAACGGTTTTTACAAACGCTTGTAATATTGCCCTGTGGCTTAAACATTTTCCTCTGCCGAAGCTGTTACCACCCGACGTCGACGTGGCTTTTTCTGTATTTCTTCCGTTAACAGAGGAAAAGAAGCAATTTTTTCTGTCGCTGCATGACCATTTTGGCCATTTTGAGAAGTTTCTGACGTTTCCTTGGAAGTTTCAAAATCGGAAAACTCAAGAGATTTTTTATCTTGGGCACACACTGTACGCCGACGTGAAGGACGACGCGTTTTTTTGACAGGTTCAGCACTTTCTTCCGCACTGCCTTGCTCTTGATCAATTCCCTCATGAGACAGAGCATGTGTTTCTAATGTCTCTCCACGTGCATGCCCATTTTGCATCTTAGCGCGTTGTCCATTCTCATTTTCTTGAGACTGTGTTTGTAGGACCTCTGTATCGCAATCGCCAGTATCTCTTTTTTCACTTTCAGTGTTTATTTCACCATATTCTGGTTCATGATGTTCATCACGACTTTCATCACGTCGTGGAGATTGCGACATTTGCCCAACAGCTGCCAAAATAATACGCAAATAATGCTCTGCATGTTGGAGATAATTCTCAGACATCACACGATCACCCGCCCCTTGTGCATCACGTGCGAGACTTATGTACTTATCGGCAATTTGCTGGGCATTGCCGCGAATCTTAACATCTGGACCGCTACTTTCATAATTTCGAGATAATGGGTTGGGTCCGCGACGATTATTGTTATTGTTATTACCATTGTTGTTATTATTGCGACCGCGTACCCGTCTATTTTGTTGTGGCCTCATCTTTGTCCCTTTTGGAGTATGTGTGTCTTAATTGACTCTTCTTCATGGCATTATTTTCCGATAATGCTCATCATGTTTAAAATACGGTTATGAAACTATCCGTGTTTTATCTTACCTAAACGATACCTACTGATATTTTATAAAGCATATATTTTTTGAAAATCATAAAAACAGCAGGGAAAACATAAGCTGAAAATTCCCTATTTTTCTGTCAACTGGCAAAAACCTAATGATGTTCACATGAAATGCCAAGCATTTTTTTTTAAAACAGACCATATTTCATTAAAAAAATAACCATCTTGTGGAAAAACAAAAAACGAGAACATGCAAACAACCCCTCTGGCAAAAGAATGACTCCACCAGACAAGAGAGAGCTTCACTTTTTTGTTCTAAAATTGTCCTAAAATCACTCATTGATCCTAAAAGCGTTGATATATTCCCTGCCCCACTGCGCACTTCATTCATAAGCACTTACTTCTCTACGAGTTAGAGCATGAATCCGTTCGCTATTTGAACATAGCCTTTCTTCCGCGTGAAAGCAACCCCTTTGTAAGCGATAATCCACATCAGCTTCAAAACGCTCTCTTTAATTTTATAGATAATGAACATCATGCATTCTTCAAGTCCTATGATGCTTAAAAATCTATTTTATTGTCAAAACGCTCTTACTACACTATAAGTTTGTCATTGCGTTTTTTAAAATTTACAATTGTATTGGGTATAGATGGCACGGAAAAGAGACAAAGCCAAGTATAAAAACAGCAAAACATAAGTTTATGAGAAAGAGACTCTTGAGATGCCGTATAAACAATTAAGATTGTCTCAAAAAAGTACAATCTTGACCAATAGGAATGGGACTTACGAATGAGAAGAGCATAATGCACTCTCCAACTTTTGTCATACCTCCTGATCAGGAATTGTTATTTGCAAAACGGGCACAGCGTTTTGCACACTTGGCCGACAACACCTCTGACAAAGAGAGACTTCTTTTTTGGACGCATTTTTGTCATGCCCAACACCAATCAACCGAACAATTTAAAGATTTTGCCATTCCCCTTAGTCGTTTTAGCACCTCTTCAACTCCCCCTTTTGATCGATTAAAATTATTATCTTTGGGGTTATATGACAGTATCATTGCAGATTTTTTAAAACGTCTCTTGACCTTACCACTCCCAAGTCAAGCCTTTTCAGCAACAAAGCAGGAAGCACTGGTTCGTACAAAACAACAAAAGGATCAATGGCGCCTATGGGGACAAAACCTTTTAAACCACACACTCCCCCCACAGCAATTAGCAGAACATCTTTTTATCATGGGCGCATTGCAAATCCTCTATTCCCTTACCGCTTCACAGCTTGATCCGCAAAGCTTAACCCGACAACAAAACAATCTCTGCCCTGCTTGTGGTGGCACACATTCTGCCAATCTCATTATGGATGTAAAACCGAGCGAACCTCTAAAATTCTGTTCTTGCCTTTATTGTGGTACCCTTTGGTCTATCCCGCGCAACCAATGCAGCTTTTGTGAAACAACGCAGAATATCTCCCTCCACCCCGTGGAAAATATGCCCAACGGCATTTTCCCCAACGACATTTTCCCCAACAGCATTTTTTTTGAAACCTGTAAGATATGTAGATCTTATTGCAAACAACTCAATAAGCATGAAAATCCTCGCTTAGACGTTTTTGCTGATGACATTGCCATGCCCACACTTCATGTTTTACACAAGGGCTCTTTTCATTTTGCGTATAAGAATTTTAATCCCGCTTTAGCAGAAAACGCATAATAAGCATTTCTCACAACCAAATAGCTGAACTGAAAAGCCTTTATTCCCCCACTTCCAAGGTAAGCGATAAGAAAGCCCCAGAAAGATAACGAGGAATTTAAATCCACCACTCTTCTCCATAGACACGATACGGCAAAGAGCAGCAGCAAAGACAAAAAGCCTTTCTCTCCATCACCCTCATAATAACAATAACAAGTACCAAAGCGATCTATCATAGTGATATCATAGGACATCTTTATTATTTTTTTGCAAGATCTTTCAGGTAAAACAGATGCGCAATAGATTGATTTATAATGATAATTCACCGTTTTTCAACATGTATCATCCCCCCGAATATTGTAAAATTCTCTCATCTCAAATCATTTCATTTTGCATCAATCAAAACCATCCCTTTGCACACCACAAGGGGAACCATCGTGTGGATAAAAAGAGAGAAAAAGGCGTAAAAATGCCTCTTATGAATCGTCTAAATACCAAAGGCTGTCGCAACATTGGGGGGCGGTAAAGAGTATGATGGTGCCGACTTGTACCTTCATAAGCGTAAAGATGGTTGTGCACAATGACTTTTACACTATACCATCCACAGGAGCCGTCGTGAAATGGGATTGGGTGCTTTAAAAGATGTCTCTTTAAAACAAACCCGTGAATGTGCAACTGGGTGGTGTTCTGTTTTACGTGAGGGTCCTGACCCCTTTAAAGAACGTGAGAAACAAAAGCGTGAGGCAATGCGTAATCTCCATTACTTAAAAGAGATTGCTCTCGATACTTTTGAAAGCCGTAAAACTGAACGAAAAGGAGATGGTAAAAATGGAGATTGGTTTTCACCTTTACAACTTTATATTCTCCCTAAATGAGGCTGCCTACCGATTTGAGAGATTACCCAAACCGATATACGCAATACGCTTGCTCCCATCTGGCATATAAAAGCTGATATAACTCGTAACGCACTGAATCGTCTCAATATTTGTCTTAAACATGCGGCTGCCTTGGGTTTGGATGTTGATTTACAAGCAACAGAAAAAGCAAAAGCTTTGTTAGGAAAACAAAGGTATAAAGCTACGAATATGCCTGCTATAGATTGGAAAGAGATACCGGCTTTTTATAAAACACTTTGCGAAACGACAACCCTAACACAATTGGCTTTACGTTTGCTTATCCTGACAGCTGTTCGTACAAATCCCTTGTGTCATATTCATAAAGATCAAGTTGATGGTGATATATGAACCATCCCTACTGAAAATATGAAAGGAAGGCGTGATGCTACAACAAAATTTCGCGTGCCTTTATCATCTGAAGCATTAGAAATTTTAAAACAAGCGCGCCTGCTGTCTCGTAATGATTTCTTTTTTTCTGCAACCGGTCGTGGTCCTCTTGCAAAAAATTGCATGTTAAACTATATGCAAAAAACTGGTCTTGATGCCTGCCCGCATGGTTTTCGGTCTCATTTACGCGATTGGCTCGCAGAAACAACCAATGCCCCTTTTGAGGTAGCATGCAAACACTCTTCACGGATTGTCTTTTCATTTTTGCAATCATTTTCCAATCACTGGAGAATAAGAAAACTTTTTTCGCGTATTTACGGTTATTTTTTTACAGGGCAATTTGGGGTACAGGTTTAAAATAGCACAATCCCTAACAAAGATGCTGTTTTTGCAAGCGAACGTCTCTCTTTTTCAGTAAATTTTATCTTTTTCAATTTATTGTTGAAATTTTCTTGTAAAAACCTAAAAATGATTGCGCCTTTTCCTTTTTTTCTCCTCTTTTTCGCTGAGAAAACAATCGCGTAAGAGGAAATAATTTCCATCTCCAGGGCGCACCATTTTTATACATTGTTTTTTTGTAGCATCCGAGAGTTCATCCCACATTTCACGAATAGCAAAATAGGCTTGGCTTTCCGAATTCAGACAACGTTGATAGACTTCCCCTTTCATATCGGGCATCACTGAAGCAGCAATTTCCTTACAATAGACGCGCAGATCAAAGACTGGAATTGTTAATTCAACAGGAGTGTGTTGGACACTTTGTTTTTGGGCAGAAAAATAACCAATGACTTTGACAACACCAACACAAAACACCAAAAGACAACAAAGCAACATACCAATAAACATGACCTTGTGATATAATTTTTTGAAATAAGCATTTTGCCGTGCACGGATTCTTTTTTCCATAAAGACTGTATCCTTTAACATCCCAAGATAAACTTTACAGCAAAAAATGAAAGAAGCATCAATGCACAAAATACCTATCTTAGTGGAAAACGATCACTGTTCTTATCAAAGAACGCCTGTTTCTCTATGCTGTGTTTTTCTGGATCATATTGCTCTAAGCTGTCGATATTTTATTCTCTTCGTTGTTTAAAATTTCTGTTGAAAACTTGTCGCCACACTGTAATAAAAGGACACAGCGGTCTTGCCATAAGGCTCTCTCTTGAAGAAAAGAGATAAACTTGCAAACAATTCTATCAAGGGAATATGGTTCATTTGCGATGAGGATATAAAGACGCGTTTTGCCATAAACGCACGCATTTTTTGCTAGCAAAAGCATGCTCTGTGGTGCAGAACGAATTTTCGTCATCATTGCTCTCCCCTTTTTCACAAAAAATATTGAGGGAATTTCCGATATAAAGCGCGTCACAAGCATCACCAACAAGTACTGCGAAAAGTCCCCTCTTTTTTGCGATAAAGTCTCAACACCCTTTACCTTAACACTTAGCTTGAAAAGCTGAAGATTCCACGTTCTCCAAATTCCCTCCCAACAACGCCTTCAATCCTTTTATAGGCTCACCCCATAAGCTCTCCTATAAATATTCACGCAAATCGATATTTTTACACTGGAGTGAAGTAAAAGGAAACAGCAAAGAAATTGGACGCCTCTTTCTCGGTATTTTATATAAAAAATAGCCCAGAGTGTATCATCCTTAACAAGGAGATTTAAAAACCGGTCGTAGAAAGCAGAGACACGTGGATACATTGACCACTCCAAAAACACTACCTCCTTACAAAAGGTTTTTGCCCCCACATTATTGACCAATCCTCCTATTCTCACGCATTCTAGCAAAACAACACAAGTGTTCACCTTCTCATCTATTAAAGACCAATTTCTCACCTAGACAATCATTTTTTAAATTGGCATTTTTCAAATTGGAGCAAATCTCTCGGGTGTCTATTTTCCACTGTTCTCACTTTTCTTTTTGTTGATCCCGCGTTTTTCATCCGATTGCCAAATAATAGGCACTCTTTTTCCGACAAAGAGGCTTTCCCTTACACACGAGCCCCTCTCCCCACACGCTCACACAATTTATGACAAGAACAAACTGATGAAGAGGTCCCATTAAAACCTTCTGATTGTAAAAAAACGCAGGCTCTCTTATAAAATTTTCCATATTTTTTAGTACTTGATAAAATTCTTCAATATTCAAAATATAAGAGACCACCACCACGCGCAATAAGAGTATTCACAACGAAATCAGGATAAAGAAAAACCCATAATCAACAGAGAGATTAACACCAGACATTTTATCCATAGATAAACGGATACCACCCTTTATATCAAGATTTTCACCATTTATTTTGCCAGATCACCCCCCTGTTTTACTCTCTATTCCCTACCGCTTTGATTGCTTTATGGCGCCTTTTGTTGTCCATCCTTAAGCTCTTTCATGCTCTCTTTCAGTTGCTGTTCCAAAGCATCCAATTGCTGTTTCAAAACATTTAATTGCTGTTCTAAAGCATCCATATGCTTGGTCAATTGCGTGCTATTTTTGTTTAGTTTTTTGTCAAGAGCCTCGATATCTTGGTCGTTTTTTTTCAGCAATGCATTTAACGGAGCATGTCCCATTCGTCCACTGGCATAAAGAACCACGCGAATCTGTTCCGGTTCATCAATATCAGCGATAGAAAAGGGAAAAAGTGCCATACTATATCCTCATTGATAGGAGTTACAGAAGAAAGAGCGCGTAAGATCAACGACTTGACCTGTTTACACCAGTGCGCTTTGACAAACAGACATCGATAACATGTTGAAAAGTATCTGAAAAAACACCCAATCGAAGCCTTTTTTCAACGATATTTGACTTTTTCAGCGATACCAAAAGAGTCCGTTTTCATGTTTTAATAGTATAAACAACTTCAAAATCAGGAAACTTTTTTAAATATATTTCTTTTGGCATGGTACGCAAGAGAGACGGGTCAGCATGTGGATTTGGAACAGATAAATTACGAAAACAAGGGACCTTGAATGTTTCTGAATTTCTTGTGTTTCCCCAATATTTACCAATTGCTTTGAAGAGATCTGGATATTCCTCTTGTAAATATTCTTTACCATCACAGACAAGCCAACCTTCGGGGATATTTTTCATAGCAAAAAGGGTGATAAAACCAGGTTGTACAATTTCAGGCGAGTTGTTGGATGGAGTTTCAGGAAGGCTTACGGTAGGATTTGTTACAAACCAACCATCGGCATTTTTCCCAGCAATATCACAGGTATAGACCAATTCATAAAGTCCGCCCTTTTGAATTTCTCCTCCTTGAAGTGGTGCTATCCCTTCTGTTGTTATTTTATAAACGGGTCTTGTGGGTAATTTGTTTAACGCGACATTTGTTATCCCTTTATTCACTCCTTGTGCTTTAAAGCGCACCACAATACCGTTGACATAAGCTTCGAAAGGCGATTTGGTCACTAAACAAATAGCTGTTCTGTTTGTATGCTCATCGACGGTAAACTCTGTTTCAATTCCACCTCCATTATCGAATAAATATTCTTTGATGCGCTGCATCATAGCGCGCGCACTATCATTGACGGAACTTGGCAGTTGTCCTTCTGCCCAGTTTATACTGTCATCGGCATAGGCATTTTCGAATGCTTTAAGCGACCAATCATAAATTGAACTCATAGAACATATCCTTTTTGCAAAAAGCGCAGACGAGCAAAAAGAGCAGAAAAGAAAGCGGCTATTTTCTTTTTAAACGGTGTTATTTTTTCCATTTGAAAGCCAAGTTTATCATAATCGACATGTAAGAGTTTTGTCTTGGCATTGACAAAAACAGCGGCGGGATTTAAACGCAAGACATCTTGGGCAAGAACGCCGCGATAGCATTGTGGATCTCCCTTATAATTAAAGAGATAAAGTGGATAGCCATTTTTCTCCCCAACAGGGATGATATTTTCTTTCGCTCTCACATCACAAAGGCTTAAAATACTCCCCACAAGTCCTAGCACTTTCTGTACATCACGCAATGGATCTTTTGTAACAGAAGGCATGGTTATTGATTTTCCTGATTTTGTTCCGTAATTTCCAGCGGACTGCGTTCCCACGCGGAGCAATTGTTCTAATCGGTTCCATCCTTGATTGTCCTGTTCGACCCATTTTTGCCGCTCAGCATCCAAAGCACTTTGACGGTTGAGATCTTGAATCATTCCGCCCTTCAACGCATTGGCTTGTGCATTGCTTTGCCCTTGATAATAATTATTAGCGGCATTAACCTGATCGCGCAATGAATGATCAATCATCTGATTAGCATTCATCATATTGTTGATATCTTGATTATATTGTTGCGCAGCAGCATTTGTCGCCAAAGCACCAAGTTCATCGGCGAGCACACCGGTATGCGCACCCGAGCCGTATCGCCCCGCGCCCGACATAGACTGATTAATGGCATCAGAAGTTTTATTCAAAGCATTTTGCAATGCAGCATTAAATTTACTATTGCCTCCAATCCAGTCTCCCTTTGCCATATTGAGGAGGTTTGTAGCACTTTGTGTTGGTCCATTAAACCACTGTGTCAATGCTGGATTGTTATATTGGCGGGCAGCACTTTCCAAACCGGTCAGGGCATTTTTTGTCATATCGCCAAGACCAGCAACACGTTCTCCCTGATAAACGTTCCCACCCTGTCCTTTATTATAAAGATCAAGGGCTTGCGCACTGGCTTTTTTAAAGATATCAGCAGCCCACGCGGGTGGAGCATTTGTTTGTGTTGTTGTTTGCACTTGAGGTGTTGTTTTTTTTCTCATGGGACGAGAACCTTTCTATAATGAATAAGATCACGAGAATATCCGTGACGAGCAAGCATTTTAGCCCACCCAGATCTTCCCAAAATATGCATTTCCTTCGCATGAATTGACTGTGCCCATTGTTCGACCTTTTCAATCAATGGGACCAATTTTGTTCCTCCCTCTCCAGCAAGATCTGAGAGAACAACGCGTTTTTCCCCGTTAAGGGTTATTTCAATCTTGGTAATTGCAAAAGCACTAAACTGCGTTTTATTTTTTAAGATCAGCCATAATTGTGCTTGCCCTTTCGCCAGTTCGTGCGCAATTGTTTGCAAACAGACATCATCGGGAAAGCGTTTGGCATATTTTTTCAAAGCCGCATTCAAAGCCTCTTGGTAGGGTGCGATTTTTTCCCAAGACCATTGCTCTGTCAGATGAGCAGAATAAAGATTTTGGCTTTCCTGTTGCCGTGTCATGATTTTGAATTTTCCCACCTTCTTTTAAAGTCAAGCCCCCTGCCCCTTAAGAAGCATACAAACCTGCTGTTTTTATAAAACCACCTTAATGTGTTCTCAAAAGAAGAAGCACACCACCGCCCCTTTCCATTAAAAAGCACGCACCCGCATGCTCCATTCAAGCACCCGTGCCCTACCACGCACTCTTTCTTCAGACGCCCACACGCCCGCACACCCTTTTCAAGCACCCGTGCCCTACCACGCACTCCTTCTTCAGACGCCCACACGCACCCGCATGCTCTTTTCAAGCACCCATGCTCTACCACACACTCCTTCTTCAGGCGCCAACACACACCCGCACACCCTTTTCAAGTACCCGTGCCCTACCACGCGCTCCTTCTTCAGGCGCCAACACACACCCTCATGCTCTTTTCAAGCACCCATACTCTACCACGCACTCCTTCTTCAGGCGTCCACACACGCCCGCACACCCTTTTCAAGCACCCATGCTCTACCACGCGCTCCTTCTTCAGGCGCCAACACACACCCTCATGCTCTTTTCAAGCACCCATACTCTACCACGCACTCCTTCTTCAGGCGCCCACACGCGCCCGCATGCTCTTTTCAAGCACCCGTGCCCTACCACGCACTCTTTCTTCAGACGCCCACACGCACCCGCACACCCTTTTCAAGTACCCGTGCCCTACCACGCACTCCTTCTTCAGGCGCCCACAAGCACCTGCATGCTCTTTTTTTGCAAACAGACATCATCGGGAAAGCGTTTGGCATATTTTTTCAAAGCTGCGTTCAGAGCCTCTTGATAGGGTGCTATTTTTTCCCAAGACCATTGATCGGTAAAATGAGCAGAATAAAGATTTTGGCTTTCCTGTTGCCATGTCATGATTTTAAATTTCCCCACCTTCTTTTAAAACAGCCCCCCTGCCCCTTAAGAAGCATACAAACCTGCTGTTTTTATAAAACCACCTTAATGTGTTCTCAAAAGAAGAAGCACACCACCGCCCCTTTCCATTAAAAAGCACGCACCCGCATGCTCCATTCAAGCACCCATGCCCTCTACCACACGCTCCTTCTTCAGAAGCCCACACGCACCCACATGCCCTTTTCAAGCACCCATGCTCTACCACGCACTCCTTCTTCATACACCCACACGTTAACGCATACTCCTTTATTTAAATGACACGCTCTATCGCATACTCCTTTATTTAAATGGCATACTCTATCGCATACTCTTTTATTTAAGTGGCATGCTCTATCGCATGCATTTTTACTTAAGTGGCATGCTCTATCGCATGCATTTTTACTTAAGTGGCATGCTCTATCGCATGCATTTTTACTTAAGTGGCATGCTCTATCGCATGCCGGCAGCCTTCAATTCCACATCGAATCCCGTGACATGCGTCCAATTTACGCCTTCAGGAATGCGCAATTTAAAGCGATAAAAACGCGCCCTTGCACGAGAATGAATTTGCCCTGTATTATAAGAAGGCTTTTTTTCCGGCAACCAAACAGTTTCCTCTTCAAGAGATTGGCGCAAACGCATTCCCACCGACAAAGTGAACTCTCCACTATTGACTTGAGGCATAATGTTTTTCACCCGCGTGATCATACCATTTGTTTGCCCCATCTCCTGTGATGTCACCACACAAGCCATAGGCTTACCAGAAAAGGAACCGAGCCTCCCCTGATGATCAAAGGCACCAAGAATAGGTGCTTCATTTCTCCAAGCTTTACTGTCGAGAGAAAAGGAGAGATCATCAATATTTTTTGAAATGCGATCAAGAGCCTCGAGCGTTGTCCCAGCCAAGAAAATGGGCAAAACCATTTTGAGGTCTACAGTTGCTTTGGTCCATTTTTGCAACCCCCAATCATAAATGAGTAAAATATGTTTTTGCACAGTATCATCGGTATTGATCATCCAATAAACGCGATTATAAACCCCATCGATAGCGGCAGAGAGCGTGTAGAGATTATTACTATTCGATTTTGCTGTCATCGTTCTATCCACTTTTTCAAAGCCGATAGGTATAATCTGTCCCTCATTGGTCATCTGATAAAATCCGCCCTCATCAGCAAAGAAAGCAAGATCGCCTCGACAAACGATAGATTCGGCATTTTTTGCGCCCCGTTTATCGTGTATTTTTTGGAAACTGAAGATAATCTTAGAGCCCGGGATAAAAGATCCGGCATAAATAGCGGAGCGCATAAAGATGATTGGATTTGTTGTTTCGGTAGCCCCTTGCACGAAACCGCCATCAGGAAAATCTTGATAATCGCAGCTTTTTTTTCCAACGGTCCAAAATTCAGCATCATTCAACCCCGACCAATGAACGCGTCTTGGATGCTCTGTTAATTTCATCAGACAGACGAAATCCCCCCACACCCGCACGATACCTGCTTGCGGAGGATTCCCGCCCAAATTTCTAAATTTTTTGTCACGATTAAGATCAATCACTTGTGGTTTATCATTGGCATTCACAGCAATGACATAATCACCAAACAAAGCGAACGACCATGGGGCATCAATATTGGCAAAATAGGGCCTTTCCTTTCGGCTAATATCTTTCCACCGCATTGTTGTATTATCGAGCAGGTAGATTTTTTGTGGTGTCCCAACAATAATAGACACCCCATTTTTTGTTTTAACAGCAAGAGCGCCTAAAATACGCTCAGGACAAGGTTCTGAGAGAGGTGTAAAGCTTGGCATAGGGATATAGGACCCATCGGCCGGCAATACATTAATCAGTTCATCAGTAAAGATGCCATTGATGTCAGCGACATCAGGTCGATAATCCGCGATTGGGAAAAAAGCCATTGCGCCCCCCATGAATAGAATATTTCCAGCCCCTTTGCGGTGCGATATTTCAAATCGCCAAGGCTGTTTTATTGTCACCAAAAGAGCCACTCCACGAGGCTCTCATAAAAGCATAACTCTTAAGAAAGCAGCATCGAGCTTTCCGCAAAGGAAATGCCCTCAACAGCCCACCATCGACACCCACAACCCTTCACCATCCACCACCTGCTCAACATGAGGCAATGAAAAACCTTTTAGAATTGTGTTGGGAGAATATTTCCAGCCCCTTTGCGGTGTGATGTTTCAAATCGCCAAGGCTGTTTTATTGTCACCAAAAGAGCCAGTCCACAAGGCTCTCATAAAAGCATAAATCTTAAGAGAACAGCATAGAACTTTCCGCAAAGGAAATGCCCTCAATAACTCACCATCAACATCCACAACCCTTCATCATCCACCACCTACTCAACATGAGGCAATGAAAAACCTTTTAGAATTGTGTTGAGAGAATATTTCCAGCCCCTTTGCGACGTGATGTTTCAAATCGCAAAGTTTGCAACTGTTCTTGATAGTCTCTAAAAGAGACAGCCGCATATTCAGGATCTTTAAGGATATTTTTGTAGAGCTCATATTTTGCACGCGCTTTAATAAGATCAAAGGCATGGATAAACCAAGGATTTTCTTCACACACCCCTTCATTGCCAAAACGGAAAGGTGCATAAACAAGCCGTATGGTTTCAATCTGTTTTGGTGTTGGAAAGAGTCCTATTGTTTGATCACAGTAGGTATAAAAAAGAGGATTTCCCAGTGGAGGTTGTTCTCCATACTGTTGTTGCAATGCCTCAACGGATTTAAAAAGCAACGGCGTTTGTGTTGCAGCCTCTCTTCCCAAAAAGACAGCCTCTAAATCTCCTGTTGTTTCAATAAAAACGCCCTGTTCTTTCCCATACCACGTTTTACCACTTTGTGTTTTAAAGGTTGCTTCTTTTGTTACATTGAGTGTTTCATTAAAAAAGAGCGGTTCACGTTCACACAAGCGCAAAGCGGTCACAATAGAGTCTTGAATTTGCGTAGAATATTCGGCTGTTGTATCATCAATTTCATCTTGAATAAGAGCCACCATGTGAGAAAATGTTTTAGAACGGCTCAAATATGTGTGATTAAGATCATTGGCATCAGTGGATGGAATGGTCATAGGCAATCATAATCCTTTATCTATGCAGCATTTTTAATATTATGCTTTTACTTTCCCCCCAACGAAAAGGGTGTTGGGGGAAAATTTTTACATACACGCAGTAACTTTAGGGCAACGTCTTTAAGCAGGTGCTCCATAGGTTGGGATAACGATAGTACCGAAATCTTGCGTTCCTTGGTTACTTCCTGGCAAATTGTAGCAGGTTTTTTTCATTCCTATAATGGTTTTAGCGGCCACCCCGAACTCACGTTCATAGTCAAACAGCTCTTCGACCAATTTATAGCGTGTCGCCCCGCGGTCTTTCCCGAAAGCGATGACAGCACTTTGCGCTCCCAAAAGAACAGCGCGGCGCACATTTGGCACAGCCTTGTTTGTCGTACCAGATTCCACACCTTCGGTAACATGTTCAGCTTCACGCAAGACGACACCGTTATACATGCCAAGCGATCCATCATAGAGTGGATTTTTAAGACGGCTTCCACTATAGATAGCTTTGGTAATATCCAGCCATTGTCCGGCATCTGTATTGGTCCGCAATTGGGTTACTTGCGTTGGATGCAGATAAAGCACATAGACATTTTCGCCCTCAATACGCACGGGTCTAATTTTGGGATTTGCCAATTTCGCACGTTCAACGGCTTTATCAATCAACTTGAGATCAAAGACATCATTTTCTTTCAAATCTTCATCTTTTGTTTTTCCATTGGGGCGCACAATGCGTTTATCGGTTGGTGCGGTTGGCGTATTAAACCCATAATGCACAGGTTTGAGTGTAATAGAGCGTCCTTCAAAGTTAAGCGTTTTTGCGGTATATCCGCACACTTGAATAAAGAACATCATACTCAAGCGATCAGCATACCAATCAACCAAGCCATTTTTGGCTTCGGTACGCAAATCATGAAGGATACGTTGCTGATCAATAGTGCCTTCATTTTTGACGCGAACAGCATGAACGAGTTCATTGATTGCCAAACGGTCATTGAGAAATTGGAGGGCTTCTTCATTGCCTTCGAGAGCCTGTCCTTCACTCACCCCCTCACCAAGCAGCTGTACGCGCAAGCCGAAGCTAATAGCATCTCCACTTGCTTTGGTTGTTTCATCTTTCAATTGGACGATACTGTTGGAATCATTGCCAATCAATGGTGCAATAGGAATTGCCTTTGAAACTTCCTGGTTCAATAGTTTAGACCATGAGCGCACTGCCATTGGGTCATTAATTCCGATATAAGTTACGGTCATTTTATCCTCTAAAAGTTTGTTGATATAAAAAAAGCCGGGCATTTACCGGCTATTGGAATTCCACTTTTCTCATTTTCAGAGGGTGGATTTTTTGTTGCATATTTTGTGTACTATGTGTTGAAAGTCTACATCTCCCCCTTTGCGGGCTCTTCTCACCGCGCTGTTGCGTTCAAAGAAGATCTCCGCCTTATTCTCTTTGTGTTTTTTCACCGCTATCGGCATCAAGAGTTCCCATTTTTATCTAGGTTCTCTTCACAACGACCACTTTAGAGCTCTCCATCCCCCGAACAAAAAAAGCAAAAAGGTTTTAAAAGGAACACTTCTCTTTTCTCGTATATAAGGATAGCCCATTCATTTTATGATTTATTTTACATGATGCTCTTTTTAAATAACGCGCCCTTGTTTCATAACGAACGCGTGTCTCTTTGAGGGATTTTCTCCATGCGTTTGTGCATTCAAAATCCCTCATTGCCGTTAGCCTTTTTTACAAAAATCCGCTTCAAGAGCCCTTATTTTATCTGAAGCTCCCTTTCCGTTCTGTTTTAAAGCTCTCCTCCACCCATTAAGCGGTTAAAAGCAGCTTTATTTTTGGGTTCACTCACCCAATGACTAAATTCTACCTCCGACATCTTATCGATCATATCCAAAGAAATAGGACCACTTGGCGTCAAACCGTTATAAGCAGCAAGTGTGCGTGCGGAATTTTGTCTTTCCTGCAAATTTTCACCAAGATTATTTGCAGCGCTTGTATAGCCAATTTTTTGTGCAATAGAGTAGATTACTTCACCAGGATTCTGTTTTTTTCTCGCACAATCTTGCACGATTTGCTTCAATTCATTACCAATCAACACATCGACAACATTTGGATCTGCCATTTCAGGATAGAGCGAAGCATAAGCCGCCAGCTGCTTAGCGCGCGTATCATAAATAAAATCGGCGGCTTCATCAAAATCATGATACTTCTGTTTAACACTCGTAACAGATTGCTGATAGAAATTATGCAACTGCTCTGCTTCAGGAACATTAGCAGAAGATTGTTCAGAAGAAGGGGATTGTTCAGAGAGCAGCGCCCCTTGTTTATAGAGTGCTTTCCCCAACCATTGTATATAGCCCATAAAATCTTCTTTTGGATCTGGAGGTGTCTCACCTGCGAGTAGCTTTTGAACATCTTTTGCCAGAGTTTCTTCTTGTATCTCTTCTTGTGTCTTTTCTTGCAATGACCGCTGTTGTTGATATCCATTTGAATACGCTTGAAAATTTTCTTCCAGAGTTTTTGCCTTTTCCCCCGCTCCAAGTTGGCTTTCTTCTTGCTGTCCAACTCCTGAAAGCCCTCCCTGTTGCAATTGCTTTTGTTCTGCTGGTGTTAAATGTTCTTGATTCATATTTTTAGCCTTTTCTTTTTCAAACAATAAAATGATCTTTTTTCGAAGAGCGCCATTCCTTTTTACACCTGTGTTCTTTGCAAAAGAGCCTACACCAACGGCTCAGTTCCTTCATGCCCCCAAGCATTTCCCCAGCATGATCCCTCGCTTACACGAAGAGCGCCATTACCTTCACACATGTACTCTTTGCAAAAAGCCTACACCAACGGCTCTATTCCCTGATACCCCCAAGCATTTCTCCAGCATGCCCCCCTCTCGCACGGAACACTTTGCTCCTCTAGGCTTTGCATGTGCACTTTAGAGGCTCTCTTTTCGAAGACAGTCCTTTACTCTTGCCCATTGGCTCTTTGCAAAAGAGCCTGTACCATGTTTTCGACATCAACATTTGCAGGCATTCCCGCTCCAGCATCAGCATCCCCCAGTGAAGCAGCATTCTGCTCCTCTAAACTTTGCCTTTGCGTCTTGATGGCAATTTTGTGGATCAGTGATGCAGGCAAAGGTGAATAGCGTAACAGATCGAGCATAATCTCTGGTGTTGCGAAATTTTGCATCAAAGGAAGCAATTGCATAATAATTGCGAATGTCCGCTCTTTTTCATTAAGGCTTGTCGGTGCATCATCAACGACAATATCATATTCCAAACTTGTGATCATTTCTCGTGTTAGCGGCACATATTGGGCGTTTTCGTCACCAGCAATACGCACCAAACGCCCATCAGAAAGGTAATTTTGAATAAGATAGAGAATAATTTTACCCTGTCGTTGGCGATAACGCCGTAAACCATCAAAGAAAGCAGCCAACAAATTGAGTGAAGACTGCCTGCGTTGTTGTTCAAGAATTCCAGGTTGGTTAACCGCCCTTGTTCCAATAAATTCAGAAGACAATCCAGTCACTTGTTCGAGTGCACTCTTTGCTTCATTAAACAGCTGGAAGAAGCCTTGCGGAAATTGCGCCACCGGTTTAGGCTGGATTCTTCCCCCCGCGACCGCCCCACTTTTCAACCAAGTAATGCTATCGGCACGCGCCCAGCTTTCCACGGCTTGACGATCATCATCAAAAGCATCGCGTTCAGCCATAATTCCACCTTTTGATTGGCTATTAAGCAAATGCATCACTTGACTAAAATATTTATTTGCCCAGCGTTGTGGATCTTTTGTAGGTTTCACAATCCCATAAAATTGCCGGCTTAACTTATCGAACGTTCCGGTAATACATTCCCAGCCCAATTGGTGAGGTGGTACCAAAGGCTTATCGGGTGCTTCGAGCAATTTTTTTCCCAAAAAGGCACGTTTGACAACTTTTCTCATCAATCGTGTTGCTTGAATGCCAGGAAAATCTTTGCTTAGTTTTTGAAACTCTTGTTCCGTATAATCGGTAAATTTTCCACTCAATGGATCGAGAACTTTATAAACAACTTCGCGTTCAAACCAACGACATTCAGCCAATGTGACCATTTTAGGACGTTGATAACTGCTCTCCGCCTCGCCCTCTCCACAATAGCTTTGCGTATTGCCATTGTTTGTTTGGTGGAAAAATGTATGATTTTTCACCCAATCGGCATTCAGATCACTCCAATGGACATGCGGGAACATTTCCCTCGCAACATCCAAAGGTTTTTCATCAATATACCACAAGTGTTGTGCATCAATGAGATTTGGTTTCACCGCACTTGCATCCCAGACCATTTTCATGGGATCTAATCGTGCAATGACGGGTTTTCCTTGCGGATCTTCTTCATAATCAAGGCGCGTATCCGTCCAACCCATTCCGCAAATGATAGCATCTTGAAAAGCATCGGAATCCTCATACTCTCCCCCAGCCTCATCACGAAACCATTCGGCAGCCCCGGTGAGGATCTGGTTGGCAAAAGCCGCACCTTCTTGCCGTGGAATAAATTGCACTTGTCTTTTGTTATTGCGCTCTGTACCAATCACCGCATTGATCAAAGGGGCAATCCGGTTAAAGGTCATGACGGGTCTGTTTTGTTCGCGCAACACGGCAAGATCTTGTTCATTCCATTGGCGCCCATTATAAAAATCATAGTCTTCTTGGGCATTTTTTCGCCACTGTTCGACATGGGCAATATCATCATGATACCAGCCCACGAGTTTTTTAAAGAGCGCCTGATTTTCAACGGTCTCCAAGGGATCAAAAGAATTGGTAGAAATATTCATTTAAAAAGCCATCCATGAAGTTTGAGAATGTTGAAACGAGCGATAAACACTTTTTCTAGGTCTGGTCTGTGGTTGTTCATAAGCCACACACATGAGTCCGAAGCTATCGGCCCCATGGCTTGCCCAGTCATGTTCAGCACCCAATCCGATATTGCGTTGTTCATCACGCCTTTCGTGATACCAAGCGAGGGCTTTTCGCCCCGCATGGGTTGTTTCGCGATTAAACCATATGGCGGGAAACAATCGCCTTACGGCTTCGATGCGCATTTTGACAGCCCCCACCCCTTGATTAGGAATAACTTTGGTTTGAAACCCCGCCTGTTGGAGGGCGCTTTCAAAACTAACATTATAAACCCGATCTTTGGTAGCGCCATCATGGGGCAAGACCATCAAAGCCTTATCATATCCCCTTTGAAACACCCATCCCACATGCTCTGAGAGGGGCTGTCCCTGCGCTTCATAATAATCAAGGACACGAATTTCCCGCCCAACAAATTGCGCCACCCATAAAGCTGTAGCATCTGCCTTTGCCCCTGTTCCGCCGATATCCCAAAAGATTTTGACCTGCATCAGCGGATCACGTGGAACAGTGGTAATCCGCCCCTCCTGTTCGGCTTCCAGCAGTGCTTTTTGGTAATAAGCCCCTTGCACAGCTTGCAGATATTCGCCTTCCCAAATATGATTATACTGCTCCGGTCGTTGTGCTAAATCGGCTTTTCGGTCTCGATTTAATTTTTCAGGAAATTGCGGATTATCCCGCCAATTAATTTCAGCCCCTTTAATATTGGGATCATCAACATTTCGGAAACGTTGTTCGACGGGGGCATTTTCCCGACACGGGTTCCATGTTACCCATAATTCGGCATTCCAATCTTTTCCTTCTTCGCGCAAAGTTGGAATGAGGGTTTGCCAAGCGGTTTCCGTCACCGGTTCCGCCTCATCCACCCAACAGAGGAACACCCGCCCCATTGATTTAATACTTGCGATATTACGATCAAGACCAGCGAAGACATAAACGATACGTCCATCTTTTGACTTAATATATTTATCGCCAATTTCATAATAATCTTGCAAAAAAGGGTAGGTTTCTATAGCCCGCTTAATTTCTTCCAATGAGCTTTCATTGAGTGAATTTTGAAATTGCCGCGCACACAGAATAATTCCCCGTTCGCCTGCTTTCCCATGCCGATATCCAACCACAGCAGACATGAGGGCAAAGGAACGTGTTTTTCCAGACCCTCGTCCTCCCCAAGCCGCCCGCACATCAGCTTTTCCAGCAAAAACAGGAAGCAACTTTGGAATAAGAGCAATTTGCGCCGTTGTCATAAAACCTCAAACACTACAAATTTCAGCTACTAGCAACCTCAGACAGTAAAAATCTCAAGAACACACCACCACACGGGCGCCCTCAAGCATCAACACTTCGCCACCACCACAGCGCTCTTTCAAACACCCTCATCTCCACCACGGCAACTCTTACATCCAGTCAGCCGCCTCATGCATCTTCTTCAAGCGCCGCATCTTTTGCAACAGCACCTTTTGCACTCACCGGCACAATCTCAACACGCAAAACAGCCCATCGCCTCCAGCCTCTCCAGCAGCGAACATACAGCCATCATTGCCAAAACCACCACGAAGCTTTCAATCAGTACAAACTTCCACACGGCGCCCTCAAACATCACACTTCGCCACCGCAACTCTCTCCAAAGACCCTAATTCCCCACGGCAGCACGCCCTCATATAGACAACCGCCTCATGCATCTTCTTCAAGCACCGCATCTTTTGTAACAGCACCTTTTGCAATCACTGGTACAATTTCAACACGTGAAACGGCTTTAACATCGCCTCCAGCCTCTCCAGTAACTTGCAAAGGCAAAACCTTTGCGAGAAGCGAAAAAAAAGGCACAGGGTTATTGAGGGCATGGTATTGAAGATAAGAGACCAGCCCATCCTCACCATAGTGATATCCAGCTTGTTCAGCAGCAGTAAGAAGAGCTTCATTAAAGCGCTTTGTTGTTTTATTCAAAGCCCCTTTTTTCCGCCCTCTTCGGCGTAAAGGAAGAGAATGTTCATCTGCCATCATGATGTTCCTTCAAATAAAGAAAAGTGCATCCTACGACATAAAAAAGAGTGTAAAAATCAGCCCCAGAATTTCAAAAACAATCACAATCCTTTTGTGAAAAGAGCAAATGATTAAAAGATAAAAGTCATTGGACGAGCGTAGGCACTCTGATGCTCCACTTTGCTCATCCTTTGGCGTGGTAATTGAGTGCAAGTCTTTATGCCTTATTTATTACAAGCTTCTCGCTCTTCTTACGATCATTCTCTTTGTTCTTTAAAGAAAGAGCTCAATTTTTCTTTTCATCCTCAACCAAGGAGGCATAAAAGGTAAAAAAAGCAAGAGAAGAACACTCTTTAAAAAGAAAAGACATCTGCGAGAAAACAAAAAGAGATTTCTCTCATAAAAAACGCAAAAAACTTACCCTCATCCCCCCTTCTTTGCTTAAATATACAGCAAAGTCACCAAGCCAAAGGATGAACAAAATGGATCATCAAACAAAAATTTAAGGGGATTTTTTTAGGGACTTTTTTAAAGGTCTCCCCTTTTGCAAAAAGACCTCCCTTACAAATCCTCAAGTCTTCAAGCCCTTAAGCAGCAAACCCTTAAGCAGCAAACCCTTAAGCAGCAAACCCTCGAGCAGCAAATTTTTGAACCTCACAAAAATGCATTGATGCTCCTATCGAGTTTACGCATACACTCGCTGCTCAAGCAATAAAATTCGCTAGATTATCAAATGAGGTTTTGAAACGAACCATTCCCTGCCGCTACCATTTTTCTCTTAGAGAGTACATAATTTACCATTCTGGCAAGTTATTATTATGGCTTCTAGCAAGTTATTATTAGACGAACACAAGATTTGAAAACACGAGATCTGAGAATTTGCAGACGCCGGAAAACAGACTCTAGGTAAAAGACAAAAAACATCCCTCTTTACGAGGTTTTTTTACATGTCACCAATTTACACTTCACACATATTTTTCTACAAGAGCATTTTTAATTTTTACAAGAGCACTTTTAAAAGATTTCACCAAATGCCTTTGTGAATTCTATCCCCGTAAATTCTATCCCTCAAGGCCTGTCCCTCAGGGGAGTAGCATATTCTCTTTAAATACGGCACTCTCAAAGGAACATTTTAAAGGCAAAGAAGCATTTTAAAGGAATTTTTTCTCACATAACAAGAGGTCTTCTTGGTTACCCACCGCCCTCTTATCTTTTATTCCTTTTATTCTACTTACCCCTTTTATTCTCCCCCCTTATTTCATCCTCTTTGTTAAAAACGCACAATTCGGATTGTATCATTATGATACCTCGTGAGATTTACCTTGTCAAGTTTTTTGTGTTTCCATCATCATTTTTTGTTTTTTATAGGCGCTTTCGAAACAGCTCTTTCACCACCACGTCCTCAAGCACCACACGTCATCATCACGGTGCTCCCCCTAATCATCCCAATTCTCTACCATGATGGGCTCTACACAAGGAACCACCTCATCAGCCCTTCTTCAAGCACCACATCTTTTGCAATCATATCTTTTGCAACCACCGGCATAATCCTAACATGAGAAAGAGCGCATTACCTCCAACCACCTCTTTCACCACCACCACCGTCCTCAAGCACCACACGTCACCATCACGACGCTCTCCAACCACTCCCCTTCACCACCAGACAAACCCTCACCCAGCCAGCCGCCTTATGAACCTTCGTCAAGCGCCGCATCTTTTGTAACGGCATCTTTTGCAACCGCATTTTTTGTAACCACGGGCACAATTTCAACACGCGAAGTAGCGCATTACCTCCAACCTCTTCAGTAACGGACAGACAAACATCATTGCCAACACCACCACCGTCCTCAAGCACCCACGTCACCATCATGGCGCTCCCCAAATACCTCTCACCACCATGGCACACTATCTCACACCCAGCCAGCCGCCTCACAAATCTTCGTCAAGCGCCGCATCTTTTGCAACCACGGGCACAATCCTAACATGAGAAAGAGCGCATTACCTCCAACCTCTTCAGTAACGGACAGACAGACATCATTGCCAACACCGCCACTACGCTCTCAATCAACACGAACCTTCACCACCGCGTCCTCACGTACCACACGCCACCATCACGGCGCTCTCCAAATACCTCACCACCATGGCACACTATCTCACACCCAGCCAGCCACCTCATGAACCTTCGTCAAGCGCCGCATCTTTTGCAACAGCATCTTTTGCAACCGCATTTTTTGTAACCACGGGCACAATTTCAACACGCGAAGTAGCGCATTACCTCCAACCTCTTCAGTAACGGACAGACAGACATCATTGCCAACACCGCCACTACACTCTCAATCAACACGAACCTTCACCACCACGTCCTCACGCACCCACGACACCATCACGACGCTCTCCAAACACCTCTTTCACTAACACGGTAACTCTCACCCAGCCAGCCGCCTCACAAATCTTCGTCAAGCACCACATCTTTTGCAACCGCATTTTTTGTAACCGCATTTTTTGTAATCACGGGCACAATTTCAACACGCGAAGTAGCGCATCACCTTTAACCTCACCCCCAGCCTCTCCGGTCACTTGCAGAGGTAAAACCTTCGCAAGAAGCGAAAAAAAAGCACAGGATTATTGAGAGCATGATATTGCAGATAAGAAACCAGCCCATCCTCACCATAGTGCTATCCGCCTTGCTCAGCAGCAGTAAGAAGAGCCTCATTAAACCGCCTTGTTGTTTTATTCAAAGCCCCTTTTTTCCGCCCTCTTCGACGTAAGGGAAGACAATGTTCATCTACCATCATTATATTCCTTCTCATGTAAGACAACGTATTGATTTATAATGATAATTTACTGTTTTGCATATTGAATGAGACCCCCGAATATTGTAAGATTCTCTCAATTCAAATCATATTATGTTCAATCAATTAAAGTCACTTATTTGCACGTCATAAGTGGGGTTGGTGTGTGGGTAAAAAACAGTTTAGAAAGGAGCAAAAATGCCTTTAATGAATCGTCTTAATGCAAGGGCTGTCGCAACATTGGGGGCTGGCAAATATAATGATGGTGCTGGCTTGTTACTTCATAAGCGTAAAGATGGGGGTGCTCAATGGCTTTTACGTTATACCATCCACGGGCGGCGTCGTGAAATGGGATTGGGTGCTTTAAGAAATGTCTCTTTAAAAAAAGCACGTGAATTGGCAACTGAGTGGCGTTCTGTTTTACAAGAAGGTCGTGACCCCATTAAAGAACGTGAAAAGCAAAAACGTGAGGCAATGCGTAATCTTCATTATCTAAAAGATATTGCTTTGGATGCTTTTGAAAGTCGCAAAGCAGAATTAAAAGGAGATGGTAAAAATGGTGAGTGGTTTTCACCTTTAAAACTTCATATCCTCCCTAAATTAGGTTGTATGCCGGTTTCAGAAATTACACAAACCGATATACGCAATACGCTTGCTCCCATCTGGCATACAAAAGCTGGAACAGCTATACAGGCTCTTAATCGCCTCAATATTTGTTTCAAACATGCTGCTGCCTTGGGTTTGGATGTTGATTTACAGGCTACAGAAAAAGCACGCGCGCTCCTAGGAAAACAACGCCATAAAACGCAAAATAGACCTGCAATGGATTGGAAAGATATACCGGCTTTTTACAAAACACTTTGCGAAACAACAACCATGACACATCTAGCTTTGCGTTTACTTATTCTTACAGGTGTTCGTACCTATCCTTTGCGTCATATCCATAAAGATCAAGTTGAAGATGATATATGGACCATCCCTGCTGAAAATATGAAAGGAAGGCTTGATACTACAACAGAGTTTCGCGTACCTTTATCAACAGAAGCATTGGAAATTTTGAAACAAGCGCGTTTGCTGTCTCGTAATGATTTCTTCTTTTCTGCAAAAGGTCGTGGTCCCCTTGCTGATACTTGCATGTCAAAATATATGAAACAAACTGGACTTGATGCTTGTCCCCATGGTTTTCGCTCTAGTTTACGCGATTGGTTAGCTGAAACAACCGATGCCCCTTTTGAGGTCGCAGAAACCATTCTAAGTCATACCGTCGGGGGTAAAGTAGAACGTGCTTATCGTCGTACTGATTATTTAGAACAGCGCCGTGTTTATATGGATAAATGGGCGGCTTATGTCACGAGCAAATCTTAAAAGATGGGGGCTTGTACCCCATTTTTATTCCATTATCTGTGGATAACTTTCTCTCTTCGTTCTCTCATTCCGTTTCAATAAGACTCATAAATTATCAAATGAGAAAATACATCATAAAGTACTGTTTTTTTATGATTAAACTTACTTTCAAATCTCAATAAAATATGGTTAATAAATACTTATGATTTGTTACTCTTTTTAGATTGAAAGGATTTAGTTATGACTGAAAATGATGTTCTTCTTACAGACCGCGAAAGTGCAAAATTATTGCATATAAGCGTTTCAACATTCCGTCGCCATGTCACCAATGGATCTTTACCAAAGCCCTTAAAGTTTGGTTCTTTATCGCGTTGGTTAAAATCGGATCTGATGAATGTGATTGAAAAAGCCAAAACACAACGTCAACATCTCAGTGATGTGGCATAAAAAAACCTTGTCACGTAAGGACGGACAAGGCTTTCTCAAATTATCGTAAATTGAAAATAGCAAAACCCGTCCTGTGACGCAACGTCTAAGGACAAGAAAAATGTATCATTTTATAAATGCTCGGGGCATTACAAATGCCTTGCGGGGTGTCTGGCATGGTGCTTATGGACTAGCCCGCTGCCCTGCCCATGATGATCAAGTGCCTAGTTTAGCTCTATATTCTTTTAAAGAGACCATAGCAGAGCTTTATTTACGCAAGCGTGGTATCACTTGTAACTTGCCTCCCTAGTTTACGCTTTCATAGCAACTGCCCCCATCCCTCTGGGAAAAACATCCCCGCGTTGGTTGCTCTTGTTGAGGGTGGTGGCTCCTTTGCAATCCATAGAACCTTTTTACAAGACAATGGATGCTTGCTGCCCGTGCGCAATGCCAAGGCTTTGAAGTCTTGATGATGCAAGCTCCCCATGGCTCTGACTTCAACATTTTATTATTCAATTATGAAAGCTAAAAAAATGACAAAAAATATTCTAGAAAACAATGAAAATAGTTCTGTAAATAATACTGATAACGATAACACCCCTGTCTCTTTAAAGGAGCATCCCTGTTTACAAGCCATTCCTTATGAACAGGCTTTGCAACAAATGGGATGGGGCGAATTAAAACCGATAAACAAAGCGCTTTTACCGGTTGAACCTTTTCACCCCGAACAAATGCCTTCAACTTTACGAGACTATATTTATGACGTGGCTGAATGCCAACAATCTTCTCTCGATTTTATTGCTGTCTCGGCTCTGTGTGGGTTAGCTGCCCTGATTGGCAATGGAATTCGCATTGCTCCAAAACAAAATACGCACAATTGGAAAATTGTCCCTAATCTATGGGGCGCCATTATCGGGCGATCTGCAACTCTCAAAACACCTGATATGCAAGCCGCTCTCGCTCCTCTTTATTCCTTTCAAAATGAATGGTATCAACAATGGCGTAAACAGAAAAAACAGAAAGAGACAAAAAATCTTCTCATTGAATTAGAGAGACAAGAAAAGAAAAAACAAGCCCGAAAAGCTTTTAAAAATAAAAACAAGCAACAAGCTATCGCTCTTCTTAATGAACCTCTTGAAGATCAAGAAAGTGAGGATGAAACTCTTGTTAAACGACGTCTTCTCGTCAATGATGCAACGGTTGAAAAGCTTGGAGAATTACTGAGAGAAAACCCGCGCGGGTTATTAATGGTCCGCGATGAACTTTCTGGTTTTTTAGCTAATATGGAAAGAAAGGAATATCAGACTGACCGTTCTTTTTATCTAACGGCTTTTAATGGAAATTCTCCTTATACCTATGACCGTATAGAACGTGGAACAATTTATATTCCCAATGCAACACTTTCCATTATAGGAGGCATTCAACCTTCTCGGATTATTCCTATTGTACAAGCGATAAACCGTGGGATAAACGATGATGGTTTATTGCAACGGTTTCAACTGATGGTATGGCCCGATAACAATAAAGAGAGAGAATGGAGGGATGAATATCCCAATCAAAAGGCATGGGAAGCTTATGAAAAAGTGTTTCGTTCGCTTTATGATAAACCGGTAGGATCTTCTCAACATCCAACGACCATGCGTTTTTCTCCCGATGCACAAGAGATGTTTAGTGAGTGGTGGGAAAATCATCAGAAAGCGATCAGAAGGGATGATCTCTCTGAAGCTTTGCAATCCCATTGTGCAAAAATGGACAAAACCATAGTAAGTCTTGCTTTGATTTTTGAACTTGTCGAAGGTGGTCGTTTTGAAATCAATAAAGAAGCCCTTCAAACAGCCTTGCGTTGGGAAACCTATTTGTTAAGTCATGCGAAACGTCTTTATGCGGCGGATGATAGCTTAACAACAGAGCGTGCAAATTTGCTTATAGAGCGTTGTAATTGCTTACCTGAGGTTTTTACTGCTCGTGATATCTACAGACGCTGCTGGACGCATTTAAAAGACAAAGAAGCCGTTAAAACAGCTTTAGATGTTTTATGCCGTTGCAACTATCTTCGTAAAATCTGTGATGACAAGGAGCAAAAAGGCGGTCGTTCTACCATACGCTATGAATGGCATCCTTTGGTAAAAAATCAGAGTATTAAGCAATGAAGAAAGCTCTTTTAAAGCTTCTCAAAACAATTTTGCAAAACTCTTTTCAATGGCATTCTGTTAGGTAACCTTCTGCAAAGGAAATGATCAGAATTCTTTTGTAAAAAGAGTTTTGTCTCTTTTGACAGTTTTGTCTGTTGATTTACCCCCCCTCCTATTTAAAAAAATTGAGAGAAAAAATAAAAACATTCTATTTCAATAGGTTAGCATTATACAAATTTTTGCAATCCAATGCATAAAAGCCATGTGAGTAAGATAGACCATCAGTGATTTGAGTTTTGTCTGTTTTGTCAATTTTTGTCGGTAAATTTTAATAGACAATTGTTATGATATTTTGAGATCATAAAACACTTCGAAACAATCATTTTGATCTCTTAAAACACGATTCGCATTTGTTTTTATTTCCATAAAACGAATAGTAAATTTTACTACTTTGCTGTTTATAGGCTGTTTATAATTGCATCTTGTAAATTTTTTTGACGCATTTGATAGGTTTTCGCGCCATTTTGGTTTATTGGGTACTCGATATTTGTTCTAAATGTATTTATGAAACGCCATTGTGATTTTTTGAGTCTCATAAGGCAATGGAGTTTATTGAATAATGTCTCAATCTCTCAATTCTGATAAGAAACAATCTTCTTTACGCTCTCTCTTACAATCTTATCGTAATAAAGCACAATCGCCCCGTGAATTAGGTACTCTTTTCGAAAACCTTGTCATGGTTTACTTGACCCATGACCCGCTGCAATGCCAAGAATACGAAAAGGTTCAAACCTATTGCGATTGGGCGAAAGAGCGTGGTGAAGATGGTCGGGATATTGGCATTGATTTAGTCGCTAAAATCCGTGATCAAGAAAGCTATGCTGCCATCCAATGCAAATGCTATGACGCCTCTCATTGCATTAAAAAAGAAGATATTGATAGCTTTATTGCTGCCTCTGGGAAAAAGATCTTCTCCCGTCGCATTCTTATCGATAGTACCGAAAATGATTGGAGTGATAATGCTTCTCATACCTGTGAAGGACAAGAAATCCGTATTCAACAGATTAATCTGTTTGATCTCGAAAAAAGTCAAATCGATTGGAGTGCCTTTGAAGAAAAAGGGGATGTTGTTCTTAAAGAGCAAAAGAAGAAAAAGCTTTTAGATCATCAGATAGAAGCACTGGACGCTGTTTGTAAGGGTTTACAAGAAGCAGACCGTGGCAAGCTGATTATGGCTTGTGGAACAGGTAAAACCTTTACAAGTCTTAAGATAGCAGAAACTCTTGCTGGTCAAGGCAAGCGTGTTTTGTTTTTAGTCCCTTCTCTTGCTCTTATGTCACAAACCATCAGAGAATGGACAACAGATGCACAAATCCCATTGCGTTCTTTTGCGGTGTGTTCTGATACACAAGTTGGCAAGCGGCGTAAAAACCAAGAGGATGCTGCTGATTTTGACGCATCTGATCTTGTCCTGCCTGCTACAACAGATGCAAAAGAACTTGCTAGCAAAGCCAATAAGACTTCTCCTAATGTGATGACTGTGGTGTTTTCGACTTATCATTCGATACAAGTGATATCCGATGCACAAAAGAACTATGATTTACCTGAATTTGATCTGATCATCTGTGATGAAGCCCATAGAACTACGGGGACGTCATTAGGAATAGACAATGAATCTGAGTTTATCAAAGTTCATGATAACAGCATTGTTAAGGGCAAAAAACGCCTCTACATGACAGCAACTCCAAAGATCTTTGCTGATAACCAGAAAAGACAAGCCAATGAGGTTAATGCCGTGCTGGCTTCTATGGATGATGAAGATTTCTATGGAAAAACCCTTTATACTTATACCTTCTCAAAAGCCGTTAAGAATGAATTGTTAGCACCTTATAAGATTATTGTCTTGGGTGTTGATGAAGAAGCAGTGACTCAATCAACGCAACATCTTATGACCGATGACAATTATGAACTCCCTCTTGATGATGAAACCAAGCTGATAGGTTGTTACCAAGCTCTGAGTAAAATCGACCTGAAAGTTGATCTTGGTGATGACCCTCATCCCATGCGCCGTGCTTTGGCTTTTTGTAAAGATATTGAAACCTCTCAACACATCTGTAGAGTATTCAATTCTAAAAAACTTCAGAACAAATTGCGTGCTCTTTATGAGAGCCGTAAAGAGACACCTCCTCTTGATTGTACATTTGACCATATTAACGGGTCTTTTAGTGCAAAACGACGCAATGAACTCCTAGATTGGTTAAAAGAAGATGCGGGGGACAATACTTGCCGTGTGTTAACCAATGTTCGTTGTCTCTCAGAAGGTGTGGATGTGCCTGCTCTTGATGCGGTGATGTTTTTACACCCGCGCAATAGCCAAGTGGATGTGATACAAGCAGTGGGGCGTGTTATGCGCCGTGCTCCCAATAAGAAAAGGGGTTATATCATTTTGCCGGTTGGTGTTCCTGCGGGGATTTCTGCTGAACAGGCTTTAAGACACAACAAGAGATACAAGGTTGTTTGGCAAGTGATTAATGCTCTGCTTGCCCATGATGAGAATTTTGAGATAACCCTTAACCAGATGATTTTAGGGCAAGATGTAAGTCATACCCTAGAAATTCTTGCCTTAGACAGTATGACTGCGGTTGAGGATCAACGCTTATTCCCTGAAAAATCAGAACACATGGGACTGGAAATTGAAAACCCAGCCTATAAACCTTCTAAGAGCAATACAGAAGAAAAAAACTACTCCTTTTGTTTTGAATTTCCCAATGCCCTTAAAACACTCCTTGCCAAGAAATTTGCCATTACCGATTATTGGGGTAACTGGGCTGGTAATGTTGCTGAGATTGCGCAAAATCATATCAATCGCCTGCAAAATATGCTTGCTGATGAGACAAGCGAAGCACGCCGTGCGTTTGATGCGTTTCACGAAGAATTAAAAAACAACTTAAACAGTGATATCAAACAAGAGGAAGCGATTGAGATGTTAGCGCAGCATCTTGTCACGCGTCCTGTGTTTGAAGTTTTATTTGATGGCAATCAATTTGTTCAAAACAATGCCATCTCACAAGCAATGGATAAGATCTTAAAGGAATTAGACAAGACAAATATTGAAGAGGAGACAAAAGAGCTTAAAGAATTCTATGAAAGTGTGAAATTACGTGCTTCTGGTATTACCACCCCGCAAGCAAGACAAAATCTCATCATTACTCTTTATGAAAGTTTTTTTGCCAAAGCGTTCAAAAAGACCACGGATAGGCTTGGCATTGTTTATACCCCTGTTGAGGTTGTGGATTTTATTATTCACTCTGTTGATGATGTTTTACGCAAGGAATTTGGCAAGAGCTTGGGATCACGAGGTGTCTCTATTCTTGACCCCTTTACAGGTACCGGTACCTTTATCACAAGGCTTTTGCAATCCAATCTGATAAAATCAGAGGATATGGAATATAAGTTCCGTCATGATATCCATGCCAATGAGATTGTTCTTTTAGCCTATTACATAGCAGCGATTAATATTGAATCAACCTATCATAGTCTTATGAAAGGAGAGTATATCCCCTTTAAGCATATTGGTTTAACCGATACGTTTCAGATGCTTGAAGAGAAAAATCTGCTGCAAAAATTGTTTAAAGAAAACAGTGAATATTTAGAACATCAGAAAAATCTAAATATTGAAGTGATTTTTGGTAATCCTCCTTATTCAACAGGTCAAAAAAGCGCTAATGACAATGCAAAGAACACTCCTTACCCTATATTAGATAAACATATCGGTGAAACTTATACTGCTCATTCAAAAGCAAGTCTTATGCAAGCACTTTATGATAGTTATATTCGTGCTATTCGCTGGGCAAGTGACCGTATAAAAGACCGTGGTATTATTGGTTTTGTTACAAATGCAAGTTTTGTAGATGCAAATTCTATGGATGGCGTGCGAAAATGCCTTGTTAAAGAATTTAGCAGTCTTTATATTTTCCATTTACGTGGTAATCAACGAACCTCTGGAGAACTTTCTCGAAAAGAAGGAGGCAAAGTTTTTGGTTCTGGATCACGAGCTCCTATTGCTATCTCTATTCTCGTAAAAAATCCAAATGCACAACAGCGTGGTAAAATATATTTCTGTGATATTGGAGATTATCTCACGAGGCAAGAAAAGCTTACGATAATTGAGTCCTTTGGTAGTATTGATGGCATTACACGGAGCAAACATGGTTGGCAAATCATTACACCAGACAAACATGGTGATTGGTTTGGTCAAAGGGATGACAGTTTTAATGCATTTTTAGCTATAGGTGTTAAGAAAGGTCATAGTACAAAGCTCTTTGAGACCTATTCTTGTGGTCTAAAAACCAATCGTGATGCATGGGCATATAACTCAAGCCGTGAAGCTTTAGCAAAAAATATGAAGAATATGATTACTTTCTATAATAGCGAAGTAGAACGTTTTAATAATGCTCATCTACATACTGATCATAAAATACGTGCAAAGGCTGTAGATGATTTTGTCAATTCAAATGAGAAGAAGATAAGTTGGAGCCGTGCTATCAAACAACAGTTAGCTAAAGGGAAAATTTTTGAATTTGAAAAAACTTGCCTTACTCAAAGTCTTTACCGTCCTTTTACACAACAGTGGCTCTATTATAATCGTGCTTTCAATGAAATGATTGCCAAAGTTCCCTGTATATTCCCTATAGGACAAACAGTTGAAAATAGGGTAATTCAAATTACAGGTACAGGAGCAATGAAAGATTTTTCTATTATCATGACTGAAACTGTACCTGATTTTCACGCATTAGATACTAGCCAATGCTTTCCACGCTATATTTATGAAGATATTGAGGTTTCAAAAGATAACAACGAAAAACAATCCCATTTATTTGCAAATTCTACAGAAGAAAGCAAAGCTGCTGGTTTACAACGCCGTGATGCCATTACTGATGAGGGACTAGCACATTTTAAAGCTGCTTATCCGAATGAGAACATCACGAAAGATGATATCTTCTATTATGTTTACGGTCTCTTGCATTCAGAAGATTACCGTGCTCGCTATGCTGATAATCTCTCTAAAGAACTCCCTCGCATCCCTTGCGTAAAGAGCACTGAAGATTTCTGGGCATTTGTTAATGCGGGTCGTGAATTAGGTAATTTGCACGTCAATTATGAAACCGTAGAGCCTTATCCCGTGACCTTTAAAAAAGGCAATCCAAAACTTACAGATATCAAGAATCCCGAAAAGTTTTATTACGTTACAGAAATGAAATTCGCAAAAATCAAAAATAGTAAGGAAAAGGATAAGTCTACTGTTATTTACAATAGCAATATCACAATAACAGATATACCTAAGGAAGCTTATGAGTATATCGTAAATGGTAAATCTGCTCTTGAATGGGTTATGGGACGGCAATGTGTAAAAACTGATAAAAAGAGTGGCATTGTTAATGATGCCAATCGCTATGCACTTGAGACCATTGGCAACCCTGCTTATCCATTGGAATTGTTCCAAAGGGTTATTACGGTAAGTTTAGAAACAATGAAGATTGTTAAAAACTTACCAAATCTAGAATTAAGAGAAACTGAATAGACTTATGAACATGCCAATCTTATAAGGGGTATAGATTTATAGCTGTAATCTATACTCTCTTATTAGGTTGCTTACCTATAATCTTAAAAGGAGTGATTTACCATGCGCTCTTCTAAAAAGAGATGATAAGATTTTTTACATTGCCTTTAAAAGATTAACTCGCAATCTCAAATGATGCCTTTCATATCTTTCAAAAGCTCTCTTTAAAAGAGATATGCGTATTAATAGGTTGTATTTATCAAGAGAGATTGTTTTTTGAACAATTGATAAAACGTAATATATTGAAATATAATGTTTTTTGTCTTTTTAGTGTTTTTTTCTTTACAACACAAAGTTTCAAAACTCAAAACCCCGTTCAAATTAATAAATTACTCTTTATAACACGCCTCATAACCATCTCTTGTCTTTTGAAAGGCATTTAAAGAGCCATATGCCCTTTCATAAAACATGGTTTAAACACGCACTCTAATCATAACAATTGTCTATTAAAATTTACTGACAAAATTTGACAAAACAGACAAAATGCGTGTCATTAATTGTCTATATTACTCATATTGCTTTTATACGTGATGTTTCAAAATTTTGAAAAATACTAACCTATTGAAATATAATGTTTTTATTTTATCTCAATTTTTTTAAATGAAAGGGGGGGGGGTAAATTAACTGACAAAACAAACAAAATAGACAAAAGCCCATAAAAAGGTATTTTGATAAGGGTATAAGAATTCAAAATGTTTTCATAACAAATCAAAACCGCATGATCATATTTATCATTTTGTTTTATGAGAATGATGCGGTGGCTATAAGGAATGAATCGAAAAGAGATTTGAATCAAAAGCGCTGATTATAAAGATACGGTCTCTATAAAGCTGTTTAAATTACAAACCTCTTATAAAAAATTCACAAAAATATTCACAAGTTATCTCATAAAAATAATGATGCGTTATAAAGTTAAAAATGGGCATCATAAGAGCGTTTTTAGTTATTATGATGTTTAAAAGAGAAAAATAACGCAATTGCGTAATATAGAGTCAAATATAGGCAATAAAATAGAAAATATTCATAAGCATATGATGCGTATTTATACATAATGGTATAAAAAATAATTATAAAAAACACAAAAAATAATAAAAGATAGTTGACAATAAATACGTATTTTGTTATATAAATACTCAAGTGCTTAACAAACACTAAACAACTAGCGAATAGGTTACGATAAACCTAATCCCTAATATAAAAACTGACTTTCTTTTATGCTATAGAATGCATATAACGATTTTGTCGGGTGTAGTCACATCATATAATACCCTCTTGGGGAAAGTGTGACGACGGGCTAGTTGCCGTGTTTGTTAGCGCCCGGCGCCTTTAAGGTGTCAATAACAAACTTTAACAACTAGGAGACACTAGCTATGAATGCTACTGTTAATAAACAAGCAACATCCAAAAAATATGAATTAACCACTGAAAATTTCACTTTTGATGGAATTACTTTACACCGCATTCGCGCATTAAGAGATTTTGATGATGTAAAGGCTGGTCAATTGGGTGGTTTTATCGAAAATGAAGATAACCTCTCTCATGATGGCAATTGTTGGATTTATGATAATGCCGCGGTTTTTTTGGATGCCAAGCTTTATGAGAATGCTAAAATTTATCAAGAAGCTAAAGTTTTTAGACAAGCCAAGGTTTATGGAAATGCTATTGTAAATGGCAAGGCATGGGTTTTTGATTATAAAGCTCATATTTATGAAAATGCAAAAATTAACGATAACGCTAGGGTCTGTGGTCATGTCTATGGCAATGCCGTTGTAAGTGATAACGCTACTATTGCTGATGGTGCCAAGGTTTATGATAACGCACGGGTTTATGAGAGGGCACATATTTGTGGCTATGTTTTTGGTAATGCCCATGTTTATGGTAAATCACGTATTTATGTGTGGGCACATATTTATGATAATGCCCATGTCTTTTGCAATGCTTGGATTAAGGATTATGCAAGTGTCTATGGCAATGCAAAAGTCTCTGGCTCGGCGCGCGTTGGTTGCTTGGCAAGAATTTATGATAATGCCAAGGTTTATGGTAAATCAAATATCGATCATCATGTAAAAATTTATGGCAATGCCGTGGTTAATAGCCATATCAAAATTCGTGATGATATTTGTACTAATGATCAGTCTCTTAAAGATGCTGCGTAAATAACACCACGGGCGCGGCGGGGGCGCCTCTTATTCAAACTTTCATTCAAAATTTATCAATTATTAGATTAGGAACTTACCTATGAATACTATAACTGTATCCAAAAAATATGAAATTACTAATGAAACCCGTGTTTTTGATAACCATACCCTTTATCGCATCCGCGCATTAAGAGATTTTGATGATGTAAAGGCTGGTCAATTGGGTGGCTTTATCGAAGATGAGAGTAACCTTTCTCATGATGGCAATTGCTGGGTTGCTGATGATGCGTATGTTTTAAAACCCGGTCGTGTTTATGAGAATGCTAGGGTTTATGGCAATGCTGCGGTTGGTGGTTTGGTTTATGGCAATGCCCATGTTTATGATTTTGCCAAGGTTTTTGCCAATGCCCATGTCTATGATAACGCACGAGTTTTTGATAGTGCAAAAATTATTAGTAATGTCCATATTTATGAAAATGCAAGTGCCTATGGCATGGCTATTGTTACTAAAAATGCCTATGGCAATACAAGAGAGAATGTTTATACAGAACGGCTCTCTCCTTATGGAGAAATTTCATTTGTAATGTGTCGTCCATAAAAAAGCTGCATAAATAACACCGCGGGCGCGGCGGGGGCGCCCCTATCTAACTTTCATTCAAAATTTATTAAATATTTAGATTGGGTTTTCTCATGATTAGTACAGTTGTAACTAAAAAATATGAATTAACAAATGAAATCAAAGAAATTTACCAAAATAAGGATGGTAAATTTGTGCCTATAAATCTTTATCGCATTCGCGCATTAAGGGATTTTGATGATGTAAAGGCTGGTCAACTGGGTGGGTTTATCGAAAATGAAAGCAACTTATCACATGATGGGAATTGCTGGGTTTATGATGATGCGTGGGTTGCTGACAATGGCGTTGTGTCTGAAAATGCAAAACTTCGTAATGAAGCTGTTGTTGCTAAACATGCTAAAGCTTATGGGAATGCTGTTATTAGTGATCATGCTAAAGTTTATGGTCATGATACCCATGTTTATGACAATGCCAAGGTTTATGATCATGCTAGTATCTCAGGGAATATGTGGTTTCGAGACAAGGGCTGGGTTTATGGCAAGTGCGTGGTTAGTGATAATGCCAAGGTTTATGGGAATGCCAAGGTTTGTGGTCAAGTTTATGACAATGCCGTGGTTTATGGAAAAGCCTTTATTACTATAGAGGCAAAAATATATGAAAATGCAAAAGTTTTGCATAGTGCTTATGTGAATGGCTCTGTTTATGGCAATGCAAAAGTATCGGGCTCTGCTTATGTAAGTGAGGGTGCTCATATTTTTGAAAATGCTAGGGTTTATGGAAAAGCGGTTATTGAAAAAAATATCAAAATTTATGGCAATGCAAAAATATTTGGAAATGCGTATGTTCGTAATGAAGTAAGTGATGATGTTATAATCAATAATCGTGAAAAAATTATCGAAAATGAAGCAACGTAAATAACAGGCGTTGCGGGGGCGCCTGCTTTCCAAATTCTTTCATTTCAAATTTCATTCTATAAGGATTGTTCCTATGCAAAAGAAATTTGCACTTACAAATGAAACGCGTCTCTTTGGTAATCGCATATTGTATCGCATTCAGGCTTTAAAAAGCTTTTCTGATGTCAAGGCTGGTCAACTCGGTGGTTTTATCGAAAATGAAAATAACCTCTCTCATGATGGCAATTGCTGGGTTTATGGTAATGCTCTGGTTTTAAACTCAGGTCGTGTTTATGAGAATGCTAGGGTCTATCATAACGCTATTATCGCTGGTTATGTCTATGGAAATGCTATCGTTCTTGGTAAATCGATCATTTATGACCATGCTCATGTCTATGGTAATGCACAAATTTATGATCACGCCCGTGTCGTCAATTATGTTCATATTTATGAAAATGCTAATAGTCACGGCATTGTTATGATTTTAGAAAAGACACGTGATGATATTGAAACAAGGTCTTATATCGAATTGCTTTCCAATAATGAAATAAAAATCATCTGGCTGCGTAATAAAGCCTTTTTAAATCTTTAAAGCGCGGCGGTCATTCCCTTTTTCCAACATTTTCCATGCAACTTTTTTCACAAGAGAGATTGTGAGGGGTCTTATGATGTCCAAAAAATACAAACTAACTAATGAAACAAAACAACTGAAAGATAAAATTACACAAAAAATTACAACGCTTTATCGCATTCAGGCTTTAAAAAGCTTTTCTGATGTCAAGGCTGGTCAACTCGGTGGCTTTATTGAAAAGGAAGAAAATCTTTCTCATAACGGTCTTTGCTGGGTTTATGATAATGCATTGGTTTATAAACATGCCCGTGTTTATGACAATGCAAAAATACGAGGCAATGCGCAAATTTGTGGTCTTGTCTATGGCAATGCTCAGGTGCATGATAAGGTGTTTATTTCTCAATATGCAAAAATTTATGACAATGCATTTGTTTATGATAGTGCGCATGTGGCTGGCTATGTTTATGGCAAGGCTCGTGTCTATGGCAATAGTCGCGTTTCAATTGAAGCCCATGTTTATGGCAATGCGCATCTTTTTCATAATAGTTATCTTTTTGAATATGCAAGGCTTTATGGCAACGCTAGAGTGTTAGGCTCTGCTTGTCTTTTTAGCACTGCGCATGTTTATGGCTATGCTGTTGTTAAGAGCCGTGCAAAGATTTATGGCAAGGTTTATGACTATGCAAAAGTGAGTGGCTGTGCGCAAATTTATGGCTCTGTTTATGGAAAAGCTCAGGTTTCTCATACGATCAAGGTCTTTGGTCGTGCTTGTGGGCGTGCAAAACTGAATCGAAAAAGTGAGATAAGAGAGGTTCCCAAAAATAAGGAGGTTAATAAGAGCGATATTCTTATAGAGATTATTGATACTGAAGAATAAACAATAAATGCGGGGGGCGTTGGTTTCATGCCATTTCAAAAGACAAGAGTGCAAAAAAGAAAGCCGTGCCATTTTTACGTGACGCGGCTTTCATGTCTCAACTCTCAATGGAGTTATAAGTACATATATACAAAATGTATTATATTGCAAGCTTTGTATTCGCTTTATAAAAACTTATCCCAAATAATATATATGAAAGCGTTCTTTTAGATCATCACATTTGAATGAAAAAACATGTTAGTTCTGTAATGATTTAAAACCTCTTCATAACAATGCCCTCATTTTTGAGGTGGTCAATTTGAAAGAAAGCACCTTCTCAAAACGCTTTGTAAAGTTATATCAAGTCAATCAAAAGCAAGCGTTGGTTTTTAAAGCAATCTCTCATAAAACAAAAAACAGCTATAGAGCTCTCTTTTAAACATCTGCGTTTAATTATGTTATCTCTCAACTTCTCTCTGCTTATGAAAAAAGGTGCCCTCATTTTTGAGGAGACCCTAATCACTCAATCCAAATTTGGATTAACCTCTTAAAGAACGTTTCAAGTATCTGCATTTGAACAAGCCCTCATATTCAATTGCGTTTTAACAATGCGATTATGTGATAAAAACGTCTTGTAAAATTTATGAGATGTTATGAATGATAACTGCTTTGCATTTTATTTGAATGCTCTCATATGTTATAACATTGGCATCATGATTTGCTTTTTATGCTCTGTTTATAGATGGCTATTGTTTATAAAAAATGATCAATTGAATCGTGCATAAAAGTGTGGATTCATAGGTGGATTCATATAAAATAAATGCACTTAATATACTGATTTTATTGTGTTTTTCTTCATTATCCTCTTTATCATTAAAGAGAAACCCAAGCCTCAGGCACAAAAAATGACATGAAAATCCGTAAGGAAATTTCGAGAGCAACCAGCCATTTAAAAAAATGGGACATAGCCTAAAAGATAAAAAACACGCACAAAGCACAAATCCTCCGCATTATTTTACAGATAAACGTTTTTACGCTTTTACGCTTTTACATCATTACAGAATAAAGCCAAACGAAACCCCCATACCACCATCCCGTGCTGCTCTATCAACACTGGTCTGTCAATAATCTGATTGCTCGTCTATCAGATTCCCCTGCTGATTATTTCATACGGCTATCCCACACTTCAACGAATAGTGTTTCATCAAACACGCTAGGTAAGCTCTGATCTACAATTCGACTTCAAAAAGCAAACATTTCTCTGCGGAATAAAGCTTCCACCCCGCACCGATTTTAAACTATAATCCAACCTGTTAGCCAGTAAATTCCCCTACTAACATCAGATTACCTCCCCTCAAACAACCCTATTTTACGGCATAACAGAGTAAGAAATATTGTAATTTTTCTTGCCAATCTCCTGAAACTACTCTATTGATGGGCTTGTGTTTTTGATCGTCCACGCAACGGTCAAATAGGGAGTTGAAGACCCGAAAACTCGTACATAAATTTATCCCGCTTTGCGGATATCCCGGAATTCCGGGAGTTTTTGCTATGTCCAGGTGCCATGAGTACTAAAAGCAAAAAGCTGATTCGAGTTCAGTATTTTCAACCTCCCGGAATACCAATGCGAGGGCGCTCGCAACCGGAGGGGGGCTTTAAGTGCAAACCAAAAATCCACATTTTATCGACATATTGATAGGTAAAAGAATCCGCCATAGACGCATTTCAATGGGGCTTTCTCAAAAGGAATTAGGAAACCATTGTGGTGTCAGTTTCCAACAAATCCAAAAATACGAAAAAGGCTTCAATCGCGTAAGCGCAGGATGTTTACTAGAAATCGCTCAAAAATTAGAAGTTCCCATGAGTTTTTTTTATGCCGATATTGTAACAAAAGAAGATATTGCGACCAAAGAAAATACCTCATACCATAATCAAGAAACCTACAGCGAAACAGAACAGGCTCTTGTAAAAAACTTTAGAGAGCTCAAAGCGAAAAAACAAAAAGCAATCTTGTGGTTGATTTCTAATTAGACAAAAGAGCACTCATCAATATTATTTGCCAATACCCCCACCCCCCCTTTAAATATAAGCTTCAGATCACGACACCTCAAAGAAGGTTGTCTCATCAGATAAGACGGATAAGCCCTGCCCTAAAATATTCCCCACATACTCTTCTCCAGTCAACGCACTTAACACCCCTCTTCATCCCAGTTTTCCCCTCTCCACTCACAAATGCGTTCCCCTAGTTCTCTGACCACATTGCACACCATTGAATAAAGCTTCCACCCCGCACCGATTTTAAACTATAATCTAACCTGTTAGCCAGTAAATTCCTCTACTAACATCAGATTACCGCCCCTCAAACAACCCTATTTTACGGTATAACAGAGTAAGAAATATTGTAATTTTTCTTGTCACTCTCCTGAAACTACTTTACACCTTAAAGGTAATTTTGGTCGTCCACGCAGCGATCAAGAGGGACAACAAGCCCTAAATCCGAGCGTACAATTGAACCCACTCTTGTGGGCGTCCCGGGATTCCGGGAGTTTTTGCTATGTCCAGGTGCCACAAGCACTAAAAGCAAAAAGCTGACTAGGGTTCAGTACTTTTAACTCCCGGAATACCAATGCGAGGGCGCTCGCAACCGGAGGGGGGCTTTAAGTGCAAACCAAAAATCCACATTTTATCGACATGTTGATAGGTAAAAGAATCCGCCATAGACGCATTTCAATGGGGCTTTCTCAAAAGGAATTAGGAAGCCATTGTGGTGTCAGTTTCCAACAAATCCAAAAATACGAAAAAGGCTTCAATCGCGTAAGCGCAGGATGTTTACTAGAAATCGCTCAAAAATGAGAAGTTCCCATGAGCTTTTTTTATGCCGATATTGTAACAAAAGAAGATATTGCGACAAAAGAAAATACCTCATACCATAATCAAGAAACCTACAGCGAAACAGAACAGGCTCTTGTAAAAAACTTTAGAGAGCTCAAAGCGAAAAAACAAACGGTATAACAGAATAAGAAATATTGTAATTTTTCTTGCCACTCTCCTGAAACTACTTTACACCTTAAAGGTAATTTTGGTCGTCCACGCAACGGTCAAATAGGGAGTTGAAAACCCGAAAACTCGTACATAAATTTATCTCGCTTTGCGGGTATCCCGGGATTCCGGGAGTTTTTGCTATGTCCAGGTGCCACAAGCACTAAAAGCAAAAAGCTGACTAGGGTTCAGTACTTTTAACTCCCGGAATACCAATGCGAGGGCGCTCGCAACCGGAGGGGGGCTTTAAGTGCAAACCAAAAATCCACATTTTATCGACATGTTGATAGGTAAAAGAATCCGCCATAGACGTATTTCAATGGGGCTTTCTCAAAAGGAATTAGGAAGCCATTGTGGTGTCAGTTTCCAACAAATCCAAAAATACGAAAAAGGCTTCAATCGCGTAAGCGCAGGATGTTTACTAGAAATCGCTCAAAAACGAGAAGTTCCCATGAGCTTTTTTTATGCCGATATTGTAACAAAAGAAGATATTGCGACAAAAGAAAATGCCTCATACCATAATCAAGAAACCTACAGCGAAAAAGAACAGGCTCTTGTAAAAAACTTTAGAGAGCTCAAAGCGAAAAAACAAAAAGCAATCTTGTGGTTGATTTCTGATTAGGCAAAAAAGCACTCATCAATATTATTTGCCAATATCCCCCTCTACCGAAAGCCTTGCCCGCCTGATACCACCACATCTCAAAAAATGGTTTACGGCACCAATTTATGACATCATAGGATAACAAACACCAAACCTTTGGAAGAACCCCACCACTTTCACAAAATCTTATCAGAAGATCTCATCTGTTCTAAACGCACAATTCCGATTGTGTCATTGAGCTTTTTTTATGCCGATATTGTAACAAAAGAAGATACCTCATACCATAATCAAGAAACCTACAGCGAAACAGAACAGGCTCTTGTAAAAAACTTTAGAGAGCTCAAAGCGAAAAAACAAACGGTATAACAGAATAAGAAATATTTTAATTTTTCTTGCCAATCTCCTGAAACTACTTTACACCTTAAAGGTAATTTTGGTCGTCCACGCAGCGATCAAGAGGGATTAAAGGTCCTAAATCCGAGCGTACAATTGAACCCACTCTTGTGGGCGTCCCGGGATTCCGGGAGTTTTTGCTATGTCCAGGTGCCACAAGCACTAAAAGCAAAAAGCTGACTCGGATTCAGTACCTTTAACTCCCGGAATACCAATGCGAGGGCGCTCGCAACCGGAGGGGGCTTTAAGTGCAAACCAAAAATCCACATTTTATCGACATGTTGATAGGTAAAAGAATCCGCCATAGACGTATTTCAATGGGGCTTTCTCAAAAGGAATTAGGAAACCATTGTGGTGTCAGTTTCCAACAAATCCAAAAATACGAAAAAGGCTTCAATCGTGTAAGCGCAGGATGTTTACTAGAAATCGCTCAAAAATTAGAAGTTCCCATGAGCTTTTTTTATGCCGATATTGTAACAAAAGAAGATATTGCGACAAAAGAAAATACCTCACACCATAATCAAGAAACTTATAGCGAAAAAGAACAGGCTCTTGTAAAAAACTTTAGAGAGCTCAAAGCGAAAAAACAAAAAGCAGTTCTGTGGTTGATTTCTGATTAGGCAAAAGAGCACTCATCAATATTATTTGCCAATATCCCCCTCTACCGAAAGCCTTGCCCGCCTGATACCACCACATCTCAAAAAATGGTTTACGGCACCAATTTATGACATCATAGGATAACAAACACCAAACCTTTGGAAGAACCCCACCACTTTCACAAAATCTTATCAGAAGGTCTCATCTGTTCTAAACGCACAATTCCGATTGTGTCATTATGACACTCATTTAGATTGACCTTGTTAACTTTTTATATTCTTCTTTCCCTTATCTCTTTATCATTATCTCCCTCTTTATTTTATTATCCCCCTCTTTATCTTACTATCCCCCTTTTTATCTTACTATCCCCCTTTTTATCTTACTATTACTGCGCAGCCTTTCGTGACATTTACATTTTTAAAGGGCGTCATTTTAAGACGGCCCTTTTAAAGAGCCATCATTTTCAAACAGTCTTTTTCGAAGCCCTTCCTTTTCATTCCTTTCAAGACTCTTGTTCATTCTTTTCTAGATTCTTGGGGTTCTTTTTTCTCTGTGTCTTATTTGCTAGGAAGGAATACCAACTTCTCTCCTTCTTTGGCAATTTTCACGGTTGATTCATCGTGAATTTTTCCAAATAAGATCTTTTCCGCGAGCGGATCTTGTATTTCTTTTTGGATAATGCGTTTGAGGGGACGTGCACCATAAAGGGGATCATAACCTTTATCAGCAAGGAATTGTCGTACTTCTGGTTCAATCTGCAACGTTATTTTGCGTTCATTGAGCAAATTTTGCAAATGTTGTATCTGAATATCAACGATTGCCTCCATATCGTGACGTTGCAACCTTTGAAAGAGAATAATCTCATCAATACGATTGAGAAATTCAGGACGAAAAGCAGCCTTTACCACATTCATAACATCATTTTTTGCCTGATCTGTTGATTGCCCTTCAGGCAGAGCGGTTAAAAACTCAGCCCCAAGATTTGAGGTCATAATCAACAAGGTATTGCGAAAATCCACAGTCCGTCCTTGACTATCGGTCAAGCGCCCCTCATCCAAGACCTGGAGCAAGAGATTAAAAATATCAGGATGGGCTTTTTCAATTTCATCAAAGAGAATGACCTGATAAGGTCTTCTGCGAACCGCTTCGGTAAGCACTCCTCCTTCTTCATATCCGACATATCCAGGCGGTGCACCAATCAAACGTGCTCCAGCGTGCTTTTCCATATATTCAGACATATCAATGCGCAACATGGCATTGGAATCTTGGAAAAGAAACGCTGCGAGAGCTTTGGTTAATTCGGTTTTTCCCACACCGGTAGGTCCCAAAAACATGAAAGAACCGAGAGGGCGATTGGGGTCTTGCAGCCCCGCGCGTGCACGCCGTACAGCACGAGCGATAGCTTGCACAGCTTCTCTCTGCCCAACCACACGGGTACTAATTTCATCTTCCATCCGCAACAGTGCTTCTCGTTCTGCTTCAAGCATCCGATCAACGGGAATTCCCGTCCAGCGTGAAACAATCCGCGCGATATGTTCAGCCGTAACGGTTTCTTCCACCAAATGATTTTGTTGATCATCATTTTCCGCCATACTCAATTGTTTTTCGAGCTGCGGAATAACACTATAGGCTAATTCTCCAGCGCGTTGGAATTGACCATCACGTTGTGCTATCGCCAAAGCATTGCGTGCTTCTTCCAACTGTTTTTTCAAATCGGCGGCATGCCCTAATTTTTGTTTTTCAGCCTGCCAAGCGGTTGTCATTTCCGCAGACTGCTGTTCCAATATTTTCAGTTCATCCTGCACGGATTGCAAACGTGTTTTTGCCGTTGGCTCCACATCTGTTTTCAAAGCTTCGCGTTCAATTTTCAACTGTAAGATACGCCGATCAAGGGCGTCGAGTTCTTCCGGTTTTGAATCGACCTGCATGCGCAAGCGTGCGGCTGCTTCATCAATAAGATCAATGGCTTTATCAGGTAAGAAGCGATCCGTAATATAACGGTTAGACAACCTTGCCGCCGCAACCAAAGCACTATCCGCCAAGCGCACTTTGTGATGTTGTTCGTATTTTTCTTTGATACCGCGCAAAATAGAGATTGTATCCTCCAGCGTTGGTTCCGGCACAAAGACAGGCTGGAAACGGCGAGCAAGAGCGGCATCTTTTTCCACATATTTGCGATATTCATCAAGTGTGGTTGCGCCCACACAATGGAGTTCACCACGCGCTAAAGCAGGTTTAAGCAAGTTAGAAGCATCCATAGGACCATCGGATTTTCCAGCACCAACGAGATTATGCAATTCATCAATAAACAGAATGATCTGTCCATTTTCAGCTTGCACCTCAGCCAGCACGGCTTTAAGGCGTTCTTCAAATTCTCCGCGATATTTTGCCCCCGCAATAAGCGCACCCATATCAAGGGCATAGAGCTGCTTATCGCGCAAAGTTTCTGGTACATCACCATTGACAATACGCAAAGCCAAACCTTCAACGATAGCGGTTTTTCCCACCCCAGGCTCACCGATCAATACGGGATTATTTTTGGTGCGCCGTGAAAGCACTTGAATGGTACGACGAATTTCTTCTTCTCGGCCAATGACGGGGTCCAATTTTCCTTCGCGAGCGTCTTTTGTCAAATCGCGGGCATATTTTTTCAAAGCCTCATATTGGCTTTCCGCATGGGGGCTTGTTGCGGTTTTTCCCTTACGCAAATCATTAATGACTTGATTAAGCGCTTGAGGGGTAAGCCCCCCCTTTGTTAAAATATCAGCAGTTTTAGCAGATTTTTCCATAAGCAGCGCTTGCAGCATCCGCTCCACAGTTACAAACTGATCACCAGCCTTTTGTGCCACATCTTCCGCCATGGTAAAAACCTTTGCCAATGGCTGCGATAAATATAGCTGCCCATTTCCGCCTTGCACTTTTGGCAAAGCCTCTAGAGATTCTTTGAGTGCCTTTTGAATGAGAGAGAGATCACCACCGGCTCTTTGAATGAGAGACGCCGCCAACCCTTGCGGATCCTCTAACAACACTTTGAGGAAATGTTCCGGCAAAAACTGTTGATGGTCAGAAGAGAGAGCATTATTTTGTGCTGTTTGCAAAAAGCCCTGTAACCGTTCACTATATTTTTCCAAATTCATTTTTTTTCCTTACCCTAACCACCACACTTTATGCCCCAAGCCACCCGCTAAGGACCACCCAAACCATGCAAACACCCGAAACGAAGCAGCATGAAGAAAGGCTCTCGTCTTTCATTTAAGTCTTTAAAACGCATATGGGTTCTCACAAGCTCCATAGCAAGAGGGCAACGCGAATAGATTCTCATTTTTCAATAAAACCGGTGCTTTTCTACTCTGTGCCTATGTGCTCCTCACTCACCCCACCGCAAGGCACCCCCTTTCAAACATCCTCATGAAGCATACAACCACACCGCGAGAAAGAAAGTAGAAACACCTCTTTCCCATTATGTCCTTTCCATTGTTCCCTACCATCTTTACACTTATGAAGGTGCAAACTGGCACCATCTACGCTTTACCGGTCGCCAATGTTGCCACAGCCCTTGGTCTTTAGATGACGATTCATAACAGGTATTTTTACGCCTTTTGTAATCCACACTTTAACCCCACTTGTGGTGTGCAAGGAGATGGTTTGATTCATTCAACATCAGCAGATTTGAAATGATAAATTATCATTATAAATCAATGTGTTATTTCACTAAGAAAACAATATCTTACACCATATTCTTTAGCATAAAAATCTTTCTATAAATAAGGTATTTATCATTTTGTATCTTAACAAATAGCAAAGATATGTTTATGCACTTCCATTACTTTATGGGACTCTAAAGAGGCTAAATATGCAGCGTATGAAAAGCGTGCTCTTAATATTTCTAGTTTTTCTCCTCAGTCAACCAAGCTATGCACTTTCTTCTGATAGAATGGCTACGATAGAACACATATGGCCTAACAAGATGCTTTTTGATCATCTCTCTTTCTTTCAGCAAATAACGCATGCGAGTGATTCTCGTTCCACCTATTTTTGGGGCAACCAATTTCAGTTTCAAAACGGGAAAAATGGTTATATTGGTTTCTCAAAAAAAGATACGCACACTATTCACTTTTCCATCGAGAATGCCTTGGGATGGAAAGAGGGTAAATGTAAAAATGTTACCAAAAAAAGTCTAAGAGTGCGCTGTGCCGTTTCATTACCGTGGAAAATAGGGCGTCGTTATCAATTTGATATTTCCAAGTCTAGCAATCTTGTTACAGCTACAGTGACCGATCTTATCGCGAAAAAAACAATAAAGATAGGGACCATTGCCGTTCCCAATACATTTGGCAAATTTTATAAATCGTTAAGCTTTGTTAAACATCATACGCGTGGAAAAAAAGAGCTCTTATCCTGTTTCGCATTAGGAGCACAAAGTTCGATTTTTCTCAATCCTACCGGCAACAACACAATCAAAGCAAGGTTAAAGGCCTCGCATCAAGGCAGATGTGATGATCCTTATGTTGTGCAAACATTTTGTCAGATCGATAGTTGCATTAATAATATCAATGATCTTGGCGGCTTACCCTCCCCCAAAGCACCAAAACTCATCATTGCCAACAAGAAAGATCTCTTAGCACAAACTCTTTTGAATACCTTAAAAAAAGAGGAAATGATTGCGGTTCGTCTTCAAGACAACCATTGGGCGCCTAAGATTTTTTTCCCCCCAGCAGGTCCATTAGAGAATAAGTTAATTTTTGTCGACAACCAAGCCCCCTATGACACTTTCCTTGATATCGATGGCACCACACAAAAGATCATCAAAGGGCAGCAAATAATGTATATCTCTGATGGTAAGAGATGGAAAATTATGCAACATCGCTAAATGATTTTTCTTTTCAAGGAGAAAAAACTAAAAACACTGCTTTGCAAGCCTAAAAGTACAAACAGTGAACTGAGTCTGCAGCCTTTATCTCTCTGCGTCTTTTTATTTTTTCCCATTCTTCTTTTCCAACCTGATTTTTTATGCGCAAGAGAAAGGATGCTTTTACCTTCAAAAAAATCCTCCAGAGACTCTTTGAATGTCTTCTGAATAAGAGAGAAATCACCACCGGCTCGGCTCTTTGAACCGGCGCTTTGAATGAGAGACGCCACCAACCCTTGCAGATCCTCACACAACACTTTGAGGAAATGTTTCGGCAAAAGCTGGTGATGGTCAGAAGAGAGCATTCTTTCACACTGTTTACCCCCCCCCTATAACCGTTTGCTCTCTTTTGCCAAGTTTATTTTTTCCTTACCCTAATCACCACACTTTATGCCCCAAGCCACCTGCTAAGAACCAATCAAACCATGCAAGATACCACAAACAAAACAACATGAAGAACAGCTTTCGTCTTTCATCAAGTCTTTAAAATGCATGTGAGTTCTCACTCACCCTATAGCAAGAGGGCAACACGAACAGATTATCATTTTTCAATAAAATGGAAACTTTCCCTACATCTCAACCAAACTCTCATCCCCTATACTTCACTCTTAAAACCTAAATTTTCAAAGCAGAAAGCAGTGTGCAAATACAGTTTTTGTTTTAAATAAGTAATATTTTATAACAATCACTTTAGGTTAAAAACAAAAAGTACTTTAATTTTACTTCACAAAACATCACATGTATGCTAGGTTATGTATACGCTTTAATAAATATGAAATTATACTGTCTTTCTTATCATCAAGGAGGTTAAGTGTGGTTCATTGTATAAAAAAGGCACTCTTCGTTCTTTTATTCCTTCTCATCAGCACGCCAAGTTATGCTGTTTTTGCCGGCAAAGTTATCACGAGGCAACATGAATGGCACCATGGTAATGGGTCATTCGATACACTTTCTTTTTTTCAGCAAATAACGCACGATGGTGGACCTCACTCCATCTATTTCTGGGGTCACCAATTTCATTTTAAAAATGGCAAAAGTGGCTCTATTGGTTTATTCAACCGAGGCACTCGCACCGTTCATTTTTCTATCTGGAATGCAACAGGATGAAAGAGTCATAAATGTCAACATTTCACCCATCAAGGCTCAGGAGTCCGCTGTGAAATTGAATTTCCATGGAAAATTGGATCTCGATATAGATTAGATGTTTCCAAGAATGGAAATCTGGTTACAGGAACAATCATTGATCTTATAACCAATAAAGAAACGACCGTTGGTGTTATTGAAGTCCCAAAATCATTTGGCAAACTCCATAAATCTTCCAGTTTTGTTGAAGACCATTCTCGTTGGAAAAGGCATCTGACTTCCTGTTATGTGTTAAGTCCGCAAAGTTCCACCTTTTTCAGACCTATAGGTGATTATAAATACCAAGCAAGCATAAAAGCCTCTGCTACGGGCCCCTGTCAAGATCCTTACGTCGTGCAAGTAGCATGTCAATTTGGCAGTATGTGCATGAATAGTATAAGCGACCTTGGGGGATTAGCCTCACCAGAATCCCATGGCATCCCCATTGCCAACGGAAAAGATCTTTCTGCACAAACTCTCTCAGATAAATTGAAAAAAGAAGAGCTTATCATCATTCGTTTAAAATATCTTGCTTGGTCACCCAGTATCTTTTTCCCACCCCCTAGCCCCTTTATGTGGAAATCAATCTTCGTGGATAATCAAGCAACCTTGAGCTCCTCAATTCACACCAACCATGAGATACGAAAAATAATCACAAACCAAAAGATCATGTATATGTCTGATGGAAAAACGTGGAAGATTATGAAAACAAATTAACCTCTCTCTTTTATAAAGAGACAATCCCTCACCTTTAAAAAACGAGAGTGAGGGATAATTTTTGCCTCTTCACGATTGCTTGATGATTGCTTTGTCTGTGTTCTGATTACTTTTTATTCTAGAGAAAAGAATGCTTTAATTAAAAAAATCTTTATTTTTTCAAACGCCTCACTTCTCCCTCCAGTTTCAAACTTCTACCTTTTTCTCAAACAAAAAAGATCATGATCTTTAAGCATCAAAGAGCAGACATGAAAGAGTTTTCAAAAGCGAAAATTCTTTCATACCCACATGTTAGCAAACACCTAGAACTTTTCTCAACCCTAGAACTTTTCTCAACCCCAGAACTTTTCTCAGTCCTAGAACTTTTCTCAACCCCAGAACTTTTTCTCAGCCCTAGAACTTTTCTCAGCCCTAGAACTTTTTCTCAGCCCTAGAACTTTTTCTCAGCCCTAGAACTTTTTCTCAGCCCTAGAACTTTTTCTCAGCCCTAGAACTTTTTCTCAGCCCTAGAACTTTTTCTCAGCCCTAGAACTTTTTCTCAGCCCTAGAACTTTTTCTCAGCCCTAGAACTTTTTCTCAGCCCTAGAACTTTTTCTCAGCCCTAGAACTTTTCTCAGCCCCAGAACTTTTCTCAGCCCCAGAACTTTTCTCAGCCCCAGAACTTTTCTCAGCCCTAGAACTTTTCTCAGCCCTAGAACTTTTTCTCAGCCCTAACGTCTTATTTTGAATAAGAAATCTCACTTTTCCTATTTATTTACAACCTCTACCTCTAGACAAATCATATTTTTAATATTTTGAAATGCTTTGCTCTTTTTATTCTTCTTCATTACTGATTTGCGGTGGAGGAGGCAAGATATAAGCCCCTGAAAGCCATCGATTAAGATCAATGGCTCGACATCGTGTTGAACAGAATGGATAGGCATTTTGTTGTGCCATTTGCCCACAAATTGGACAAGGATGGGCAGGACGCGTTGTTGATGATGTTTTTTTACAATCTGTTTCTTTTTTCTGTGTCTTTGTTGTTTGTTTGGGCATTTTGCTTCATTTTTTACTGTTTTTCATTTTTCCACTCTGCGTTTTTTTAAGATTTGCCCTAGCTTTGGGGTCTTTCATATCTTCCCCTAATACTGTTCTCCCGCCCAATTTTCCAGCAGTGGAAAACGATAAGCCAACAACAAATCCATTGTTTCAGCCAATGGTAAGCCAACTACATTGGAATAAGAACCAACGATATTGACGACGAACGCACCGGCTTTTCCTTGAATAGCGTATCCTCCAGCCTTTCCCTGCCATTCACCAGAAGCCAGATAAGCCCTCATCACGGGGGCAGTTAACCGTTTAAAACGGACACGACTTTCGACCAATTTCACGACTATTTTTCCACTGTCATTGAGCGCACAAATACCACCATAAACCTTGTGCGATCGTCCAGAAAGGAAACGCAAACATTCATAGGCCTCATCTTCACTTTCTGGTTTAGGGAAAATAACGTTTCCCACAGCAACCACGGTATCAGCGGCTAAAATGACAGTTTTTTCTGCTAACAACTCTGCTTTTTTCTCCACCGATAAATTGACGTTACTATTTTTTTTCCCCCAGAGCAGTGTTTTTTGGGCTTTAAGCGCTTTTTCCCTTGCCAACCGTTTGGCCAGATTTGCCGGATGTTCTTTTAATTTTGGTGTTTCATCGATATTTGTAGCGTGCACATAATGAGGATCAAGGCCAATTTGTGCCAACAGCGCTAACCGACGCGGAGAAGCCGAAGCGAGCACCAACTGTGTTTCTTGAACAAGATTTTTTTTAAGACGGACTTTTCCTAAGAAGGTTTCCTTTAAATTTTGCATTTTGCCCCTCAAGGATTCTTTTAAGCCATCTCCCAATTTTTTTGGCTTCATTCATATTTTTTGCTTCTATATGCTTCAATAGTTTCATGCATTCTTTAAAAACACTTTAATTTATTGCCTTTTCTGCTTTTCACTTTTATCTGCTTTTCACTTTTGGAACAAACATAAAGAAGTTTTAGAAACGAGCAAGAACACTGCTTTTACAGCACACCAGAACCATTTTTGGTTTATTTATAGCGATAGATAATACGCCCTTTTGTCAAATCATAAGGGGTCATTTCCACCATGATTTTATCACCGGCTAACACACGAATGCGATTTTTTCGCATTCTTCCTGCGGTATGGGCAATAATTTCATGATCATTTTCCAGTTTCACGCGAAACATCGCATTCGGTCAGAGTTCCGTTACGATACCAGAAAATTCTAAAACTTCTTCTTTTGACATAAACAATTATTTCCTTTACAGTGTACATATTTTCTCATTATGCGCTATTTTTCAGCGTTCATACCTTATTTTGTTGGTTTTGTGAACAAGAATTCAACACAAAAGGAAAGGTTTTTCCTTTGCGAGTGTTGCATTGCCCATCATTTTGATAAAATGAAAGGCATCTTCTCTATCAAGTTGTGCAATCCTTTAAAAAGCGATGATCACGATACTCTCACCATAACCACACCTCACTTTTGCATAAGCTTTCAAATCAGCATTTTTATGAAAATGAATGATATTGATGGGGTTCATTTCATTTTCTTATATTAAACAACAATGAATTTTGAAAGATCACATTCCTCTTTTAAATTTACTAAAGAGCGTTTTCATCTTTTGAAAAGTCACCCACTTGCGCAAAGTTTAAAAAGCAAAAAGTAAATTATATTTTTCTTGTATTTTTCCAAAATCTTACACCACCCTATTATCCTGCGCTTTTGAGCAATCTCATAAACGCATATCGGCAATGTGGATATCCTCTGTGGATATGCTTTCGCATTTTTTGTAGCGTATTTTTGCGCGTTTACCGCATTTTACGCACTATACTCGACCTCTTCTTCACCCCCACATATCCAACTTCATTTCAATTCTCCCTCACTCAACTTTTTACCGCCTCCTTTTCCTTTCCCCATTTGCAACTTTTAATCTTTCTAGCAAATTTCTTCCATTTTCTCCCATGATGTTCTCCGCATAGTCCCTCCATGTGTATTATACATCCCCGCGAGTTTTCCTCCTATTCCATGACATTAGCCACAGCACGCACACTCAAAATCCACTCTCTTTCCTTCTTACGCTTTTGCTTTTTCACGCTTTCGCATTTCCACGTTTTCACACTTCTACACTTTTACGTTTTTACATTTTCACGCCTTTACAGAAACATTACAGCTTGCAAACACCCCTTCAACAACAGCACCTGAATATGTATTATACGCCCTCGCCTGTTTCCCCCCTATTCCATGACATTAGCCACAGCACGCACGCTAAAAATCCACTCTTTTCCCTTTTACGCTTTTGCTTTTTCACGCTTTCGCATTTCCACGCTTTCACACTTCTACACTTTTACGTTTTTACATTTTCACGCCTTTACAGAAACATTACAGCTTGCAAACACCCCTTCAACAACGGCACCTGAACATGTATTATACACCCCCACCGGTTTTCACCCCCCTATTCCATGACATTAGCCACAGCACGCACCCTAAAAATCCGCCCTTTCCCTTTTGCGCTTTCACATTTTCACGCTTTCACATTTCCACGTTTTCACACTTCTACACTTTTACGTTTTTACATTTTCACGCCTTTACAGAAACATTACAGCTTGCAAACACCCCTTCAACAACAGCACCTGAATATGTATTATACGCCCTCGCCTGTTTCCCCCCTATTCCATGACATTAGCCACAGCACGCACGCTAAAAATCCACTCTTTTCCCTTTTACGCTTTTGCTTTTTCACGCTTTCGCATTTCCACGCTTTCACACTTCTACACTTTTACGTTTTTACATTTTCACGCCTTTACAGAAACATTACAGCTTGCAAACACCCCTTCAACAACGGCACCTGAACATGTATTATACACCCCCACCGGTTTTCACCCCCCTATTCCATGACATTAGCCACAGCACGCACCCTAAAAATCCGCCCTTTCCCTTTTGCGCTTTCACATTTTCACGCTTTCACATTTCCACGTTTTCACACTTCTACACTTTTACGTTTTTACATTTTCACGCCTTTACAGAAACATTACAGCTTGCAAACACCCCTTCAACAACAGCACCTGAATATGTATTATACGCCCTCGCCTGTTTCCCCCCTATTCCATGACATTAGCCACAGCACGCACGCTAAAAATCCACTCTCTTTCCTTCTTACGCTTTCACATTTTCACGCTTTCGCATTTCCACGTTTTCACACTTCTACACTTTTACGTTTTTACATTTTAACGCCTTTACAGAAACATTGAATCTTAAAAACGCATTTTAAATGGCGGCATTTTAAATCACTCTTCCAGATTCTCTTGTCTCTTTAAAGAAAAGCATTTCTCAACTTTTGTTTTTGGATCTTTCAGGTTTTCACTTTTTTGCCTCTTTTCACCAATCGATGCATCACAATGCATAACAAAGTCGACAGAGACGAACAGATAAAAAACATTGGCTTCATTCTATTCTTCAAGGGAAAAAAGCGCTGTTATGAAAGACGATCAAATCCTCTTCATAAATGAACCCTTCCCTTTAAACAGCTCTCAAGGATTTGATCAAAGAGGAAAATTGTATGAGGTTTAGCTTGTCTTCGTTTTTTCTCTTTAAGTGCCCTTATAAGCTGTTTGCTTTCATCATGATTCCACAGCCGCGTGAGAGGGACAAAACAAGCCGTTGTGGTTCTTCCGTCAAGGAACCCCCTACGGGGCGCCTAACGGCGTCCTTGACGTAAGAACCAAGGATTGTTAGTCCTCTCATAAACGCGGGTCTGGTGTCATGATTTTGGAGAGCGTTCCTGAGCGTTTGAGAGGCGGACAGCCTCTCATGATAAAAGTGACGTAGAGGGAACGCGCTCCCATAGAGCGCTGTAGTGACCAATCTATACGAGCAAGTAAGCGCAATAAAAACAACCATTTTTCATCAACCAGCGGTATCCACCCTGATAGGAAGTGGATTGTGGTCAAGTTTTACCAGATACGGCTTATTTTGGAATATTGTCTATCCGTTTAAAGAAACATTCAAGCGATCATTTGCGTTATTGGTTAGGATCAAGGGGGTTATAATCACCATTATTTTTTCTCCACTCTTCTGGCGGCTCAAATTGGCTAGACCATAATCCTTGTTGTGTTTTTTGCGCTGTAAATTATAGGTCTTTATAATCTGCTGGCGAGGGAAAATGGAGCTGATCTTTTGTCACCACCATCATTCCTTCTGCAAGCCCCAAGCGTGCGAGGTCAACTCCATCGACAAAACACTGGGCGTAGTAAACTTGTTTTATGACACGCGTTTGCCGACAAGTAACATTTTTATCGATTGTTTTAGTCACAAGCCAAGCGGTAATGAAAGCACCGCATGGCCATTTAATTCCATTTCGAGAGGCGAATTGCCGTGTTTCACAGGATTCGACACCATATAATCGGATATTACGAACAATTTTTTTTCTCCATCCCTCATCTATAGGTGTAACCATTTTAAAAGTGATACCACTTGTTACCTGTATAGCACCTGAATAGACTGGAACATTTTCTTCATAAAATTGTGTCGATAATGATAGTGTTTTTTGCCTGTAAGCATGATCTGTCAATTTTACATCCTGCTTTAAATTAGATACTCGTAACGATTTTTCTACTGTCTCTTTTATGTTTTGCACAACGGAATATTGGTTCAAATCTTCAGAATTCTTACTAAAATAAAAAAAACATGTAAGAATAATACAAATAAAAATCAAAGATTTAAAGAATAAATAAAGAATTTTTTTAAAAAGTATCATTTTGAATATTATTCAATTTAGTAAAAAAAGTTAAAATTTTGTAATTAAACAGTAGCGTTAATTATTTTTTTTAGCTATGTAAGAAAAATTTAAATATTAATAGCGGAAAAGGGGGAATTTTTCATGTTGAAAATTTACCAAAAGTCCACTGATGGACACTCTTTACAAAAATTAACTGTATCAAATTCACAAAAGAAATGGTTAACAACAGTACTTATGCTATTTATTGCATTTGTAGCCCTCAGTGATCCAGCTTTTGCGCAAAGTTTCGGAAAAATCGAAAGTGCTCTTCAAAAAATAATTTCTGCCTTAACAGGTCCCATTGCAAAATCTATTGCAACTATTGCGATTGCCGGTATTGGTATTGCATGGATTGCTGGTTATGTTGAAATGCGGAAAGCTTTCTTTGTTTGTGTTGGTATCGGCATTGTTATGGGTGCATCGCAAATTGCATCAATGCTTGCGGGTTGATTTAGACATACATTTCAAAATCATGAAAGAGCGCGATAAATTAACAGAGGATACATTATTTCTTGCTTGTACACGTCCCGCAATGATTGCGGGCGTTACAGTAGAAGCCATGGGGTTAAATGCTATGGGGACAATGATATTGTTTATTATGACAGGCAATATTTTTCTCATAACACTTGGCATTGCCATACATTTTATCTTCAAAGAAATTCTCAAGCACGACCATAACAAATTTCGTATTCTTTTTATATGGCAACAAACAACGGTTTTTTCTAGCAACTCTCATTTATGGGGCGGAGCCAGTCTTTCTCCATTGCGATTAGTTCGCACTTATGAGGAATTGAAATGAACAGCATAGAGCGCAAGCGTGAAAAGCAGCCGGAAGCCATTATTCCTTATGTTCGTCATGTTAACAAACATGTTATCGCATTGGAATCTCGCGCTCTTATGACGGTTATTCAACTTGAGGGTATTAATTTTGAAACTGCTGATATAGCTGATTTAAATGTGCTTCATGAACAATTAAACAACTTGTTTAAGAACATTGCTGATGAACGGATAGCAATTTACAGCCACATTATCAGAAAGCGTGAAACGATTTATCCGGATGGCACTTTCAGATCAGAATTTGCCAAGCAGTTAGATGATAAATACCGTGAACGGATGGTTTCTCAAGAGCTGTATCGCAATGATCTTTATCTTTCTATTTTGTGGAATCCACATGTTGATAAAGCGGATAAATTGGTTGATTTTTTTAAGCGTTTGGGAAAAGCAAAAGAGACAAAAACGGAAGTTGACTCAGAGTCTGTACGCAAGCTTGAAGACGTTACGACGGATATTATTCAAAATTTACAGCGCTATGGGGCGAGAAAGCTTAGTCTTTATGAACATGAAGGCAATATTTTTTCACAGCAGAGTGAATTTATTCATCAACTGGTAGGTGGGCGTCGTGAACGTACAACGTATTGATTTATAATGATAATTTACTGTTTTGCATATTGAATGAGACCCCCGAATATTGTAAGATTCTCTCAATTCAAATCATCTTATGTTCAATCAATTAAAGTCACTTATTTGCACGTCATAAGTGGGGTTGGTGTGTGGGTAAAAAACAGTTTAGAAAGGAACAAAAATGCCTTTAATGAATCGTCTTAATGCAAGGGCTGTCGCAACATTGGGGGCTGGCAAATATAATGATGGTGCCGGCTTGGTACTTCATAAGCGTAAAGATGGTGGTGCTCAATGGCTTTTACGCTATACTATCCACGGGCGCCGTCGTGAAATGGGATTGGGTGCTTTAAGAAATGTCTCTTTAAAAAAAGCACGTGAATTAGCAACTCAATGGCGTTCTGTTTTGCATGAAGGTCGTGACCCCATTAAAGAACGTGACAAACAAAAGCGTGAGGCAATGCGTAATCTGCATTATCTAAAAGATATCGCTTTAGATACTTTTGAAACTCGTAAAGCAGAATTAAAAAATGATGCTAAAGATGGGCGTTGGTTTTCACCTTTACAACTTCATATTCTCCCTAAGTTAGGTTGTATGCCGGTTTCAGAAATTACTCAAACCGATATACGCAATGTCCTCGCTCCCATCTGGCATACAAAAGCTGGAACAGCAGAGAAAGCTCTCATTCGTCTTAATATTTGTCTCAAACATACTGCTGCAATGGGATTGGATGTTGATTTACAGGCTACAGAAAAAGCAAAGGCTCTTTTAGGCAAACAACGTCATAAAATCAAAAATAGACCAGCAATGGATTGGAAAGATATACCGGCTTTTTATAAAATACTTTGCAAAACACCAACTCTAACACAACTGGCTTTGCGTTTGCTTATTTTGACAGGTGTTCGTACCTATCCTTTGCGTCATATCCATAAAGATCAAGTTGAAGATGATATATGGACCATCCCTGCTGAAAATATGAAAGGAAAACGTGATGCTACAACAGAGTTTCGTGTGCCTTTATCAAATGAAGCATTAGAAATTTTGAAACAAGCGCGTCCTCTCTCTCGTAATGATTTCTTTTTTTCTGCAACTGGTCGTGGTCCTCTTGCTGATACTTGTATGTCACAATATATGAAAAAAATTGGACTTGAAGCCTGCCCGCATGGTTTTCGGTCTAGTTTACGCGATTGGCTAGCAGAAACAACTGATGCCCCTTTTGAGGTAGCAGAAACCATTCTAGGTCATGTGGTCGGTGGACAAGTAGAGCGTGCTTACCGTCGTACTGATTATTTAGAACAGCGCCGTGTTTATATGGATAAATGGGCTGCCTATGTTACGGGGCAATCTTAAAATATGGGGTCTTGTACCCCATTTTTACTTCATTATCTGTGGATAACTTTCTCTCTTCGTTTACTCATTTTTGCTCAATAAGATTCATAAATTATCAAATGAGAAAATACATCATAAAGTACTGTTTTTTATGATTAAACTTACTTTCAAATCTCAATAAAATATGGTTAATAAATACTTATGATTTGTTACTATTTTTAGATTGAAAGGATTTAGTTATGACTGAAAATGATGTTCTTCTTACAGACCGCGAAAGTGCAAAATTATTGCATATAAGCGTTTCAACATTCCGTCGCCATGTGACCAATGGAGCTTTACCAAAACCTTTAAAATTTGGTTCTTTATCGCGTTGGTTAAAATCGGATCTGTTGAATGTGATTGAAAAAGCCAAAACGCAACGTCAACATCTCAGTGATGTGGCATAAAAAAACCTTGTCACGTAAGGACGGACAAGGCTTTCTCAAATTATCGTAAATTGAAAATAGCAAAAACCGTCCTGTGACGCAACGTCTAAGGATGCGAAAATGTATCATTTTATAAATGCTCGGGGCATTACAAATGCCTTGCGGGGTGTCTGGTATGGTGCTTATGGACTTGCTCGCTGCCCTGCTCATGATGATCAAGTGCCTAGTTTATCCCTTGCCAATGGAAATGATGGGCGGCTCTTGCTTTATTGTTATGCCGGCTGCTCTTTTAAAGAGATCTTACAAGCTCTTAAGAGCATTGCTCTTATCAATACACAAACATGTTTTGATAAAACTTATGATTATAGGTTTTCTCTCTCAAAACAGTTTTGTTCTGAAGATAACAAGGCAAAACAGAAAGCAGAGAGAGCTCAAAAGATTTGGAAGCAAAGTCAACCAATTAAAGAGACCTTAGCAGAGCTTTATTTACGCAAGCGTGGTATCACTTGTAACTTGCCTCCCTAGTTTACGCTTTCATAGCAAATGCCCTCATCCCTCTGGGAAAAACATCCCCGCGTTGGTTGCTCTTGTTGAGGGTGGTGGCTCCTTTGCAATCCATAGAACCTTTTTACAAGACAATGGATGCAAAACAGAACAGTTACCAACAAAAGCGATGCTTGGCTCTGTTAAGGGCGGTGCTGTGCATTTATGCCAAGCCAATCACCAACATCTGGTCATTTGTGAGGGAATTGAAACAGGTCTTTCTCTGCTGTCTGGTCTGTTATCAGAGCCTGTGACTTTATGGGCATCCCTCTCAACCAGTGGCATGGTGCATGTGAATTTACCTCATATCAAATCAAAAACCCATCTCACCATAGCTATGGATGGCGATGATGCGGGTCGTAAAGCAGGTTTTGCCCTTGCTGCCCGTGCTTATCGCCAAGGCTTCAATGTCTTGATGATGCAAGCTCCCCATGGCTCTGACTTCAACATTTTATTATTAAATTATGAAAGATAAAAAAATGACAAAAAATATTCTAGAAAACAATGAAAATAGTTCGGTAAATGATACTGATAACGATAACAACCCTGTCTCTTTAAAAGATCATCCCTGTTTACAAGCCATCCCTTATGAACAGGCTTTGCAACAAATGGGATGGGGCGAATTAAAACCGATTAACACCGCTCTTTTACCGGTCGAGCCTTTTAATATTTTACAAATGCCTTATAGACTAAGCAGATATGTTTACGATATTGCTGACCGTCAACAATCGCCTCTCGATTTTGTGGCTGTCTCTGCTATCTGTGCTTTAGCTGCTCTGATTGGCAATGGCGTGCGCATTGCTCCAAAACAGCATGATAATTGGTACATTGTTCCTAATCTATGGGGGGCTATTATTGGTAACCCTTCTACACGAAAAACACCGGCTTTGAAAACCGCTCTTCAACCCCTTGCTGATCTTCAAACAGAAGCTTTGCAAGCTTACCAACAAAAGAATAAACAAGCAGAGATTGAACAGGCTCTTGAGGCGCTAAACCAAAAACAAAAGAATAAACAAGCCGGCAAAGCTTTAAAGAATGGAGATACCCAAGCTGCCCGTTCTATTTTAGCTGAAAACATAACCAAAGATAACCAGCAGGATGAGGAAAATTCACGTTTTATTGTCAATGACACAACGGTCGAAAAGCTTGGAGAATTACTCAAAGAAAATCCACGTGGGTTACTGTTAGTTCGTGATGAACTTTCTGGTTTTTTAGCAAATATGGAGCGGGTTGAATATCAATCGGAGCGGGCTTTTTATTTGGAAACCTTTAATGGGGATGGTCAATTCACCTATGACCGTATTGGACGTGGAACCCTTCATATTCCCAATGCAACGCTTTCTATCATTGGAGGGATTCAACCCTTAAGGATTATGCCCCTTATTCAGGCAATGCTTTCTGGGAAAGGAGATGATGGTTTATTGCAACGGTTTCAAATGCTGGTGTGGCCGGATGAAAACCAAGAGTGGGAATGGAAAGATAAAAATCCCAATCAAGAAGCCTATCAAGAATATGAAAAGGTGCTTCGTTCTTTTTATGACAAACCCTTAGGATCACCTAAGCACCCGCGGATCATGCGCTTTGCTGCTAATGCTCAAGAATTGTTTCGTGAATGGTGGGAAAATCATCATAAAGAAATCAAGGAAAGCAAAGTTTCTGTCTCTTACCAAGCGCATCTTTTAAAAATGCCAAAAACCATAGCAAGCCTTGCCCTCATTATCGAACTTGTTGAGGATGGGCGTTTTGAGATCACTTTGCCTTCTCTCTCAACAGCCTTGCGTTGGTCAAACTATCTGTTAAGCCATGCGAAACGGTTTTATACTGCGGGTGATATCTTGGTAAAGGAGCGTGCAAATTTGATTATAGAGCGTTGTAATTGCTTACCTGAGGTTTTTACTGCTCGTGATATCTACAGACGCTGCTGGGCGCATTTAAAGGACAAGGAAGCGGTCAAACAAGCTTTAGAGCTTTTATGTCATACAAACCACATTCGCAAAAAGTTCATAACCCATCAGACAAGTAAATCGAGTACCTATTATGAATGGCATCCTTTGGTAAAAAACAAGAATGCAAAGCAATGAAATGAATGAACAAAAGATGATTTTAAAGAGTGCTGGCAAAAGAGAAAGATATGATCTGAATGGATAGTCTAACTCAGGTCATATTCTTGTCAGTCATTATTGTTGATTTACCCCCCTCATTTTAAAAAACACCTTTTAGCAAAAAGTAAAAAACATTATATTTCAATGTGTTAGTGTGTTTTGAGAAATAATCAGTGCTAATAAGATGATCTGTATAGACAATTAATGATATCAATTGAACAAAACCTGTCAGTATCTGTCAAAAAATTTAACTGACACCATTTATGATTTTAGTGATCATAAAACACTTCAAAACAATCATTTTGATCTCTTAAAACACAGTTCGAATTTGTTTTTATTTCCGTAAAATGAATAGCAAATTTCACTACTTTGCTGTTTATAGGCTGTTTATAATTGCAACTTGTTAAATTTTTTTGACGTATTTGGTGGGTTTTCGCGCCATTTTGGTTTATTGGGTACTCGATATTTGTTCTAAATGTATTTATGAAACGCCATTGTGATTCTTACACTGTTAATGAGTCAATGTCATAAGGTATGGAGTTTCTCTATAATGTCTCAAACCCTCAATTTTGATAATAAACAAGTCACTTTACGCTCTCTCTTACAATCCTATCGTGAAAAACCAATCTCAGATCAAGAAAAGCAAAAGGCTTTCGAAAAGTTTGTGATTGCTTATCTCACACAAGACCCTCTCCAATGCCAAGAATATGAAACGGTCCAAAGCTATAGAGACGTGGCTGATGTGCATGGATGGAAAGGAAGCGATGAAGATACGGATATTGATCTGGTGGCAAAAATCCGTGATTGCAATGAGTATGTCGCCATTCAATGTAAATTTTATGAGACAAATTATCAGATCACGCAAGAGAATATTGAGAGCTTTATCGCCATCTCAGGTAAAAATCGTTTTAAATATCGCCTTCTTATTGATAGCACGCAAGGGGAATTAAGCGAAAACGCTAATACCATGATTGAAGGACAAGCGGTTCCGGTTTATCGCATTAATCTCTTCAATATGGAAGACAGTGCAATCGATTGGGGGATTTTTGAAACCGAAGGGAAAATTGTTCTTAAAGATAAGAAACAAAAGTTGCCTTTTACCCATCAGAAAGAAGCCATTGAAGCGGTCTGTGAGGGTTTAAAAGAAGCAGACCGTGGCAAGCTGATTATGGCTTGTGGAACCGGTAAAACCTTTACAAGTCTTAAGATAGCAGAAACTCTTGCTGGTCAAGGCAAGCGTGTTTTGTTTTTGGTGCCTTCTCTTGCTCTTATGTCACAAACAATACGAGAATGGACAGCGGATGCACAAGTCCCGTTGCGTTCCTTTGCTGTGTGTTCGGATAAGCAAATAGGCAAGCGGCGTCTCAATAATGATGATGCTGCTGAATTGAGTGCCTCGGATCTTGCCTTGCCTGTCACAACCGATGCGCAAATGCTTGGAGAGAAAGGGAACAAAGTTTCTCCCCATGTTATGAATGTCGTTTTTGCTACTTACCAATCCATCCAAGTGATTGCTGATGCACAAAAGGACCATGATTTACCTGAATTTGATCTGATCATTTGCGATGAAGCCCATAGGACAACGGGGGCGGCTTTGGGAACCGATAAAAGTGAATCTGATTTTATCAAGGTTCATGATAACAGCATTGTTCAGGGCAAAAAACGTCTCTACATGACCGCAACCCCGCGCATCTTTAGTGACCATGCGAAAAGGCGTGCGGATGAACTTGATGCCGTGCTGGCTTCTATGGATAATGAAACAATCTATGGAAAACAGCTCTATTTTTATAGTTTCTCCGATGCCGTCAAGAATGAACTCTTAACGCCTTATAAGATTATTGTCTTGGGTGTGGATGAAAAGTTCGTACGTGATACTCTTGAGATTCCTACCAACCATAAGAATTATGAACTTACTCTTGATGATAGAACAAAGATCTTAGGCTGTTACCAAGCTCTTAGCAAAATCGATCTGAAAGTTGATCTTGGTGATGACCCTAATCCCATGCGCCGTGCTTTGGCTTTTTGTAAAGATATTAAAACCTCGCAACGCATTCGTGATACCTTTGAAGGCAAGGGTGTTAAGAGAGCTTTCCGTAAAATCCATAAAGAACACAAAGATACCCCCCCTCTGATCTGTGAGGTACAACATATTGATGGGAAAGATGGTGCCAAGAAACGAACGGAATTGCTTGAATGGTTGGAAGCTGATGCGGGGGAAAATACCTGTCGTATCTTAACCAATGTTCGCTGTCTCTCAGAAGGTGTGGATGTCCCTGCTCTTGATGCGGTGATGTTTTTACACCCGCGCAAAAGCCAAGTGGATGTCATACAGGCGGTGGGGCGTGTGATGCGTCGGGCTCCCAATAAGAAAAGAGGCTATATCATTTTACCGGTTGGCGTGCCGGCTGGGATCTCCCCCGAATTGGCTTTAAAAAACAATAAGAAATACAGTGTTGTTTGGCAAGTTCTCAATGCTTTGCTTGCTCATGATGAAAATTTTAGCAAAACCCTTAATCAAATGAACTTAGGGCAAGATGTAAGTCCTATTATCGATATTGTCACGGTTTCTCAAAAGATGGAGATAGAAAATGTGACAACCGTTGTTGATGATGTGCCCTTACAAGCGAAAACAGAAAGCGCACATGCTTCTTTTGCTACGACTGTCCGTAAATCCCTTTCTCACCATAATGGGCAAGGACAATTGCCTCTGTATAAGGCATTTCCCAATGCTTTTAGGGCATTTCTTGTCAAAAGATCTACTATGAGTGACTATTGGGAAAACTGGGCTGGTAATGTTGCTGAGATTGCGCAAAACCATATCAATCGCCTGCAAAACATGCTTGCTGATGAAAAGAGTAAAGCATGCCGTGCGTTTGATGCGTTTCATGAGGAATTAAAAAACAACTTAAACAGTGATATCAAGCAAGAGGAAGCTGTTGAGATGCTTGCACAGCATCTTGTCACGCGTCCTGTTTTTGAAGCTTTGTTTGATGGCAATCAATTTGTTCAAAACAATGCCATCTCACAAGCAATGGAAAAGATCTTAAAGGAATTAGACAAGACAAATATTGAAGAGGAGACAAAAGAGCTTAAAGAGTTTTATGACAGTGTCAAATTCCGTGCCTCTGGGATTACCGAACCCCATGCAAGACAAAATCTGATTATCAAACTTTATGAAAGCTTTTTTGCCAAGGCTTTTAAAAGAACCACCGATAAGCTTGGGATTGTTTACACCCCTGTTGAGGTTGTGGATTTTATTATTCATTCGGTTGATGATGTTTTACGGAAGGAATTTGGCAAGAGCCTTGGTTCACGAGGTGTCTCTATTCTTGACCCCTTTACGGGAACAGGTACTTTCATAACAAGGCTGTTGCAATCTGATCTCATTAAACCAGAGGATATGGAATATAAGTTCCGTCATGATATCCATGCCAATGAGATTGTTCTTTTAGCTTATTACATAGCAGCGATTAATATTGAATCGACTTATCATAGTCTTATGAAAGGAGATTATATTCCCTTTAAACATATTGGTTTAACCGATACGTTTCAGATGCTTGAAGAGAAAAATCTGCTGCAAGAATTGTTTAAAGAAAACAGTGAATATTTGGAACTTCAGAAAAATCTCAATATTGAAGTGATTATTGGTAACCCTCCTTATTCTATTGGACAGAAAAGCGAAAATGACAACGCAAAAAATACTCCTTATCCACTCTTAGATAACCGTATTCGTGAAACCTATGCTGCTCACTCAAAAGCAACTAGTACGCAAAAGCTATATGATAGTTACATTCGTGCCATTCGTTGGGCAAGTGACCGTATTGAAAATGCTGGGGTTATCGGTTTTGTAACAAATGCAAGTTTTGTTAATGGATATTCTATGACAGGTTTACGTAAATGCCTTGTTGAAGAATTTAGCAGCCTTTATATTTTCCATTTACGGGGAAATGCCCGAACTTCTGGTGAGCAGCGTAAAAAAGAAGGTGATGGAATTTTTGGTGAGGGATCACGAGCACCTATTGCCATCTCTATTCTCGTAAAAAATCCAGAGTCCAAACAGCATGGTAAAATATATTTCTATGGTATTGAAGATTATCTCAAGAGAACAAAAAAACTCACGGTAATCGAATCCTTGGGTAGCATTGAGGGTATTACACGGAGTGAACACAGTTGGAAAATCATTACACCAGACAAACATGGTGATTGGATAAATCAACGTGATGAAAGTTTTAAAGCGTTTTTAGCCATGGGTGTTAAGGAAGGTCATGATGAAAAGCTCTTTAAAAACTTTTCGTGTGGCATTTCAACTAGTCGTGATGCGTGGGCTTATAACTCAAGTCGTGAATCTTTAGCAAAAAATATGCGTAATATGGTTGCGTTCTATAATAGTGAAGTAGAACGTTTTAATAAGACCCATCCACATATTGACCGTAAAGCACGTGCAAAGGCTGTAAATAACTTCATAAATTTGGATGAGAAGAAGATAAGTTGGAGCCGTGCACTTAAACAAGAATTAGCAAAAGAGAAGATTTTCAAATTTGAAGAGGCATATATTACTCAGAGTTTTTATCGCCCTTTTACACGACAGTGGCTCTATTACAATCGCATCTTCAATGAAATGATTTATCAAATGCCGCGTATATTCCCTATGGGAAAAGCAGTTGAAAATAAGGTAATTCAAATTACAGGTACAGGAGCAATAAAAGGTTTTTCTGTTTTGATGAGTAATGCTTTGCCTAACCTCGATTCAATAGAAAAAAGTCAATGTTTTCCACGCTATATTTACGAAGATATTGCTGTTGCAAAAGATAAGAACGAAGAACAAACTCATTTATTTACAAATTCTGCAGAAGAAAGCGAAACCACCGGTTTACAACGTCGTGATGCCATTACTGATGAAGGATTAGCATATTTTGAAGCTGCTTACCCTAATGAGACCATAACTAAGGATGATATCTTCTATTATGTTTACGGTCTTTTGCATTCAGAAGATTACCGTGCTCGCTATGCTGATAATCTCTCTAAGGAACTCCCTCGCATCCCTTGCGTAAAGAGCACTGAAGATTTCTGGGCATTCGTTAATGCGGGTCGTGAATTAGGCAATTTGCACGTCAATTATGAAACGGTAGACCCTTATCCCGTGACCTTTAAAAAAGGCAATCCAAAACTTACAGAAATCTCTAATCCTGAGACATTCTATTACGTTACAGAAATGAAATTCGCAAAAATCAAAGATAGTAAGGAAAAGGATAAAAGCACTGTTATTTACAATAGCAATATCATAATAACAGATATACCTAAGGAAGCTTATGAGTATATCGTAAATGGTAAATCTGCTCTTGAATGGGTTATGGGGCGGCAATGTGTAAAAACTGATAAAAAGAGTGGCATTGTTAATGATGCCAATCGCTATGCTATTGAAACAATTGGAAACCCTGCTTATCCATTGGAATTGTTCCAAAGGGTTATTACGGTAAGTTTAGAAACAGTGAAGATTGTTAAAAACCTGCCAAATTTGGAATTAAGAGAAACTGAATAGATTTATGAATCATGCCAATCTCATAAGAGGTATAGATCTTATAACCATAATCTATACTCTCTTATTAGGTTGCTTACCTATAATCTTAAAAGGAGTGATTTACCATGCGCTCTTCTAAAAAGAGATGATAAGATTTTTTACATTGCCTTTAAAAGATTAACTCGCAATCTCAAATGAGAGCATCATATCTTTCAAAAGCTCTCTTTAAAGAGAATTATGCGTATTAATAGGTTGCATTTATCAATAGAGATTGTTTTTTGAACAATTGATAAAACATAATATATTGAAAAATAATGCTTTTTATCTTTTTAGTGTTTTTTTTCTTTAAAACACAAAGTTTCAAAACTCAAAACCCTCTTTAAATCTATAAGTTACTCTTTATAACATACCGCATAATTACAAACGGTCTTTTGAGAGGCTTTAAAGGATTATATTCCCTCTCATAAAACATGGTTTAAACATTCATTAAAATCATAAATGGTGTCAGTTAAATTTTTTGACAGATACTGACAGGTTTTGTTCAATTGATATCATTAATTGTCTATATAAATCATCTTATTAGCACTGAATATTTCTCAAAACACACTAACATATTGAAATATAATGTTTTTTACTTTTATTTAAAAGTTTTTTTTTAAAATGAGGGGGGTAAATGACTGCTAATAACTGACAAGAGACAAAAGCCCCTTAAAAGGTATTTTGATAAGGATATAAGAATTCAAAATGTTTTCATAGCAAATCAAAACCGCATGATCATATTTATCATTTTGTTTTATGAGAATGATGCGGTGGCTATAAGGAATGAATCGAAAAGAGATTTGAATCAAAAGCGCTGGTTATAAAGATGCGGTCTCTATAAAGCTGTCCAAATTACAAACCTCTTGTAAAAAATTCACAAAAATATTCACAAGTTATCTCATAAAAATAATGATGCGTTATAAAGTTAAAAATAGGCATTATGAGAGCGTTTTTAGTTATTATGATGTTTAAAAGAGAAAAATAACACAATTGCGTAATATAGAGTCAAATAGAGTCAATAAAACAGAAAATATTCATAACTATATGACGCATATTTATACACAATGGCATAAAAAATAATTATAAAAAAACACAAAAAAGAATAAAATATGATTGACAATAAATACGTAATTTGTTATATAAATACTCAAGTGCTAGAAACACTTAACAGTAAGCGAATAGGTTACGATAAACCTAATCCTGTTATAAAAACTGACTTTCTTTTATGCTATAGAATGCATATAATGATTTTGTCGGGTGTGGTTACATTATACAATACCTTTTCTAAGGAAAGGTGTAACGACGGACTTACTGCCGTGTTTCTAACGCCCGGCGCCCGTATAGGGTGTCAATAGAAACTTAATCAGTAAGGATTTAAAAATGAAATCTACAGTTAAAAACACCCCCGTTATCTCATCCAAAAAATATGAATTAACTGATGATATGCAATGCATAGATGGTCACTTATTATACCGTATACGTGCTTTAAAAGACTTTGCTGATGTCAAAAAAGGTGACTTTGGTGGCTTTATTGAAAAGGAAGATAACCTCTCTCATGATGGCAATTGCTGGGTTTATGATCATGCTCGTGTTTTCCAAAATGCTCGGGTCTTTGAGAATGCTAAAATAAAAGGTTATTTTGTTGATGTCTATGGGGATGCAAAAATTTATGGAAATGCGATTTTTGAAGGCATGTCTATAAATGATTATTGTGAGGTCTATGGCAATGCCCATGTGCAAAATGCTGCTGTAATCGAAGGCAATGTTAAAATTTATGATAACGCCTCTGTAAGTGGGCATGCCCATATTTCTGATATGACCGTCATTTGCGATAATGCCCATGTCGGGGGCAATGCAAAAATAAGTGATGGTGCTTATATATGTGATTATTCCTATGTCGTTGATGATGCCGTGGTTTGTGGCTCTCTTGTCTCAGGGGATTCTTGTGTTCATAGCGCCGCCTCATTAACTCCTGATGATCAACTTCATGATGAGGCAATTCCAAGGTTTGGTAGTGAGGAAGATTATTATCGTCACGAATATTATGATGATTATAGTTATGATTACAATTTTGAAAATGCAAATCAAGCTGCGTAAATAACACCGCGGGCGCGGCGGGGGCGCCCCTCTCTAGACTTCATTCAAATTTTATCCATTATTTAGATTGGGAGCTCCCTATGACCACTAAAACTGTATCTAAAATTGTATCCAAAAAATATGAATTAACAAATGAAACGCATGTCGTTGGTAATCGTACCCTTTATCGCATTCGTGCATTAAGAGATTTTGCTGATGTCAAGGCTGGTCAATTGGGGGGCTTTATTGAGAATGAAAATAATCTCTCTCATGATGGTAACTGCTGGGTTTATGATGATGCGTGGGTTGCTGACAATGGCGTCGTATCTGATAATGCGCAAATTTTCAATTATGCTAGCGTTTTCGATAATGCAACGGTTTGTGATGATGCAAAGGTTTGTGATTGTGCAAAAATTTATGACAATGCAAAAATTGCTGATAATGCTAGGGTTTTGGGAAGGGCTTTTGTTTACAATCATGCCTGTGTTTTGAATAATTCTGAAGTTTCTGACAGGGCTGTTATAAAAGGCAATGCAAAAATTTATGATAACGCTTTACTAACTGGCTATGCGCAAGCTTATGGGAATGCAAAGATTTTTGGTAACGCACAAGTTTGGTTTTTTGCTGTGGTTTGTGATGATGCTTGTATTTATGACAATGCTAAAGTTACAGGTGCTACATACATTTGCAATAAAGTGAGTGTTTTTGGTAATTCATATATAGATACAAAAAAATTGAATGGTAATATCAAAATTTGTGATCAAATCATAAATAAAGCAGCATAAATAACGGCGCGGGGGGCGCCTGCTTTCCAAATTCTTTCATTTAAAATCTCATGTTCTATAAGGATTGTTCCTATGCAAAAGAAATTTGCACTTACAAATGAAACGCGTCTCTTTGGTAATCGCATATTGTATCGCATTCAGGCTTTAAAAAGCTTTTCTGATGTCAAGGCTGGTCAACTCGGTGGCTTTATCGAAAATGAAAGCAATTTATCTCATGATGGTAATTGCTGGGTTTATGGTAATGCTCTGGTTTTAAACTCAGGTCGGGTTTCTGAAAATGCTAGGGTCTATCATAACGCTATTATCGCTGGTTATGTCTATGGCAATGCAATCGTTCTTGGTAAATCGATCATTTATGACCATGCCCATGTCTATGGTAATGCACAAATTTATGATCACGCCCGTGTCGTCAATTATGTTCATATTTATGAAAATGCTAATAGTCACGGCATTGTTATGATTTTAGAAAAGACACGTGATGATATTGAAACAAGGTCTTATATCGAATTGCTTTCCAATAATGAAATAAAAATCATCTGGCTGCGTAATAAAGCCTTTTTAAATCTTTAAAGCGCGGCGGTCATTCCCTTTTTCCAACATTTTCCATGCAACTTTTTTCACAAGAGAGATTGTGAGGGGTCTTATGATGTCCAAAAAATACAAACTAACTAATGAAACAAAACAACTGAAAGATAAAATTACACAAAAAATTACAACGCTTTATCGCATTCAGGCTTTAAAAAGCTTTTCTGATGTCAAGGCTGGTCAACTCGGCGGTTTTATTGAAAAGGAAGAAAATCTTTCTCATAACGGTCTTTGCTGGGTTTATGATAATGCATTGGTTTATAAACATGCCCGTGTTTATGACAATGCAAAAATACGAGGCAATGCGCAAATTTGTGGTCTTGTCTATGGCAATGCTCAGGTGCATGATAAGGTGTTTATTTCTCAATATGCAAAAATTTATGACAATGCATTTGTTTATGATAGTGCGCATGTGGCTGGCTATGTTTATGGCAAGGCTCGTGTCTATGGCAATAGTCGCGTTTCAATTGAAGCCCATGTTTATGGCAATGCGCATCTTTTTCATAATAGTTATCTTTTTGAATATGCAAGGCTTTATGGCAACGCTAGAGTGTTAGGCTCTGCTTGTCTTTTTAGCACTGCGCATGTTTATGGCTATGCTGTTGTTAAGAGCCGTGCAAAGATTTATGGCAAGGTTTATGACTATGCAAAAGTGAGTGGCTGTGCGCAAATTTATGGCTCTGTTTATGGAAAAGCTCAGGTTTCTCATACGATCAAGGTCTTTGGTCGTGCTTGTGGGCGTGCAAAACTGAATCGAAAAAGTGAGATAAGAGAGGTTCCCAAAAATAAGGAGGTTAATAAGAGCGATATTCTTATAGAGATTATTGATACTGAAGAATAAACAATAAATGCGGGGGGCGTTGGTTTCATGCCATTTCAAAAGACAAGAGTGCAAAAAAGAAAGCCGTGCCATTTTTACGTGACGCGGCTTTCATGTCTCAACTCTCAATGGAGTTATAAGTACATATATACAAAATGTATTATATTGCAAGCTTTGTATTCGCTTTATAAAAACTTATCCCAAATAATATAAAGGAATGGTTATGAAAGCGTTCTTTTAGATCATTACGTTTGAATGAAAAAAACTATTAGCTCTATGATGATTTAAAACCTATTTATACAATGCCTTCATTTTTAAAGCGGTTAATTGAAAGAAAGCACGTTCTCAAAACGCTTTGAAAGCTATATCAAGTCAATCAAAAGCAAGCGTTGGTTTTGAAAGCAATCTCTTAATAAAATAAAAAACAGCTCTTTTAAAATCAACCGGTCCAAATTTGGGCTGGTTTGGGCTGGTTAAAATTACTCACCCCAATTTTGGGGGAAGTATCTTTCTAACTTCTCTCTAACTATCTTAAAGAGGTGCCCTCATTTTTGAGGTAACTAAAATCACTCAATCCAAATTTGAATTAACCCCTTTCAAAAAAAAGTTTCAAATATTTGCATTTAAACAAGCCCTCATATTCAATTGCGTTTTAACAATGCGATTTATTATGATAAAAACGTCTTGTACAATTTATGACCTGTTATGAATGATAGCTGCTTTGCATTTCATTTGAATGCTCTCATGTGTTATAACATTGGTATCATGATTTGCTTTTTATGCTCTGTTTATAGATAGCTATTGTTTGTAAAAAATGATCAATTGAATCGTGCATAAAAGTATGGATTCATAAGTGGATTCATATAAAATAAATGCACTTAATATATTGATTTCATTGTATTTTTCTTAACAACACGTTTCTGTGAACGGATACCTTTAACGTGGGGGACGATAGCCTCGACCGTTTATTCAGACCGTCTTATTTTTGGCAAAGAAATCATTGAAATACGCTATGAAGCAGGGCGGCGTTTTGCTGGTATGTTTGGTTGGAAAGAATATCCAGCAAAAACCAAAACGGGCATGACAGATGGTCTTCTCACACTCCCCTTTGAGTTTATTTTCACCCAATCTTTTGTTTTCAAAAGCAAAAACAGTGCCAAGCAGATTATGGGGCGCAAACAAAACCAAATGGTGAGTGCTGGCGACCGTGCGGGATCACAAATTTTAGAATTAGATGATGCGTTAGACGATCTTGAATCCAATCGCTTTGTGTTAGGAGAGCATCACTTATCATTAGCAGTCTTTTCTGATACCCAGCAAGAATTGGCGGATAATCTTGCCAAAGCCCGTTCTCGTCTCACAGACGGTGGCGCGGTTGTTGCGCGGGAAGATCTTGGTCTTGCAGCGGCTTGGTGGGCACAATTGCCGGGCAATTATGCTTATCGCATACGTTCTGGAGCGATTACAAGCCGCAACTATGCGGCACTTTCTCCATTTCATTCTTTTCCGGTTGGGAAAATAGATGGCAACGCATGGGGACCAGCAGTCGCATTAATGAAAACCAGTGCTGGTTCACCCTTTTATTTTAATTTTCACTTTGGCGATTTAGGCAACACATTTGTTTGTGGTCCGTCTGGTTCTGGTAAAACTGTTATTGTCAATTTTCTGTTAGCGCAACTGCAAAAACATGACCCCAATATGATCTTTTTTGATAAAGACCGTGGAGCAGAACTTTTTGTGAGAGCGGGCGGCGGCACTTATATGCCGTTGAAGAATGGTCAACCAACAGGTATAGCACCACTGAAGGGGTTAGACTATGACAATCCAGCAGACAGAGTCTTTCTACGACAATGGATTACCAAACTTGTTTCGGTAGAAGGTCAAACGATTAGTGAAACCGAAAGACAAGATATTTCTGCGGCGGTTGACCAATTAGCCTTATTGCCTAGAGAACAACGCACGATTTCTGCATTACAAATGTTTTTTGATACCACCCATAGGGAGGGCATAGCGGGGCGTTTAGAGAGATGGTGTCGCGGTAATGCATTGGGGTGGGTTTTTGACAATCCTGATGATGACATTGGCATTGATGCAAAATTCATTGGCTATGATATGACGGACTTTTTGGACAATGATGAAATTCGTCCACCATTAATGATGTATCTTTTTCATAGAATTCTTTCTCTGATTGATGGGCGCCGCATTATCATTGTCATTGATGAATTTTGGAAAGCTTTAGAAGATGATTCCTTTAAAGCCTTTGCGCAAGATAGGCTAAAAACAATTCGTAAGCAGAATGGTTTGATGCTTTTTGCCACGCAATCCCCGAAAGATGCGATTAATTCGACCATAGCCCACACCATTATAGAACAATGTCCAACACAGATTTATTTTCCCAACCAAAAGGGCAACCATGCAGATTATGTAGAAGGTTTTAAATTATCCGACAGGGAATTTAACCTGATACAAACAGAATTAAGCAGAGAGTCACGGCGTTTTCTCATCAAGCAAGGTCAAAGTTCTGTTGTAGCAGAACTGAATTTACGTGGTTTTGATGATGAAATAGCCATTTTAAGCGGCACCACAAAGAATATTGAGCTTTTAGAGAGCATTATGGATGAAGTTGGTGAATCTCCAGAAAAATGGCTCCCTCTTTTTCAAGAAAGGTCAAAACAATGAAGAAACTTTTATTAACAACGGCTCTTTGTGCAATATCCATTGGTTTAAAAACAAATGCATTTGCCATGTATCCTGTCTTCGATTCTACCGCTGCGGCCAACATGGCGAAGCAATTTCAGCAAGGCACACAACAATTAAACAAATTGCAACAACAAATTCAACAAGGCGCACAACAGCTTAACCAATTAAAGAGCCAACTTGATCAAATGAAACAATTATATAAATCGCTCAATGTAAAACCTGACACATCAGCATTGCAAGACATGTTCAACAAGCAAGGGAGCAATGGCGCCCTCCCTTCTGATTTTAATAATTTTGAACATTCGATAAATGGTACTGGCGGCGGCGGCGGTGGCAGCAAAAGAAAGCGTATCATGAAGAAAAATACAATAAAATCAATATATTAAGTGTATTTATTTTATTTAAATCCACTTAAGAATCCACACTTTTATGCACGATTCAATTGAACATTTTTTATAAACAATAGCTATCTATAAACAGAGTATAAAAAGCAAATCATGATGCCAATGTTATAACACATGAGAGCGTTCAAATGAAATGCAAAGCAGTTATCATTCATAACAGCACATAAATTTTACAAGACGTTTTCATCATAAAATCGCATTGTTAAAACGCAATTGAATATGAGGGCTTGTTTAAATGCAAATATTTGAAACTTTTTTTTGAAAGGGGTTAATTCAAATTTGGATTGAGTGATTTTAGTTACCTCAAAAATGAGGGCACCTCTTTAAGATAGTTAGAGAGAAGTTAGAAAGATACTTCCCCCAAAATTGGGGTGAGTAATTTTAACCAGCCCAAACCAGCCCAAATTTGGACCGGTTGATTTTAAAAGAGCTGTTTTTTATTTTATTAAGAGATTGCTTTCAAAACCAACGCTTGCTTTTGATTGACTTGATATAGCTTTCAAAGCGTTTTGAGAACGTGCTTTCTTTCAATTAACCGCTTTAAAAATGAAGGCATTGTATAAATAGGTTTTAAATCATCATAGAGCTAATAGTTTTTTTCATTCAAACGTAATGATCTAAAAGAACGCTTTCATAACCATTCCTTTATATTATTTGGGATAAGTTTTTATAAAGCGAATACAAAGCTTGCAATATAATACATTTTGTATATATGTACTTATAACTCCATTGAGAGTTGAGACATGAAAGCCGCGTCACGTAAAAATGGCACGGCTTTCTTTTTTGCACTCTTGTATTTTGAAATGGCATGAAACCAACGCCCCCCGCATTTGTTATTATTCTTCAGTATCAATAATCTCTATAAGAATATCGCTCTTATTAACCTCCTTATTTTTTGGAACCTCTCTTATCTCACTTTTTCGATTGAGTTTTGCACGCCCACAAGCACGACCAAAGACCTTGATAGTATGAGAAACCTGAGCTTTTCCATAAACAGAGCCATAAATTTGCGCACAGCCACTCACTTTTGCATAATCATAAACCTTGCCATAAATCTTTGCACGGCTCTTAACAACAGCATAGCCATAAACATGCGCAGTGCTAAAAAGACAAGCAGAGCCTAACACTCTAGCGTTGCCATAAAGCCTTGCATATTCAAAAAGATAACTATTATGAAAAAGATGCGCATTGCCATAAACATGGGCTTCAATTGAAACGCGACTATTGCCATAGACACGAGCCTTGCCATAAACATAGCCAGCCACATGCGCACTATCATAAACAAATGCATTGTCATAAATTTTTGCATATTGAGAAATAAACACCTTATCATGCACCTGAGCATTGCCATAGACAAGACCACAAATTTGCGCATTGCCTCGTATTTTTGCATTCTCATAGACACGGGCATGTTTATAAACCAATGCATTATCATAAACCCAGCAAAGACCGTTATGAGAAAGATTTTCTTCCTTTTCAATAAAGCCACCGAGTTGACCAGCCTTGACATCAGAAAAGCTTTTTAAAGCCTGAATGCGATAAAGCGTTGTAATTTTTTGTGTAATTTTATCTTTCAGTTGTTTTGTTTCATTAGTTAGTTTGTATTTTTTAGACATCATAAGAGCCCTCACAATCTCTCTTGTGAAAAAAGTTGCATGGAAAATGTTGGAAAAAGGGAATGACCGCCGCGCTTTAAAGATTTAAAAAGGCTTTATTACGCAGCCAGATGATTTTTATTTCATTATTGGAAAGCAATTCGATATAAGACCTTGTTTCAATATCATCGCGCGTCTTTTCTAAAATCATAACAATGCCGTGACTATGAGCATTTTCACAAATATGAACATAATTGACGACACGGGCGTGATCATAAATTTGTGCATTACCATAGACATGAGCATGGTCATAAATGATCGATTTACCAAGAACGATAGCATTTCCATAGACATAACCAGCGATAATAGCGTTATGATAGACCCTAGCATTTTCAGAAACCCGACCTGAGTTTAAAACCAGAGCATTACCATAAACCCAGCAATTACCATCATGGGAGAGGTTGCTTTCATTTTCGATAAAACCACCGAGTTGACCAGCCTTGACATCAGAAAAGCTTTTTAAAGCCTGAATGCGATACAATATGCGATTACCAAAGAGACGCGTTTCATTTGTAAGTGCAAATTTCTTTTGCATAGGAACAATCCTTATAGAATGAGATTTGAAATGAAAGATTTGGAAAGCAGGCGCCCCCCGCGCCGTTATTTATGCTGCTTCATTTTCGATAATTTTTTCACGATTATTGATTATAACATCATCACTTACTTCATTACGAACATACGTATTTCCAAATATTTTTGCATTGCCATAAATTTTGATATTTTTTTCAATAACCGCTTTTCCATAAACCCTAGCATTTTCAAAAATATGAGCACCCTCACTTACATAAGCAGAGCCCGATACTTTTGCATTGCCATAAACAGAGCCATTCACATAAGCACTATGCAAAACTTTTGCATTGTCATATATTTTTGCCTCTATAGTAATAAAGGCTTTTCCATAAACCACGGCATTGTCATAAACTTGACCACAAACCTTTGCATGACCATAAACCTTGGCATTCCCATTAACCACGCACTTGCCATAAACCCATCCCTTGTCTCGAAACCACATATTCCCTGAGATACTAGCATGATCATAAACCTTGGCATTGCCATAAACATGGGTATCATGACCATAAACTTTAGCATGATCACTAATAACCGCATTCCCATAAGCTTTAGCATGTTTAGCAACAACGGCTTCATTACGAAGTTTTGCATTTTCAGACACGACGCCATTGTCAGCAACCCACGCCTCATCATAAATCCAGCAATTGCCATCATGGGAGAGATTATCTTCATTTTCAATAAAGCCACCCAATTGACCAGCCTTTACATCATCAAAATCCCTTAATGCGCGAATGCGATAAAGATTTATAGGCACAAATTTACCATCCTTATTTTGGTAAATTTCTTTGATTTCATTTGTTAATTCATATTTTTTAGTTACAACTGTACTAATCATGAGAAAACCCAATCTAAATATCTAGTAAATTTGAAATGAAAAAATTTGGAAAGCAGGCGCCCCCGCCGCGCCCGCGGTATTATTTACGCTGCTTGATTTATGATTTGATCACAAATTTTGATATTACCATTCAATTTTTTTGTATCTATATATGAATTACCAAAAACACTCACTTTATCGCAAATGTATGTACCACCTGTAATTTTTGCATTGTCATAAATACAAGCATCATCACAAACCACAGCAAAAAACCAAACTTGTGCGTTACCAAAAATCTTTGCATTCCCATAAGCTTGCGCATAGCCAGTTAGTAAAGCGTTATCATAAATTTTTGCATTGCCTTTTATAACAGCCCTGTCAGAAACTTCAGAATTATTCAAAACACAGGCATGATTGTAAACAAAAGCCCTTCCCAAAACCCTAGCATTATCAGCAATTTTTGCATTGTCATAAATTTTTGCACAATCACAAACCTTTGCATTGTCACAAACCTTTGCATTATCGAAAACGCTAGCATAATTGAAAATTTGCGCATTATCAGACACGACGCCATTGTCAGCAACCCACGCATCATCATAAACCCAGCAATTACCATCATGAGAGAGATTATTTTCATTCTCAATAAAGCCACCCAATTGACCAGCCTTGACATCAGAAAAATCTCTTAAAGCACGAATGCGATAAAGGGTACGATTACCAACGACATGCGTTTCATTTGTTAATTCATATTTTTTGGATACAATTTTGGATACAGTTTTAGTGATCATAGGTAAGTTCCCAATCTAAATAATCGATAAAATTTTGAATGAAATGTTCTTAAGAAGGGGCGCCCCCGCCGCGCCCGCAGTGTTATTTACGCAGCTTGATTTGCATCTTCAGAATTGCAATCATATTGGTAATCATCATCATAACCATAATCATCATAATATTCATGACGATAATAATCATCTTCGCTACCAAATTCGGGAACCGCAGCATCATAAATATCATCATCAGATGATAAAGAGGCGTCACTATGAATACAAGAATAACCAGATACGGTAGCCCCACAAACCACGGCATCATCAATGACATAAGAATTACCACAAATATAAGCAGCGCCGCTTATTTTTGCATTGCCTCCAATTTGAACATCATCACAAATCACGGCATCATCAGAAATATGAGCATGCCCACTTACAGAGGCGTTATCATAAATTTTTGCATTGCCTTCAATAACAACCGCCCCTTTAATATGAGCATTGCCATAAAGGCGCGCATTGCCCCCCATAAAAATAGATTCGAAAATAGCATTTCCATAAATTTTTGCATTGCCACAAACGTCTACAAAATAGCTTTTTACTTTTGCATTGCCTGAAACCTTTGCATTTTCAAAGACACGTGCATTATCATAAACCCAGCAATTGCCTTTATGTGATAAGTTGCTTTCTTTTTGGATAAAACCGCCTAGATCTCCTTTTTTCACATCACCAAAGTCTTTTAAAGCACGGATACGGTACAATGTGAGACCAGTCATAAAATCCATTTCATTGGTTAATTCATATTTTTTGGATGATTTTCTATTTTTAACAGTAGCATTCATAGCTAGTGTCTCCTTATCAATGTTGTCTGTTATTCTTGATACCCATCAAGGCATCGGGCGCTAACAAACACGGTGATAAGTCCGTTGCTTACACTTTTCCTTAGAAAGGTGTTGTATGGTGTAAGCACACCCGACAGAATCTTAATATACTAACAAGAGCACAAAAGACAGTCAGTATTTTAAAGTTTTGGAAAGGTTGTATCGTAACCTATCCGCTTATCATAAGTGTTTGTTAATCACTTGAGTATTTATATAGCAAATTACGTATTTATTGTCAATCATATTTTATTCTTATTTGTATTTTTTTATAATTATTTTTTGTACCATTATGTATAAATATGTGTCATATGATTATAAATATTTTATGTTTTATTGCGTCTATTTGACTCTATATTACGCAATTGCGTTATTTTTCTCTTTTAAACATCATAATAACTAAACGAGCTCTTATGATGCCTATTTTTAACTTTATAACACATCATTATTTTTATGAGATAACTTGTGAATATTTTTGTGAATTTTTTATAAGAGCTTTGTAATTTAAACAGCTTTATAGAGACCGCGTCTTTATAACCACACCGCTTTTGATTCAAATCTATTGTTTTGATTCATTCTCTATAGCCACCGCATCATTTTTATAAAACAAACAATAATATGATCATGCGGTTTTGATTTTTATAAAAACATTTTGAATTCTTATATCCTTATCAAAATGCCTTTTTATGGGATTTTGTCTCTTTTGTTTGTTTTGTCAGTTGATTTACCCCCCCCCTTTCATGTAAAAAAATTGATATAAAATAAAAACATTATATTTCAATAGGTTAGTATTTTTCAAAATTTTAAAATATCACGTATAAAAGCAATGTGAATAATATAGACAATTAATGACACGCATTTTGTCTGTTTTGTCAAATTTTGTCAGTAAATTTTAACAAACAAGTGTTATGATTAGAGTGCGTGTTTAAATCATGTTTTATGAGAGGAAATATGGCTCTTTAAATGCCTTTCAAAAGACAAGAGATGGTTATGAGGCGTGTTATAAAGAGTAACTTATCAATTTGAGCGGGGTTTTGAGTTTTGAAACTTTGTGTTGTAAAGAAAAAAACACTAAAAAGATAAAAAACAATCTCTCTTGATAAATACAACCTATTAATACGCATATTTGTCTTTAAAGAGAGCTTTTGAAAGATAAGAAAGGTATCATTTTAGATTGCGATATAATCTTTTAAAGGCAATGTAAAAAAATCTCATTCTATTTAAGATGGGATTTCTTAAAAACCTTAAAGCAATCCAAATGAGAGTGTCTAAAAGTGCAAGGCTTCTCTTTTTAGAATAGCGCATGATAAATCATTCCTTTTAAGATTATAGGTAAGCAACCTAATAAGAGAGTATAGATGATGGTTATAAGATCTATACCTCTTATGAGATTGGCATGATTCATAAATCTATTCAGTTTCTCTTAATTCCAAATTTGGCAGGTTTTTAACAATCTTCATTGTTTCTAAACTTACCGTAATAACCCTTTGGAATAATTCCAATGGATAAGCAGGGTTGCCAATGGTTTCAAGTGCATAGCGATTGGCATCATTAACAATGCCACTCTTTTTATCAGTTTTTACACATTGCCGTCCCATAACCCATTCAAGAGCGGGTTTACCATTTACGATATACTCATAAGCTTCCTTAGGTATATCTGTTATGATGATATTGCTATTGTAAATAACAGTAGACTTATCCTTTTCCTTACTATTTTTGATTTTTGCGAATTTCATTTCTGTAACGTAATAAAATTTTTCAGGATTAGAGATATCTGTAAGTTTTGGATTGCCTTTTTTAAAGGTCACTGGATAAGGCTCTATAGTTTCATAATTGACGTGCAAATTACCTAATTCACGACCAGCATTAACAAATGCCCAGAAATCTTCAGCACTCTTTACGCAAGGGATGCGAGGCAATTCCTTAGAGAGATTATCAGCATAGCGAGCACGGTAATCTTCTGAATGCAAGAGACCGTAAACATAATAGAAGATATCATCTTTGGTAATTTTCTCATTAGGATAAGCTGTTTTAAAATGTGCTAATCCCTCATCAGTAATGGCATCATGGCGTTGTAAACCAGTGCTTTTGCTTTCTTCTTTAGAATTTGCAAATAAATGAGACTGTTTTTCATTTTTGTCTTTTTTAACTGTAACATCTTCGTAAATGTACAATGGAAAGCATTGACCATTATTTATTACTTGTAAATCAGGTAAATTTTGACTCATCAAAACAGAAAAGCCACTTCGTGCTCCTATAGCAGAAACTTGTATCACCCTATTATTAACTGTTTTTCCCATAGGGAATATCTGCGGTATTCGGGAAACCATTTCATTAAAGGTGCGATTATAATAAAGCCATTGTTGTGTAAAGGGACGATAGAGACTATGCGCGAGGCAACTTTCTTCAAAGTCAAAAACCTTTCCTTTTGCTAATTTTTGTTTAAGCCTAAGGCTCCAACTAATTTTTTTCGGATCCGAATTGACAAAATCATCTACAGCTTTTGTGCGTGTTTTATGATCAGCATGGGGATAGGTGTCATTAAAACGTTCTACTTCGCTCTTATAAAAGGTGATCATATTACCCATATTATTTGCTAAAGATTCACGACTCGAGTTATATACCCAAACATCACGGTTGGTTACAATACCACACGAATAATTTTCAAAGAGCTTTTTACCGTGCCCTTTTTTAATACCTATAGCTAGGAATGTTTTAAAACTTTCATTTCTTTGATCAAGCCAATCCCCATGCTTGTCTGGTGTAATGATTTTCCAACCTTGTTTGCTCCATGTAATACCCTCAATACTACCAAAAGTTTCGATTATTGTGAGTTTTTTTTCTCTTGTGAGATAATCTCCAATATCACGGAAATATATTTTACCATGCTGTTGTGCATTTGGGTTTTTTACGAGAATAGAGATGGCAATAGGTGCTCGTGATCCAGAACCAAAAATTTTGCCTCCTTCTTTTCGAGAAAGTTCTCCAGAGGTGCGTTGATTACCCCGCAAATGGAAAATATAAAGGCTGCTAAATTCCTCAACGAGGCATTTGCGTAAACCATCCATAGAATTTGCATCTATAAAACTTGCATTTGTAACAAAACCAATAACACCACGGTCCTTTATACGGTCACTAGCCCAGCGAATGGCACGAATGTAACTGTCATAAAGTGCTTGCACATAAGTTGTTTTTGAGTGCGCAGCATAGGTTTCACGAATACGTTTATCTAAGAGTGGATAAGGAGTGTTCTTGGCATTATCATTCTCATTCTTTTGCCCAACGGAATAAGGAGGATTGCCAATAATCACTTCAATATTCAGATTTTTCTGAAGTTCTAAATATTCACTGTTTTCTTTAAACAATTTTTGCAGCAGATTTTTCTCTTCAAGCATCTGAAACGTATCGGTTAAACCAATATGTTTAAAGGGAATATAATCTCCTTTCATAAGACTATGATAGGTCGATTCAATATTAATGGCAGCAATGTAATAGGCAAGCAAGACAATCTCATTGGCATGGATATCATGACGGAACTTATATTCCATATCCTCTGGTTTAATCAGATCGGATTGCAACAGCCTTGTGATAAAAGCACCTGTTCCCGTAAAAGGGTCAAGAATAGAAACACCCCGTGAACCCAAGCTCTTGCTAAATTCCTTGCGTAAAACATCATCAACAGAATGAATAATAAAATCCACAACCTCAACAGGGGTATAAACAATGCCAAGCTTATCGGTGGTTCTTTTAAAAGCCTTGGCAAAAAAGCTTTCATAAAGTTTGATAATCAGATTTTGTCTTGCATGGGGTTCGGTAATCCCAGAAGCACGGAATTTGACACTGTCATAGAATTCTTTAAGTTCCTTCGAATCCTCTTCAATATTGGTCTTGTCTAATTCCTTTAAAATCTTTTCCATTGCTTGTGAGATGGCATTGTTTTGAACAAATTGATTGCCATCAAACAAAGCTTCAAATACAGGACGCGTGACAAGATGTTGTGCGAGCATCTCAACAGCTTCTTCTTGTTTGATATCACTGTTTAAGTTGTTTTGTAATTCTTTGAGAAACGCATCAAATGCACGGCGTGCTTTACTCTTTTCATCAGCAAGCATGTTTTGCAGGCGATTGATATGATTTTGTGCAATCTCAGCAACATTGCCAGCCCAGTTTTCCCAATAGTCACTCATAGTAGATCTTTTGACAAGAAATGCCCTAAAAGCATTGGGGAATGCCTTATACAGAGGCAATTGTCCTTGCCCATTATGGTGAGAAAGGGATTTACGGACAGTCGTAGCAAAAGAAGCATGTGCACTTTCTGTTTTCGCTTGTAAGGGCACATCATCAACAACGGTTGTCACATTTTCTATCTCCATCTTTTGAGAAACCGTGACAATATCGATAATAGAACTTACATCTTGCCCTAAGTTCATTTGATTAAGGGTTTTGCTAAAATTCTCATCATGAGAAAGCAAAGCATTGAGAACTTGCCAAACAACACTGTATTTCTTATTGTTTTTTAAAGCCAATTCGGGGGAGATCCCAGCCGGCACGCCAACCGGTAAAATGATATAGCCTCTTTTCTTATTGGGAGCTCGACGCATCACACGCCCCACCGCTTGTATGACATCCACTTGGCTTTTGCGCGGGTGTAAAAACATCACCGCATCAAGAGCAGGGACATCCACACCTTCTGAGAGACAGCGAACATTGGTTAAGATACGACAGGTATTTTCCCCCGCATCATCTTCCAACCATTCAAGCAATTCCGTTCGTTTCTTGGCACCATCTTTTCCATCAATATGTTGCACTTCACAGAGAAGAGGAGGTGTATCTTTGTGTTCTTTATGGATTTTACGGAAAGCTCTCTTAACACCCTTGCCTTCAAAGGTATCACGAATGCGTTGCGAGGTTTTAATATCTTTACAAAAAGCCAAGGCACGACGCATGGGATTAGGGTCATCACCAAGATCAACTTTCAGATCGATTTTGCTAAGAGCTTGGTAACAGCCTAAGATCTTTGTTCTATCATCAAGAGTAAGTTCATAATTCTTATGGTTGGTAGGAATCTCAAGAGTATCACGTACGAACTTTTCATCCACACCCAAGACAATAATCTTATAAGGCGTTAAGAGGTCATTCTTGACGGCATCGGAGAAACTATAAAAATAGAGCTGTTTTCCATAGATTGTCTCATTATCCATAGACGCCAGAACAGCATCCAGTTCATCCGCACGCCTTTTTGCATGGTCACTAAAGATGCGCGGGGTTGCGGTCATGTAAAGTCGTTTTTTGCCCTGAATAATGCTGTTATCATGAACCTTGATAAAATCAGATTCACTTTTATCGGTTCCCAAAGCCGCCCCCGTTGTCCTATGGGCTTCATCGCAAATGATCAGATCAAATTCAGGTAAATCATGGTTCTTTTGTGCATCAGCAATCACTTGGATTGATTGGTAAGTAGCAAAAACAACATTCATAACATGGGGAGAAACTTGATTTCCTTTCTCTCCAAGCATTTGCGCATCGGTTGTGACAGGCAAGGCAAGATCTGAAGCACTCAGTTCAGCATCATCATCATTATTGAGACGCCGCTTGCCTATTTGCTTATCAGAACAAACCGCAAAGGAACGCAACGGGATTTGTGCATCCGCTGTCCATTCGCGTATGGTTTGTGACATAAGAGCAAGAGAAGGTACCAAAAACAAAACACGCTTGCCTGTTCCGGCTATTTGTTCTGCTATCTTGAGACTGGTGAAAGTTTTACCCGTTCCACAAGCCATAATCAGCTTGCCACGGTCTGCTTCTTTTAAACCCTCACAGACAGCTTCAATGGCTTCTTTCTGATGGGTAAAAGGCAACTTTTGTTTCTTATCTTTAAGAACAATTTTCCCTTCTGTTTCAAAAATCCCCCAATCAATTGCACTGTTTTCCATATTGAAGAGATTAATGCGATAAACCGGAACCGCTTGTCCTTCAATCATGGTATTGGCGTTTTCGCTTAATTCCCCTTGCGTGCTGTCAATAAGAAGGCGATATTTAAAACGATTTTTACCTGAGATGGCGATAAAGCTCTCAATGTTCTCTTGCGTGATTTGATAATTTGTCTCATAAAATTTACATTGAATGGCGACATACTCATTGCAATCACGGATTTTTGCAACCAGATCAATATCCGTATCTTCATCGCTTCCTTTCCATCCATGCACATCAGCCACGTCTCTATAGCTTTGGACCGTTTCATATTCTTGGCATTGGAGAGGGTCTTTTGTGAGATAAGCAATCACAAACTTTTCGAAAGCCTTTTGCTTTTCTTGATCTGAGATTGATTTTTCACGATAGGATTGTAAGAGAGAGCGTAAAGAGGATTGTTTGTTATCAAAATTGAGGGTTTGATACATTATAGAGAAACTCCATACCTTATGACATTGACTCATTAACAGTGTAAGAATCACAATGGCGTTTCATAAATACATTTAGAACAAATATCGAGTACCCAATAAACCAAAATGGCGCGAAAACCACTCAAATCCGTCAAAAAAATTTACAAGATGCAATTATAAACAGCCTATAAACAGCAAAGTAGTAAAATTTACTATTCGTTTTTGTGTTAATAAAAACAAATTCGATATGTATTTTAAGAGATCAAAATAAATAGTTTGAAGTGTTTTATGATCACTAAAATCATAAATGCTGTCTGTTCAATTTTTAGACAAATACAGACAAGTTTTGATCAATTGTTCCCATTAATTGTCTATATAAATCATCTTATTAGCATTGAATATTTCTCAAAACACACTAACACATTGAAATATAATGTTTTTTATTTTTATCGAAAAGTTTTTTTTAAAATGAGGGGGTAAATCAACCGACAACGACTGACAAGAATATGACCTGAGTTATGGTTATTCATTCAGGTCATATCTTTCTCTTTTGCCAGCACTCTTTAAAATCATCTTCTGTTCATTCGCTTTATTGCCTTGCATTCTCGTTTTTTACCAAAGGATGCCATTCATAATAGGTACTCGATTTACTTGTCTGATGGGTTATAAACTTTTTGCGAATGTGGTTTGTATGGCATAAAAGCTCTAAAGCTTGTTTGACCGCTTCCTTGTCCTTTAAATGCGTCCAGCAGCGTCTGTAGATATCACGAGCAGTAAAAACCTCAGGTAAGCATTCACAGCGCTCTATAATCAAATTTGCACGCTCTTTTATCAGTATATCCGCAGCAGCATAAAGCCTTTTTACATGACTTAACAGATAGTTTTCCCAACGCAAAGCTGTTGAGAGAGAAGGGAGAGTGATTTCAAAACGACCCCCTTCAACAAGTTCAAAAATCAGGGCAAGGCTTGGTATGGTCTTGTCCATTTTTGCTAAATGCGCTTGTAAGGGTTCAGAGAGATCATCCCTTCTGATCTCTTTCTGATGATTTTCCCACCATTCACTAAACATCTCTTGTGCATCGGGAGAAAAACGCATCACAATCGGGTGTTCAGGTGATCCCAAGGGTTTATCGCGAAAAGAACGAAAAACCTCTTCATAGTCTTTATAGGCATCTTTTAAGGGGTCTCTATCAATCCATGTACATTTTTTTATCTTATCGGGCCATACCATCATTTGAAACCGTTGCAATAAACCATCATCTGCTTTTCCAGAAAGCATTGCCTGAATGATAGGAATAATCCGAGAAGGTTGTATTCCCCCAATAATGGAAAGGGTTGCATTGGGAATATGAATCGTTCCACGCCCAATACGGTCATAGGTATAGAGTTGATCCCCATTAAAAGTTTGTAAATAAAACCCACGGTCTGTTTGATATTCCTTAAGTTCCAAGTTTGCTAAAAAACCAGAAAGTTCATCACGAACCATCAATAATCCCCGCGGGTTTTCATTGAGTAATTCCCCAAGCTTTTCAACCGTTACATCATTGACAATAAAGCGAGAGAGGCAATCATCTTTTTCATTGTCTTTAGAAAGGGTTTCCGACAAAAGAGCATTGGCAGCCTCAGAATCTCCTTTTTTAAGAGCTTTAGAAGCTTGTTTTCTCTTTTCTTTCTGATTGAGCTCCTCAAGGATTTCTTTAATTTTTGCACGTTTTTTTGTTTTTTCCATTCTTGATACCATTCTTTTTGCAGGTGAGCGATAGGTGTTAAAGCGGCTTGCATGGCAGGTGTTTTTCGTGCAGAAGGTTGACCAATAATCATCCCCCATAGATTAGGAACAATCTTCCAATTATTACTATGCTGTTTTGGAGCGATACGAACCCCATTGCCAATCACGGTTGCTAAAGCACAGATAGCAGAGACAGCCACAAAATCGACAGGGGATTGTTGATGGTTAGCAATATCATAAATATACCTTCCCAAGACCAATGGAACTTGTGTAGCATGAAAAGGCTCGACCGGTAAAAGAGCGGTGTTAATCGGTTTTAATTCACCCCAGCCCATTTGTTGCAAAGCCTGTTCATAAGGGATGGCTTGTAAACAGGGATGCTCCTTTAAAGAGACAGGGGTGTTATCGTTATCAGTGTCATTTAAAGAAGTATTGCCATTGTTATTGGTTAAATCAGTTTTATTTTTGTGGTCCATAAGATATTCCTTTCAAAGGGTAAAAAATCATTAAAATCAGCTCCTTCGGGAGCTTGCATCATCAAGACATTGAAGCCTTGGCGATAAGCACGGGCAGCAAGCATCCATTGTCTTGTTAAAAGGTTCTATGGATTGCAAAGGAGCCACCACCCTCAACAAGAGCAACCAACGCGGGGATGGTTTTGCCAGAGGGATGGGGGCTTTGCTATGAAAGCGTAAACTAGGGGGGCAAGTTACAAGTGATCCCACGCTTGCGTAAATAAAGCTCTGCTAAGGTCTCTTTAATTGGTTGACTTTGCTTCCAAATCTTTTGAGCTCTCTCTGCTTTCTGTTTTGCCTTGTTATCTTCACAACAAAACTGTTTTGAGAGAGAAAACCTATAATCATAAGTTTTATCAAAACATGTTTGTGTATTGATAAGACCAATGCTCTTAAGAGCTTGTAAGATCTCTCTAAAAGAGCAGCCGGCATAACAATAAAGCAAGAGACGCCCATCATTTCCATTAGCAAGAGCTAAACTAGGCACTTGATCATCATGGGCAGGGCAACGGGCTAGTCCATAAGCACCATGCCAGACACCCCGCAAGGCATTTGTAATGCCCCGAGCATTTATAAAATCATACATTTTTCTCATCCTTAGACGTTGCGTCACAGGACGGTTTTTGCTATTTTCAATTTACGATAATTTGAGAAAGCCTTGTCCGTCCTTACGTGACAAGGTTTTTTTATGCCACATCACTGAGATGTTGACGTTGCGTTTTGGCTTTTTCAATCACATTCAACAGATCCGATTTTAACCAACGCGATAAAGAACCAAACTTTAAGGGCTTTGGTAAAGCTCCATTGGTGACATGGCGACGGAATGTTGAAACGCTTATATGCAATAATTTTGCACTTTCACGGTCTGTAAGAAGAACATCATTTTCAGTCATAACTAAATCCTTTCAATCTAAAAAGAGTAACAAATCATAAGTATTTATTAACCATATTTTATTGAGATTTGAAAGTAAGTTTAATCATAAAAAACAGTACTTTAATATGTATTTTCTCATTTGATAATTTATGAGTCTTATTGAAACGGAATGAGAGAACGAAGAGAGAAAGTTATCCACAGATAATGGAGTAAAAATGGGGTACAAGACCCCATCTTTTAAGATTTGCTCGTGACATAAGCCGCCCATTTATCCATATAAACACGGCGCTGTTCTAAATAGTCAGTACGACGGTAGGCACGCTCTACTTTACCCCCGACCACATGACCTAGAATGGTTTCAGCGACTTCAAAAGGGGCATCGGTTGTTTCTGCTAGCCAATCGCGTAAACTAGACCGAAAACCATGCGGGCAGGCATCAAGTCCAGTTTGTTGCATATATCGTGACATACACCTCTCACCAAGGGGACCACGACCGGTTGCAGAAAAAAAGAAATCATTGCGAGATAGCAGACGTGCTTGTTTCAAAATTTCCAATGCTTCTGTTGATAAAGGCACGCGAAATTCTGTTGTAGCATCACGCCTTCCTTTCATATTCTCAGCAGGGATGGTCCATATATCATCTTCAACTTGATCTTTATGGATATGACACAAGGGGTAGGTACGAACGCCTGTAAGAATAAGTAGACGCAAAGCCAGTTGTGTTAGGGTTGGTGCTTCGCAGAGTGTTTTATAAAAAGCCGGTATATCTTTCCAATCCATTGCTGGTCTATTTTGCGTTTTATGGCGTTGTTTCCCTAAGAGGGCGCGTGCTTTTTCTGTTACTTGTAAATCAACATCCAAACCCAAGGCAGCAGCATGTTTGAGACAGAGATTAAGGCGGTTTAGTGCTTTTCCAGCTGTCCCAGCTTTTGTATGCCAGATGGGAGCGAGCACATTGCGTATATCATTTTGGGTAATCTCTGAAACGGGGAGACAGCCTAATTTAGGGAGAATATGAAGTTTTAAAGGTGAAAACCAATTCCCATCTTTACCATCTCCTTTTAATTCAGCTTTACGGCTTTCAAAAGCATCCAACGCAATATCTTTTAAATAATGGAGATTGCGCATTGCCTCACGCTTTTGTTTGTCACGTTCTTTAATGGGGTCACGACCTTCATGCAAAACAGAACGCCATTGAGTTGCTAATTCACGTGCTTTTTTTAAAGAGACATTTCTTAAAGCACCCAATCCCATTTCACGACGGCGCCCGTGGATAGTATAGCGTAAAAGCCATTGAGCACCACCATCTTTACGCTTATGAAGTAGCAAGCCGGCACCATCATTATATTTGCCAGCCCCCAATGTTGCGACAGCCCTTGCATTAAGACGATTCATTAAAGGCATTTTTGTTCCTTTCTAAACGGTTTTCTACCCACACGATAACCCCGCTTATGACGTGCAAATAGGTGACTTTAATTGATATAAAATGGAATGATTTGAGATGAGAGAATCTTACAATATTCGGGGGTCTCATTCAATATGCAAAACAGTAAATTATCATTATAAATCAATGCGTTGTCAGCAAAAACACTGAAAAATGGAAAGAAAAGCTTTTATACAAAGAGCCATCTGGCGGAGCGGGTTCAAAAGCTGCCGTTGATGCATTTTATGAACAAGAAGTTAAAAAAGCACAACAAAGCATGATAGGACAAGCCGCGACAGGACAAGCCGTTTACGAAGAAGCAAGTGAAACACAAAAATCCATTACAAAACTTCTGGATGAACTTGGAAGTACTGAAGATGCTGGTAAAATTCAAGGCATTCAAGCAAAATTAGAAGCGATACAAGCAAAACTCCAAACCCAAGTCTTGCAAATGCAAGCCACCGCCATGATTCAACAAGCAGAAGACAAAGCCAGAGAACAACGTGAAGCGGAAGAATTTAGAGCACGATATGCAGATTTTGCTAAACAACTGCGTGGTCAGTAAACGAAAAAAGAGGGGAAAAAATCATGAAAAAGACGCTCATCACCGCACTACTATTAGGCACAGGGCTTATTACTGCTGGTTGTGAAAAAACCTATAGCGTAGAAGAATTAAAAAAAGATAAAAAACTGATGGAAGAGGTATTAATGAAATGTCTGCTATCAGGGGATATCAGTACGAAAAATTGTAAAAACGCAGAACAGGCTGAATTGGAAACCCGTAAAAAATGGGGCAGCTTTGGCTCTACAAACAGTGATAAACAAGAAGCTGAAAAGAAACAGGATGATAATTAATCATGAAAAAGACGATCATCACCACATTGCTACTATGCACTGGGCTTATTACTGCTGGTTGTGAAAAGACCTACAGCGTAGCGGAATTAAAAAAAGATCCAAAATTGATGGAAGAGTGGATTGCTAAATGTGGCTTTGCAGGAACTTCAAAAAATTGTGAAAACTTAAGATTAGCACAACTTGAACTTGAAAAAGAATATGAAGCACAAGCTGAAGAAAGAAGTCGTCAAGCTGGAGAAGAACTTGATAAAGCAATAAAAGCATATGAAGCTGAACAAGACGCTGCATATGAAAAATGGAAAGCTGAAAAAAAGGCAAGAGAGCAAGCCGAAAAACAACAGGATGGTAACTAGCTTATAGAAAACATTTATGTCTAAAAGATGTCTTTGCCCTAGATGTATCATCATTTGCTACAAAAAGTGATAGTGTAGCTAAACTTTAAAATTACGTTCAAACTTTGTAAAATTGAAAGAAGGGGAATCTATCATGAAAAAGACGCTCATCACCGCACTACTATTAGGCACTGGGCTTATTACTGCTGGTTGTGAAAAGACCTACAGCGTAGCGGAATTAAAAAAAGATCCAAAATTGATGGAAGAGTGGATTGCTAAATGTGGCTTTGCAGGAACTTCAAAAAATTGTGAAAACTTAAGATTAGCACAACTTGAACTTGAAAAAGAATATGAAGCACAAGAAGCAGAAAGAATCCGTAAAGCTGAAGAGCACAATAAAAAAATATGGGAAAAAGCTAGAGCTGAAATGAGAGCCCGTCTTGAAAAAATGGATGCTGAGACTAAAAGATTACGAGCCGAACAAGAGGCAAAAGAACGCGCTGCAGAAGAGCGAGAAGCCAAAGAGCGCGCTAAACAACAACAGGACAATCATTAATCATGAAAAAGACGCTCATCACCGCACTACTATTAGGCACTGGCATTATCGCTGCTGGTTGTAAAAAAACCTATAGCGTAGAAGAATTTAAAAAAGATAAAAACTTACGCGATGAATGGTTACGTAAATGCGGATGGTCAGGAACTTCGCAAAACTGTAAAAACTTAACAGACGCAGCAATAGAACTTCAAAAAGAGAGTATACAAGAGCTTAAAAATGAATATCGTAAAAAATACCGTAACAATGACGATGAGCAAAAAGCAAAAGAACAATAACTAGATTATAGAAAACATTTATGGCAAAAAGATGTCTTTGCTCTAGATGTATCATCATTTGCTACAAAAAGTGATAGTGTAGCTAAACTTTAAAATTACGTTCAAACTTTGTAAAATTGAAAGAAGGGGAATTTATTCATGAAAAAGACGATCATCACCGCACTACTGTTAGGCACTGGCATTATCGCTGCTGGTTGTGAAAAGACCTACAGCGTAGAAGAATTTAAAAAAGATTCAAAATTATTTGATGAGTGGGATGCTAAATGTGGCTTTGCAGGAACTTCAAAAAATTGTGAAAACGTAAGATTAGCCGCTTTAGAACTTCGAAAAGAATATGAAGCACAAGAAGCAGAAAGAATCCGTAAAGTTCAAGAGGAAAATAAAAAAATAACGGAAAAATCTCAAGCTGAATTGGAAGCCCGTCTTAAAAAAATGGAGGCTGAGACTAAAAAAATACTAGCAGAACAAGAGGCAAAAGAACGCGCTGCAGAAGAACGAAGAGCAAAAGAGCGCGCTAAACAACAACAGGATTAACAAGTAAATTATAAAAATACACAATGAATAGCGGAGTATCTAAATGGCAACGATAGTAGAAGAAGCCAAAAGCGTATTTACTACGATAGACAATTTGTTGATGAAGCCTCTTACAAAAACAATGGATGGCGTTATTGCGCATCTTTCATCGTCTTTAGCTGCTCCGCTTAAAATATCTTGTACTCTATACATTATATTTATGGGATACAATATCATCTATGGGCGTTCCTCTATGCCCTTATGGGATTTTATAGTAACAACTTTCAAACTTGGCATCATTGTTGCACTCGCAACAAATGCCCCTACCTACAATACGTGGGTCAAGGATATATTTTTCCATGATCTGCCGAATGCCATTGCAAATGTCACACAAGGGGCAGCACAATCAGATAAAAATGTATGGAATAATCTGATAAACAAAGCTACTGCACATGTTTTTGATGCTGCAAACCAGCACAAAGGATTGACAGAAATGGGTAGATTTCTTGTCGCATGGATTGCTGGCTTTATCTGTTACGTGGTTGCTTGTTTCTTTTGCATAGTTGGTTTTTTCGTCTCACTATTTGCTAAATTTGGTTCATTTCTTGTCATATCACTGGGGCTCCTTTTTATAAGCCTCTATATGTTTTCATCAACAAGGCGTTTTACAGAAGCATGGTTAGGACAAATTGCAAACTTCATCATTTTGCAGCTATTGGTCGTTATACTTGGTGGTCTATATGTCAATATTGCAATGGACGTCTTTTCAAAAGGTATTGTAGATGTCATGTTTTCTTTATATCAATTCTTACTTATTAGCATTGGTGGTATTTTCCTTTTCCTCAGATTACCTGACATCGCATCGGGCTTAGCGGCTGGTGGCGCCTCCCTTACAGGTTCAGGACCTGTCGCTAAAAAAACTGCTCAATTAAGTGGTCGCGCTGCCAAAGCTATAATTAGTGGTATTAGAAAACTCATCACAAAAATATAAGGGGTCTAAGTTCAAAAATGTGGGAATTTAAAAAAATTGGGATACTTCTATCGCTTATCCTCTTAAATGGTTGCATGTCTTCACCAAACACCCTGAAGTCATTACCAAAATGCGATGGATATTCTAAGCGACCATTAAACAAATCAATGTGGAATTGGGAAGGAAAAAATCCCTCCCCCACTCCTGTTATCATCAGTAACAACACAAACATTAAACCACCCCCTCAAGAGGGTGTTTTAAAAGCCCTTCTGGCGCAAAAATTAACCGATCAAGAAAGAGAATCCTATAAAGATTGCGGGCAAAAAGCATGAAAGAAAAAGACCTAGAGCAATATATCGCTGAAGCGCGCCTGTTCGATCACGACCGGATGTTAGCCTCACGCCGCATCACCCGCGCCTCACTCACCATCGCTGCGATAGCCGTGATAGTCGCCATCATCTCTTCCCTAGCGGTCATAACACTCACGCCTCTCAAAACCGTTGAACCTTTCGTCATCCGTGTCGATAATTCAACAGGCATTGTCGAAGTTGCCAAAGCCCTAGAAGAAGGACCAACCAACGTCGACGAAGCAATCACGCGCTATTTTGCTGCCAAATACGTCCGCTCCCGCGAAGGCTTTACAACCGAAGAAATACAACACAATTTCCAAACCGTCTCCCTGCTCTCTTCCTCTGAAGAACAGGAACGTTTCGCCGCTTGGTACGGAGCACGAAACCCACAAAGCCCGCAAATTCTCTATCAACACGCCACCGCGACAATAACGATAAAATCAATCTCCTTCATCAACGAAGATGTCGCACAGGTGCGTTACTACAAAACCGTCCGTGACAATCAAAACAATAGAGAATCCATCACCCATTGGGTCTCAACCCTTACCTTCGAATACACCAACGCCCCCATCTCCGTACAAAACCGCCTCGTCAATCCTCTTGGCTTTATAGTTAGTGAATATAGAACAGATCCAGAAGTGGTCAACTAATCCATGAAAAAAAAATTCCTTTTTCTTTTTCTCACCACCATTGCCTTTTCTCCTGCTTATTTGGGCAATGCAAGTGTCTTCCCCACCCGCGCTCCAAACGACAGTCGCATTCGTTTTATCAACTATGATGCCTACAATGTCACAAAAATCATTGGCTCAATACGCTCATCCGTACAAATAGAATTTTCCCCCAGTGAAGAAATAGCCCACGTTGCCATTGGCAACAGCGTAGCATGGGAAGTTGCTCCAGCTGGAAACATTCTTTTCCTCAAAGCCCGTGAAGTCCAGCCCATTACCAATCTTCAAGTCGTCACCACCCGCCGTGATGGCTCAAAGCGCTCTTATCAATTCGAACTCATGGTCAAAGATGAAGAAATCACATCTGGCAATGAAACCTACTTCCTTGTCAAATTTCGCTACCCACAAGACGAAGCAGAACAAAGAAGAATACAAGCACTCTTAAGACAAGAAAAAAGACAAGCACAACGTATTGATAGTCTCTTCGATGCTTCTGAACAATATGGACCACGCAACTGGGCATATACCGCTCAAGGTTCCATCACGCTTGAACCCTCCTCCGTTTATGACAACGGCAAAACCACAACATTCACATTTCCAGACAACCAAGAAATTCCTGCCATCTATATTGTCAGCAGTGACGGCACAGAATCCCTTGTTCCCAAAACCACCAAAGGCAATATGGTCATTGTCCACGCTATTAGCTCCAGATTCACGCTAAGACATGGCAGAAATGTTCTATGCATTTTCAATGAAGCCTATCAACGACAAGGCACCAATCCAGGAACAGGAACAACTTCACCATCTGTTGAACGCAAAGTCGCATCAGATCTTTAAAACAGCGGGTATTAAGGGGAACACATTATGAGTAACAATGAAGCCTATCAACGACAAGGCACCAGTCTAGAAACAGGAACAACTTCACCATCTGTTAAACGCAAAGTCGCATCAGATCTTTAAAACAGCGGGTATTAAGGGGAACACATTATGAGTAAGAATGATGATACAATCATTGAAGATCGTGGTGCAATTGGCGATAGTAGAAACAATACCTCAAAAAGCCTAGGAACAAAAATCGTTGTTATCATAGTCTTTCTAGGATTTTGTACCTATGTGCTCTGGAATCTCTTCTCAACGCCCACATCAACAAAAGACACAGCAAAACCGCATAAAAAAGCCACACAAAACCTTCGCAATTCATTTGCCCCCTTAGAATTAGCCCCCACTAATCCCCAAGCCCAAATGGGGCCAATTGTTCTACCACCACCACAACCCCTCACACCAGAACCCAAAAAAGACGACCCCCTCCTTGATGCCGCAAGACGCGCACCCGTTTTAGCTTTTGCAAACGATTCCCAATCGAAATTAAAGGATTTCATAAAAAACAATTTTTCCAATACGCTCGACAAATTTAATCCTCTTGAAAAACTCAATGCACTTGAAAGTCTTAAAAACGCACAAAATTTTACGGCTCTTTTAAAACCCACCAAAACAGAAGAGACAAAAGCCAGTTTCATCGGCAATAGAAACTTTATCATCGCCATGGGGACCTCAATCCCCTGTATATTAGAAACAGCCTTAAACAGTGATCAACCAGGCTTTGCAAGTTGCATCATTAACCGTGACATCCTCTCTGATAATGGTCGCGTCGTTCTCCTTGATAAAGGAACACAAGTGGTTGGCGAATACCGAGGAGGAATACAACAAGGGCAATCCCGCCTCTTTGTCCTCTGGACAAGAGCAAAAACACCAAATGGTGTCATCATTCCCCTTGCCTCCCCAGCAACCGATAGTTTAGGCAGAGCCGGCTTTGATGGCAACATCAACACACACTGGTGGGAACGCTTTGGTTCCTCCTTATTGCTCACCGTTATTGACGGCGCAACGACAGCCTTAGCAAACAAAATAGCAGGAAACTCCAAAAAAGCTGGTGCAAACAATGCAGCAGGCGGAGGTTTCGGAGGCGGAGACATTGGAGGAGCCAGCAACATTGGCAAAGATACCGCAAGTGTTGCCCTTGAAAACCAAATCAACATCCCCCCTACCCTAGAAAAATTTCAAGGAGAACTCGTCAATATTTTTGTAGCAAGAGATTTAGATTTTTCATCAGTCTACAAACTTGCCATCACAACAAGAAAAAACAAAGTTTTCCCCCGCTCCATTCACAGAAATTTCTTTGTCCATTCTCAAATGTAACAAAAATAAATTCGGCAAAAACAAATTATGGCAACAGCAAAAAATTCAGAACGCGCTTCTATCGTTCTAACAAAATTAAAAATATTAGAGAAATATCTAAATGACGACAATTTATTTGAAATTGTCATCAATCGCCCTGGCGAAGTTATCGTTGAAAGCTCCAATGGTTGGCAAACCCATACCCTAAAAGAACTAACCTACAGCGAACTAGAAGGGATTGCAAAAGTTGTTGCTGCCTACACAACCCAGAAAATCAGTGTAGAAAACCCAGTTCTCTCCGCCACACTCCCCAATAATGAACGCATACAAATTGTCATGCCCCCTGCCGTCGCAACCAATACCATCAGCATGACAATTCGCAAACCCTCATCACGCACTTTTTCTCTTGAAAGTTTACACGAAAACAATCTATTTGCCGTCACAGGAAATGTGAGTTTTACACCCATCAAACAAATGTCAGAGCGTATAAACGAACTTTCTCATACAGATAAAGAACTAACAGACCTCTTTATTGCCAAAGATTTCTGTAATTTTTTAGAAAAAGCTGTTATCACCCAACAAAATATTTTGATATCTGGAAAAACCGGTTCGGGTAAAACAACACTCTCTAAAGCTTTAATTGCAAAAATTCCCGAATATGAACGCATTCTCACCATTGAGGATACTCCAGAGCTTGTCGTTCCGCATTCAAACAAAGTACAACTCTTTTATTCAAAAGACAATCAAGGGCTAGCAAAAGCAGGGGCAAAAGAACTCCTTGAATCGGGATTACGCATGCGCCCCGATAGAATCCTCTTACAAGAGCTCCGAGATGGTACAGCTTTTTACTATATCCGCAATGTCAATTCCGGTCACCCCGGTTCCATCACCACTGTTCACGCATCAACAGCACTTTCTGCCTTTGAACAAATGACCCTCCTTGTCAAAGAAAGTGATGGCGGTTCTAGTTTAGCACGTGATGATATCCGCGGCTTATTAATTTCTATGATTGACGTCATCATTCAATGCAAACGCCTTGAAGGAAAATTTCGCGTAACAGAAATCTATTACGACCCTTTCAAACGCCGAGACGCTTTCTAAAAACAAACCAAGTCACTGAAATAAATCCGCATACGCCCCTGTTCCAAAAATGACAGCTTTTTACTATATCCGCACTGTCAATTCCGGTCACCCCAGTTCCATCACACTGTTCACGCATCAACAGCACTTGCCGCCTTTGAACAAATGCCCCTCCTTGTCAAAGAAAGTGATGGCGGTTCTAGTTTAGCACGTGATGATATCCGCGGCTTATTAATTTCTATGATTGACGTCATCATCCAATGCAAACGCCTTGAAGGAAAATTTCGCGTAACAGAAATCTACTACGATCCTTTCAAACGCCGAGACGCTTTCTAAAAACAAACCAAGTCACTAAAATAAATCCGCATACGTCCCTGTTCCAAAAATGACAGCTTTTTACTATATCCGCACTGTCAATTCCGGTCACCCCGATTCCATCACCACTGTTCACGCATCAACAGCACTTGCCGCCTTTGAACAAATACCTCTCCTTGTCAAAGAAAGTGATGGCGGCTCTAGTTTAGCACGTGATGATATCCGCGGCTTATTAATTTCTATGATTGATGTCATCATTCAATGCAAACACCTTGAAGAAAAATTTCGCGTAATAGAAATCTACTACGATCCTTTCAAACGCCGAGACGCTTTCTAAAAACAAACCAAGTCATTGAAATAAATCCGCATACATCCCTGTTCCAAAAATGACAGCTTTTTACTATATCCGCACTGTCAATTCCGGTCACCCCGGTTCCATCACCACTGTTCACGCATCAACAGCACTTGCCGCCTTTGAACAAATACCTCTCCTTGTCAAAGAAAGTGATGGCGGCTCTAGTTTAGCACGTGATGATATCCGCGGCTTATTAATTTCTATGATTGACGTCATCATCCAATGCAAACGCCTTGAAGAAAAATTTCGCGTAACAGAAATCTACTACGATCCTTTCAAACGCCGAGACGCTTTCTAAAAACAAACCAAGTCACTAAAATAAATCCGCATACGTCCCTGTTCCAAAAATGACAGCTTTTTACTATATCCGCACTGTCAATTCCGGTCACCCCAGTTCCATCACCACTGTTCACGCATCAACAGCACTTGCCGCCTTTGAACAAATGCCTCTCCTTGTCAAAGAAAGTGATGGCGGTTCTAGTTTAGCACGTGATGATATCCGCGGCTTATTAATTTCTATGATTGACGTCATCATCCAATGCAAACGCCTTGAAGAAAAATTTCGCGTAACAGAAATCTACTACGATCCTTTCAAACGCCGAGACGCTTTCTAAAAACAAACCAAGTCACTGAAATAAATCCGCATACATCCCTGTTCGATCAAAATAGACACGATCATCATTAACAATGTAAATGAACAACCAATCTGGTTTTATATAAAGATCACGGCGTGGCTGCCAATTTCCTTATAATGCATAATCATTTAATACAGCCGGCAATGTTTGTTATCGGTTAAAAATTGCATAATCTCCGTTCATTTCTGCATATTCTTTCCACGCTTTTCTGCTTTTTTCTATCCTTGTTAAATTTACCAGAATAGCTTACCGAACGCATAATGAAATCCCCCATTGCTTAAACAAATCCTCCACATCTTTTGCATAAAAAACATCTTCGCCCCGATCAGTTTTTTCAAAAGTCTCAAGCGTTTCCGCATTAGAACATACATATCAAACGGCAATCCCCTTTCATTGATAACTTTAGTTAAAGCAATCCGTATAAAATCAAACACCGTAACCCCTAGAGTCGCTAATATTTCATGGGTTTCTTTTTTCAAATTCTTATCGATACGTACTCGAATGACCTCTTTTGAATCTACTGCGACACTCAATAATAAATCTCCTTTAGTTAACTTCTTATACAGAGCTCATTTGAACAACAACAAGTTTTGAATGTTTGAAATTTCTTTACCGCACAATACCTTTTAACCTTACCTGTACTATCGCACTGTTTTGCTCTTCCACATGTCTCTGTTGCAAAAACTCAACCGCCCTCTGAAACTCACGCACAAGCTTTTTATCATGAGGTTGCTTTGCTGGGATTGCTTTTGATAAGTCAAAGTCCCGTTTATCTAAAGCATCCTGTCCAAAGCGTTTATCTAAAGCATTTGGGAGATGCAAAAATTCTTTATTAAGAGGCTCTGGTATATTCAAATAAGTCTCACGACCAGCCGCAACATCCTTCATATAACGCACACTATCCTTTGAAAGAGATGGCACTTCAACCTTCAATTGTTCACGCTCACGGGTAAATTGATCTTTATTTTGTTCATAGGAATTTTTATAAAAGGATTGAAGTTCTCTAAGTGTAGAAATGACAAAGGGAACATTGCAAAGCGCCTCTTTACGTTCTTTCCCTACTGTTTTAAAGCGATCTATGAGGCGATCTGAACCACGCAAATCACCAGCTCTAGCAGGGTCTTTATCCAAAATATCAGGCAATTTATCCCCCTTATCCGCAAAAATCGTTTGTTCAATCTTAACAGCAGCAGCTTGAGGATCTTTGTAAACAGCTTTCAGACGATCATTTAATACTTTAAAAGTATCAATATAAGATTTTTCCTTTCTAACAGCATTTTGCACCTTCTATTCTAGATTAGAAGTATCGGTATAAGCAGCAAGATAGGGTGCTTGTTTTGGTGTTTTTGGAACGCTCTGGGATTGCTCAACTTTAGGTTCTTTTTTTTTGAAGATTGCCAACATTTGGCTTTACTTTATCCAAAAGCGTTTCAATCTTTTCTTTTTGTTTCTGCGATAATTCTTTATTCGTCTCAATGTAAGAGGAAATTTTCTCTCCTAGACCTTTCGAAACGTCAACATTTTTATTTTTTGTAAATTCAGTAAGGCTCTTACGAATAAGCCCAGACAGTAATTCAGAACTGCCATAAAGTGCCTCAATGGAGGCTTTTGTCATTTCCTCTCGTTTAACCCCCTCCCAATGAATATTATAACCAGCTTCACGAGCAAGTTGACCAATAAATTCACGCTGAGTACGTCCATTCCCCTCTCGAAACGGATGCAACGCATTTATTTCACCCATATAATATCCAGCTCTCTGGCTGAATTCATCCGCATCAAGCCCCCCTAGATATTGTTCTTTGGCAAGCTGCTGTGTAATCTTCGGTGCATAACTTTCAATCTTATGATGATAAGCAAACAGACTTCCCCCTTTGCTAATATCTATTGAACGGATTTCTCCTGCCCATTCATAGACGTCACCAAACAGCTTTTTATGAATCTCTTTCATGTGATTGAGATCAAACTTACCCTTAATAGGAGTGCTATCAAGTTCATAAGACCTTATATAAGCAAAAGAAGATTCCACACTCCTTAGAGTGGCTTGGTCTTTAATACCAAGCCGATTATACATCACACCAGTTTCAGGATCAGTATAAGGATCATTTTTATTCTCATACTTCACCACGTTTTACACGCTCCATAAGATCTTTGATTACATCACTTGTTTCAAGTTCTCCAATAATAACCCGTTCCATCTGTGCAACGACCTGTGGATCTGGCTCCAAACCCTCTAAACGTTGATTTGCTAATGCATTTTTAGCAGCAAAGCGACGTTGCTTAATTTCCTCTTCACTCAACATTTCAAAATCTCCTTATGTCAATAAAGCCTTTTTCAAAGCGCGATTTATAGCTTCTGGTTCGTTTTCAATGACGCAAAGCAAAAGTCGAGAAGGCTTATCGATAGAATATCGACCCTGTTCCCAATCACGAATACGACCTACAGAAAAACCAAACCGTGCCGCAAATTGTGTCTGTGACAAACCAATATTTTTTCTAATTTTCTTTATATCAACCTTTTCAGGAATATGGATTTCGAACTTTACAATATGATTTTTACCTTTCGTATAAGAAAGAACTTCTCTGGAATTTTGTGAGAGAAACACCCCTGCTTTATTCGCTTTGTCCATTATTTTTTCCTTCGCTTTCCCCTTTCAAAATGCGGCTCTTTTTCCCTTTGTTCCATTTCCTTGAAATAACAAAAAACCGGAATATCTTGACCTCTAAACGAGTAATAATCCCCTATCCACCGCTGTTTAAACAATCATTTGCATATACTCTTTTATACGGAACACCCGTAGCATTGTCAAGCAAAAACATGCTTTACATATAATTACCGCACAACATTTTTTGACCTTGTCCGCGCTATCGCATTGTTTTGTTCTTGTATCTGTTTCTGTTGAAGAAACTTAACTGCTGTTTGAAGCTCGTTCACAAGCTTCTTATCATGAGGTTGTCGCGATATTGCTTTCGATAAATCAAAGTCCCGTTTATGAATGGCATCCTGTCCAAAGCGTTTATCTAAAGCATTTTGGAGATGCAAAAATTCTTTATTAATAGGCTCTGGTATATTCAAATAAGTCTCACGACCAGCCGCAACATCCTTCATATAACGCACACTATCCTTTGAAAGAGACGGCACTTCAACCTTCAATTGTTCACGCTCACGGGTCAATTTATCTTGCTTGTGTTCATAGGAATTTTTATAAAAGGATTGAAGTTCTCTAAGTGTAGAAATGACAAAGGAAGCATTGCAAAGCGCCTCTTTACGTTCTTTCCCTGCTGTTTTAAAACGATCTATGAGGCGATCTGAACCACGCAATTCACCAGCTCTAGCAGGGTCTTTCTTTAAAAGATCAGGCAATTTATCCCCCTTTCCTGCTAAAATCGTTCGTTCAATCTTAAGAGCAGCAGCTTGAGGGTCTTTGTAAACAGCTTTCAGACGATCATTTAATACTTTAAAAGTATCAATATAAGATTTTTCCTTTCTAACAGCATTTTGCACCTTCTGTTCTAGATTGGAAGTATCAATATAAGCAGCAAGATAGGGTGCTTGTTTTGGTGTTTTTGAAACGCTCTGTGATTGCTCAACCTTGAGTTTTTCTTTTTGAAGTCTGCCAAAAGCTGTCTTTGCTCTATCCCAAAGCGTTTCAATCTTTTCTTTTTGTTTTTGCAACCATTCTTTATTCGTCTCAAGGTAAGAAGAGATCTTCTCCCCAACATTTCTAGAAACATCAATCCCTCTATTTTTTGTAAATTGTGCAATGTAATCCCGATAATCAGGAGACTCCGCAAAATCAAGCGTTGTTGTTTTAACACCAGAGCGTGAAAGTGCTGCTACCAATTTCTCATAAGTACTTGCACGATCAGATTGTTTGATACCATCAACAAGAGAGGGGTCTCCGCGCTCTATTAAATCAACATGAAAAATGTTTTGTTTTATTCTTTTATCGTTAACAACAACAGTCTCTTTCTCTTGGCGAAGAGAAATCTTATCACCAAGCTCTATACGTGCTCCATCTATAGCAGAGGGAAGATTCATACCATAAACACGTTCAATTCCACGATGCGTTGCTATATCGGCATAAGGTGTTTTGGTTTTTACATTTTCATTAAAAGAAGTGTACCCTGTCTCAACAAGTTCACCCTTTAGTGTGCCCTTAACTTGCTTGTGTTCATGCAAACGAACATTTTTAAAATCTTCTGCGGCAACATAAAGACGTGACTGCTCCCTATGTCGAGACAAAGCAACATAAGAAAGATGTTGATCCATAGAAGGCGAAGCAAGAACAAAAACATTATCAACCGTCACACCCTGACTTTTATGAACAGTAGCCGCATATCCATGATCAACATTTTGGTAAGTTTTATTGGAAAAAACAACCTCTTGACCAGAGTCAAGACGCACTCTTAAAAGCGGTTTCCCTGTTTTACTGTGCGTAGACAAAACAGTACCCAACATACCGTTTTTAACTTTTTGTTCTCCTAGTTTCTGCGCATATCTTTCTTCAAACTTTGCATTTTCAAGGAAAATAATTCGGTCATTGACAACAAATTCGCGTTGTCCTCTCAGAGTATCAAAATTCACCGCTTTTGCGACATCCTCTGATTTTAAAAAATGAGAATTTTTGAGAACGGTTCTGATTTCTTCATTCAATTTTTTAACAGCTGCATTCGTATGTGCAAGAATAAGCAATTCATCACCCTTTAAGGGTTTTCCTTCTTCTACGGATTTTTTCTCTATTTTCCTCCGCGTAGCCATCCAATCTTCAACAAGAGTATTTATGGCTTGCCTGTGTGTTTTAGTCTCGTGAATAAATCCTCTCTCTTTGTAACTATCTAAAGCCTCTTTCACTTGACCACGCGCAAATTGACGGGATGCCTCCTGACCCCATTCTTCTTTTTGCCTTCTAATACCAGAAAGTTCAACATAACCAATATTATCGACAACAGCACGAAAAGCCGCTCCTGCTTCTATCGGTTGCAATTGCATATGATCACCAACAAGTACAACTTTAGCGCCTGCTTTCTCAACTTCTTGGACAAAATGTGAAAGCTGTTTTGATGAAACCATACCAGCTTCATCAATGACAAAAACATCACCAACCCGTAAGTTATCTTTCTTGTTTTTCCACGCCAATTCCCAAGCAGCAAGAGTTCTACTTTTTATTCCTGAAGACTTTTCAAGCCCCTCCGCAGCTTTACCAGCAAGAGCCGCACCAAATACGCGTTTACCATCATTTTTCCAAGCAACATTTGCTGCTTCAAGAAGCGTAGATTTTCCAGCACCAGCATAACCAACGACCGCTGCAATGGCTTTATCATCCGTGATATGTTGAACCGCTAATACTTGCTCTTCTGAAAATTTAAATGAATGCTTACGATCTTTATTTTCAACAGAGCTTATCGCCGCTAAAACTTTTTTAGAACGAACACCATGCCCCGTCGTTTGAGACAAAGAAACAACACTCCGCTCCATATCATATTCAGTTTTTAAAATTTCTTTTGTTGCGTAAATGACCTTATGAGGACGCAAATCATCTTTAATTTTAATAAGGTTATCGCTTTGCTCTAAACGCACCATAATATCATTAAAGTCGTTCGCATTATCAACATATCTATTAACAATCTTAGCAAGATCACCACGATTAAATGTCGATTTCTCAAATGCAATCAACTTCAATATTTCATTAGGATTTTTTTTGATTTTTTCTACAGATCTTCGTCTTCTCCTTTCATTGGCTTGAACAGCATTGCTCACAAGACCTTTTTTACTCATTGCATGCGCAGATTGACCTAAATGAATGCTTGGTTCTATGGATAAACCACGCTCTTTATAGGAACGCATATCTAATTTTATATCATGACCAGAAAGTGCAAGATATTTTGTTGCAAGCGCACCCCATGAGTTGCGCAAATCCTTCAATGCATCCTTATGACCTATAACATTTTCGTAAACTATTCGTTCTTCTTTTCTTATCGCATTTCCTTTCTTATCACGAATAGTAACGAGAGACTTTTTCACTGTTCCATCTTTATTTAAAACTGCTATTTTCTTGGAACCAAAACCATTTTCTACAACAGGTCGTAAAGTATGCATGATATGTACATGGGGATTTCCCTCCTTGTCATGATATACCCAATCAGAAATAAGACCCCGTGATGAAAAGTTTGTATTTATGAATTCTCGTACAAGAGAAATATTTTGATCTCGCGATAACTCTAATGGCAATGCTATAACGATTTCTCTTGCCAACTGACCATTTACGCGCTCATTGTTTTGTATAGTATTCCACAACCATTCACTCTTTTTATCATTCCTATTGAGATAACTAAGTTGTTGTGTAATCCACTCTGGTGCATCTTCTGGAATATTCATTTCTGAATATACAAGGTCTTTATCTTTATCATACTTATGCGTATGAGAACCTTGCAATTCATCAAACATCTTCGTTCTATGACGATAAGCAGCAGCAGAAATTGCTGATTTTCCAGAACCAATAATTTTAGCTTGTAGATGTGCTATTGCCATAAGACAAGATTACCAAAATTTGCGTTTATTTTATCAAAATAAACTATAACAAAAAACGTTTGTGAAAACAAACGTATAATTGCGCCTTCAAAAATCTTTTAAAAAAGACCTTTTCAGGAGCGCATAAAATGCGCACTATTAAGTATTGTTATTTTAGTTTTTTTCTGTTAACAGACGTGAAAAGCTTAATGAAAGTAAAGGTGTGAAATGGCGCGTAAATCTTTAGAAAAACTTTTAGAAGAAAAAAAAGCTCTTGAAGAAAAAAGTAAAAAACTTCTTGAAAAAATTAAAGCTGTAAAAAAACAAGAGGGTGAAAAAATTGCATTAATAGCAGCAGAAACTGGATTAACAGAATTGAATATTACAAACGAAGAATGGAAAAATATTTTCGAGGAGATTAAGTCTCGATTTCAAAAAGAAAAAGACAAAGCTAAATAATCTTGGGAATTCTATAAAATCATTACGGCGTGTAGAAAAAAGGGGAAGATTCTTGCAAGATGAAATAAGACGTAAAGATGCTCGTGAAAAAATTATTTTAGGCGGACTTGTCATAAAAGCAGGTCTGAGAGATGCTAATAAATCTTTCATCCTAGGATGTTTAATCAAAGCATCAAAACTCAATCCAAACTCAAAAGAGTATCAAGAATTTGAAAAAATAGGCAATCAAGCTTTTACTGATATGCGGGTGGGAAAATGATAAACCAATTAAGCAAAAAACAAATCATACTTTTAATATGCCCTCTGATCTTTTCAATAATTGTAGCTTTCCTTGTCAATATAACAATCAACGAAATTACAGAAAATGGTACAACGGATGATGCTTATTGGTTTGTACGTTCAAAACCTCTTGATGTTCTAGTCCTTATTGCTCTATCTTGCTCTACTTTCGTCTTATTACAAAAAAGACACATCAGAAAAAATATCACTCTTTCATCCATAATTATCTTCAGTCTTTTCGCAACATATTACAGTGCTAATGAATACATCAGATTAAGTCCATATGTTGGACAAAACAACATGACTTGGGGGGATGTTTTTCCTTTTTTCGATGGAATGGTTTTGAGTGGTTCTTTCATTGGGTTCGTTATTCTTGGTTTCACAATGAAACTATCATTAGCAAAGGCTTCTCCACTAAAAAGTTCAAAAAAAATGATCTTCGGGGGTGCTCAATGGATGAATATGAAAAAACTGGAAGAAATCTTTCCAAGCGATGGGGAAATAATCATAGGGGAACGATACAGAGTTGATGAGGATGTTATCAAAGATGTCGCTTTTAACCCCAAAGATAAAACAACATGGGGAAAAGGTGGTCGCCAACCTTTATTAACATACAAACTCGATTTTGATTCAACGCACATGCTCTTCTTTGCTGGTTCTGGTGGTTATAAAACAACCAGCAATGTTATTCCTACTTGCCTTAAATATACCGGTCCTCTCGTCGTATTCGACCCTTCAACTGAAATCGCACCAATCGTTACAGAAACAAGACATAAATCAAATGAAAATGCTGTATACATTCTCGACCCGCATGGCACATCAACAAAAACTTTTAATCCTTTAGATTGGCTCTTAGATGAAAAGATACCCCTTTATGAAAGAGAAGCAGGTCTCGTGGAAATCGCAAGACTCCTCCTCTCTGAAAACCATAAATCAACATCAACTGATCAATTCTTTACATCCCATGCGCATAATTTGCTAACGGGACTCCTTGCCCATATCGTCTTTTCTGATGAGTATGAATTAGAGGAAAAAAACTTAAAAACGCTTCGCACTCTCGTATCAGAGCCAGAACCATCCGTGATTGGAAAATTGCGTTCTTTACAAAATTCATCACCCTCTCTCTTCATTCGTGAAACGCTCGGTGTCTTTACAAACATGGCTGAACAAACTTTCTCTGGTGTCTATGCTACCGCTTCAAAAGATACACAATGGCTCTCGCTTTCTAACTATGCAAACCTCATAAGTGGAAATGATTTTAAAACAGACGATATTACAAAAGGGAATATCGATATCTTTTTAAATATACCATCAAAAATTCTGAAATCTTATCCAGGGGTTGGTCGTATCCTTGTTGGCTCGTTTCTCAAAGCTATGGAAGCCGCAAATGGTAACTATGAAAAAAGAGTGCTGTTCGTTTTAGATGAAATCGATCTCTTAGGATATATGAACATCTTAGAAGAGGCGCGCGATAGAGGACGGAAATATGGAATATCTCTTATGCTCTTTTACCAATCGGTAGGGCAAATCGAAAGACACTTTGGTCCTTCTGGTGCTATGGCATGGTTCGAAAGTTGCGCTTTTGTAAGCTATGCCGCAATCAAAGATATTAAAACGGCTGAAAACATTTCTAAAGCATGTGGAAAAATGACTATTGAAGTACAAGGGTCAAGCAAAACTCTAGGAACATTAGGCGCAAAAGGAACAGAAAGCCTTAATTTCCAGCAAAGACCCTTAATCTACCCCCATGAAATAACACAAGAAATGCGCAAAGACGAGCAGATCATCCTCGTACAAGGACATCCCCCTATTCGTTGTGGACGCTCTATCTATTTTAGACGAAAAGACTTAACAGCCTTTGCTAAGAAAAATAGATTTGCTCCGAAATCATAATGTCTTCTAAATGGAACGCACTTCGTGCGTCCATACATCAATTTAATGAGAGGCTTTCCGCCTCTCAAACTCTGAGGAACGCTCTCCAAAATCATGACACCAGACCCGCGTTTTATGAGGGGACTAACAATCCTAGGTTCTTATGGTCAAGGAAACCCTTACAGGGCGCCTACCGGCGTCCTTGACAAAGAACCCTAACGGCTTGTTTTGTCCCTCTCACGCGGCTCCGAAATCATGATTAAAACAAAGAGCTTGGAAGGGCAATCAAAGGGAAAAAACTGAGAACTGCGTAAACATTGGAACTCTTATGAAGAACATTAATCGTTCTCATTTCTTCCTCATTATTATGCGCATTACTTAAAAAGCATAAGATCATAATTAGGAGGAGCTAACCGTAATAGGAGCGCATCATATCCCCAATTAACTGCTAAACTGAGAAACATTATGACGATATAACCAATGACCATTGCTGTTTGATGTTCCCATGGCGCTGCACCAGATACATATCCAGTAAAAAGAATGAATAACACTAATAAACTCCCCCCTGCTAAAAACTCTGTCAAAACAATAACCGGTTTACGAATAAGCAAAAGAAAAAGGAAAAGAAAAAAGAGGCATATTTTCAATATTTTGCGTATTATAGACAATACTCTCCGCATGAGTGTTATTAGAATTGGATGTTTGGAAACTGGATTTTGTTTTTTTGTATCTAATTTGTTAGTAGACAGAGTGTCCATTCCCCCCTCCCATATCGCTATTAGACTTGAAATAGCCGGTGTGAGTACCGTTTGGTACTAGCTTTAAATGCTTTACGCAAAAACAACTTCAAGATGTCCTTCTGGTGTTTTAACTTTTTCAGAACTAACAACAATTTTGATATCATTTCCTAATTTAGTTAGACACTCAAGCATTTTCATCTCACTGATCCCACGGAATTCTCCATTTAAAAGCCTAGACAATTTAGGTTGTGTCATTTTTAAAAGTTGACTAGCTTGTTTTTGAGTTAAGTTCTTTTCTTTAAGAATTTGACTAATTTTGCAAGCAAGCTGTGCTTTAAGAAGCATTTCTCTAGAATCTGGAAAACCAAGATCTGCGTAAACATTGTAAGTACCGTGAAAAACACTAGTCATCCCTAACTCCTTTCTAATTGTTCTGCTAATTTAAGACGCTCTTTAATAAGATTGATATCTGGTTTTGGTGTTGCAATGCCATGGGTCGATTTCTTCTGAAAACAATGCAACACATAAATAGCCTTTTCGTATCGTATTGTGTAAACAGCACGATAAGTGCCTTGTATATCACGTTCAATAATTTCTAAAACATTTGCAGATCCAAATCCTTTAAGAACCTTGACGTTTTCTCCTCTCTTTCCATTCTGCGCAAGATAAAGAGCATAACCAATACTTTGTTGAATAACATCAGGGAGACTTTTTATGTCTTTGAGTGATGATCCAAGCCATATGATACGTTTCATTTTATTCATAATTATATATATACCTATATAGGTATAATTGCAAGTGTTTATTTTAATTCTAGGATTCTTTATTGCTTAACACTTCTTTTAATGATAACTATAACAATAAAGCAGGCGCCCCCCCCTGCGCCTGTCATTTATGCTGCTTCATTTTCAACAATCTTTACAACTGTATCGCCTTCATAAATTTCACAATCCTTAGGAATCCCATATATATAGCGGTAGTTTTGTTTGTGATATGAATAACCTTTTCTTTTTAAGATTGCATTGCCATGCACCAAACCTCTAATGGTGTGATAACCAGTCACTTGTGCATTGCCATAAACAGAACCGTAGACTTTAATATAACCTCCTACACTAGCATTACCATAAACAGAACCATGAATTTTTGCTGCTCCGCATACAACGGCATTATCACAAACTTGTGCTTTTGGCTTAATACGAGCAGAACCTAAGACTTTTGCATTTCCATAAACATGGGCATCATTGAAAACCCACGCTTTATTCGAAACATGAGCATTGTCATAAACTCTACCGTGAATATAAACACGGGTTTTATCACATACATAAGCATTCCCATAAACATGACCAGCTATAGCGGCATTATCACAAACTTGTGCATTGTCATAAACACGCCCCTCACCTAAAACCAATGCATTACCAGCAACCCAGCAATTTCCTTCATGAGAGAGATTTTCTTCTTTTTCAATAAAACCACCAAGATCTCCAGCCTTAACATTTCCAAAATCTCTTAAGGCACGAATGCGATAAAGTGTGACACCTTCAATTTTTCTGGTTTCTTCTGTAAATTCATATTTTTTCATTGGAATTTCTTTCTTATCGTAGTTTTGAATTGACTCCTTATAAAGAAGCCGGGTGCTCAAAACACGGCGATAAGTCCGTTGCTACACTTTTCCCATAAAGGGTATTGTATGGTGTAACCACACCCGACAAAATCATTATATGTCTTTAGAACATAAAAGACAGTCAGTTTTTTAAAACATGGGAAAGATTGTTTCGTAATCTATCCGCTTATCGTTAAGTGTTTTGACCACTTGAATATTTATATAGCAAAATACGTATTTATTGTCAATTGTTTTTTACTCTTTTTTTGATATTTTTTATAATATTTTCAAATATTTATATCATAAAATACCTTATTATTTTCTCAGTTTTTTTCTCTTTAAGTGCCCTTCCAAGCTCTTCGTTTTAATCATGATTCCGGAGCCGCGTGAGAGGGACAAAACAAGCCGTTAGGGTTCTTTGTCAAGGACGCCGGTAGGCGCCCTGTAAGGGTTTCCTTGACCATAAGAACCAAGGATTGTTAGTCCCCTCATAAAACGCGGGTCTGGTGTCATGATTTTGGAGAGCGTTCCTTAGAGTTTGAGAGGCGGAAAGCCTCTCAGGAACATGCCCTTCACAGGGCATACTTCAAATCTATTCAGTTTCTCTTAATTCTAGATTTGGAAGGCTTTTAACAATCTTCATTGTTTCTAAACTTACCGTAATAACCCTTTGGAACAATTCCAATGGATAAGCAGGGTTGCCAATGGTCTCAAGTGCATAGCGATTGGCATCATTAACAATGCCACTCTTTTTATCAGTTTTTACACATTGACGCCCCATAACCCATTCAAGAGCAGATTTACCATTCACGATATACTCATAAGCTTCCTTGGGTATATCTGTTATCGTGATATTACTGTTATAAAAAACAGTGGTTTTATCCTTTTCCTTACTATTTTTGATTTTTGCGAATTTCATTTCTGTAACGTAATAAAACTTTTCGGGGTTCTTGATATCTGTAAGTTTTGGATTGCCTTTTTTAAAGGTCACAGGATAAGGGTCCACCGTTTCATAATTGACGTGCAAATTACCTAATTCACGACCCGCATTAACAAATGCCCAGAAATCCTCAGCGCTCTTTACGCAAGGGATGCGAGGGAGTTCTTTAGAGAGATTATCAGCATAGCGAGTGCGATAATCTTCTGAATGCAAGAGACCGTAAACATAATAGAAGATATCATCTTTAGTGATTTCCTCATTAGGATAAGCAGCTTTAAAATGTGCTAATCCCCCATCAGTGATGGCATCACGACGTTGTAAACCAGAGGTTTTGTTTTCTTCTGTAGAATTTGTAAATAAATGAGTTTGTTTTTTGTTTTTATCTTTTGAAGAAACAGCATCTTCGTAAAGGTACAATGGAAAGCATTGGCTACCGCCATCTATCATATTCAAATCAGGTAAATTTTTATTCATCAAAACAGAAAAACCACTTCGTGCTCCTACGCCTGTAACTTGAATCACTCTATTATCAACGGCTTTTCCCATTGGAAATATAAGCGGCATTTGGGAAACTCTATGGTTAAAAATACGACTATAGTAAAGCCATTGCTGTATAAATGGACGATAAAGACTTTGAATTATGCAATCATTTTTAAATTCAGAACATTTGCCTCTTACAAACTCTTCTTTCAGACTACTACTCCAACAGATTTTTGTCGTATCAATGTTAACAAAATTGTCTACAGCCTTTGCACGTGTTTTATAGTCAGCATGTGGATATGTGTCATTAAAACGTTTTATTTCGTTATTATAAAAAGCAATCATATTCTTCATATTTTTTGCTAAAGATTCACGGCTTGAGTTATATACCCATGCATCACGATTAGTTTGTAGACCACAAGAAAAATTTTCAAAGAGTTTTTTACCATGACCTTTCTTAACACCTATAGCTAAAAATGCTTTAAAACTGTCATCACGTTGATTTATCCAATCGCCATGTGTGTCTGGTGTAATGATTTGCCAACCTTGTTTGCTCCGTGTAATGCCATCAATACTATTAAGGGACTCGATTATCGTAAGCTTTTCTTGCCTCGTGAGATAATCTCCAATATCACGGAAATATATTTTACCATGCTGTTTGGATTCTGGATTTTTTACGAGAATAGAGATGGCAATGGGAGCTCGAGAGCCTTCTCCAAAAATTCCACCACTTTCTTTCTTACGTTGTTCTCCAGAAGTTCGCGCATTCCCCCGTAAATGGAAAATATAAAGGCTGCTAAATTCTTCAACCAGACATTTACGTAAACCTGTCATAGAATTTACATCTATAAAACCGGCATTTGTGACAAAACCAATAACACCACGGTCTTTTATACGGTCACTAGCCCAGCGAATAGCACGGATATAGCTATCATACAAAGCTTGCATACTCGTTGCTTTTGATTGAGCAGCATAGGTTTCACGAATGCGGTCATCTAAGAGTGGATAAGGAGTGTTTTTTGCGTTATCATTTTCGCTTTTCTGTCCAATAGAATAAGGAGGGTTACCAAAAATCACTTCAATATTTAGATTTTTCTGAAGTTCCAAATATTCACTGTTTTCTTTAAACAATTTTTGCAGCAGATTTTTCTCTTCAAGCATCTGAAACGTATCGGTTAAACCAATATGCTTAAAGGGAATATAATCTCCCTTCATAAGACTATGATAGGTTGATTCAATATTAATCGCTGCTATGTAATAAGCTAAAAGAACAATCTCATTGGCATGGATATCATGACAGAATTTATATTCCATATCTTCTGGTTTTATCAGATTGGATTGCAAAAGCCTTGTGATGAAGGTACCTGTTCCCGTAAAGGGGTCAAGAATAGAAACACCTCGTGAACCCAAGCTCTTGCCAAATTCTTTTTGTAAAACATCATCAACAGAGCGAATAATAAAATCGACAACCTCAACGGGGGTATAAACAATCCCAAGCTTATCCGTGGTTCTTTTAAAAGCCTTAGCAAAAAAACTTTCATAAAGAGTAATGATGAGGTTTTGTCTTGCATGCGGGGTGGTAATCCCAGAGGCACGTAACTTAACACTTTCATAGAACTCTTTAAGGTCCTTCGACGCTTCTTCAATATTGGTCTTGTCTAATTCCTTTAAGATCTTTTCCATCGCTTGTGAGATGGCATTATTCTGAACAAATTGATTGCCATCAAACAAAGCTTCAAAAACAGGACGCGTCACAAGATGCTGTGCAAGCATCTCAATCGCTTCCTCTTGCTTGATATCACTGTTTAAGTTGTTTTTTAATTCTTCGTGAAATGCATCAAACGCACGGCGTGCTTCGCTTGTCTCATCAGCAAGCATATTTTGCAGGCGGGTAATGTGATTTTGCGCAATCTCAGCAACATTGCCAGCCCAATTACCCCAATAATCGGTAATAGCAAATTTCTTAGCAAGAAGTGTTCTAAGGGCATGGGGAAATTCAAAACAAAAGGAATAATTTTTTTCTTCTGTATCGCTCTTAGAAAGTTTATAGGCTGGTTTTTCAATTTCCAGTCCCATGTGTTCTGATTTTTCAGGGAATAAACGTTGATCTTCAACCGCAGTCATACTGTCTAAGGCAAGGATCTCTAGGGTATGACTTACATCTTGCCCTAAAATCATTTGGTTCAGGGTTATCTCAAAATTCTCATCATGAGCAAGCAAAGCATTGATTACTTGCCAGACAACTTTGTATCTCTTATTGTATTTTAAAGCCTGTTCAGCAGAAATTCCCGCAGGAACGCCAACCGGTAAAATGATATAGCCTCTTTTCTTATTGGGAGCACGGCGCATAACACGCCCCACTGCTTGTATGACATCCACTTGGCTTTTGCGCGGGTGTAAAAACATCACCGCATCAAGAGCAGGGACATCCACACCTTCAGAAAGACAACGAACATTGGTTAACACACGGCAAGTATTGTCCCCCGCATCTTCTTTAAGCCAATCTAGGAGTTCATTGCGTCGTTTTGCACTAAAAGACCCATTAATATGGTCGAAGGTACAATCAAGAGGAGGTGTCTCTTTACGGTTCTCATAAAGAGCACGCAATTTGTTCTGAAGTTTTTTAGAATTGAATACTCTACAGATGTGTTGAGAGGTTTCAATATCTTTACAAAAAGCCAAAGCACGGCGCATGGGATGAGGGTCATCCCCAAGATCAACTTTCAGATCGATTTTACTAAGAGCTTGGTAACAACCTATCAGCTTGGTTTCATCATCAAGAGGGAGTTCATAATTGTCATCAGTCATAAGATGTTGCGTTGATTGAGCCACGACTTCTTCATTCACACCCAAGACAATAATCTTATAAGGTGCTAACAATTCATTCTTGACGGCTTTTGAAAAGGTATAAGTGTAAAGGGTTTTTCCATAGAAATCTTCATCATCCATAGAAGCCAGCACGGCATTAACCTCATTGGCTTGTCTTTTCTGGTTATCAGCAAAGATCTTTGGAGTTGCTGTCATGTAGAGGCGTTTTTTGCCCTGAACAATGCTGTTATCATGAACCTTGATAAACTCAGATTCATTGTCTATCCCTAATGATGTGCCAGTGGTTCTATGGGCTTCATCACAGATGATCAGATCAAATTCAGGTAAATCATATTTCCTTTGCGCATCGGATATCACTTGGATAGAATGATAAGTCGAAAACACCACAGTCATCACATCAGGAGAAGTTTTATTGGCTTTGCTAGCAAGCTCTTTTGCATCTGTTGTAGCAGGTAGGATAAGATCGGATGCGTTAAAATCAGCAGTATCCTCTTGGTTTTTACGCCGCTTTCCAACTTGTGTATCAGAACACACCGCAAAGGAACGCAAGGGTATCCCTGTATCGAGTGTCCATTCTCTGATGGTTTGTGACATAAGAGCAAGAGAAGGGACCAGAAATAAAACCCGCTTACCTTGACCAGCAAGAGTTTCTGCTATCTTAAGACTGGTGAAAGTTTTACCTGTTCCACAAGCCATAATCAGCTTGCCACGATCTGCTTCTTGTAAACCCTCACAGACATCTTTAAGCGCTTCTTTCTGATGATCTAAAAGCTTTTTCTTCTTTTGCTCTTTAAGGACAACATCTCCTTTTTCTTCAAAAACACTCCAATCGATTTGGCTTTTTTCGAGATCAAACAGATTAATCTGTTGAATGCGGATTTCTTGTCCTTCACAGGTATGAGAAGCATTATCACTCCAATCACTTTCAGTGCTGTCAATAAGAATGCGACGGGAGAAGATCTTTTTTCCAGAGGCAGCAATAAAGCTATCAATATCTTCTTTTTTAATGCAATAAGAGGCGTCATAGCATTTGCATTGGATGGCAGCATAGCTTTCCTGATCACGGATTTTAGCAACCAAATCAATTCCAATATCACGACCATCTTCCCCACGCTCTTTAGCCCAATCGCAATAGGTTTGAACCTTTTCGTATTCTTGGCATTGCAGCGGGTCATGGGTCAAATAAGCCATGACAAGGTTTTCGAAAAGAGTTCCTAATTCACGGGGCGATTGTGCTTTATTACGATAAGACTGTAAGAGAGAGCGTAAAGAGGATTGTTTATTATCAGAATTGAGGGTTTGAGGCATTATAGAGCAACTCCATTACTTATGACATTGACTCATTAACATCGTAAGAATCGTAATGGCGTTTCATAAATACATTTAGAACAAATATCGAGTACTCAATAAACCAAAATGATCTTAAGTCATAACAATTGCTTTAAAAAAATTACAATCCGCTTTTGTTTATCTATCAAGAGTTTAAATTGAGAATTTTTATGACTTCACATTTTTAACCATTCGTATTTGCCTTAGTAGTAAAAGCTCTTTGTTTTAATCATGATTCCGGAGCCGCGTGAGAGGGACAAAACAAGCCGTTATGGTTCTTTGTCAAGGACGCCGATAGGCGCCCTGTAAGGGTTTCCTTGACCATAAGAACCAAGGATTGTTAGTCCCCTCATAAAACGCGGGTCTGGTGTCATGATTTTGGAGAGCGTTCCTGAGAGTTTGAGAGGCGGAAAGCCTCTCATGATAAAAGCGTAACGAAGTGACGTATAGAGAAGGGAACGCGCTCCCCATATAGCGCTGTAGTGACCAATCTATACGAACAAGTAAGCGTAATAAAAAACAACAATTTTCCATAACGAGAGTTGTCCATCATGACACGAAGTGGATTGTGGTCAAGTTTTACCTGATAAGGCTCGTTGTGGAATATTGTCTTGCTACTTTATTGAATATTTATTACGTATTTTATACGTAAATAATAAATATGTATTTACTATTTCGGAAAAAGAACAATATTCAAGGTAGTCTTTCTTTCCAGAAAGCTAGAGAAGTGGATAATCTCTCATAATAGGGAAAATAAAAACGTCGGATTTATTCTTTTTTGCTTCTCAAAAAGAATGATCTTTGTCGCATGAAAGATCTATACCGATAGCTTTAGCTTGCATCTTTTCATAAATCTTGCGCATCGCATTCATATTGTCTTTTCTAACACTAATAATTGCCTTTTCAGCCAATGTTAAACCCGCTTTATCGAGATTTTCTAATCGTGTATAATGAGATGCCATTGCTTTTCTCGCCTCATCATAAGGTAGACCATTTTTTCTGTGCTTTAATAGACGGTGCCCCCTATTAATCGCATCATATTTTTCAGGATTAGAGACAAGTTCTAGGTGATCTTTAATAACATCAATTTCAGTCAATGCTGTTTTAAGACTATTAATCATTCCCTTACTATTAGCATAGCGTAACAAATCATCATCAACAAAACCACGCTCCGTATCAAGAAGTAATGGCAAATCACTGCAGCGACCAAGATTGCGTAAATTAGCGCAAAAACTCATCTGCACATCATGTAACCTTTTGGATAAGAACGTTTCCTCTATATCTTTCTTATATGCATTCCTTACCAAAAAAAATTCTTCCAACTCAGAAATGCTGTCCTCCTATCATAACACCTTTTTCTAACCAACCTGGACCATACTCTTCATCGGCACTCTTTGTAGAAAATCCCATATCACGAATAAACTGTGCACCACGGCTCTTTCTAAGATATAAAAGAGAATGTGCGGAATGTTCAGCCATTGCTAACCATTCCCACGTTGTTTTTTTATCATTAGCCTTGGATGCTGCCTCTGCCTCAGAAATATAGATGCTATTTTGAGATAAACCACCTGCTCGTAATTCCTCACGTTCAGCATCAGTCATATAACTTTTTGGTAATTTCTTTTCCATAATAAACACCTCTTTATACTGGATAAATTAATCTAAAAAGAAAAAATGAACAACCAAACATCATGATAATTTTTCTATAAAATCTTCAATATCTGTTTGATATTTATCCTCTAGAAAAACAGGTTGTCTGATGGCTTTAATTGATTTTATTCCATTTATTTGTCTTTTAAGTCTAAAATAAGTTATTCGAGAAATCCCTGTTTTTTTTTGAACAACTTTTAAAGGAAACCCATTCTTAATCAACGATAATGCTATCTCTGTTTTAGGATGAGGTTTTCGTCCAAATCTTACACCTGCTTTTATTGCAGCAACTCGACCTTCCATCGTACGCTCTAAAATACGCGCACGTTCTGCTTCCGCTACTGCTGCTAAAATCTGAATAAGCATTTTCCCTATTGCTCCTTCAGTACTAAAATTGTTTTCTAGGAAACGAAAGATAATACCCTTTTTATAACAATCATCAATAATGCGGACCATATCGGCAGTATTTCGTCCTAATCTATCCATTTTTGTACAGATAATAATATCATCTTTTTCCGCACGCCCTAATAAACGCTGTAATCCCTCACGTTTATCTGTTGAACCAGTTATCATATCAGTAAAAATACGGTCTTCACGGACACCAGCATCTTTAAGCGCGTTAATCTGAAGGGTTAACTTTTGCTGTTGGGTTGAAACTCTAGCATATCCAAGCAATGTCATTTTAGTCTCATAAATTGATTTTGATAAAAATGAGTATCATAAATTGATTTTGATACACACGAAGTATCATAATACAAAAATATGATTTATGATACTGCTTTATGATGCTTTTGAGGAGTATCAAATATTATAATATTTGATACTCCAAGAAGGTTTGTTGCAAATTTTATTGCAATTTTCTAAAATTACTTTATTGGTAAGAGAGTAACTTTGATCGTAGACGCAACGATCAATAGGGGTTTGAAAGCCCAAATGTTTGGTACATAAATATCAATCCCATTATGTGGGAATTCCCGGATTTCCGGGAGCTTTTGCTATGTCCAAGTGCGATAAGCACTAAAAGCAAAAGGCTGATCCAAACTCAGTGCTTTCAAACTCCCGGAATACTAATGCGAGGGCGCTCGCACCCGGTCGGGGGGGATTTAAAGTGCAAGACAAAAATCCGCATTTTAACGATATTTCTATCGGCAAAAAAATTCGCTTAAGACGAGAAATGATGGGAATTTCTCAAAAACAACTAGGCAACCAATTAGGAATAACCTTTCAACAAATCCAAAAATATGAAACAGGCTTGAATCGTGTAGGGGCAGGACGCTTGCAAGAAATTGCCAACATACTGGATGTCCCTATTACCTTTTTTTATACCGAAATCTCGACAAAAGAGAGTGTTTCATACCCTATTGATGAAGGCATATCGAGCAAAGAGGAATATTTACTTTTGAAAAGTTTCAGGATGCTCAAAACGAAAAAACAAAAAGCAATTTTATGGTTGATTTCTGAATAAAATAAAAATCTTAAAATAATTTCCTACCAAATAATAAATGATCATATAGACCTTTTTAAAAGAAGAGATTGTTAGCATGGATAATTCCCCGCAGAGAATTTATATTCAACCTCTTTCTTTATTTCTAAAACCCAAAAATTGCATTTTTTATCTCTTTCATCCATTTTTCGAAGAATTTCTCATTTTTGCTAAGCAAATTTGTTGTGATTTCTAGGCATTTCCAATTTTTTGAGAACTTTATTTAATTCTGCTTTAAACAGTGGTATTCTTTCATCGTTTGAGCTGATTTTGTTATTTTCCGCTATGGAAAAATCGTGAATTTTTCATCAAATTCTTCATTCAACAAAGCGTAGAAAAAACGCTCTAAGTAGAGTTCATCTCTGTTTTTTTAGCAATCACACAGCGAAAACTCCTCCAGAGGATTTTACAAGTTCTGTTCCGTACTTTTCAAAGATAAAATCGAAAACGAGAGCCATTTTTTATCCCCATAGTTTGTTTAACTTCTTGAAGGACATAAGAAGAAATCCCTTTCATTTTCCCCACTCAACCGTGAAAACCCCCATTAAATCGTGAAAACCCCCATTAAATCATGAAAACAATGCAACGCATTTTTCTACTTATCATGAAGTTCCCATACTTCATCAACTTTTTGTTTAAATTCGTGATATCAAGCAACAAGAAGACACAAGGCAAAATGATAGGTTTTTGCCACTTCATAATCATAACAATCATAGTTCCGCACGAGAGAGCATTTACATTTTCCAGAGTCTCCCATAACAATTGCATAACAATAAAATCATGATCACAAAGGTGTATGTCAACCATCACCAATCAAGAGTGAAATGCGCTTAAAACAAGAGAATCCCCTCACAGCAGCTCTCCTATCCCCATCATCACTGTCACAACATAGAGGATAGAGACCAATTGCAACTTACAGCTTAACATTTATAGGTTGTTTTTTGAACAATAGCTCCACGCCTGTGAAGACAACAAGGAGATTCTCTCTTCTCTTTTTCTCTTAAATTCTATTAAAGCTTTTTTCTCTTAAAGAAAGGCTTTTCTTCTTCTCAAGAAGAACTTATAAAATATTTGTCGCTCTTGCAAAGACAAGCTTTCCCATGAAATAACAACCGACAAGTAAAACAAGAATGAGTTATATCACGCGTTTTACGTTATATGACTCCTCTTATAAGCCACGACTATTTCAAGAATCTAAGCCACGTGTAAACGTATAAAAACCCCTCAAAGTGGATAAGAAAAGAGGCCCGCTTAGAAAAACGGACCCTCTACAACCCTGTGCCTCTACCACAAGAAAACTCTCTTTAAAGCACTAAAACGAAATTTAAACTACAACTTATGGTAGCACAAAATAAAAAAAAGGACAAGAAAAAACCTTCTGTTTGCTGCAAAGACTTTACGCGTCACCTTCATTGTGCATAGCAAAGCAAGAGCATTTTTGTAGCCAAGCTCAAGAATTGCGCGAAAATTTCTCTTCATTTTGTTTGCAAAAAAGAGACGGCATTGTCAACACGACCGTCTCTTTACGAAGCGTTAAACATCTATTGGAAAAACAAATGACAAGTTTTAAGGGGAAGAAGAGGACCAACTTGACAACAACTCATACCTTACGGGATCATCTTCACATTGCCCGCCACCACATTCCAGTATGGTAGAAATCAAGTTTGCCGCAATCAAAAATATAAATAAGAAGCTTGCTGTTTTGCTCAAAATTGGCAAAGGAGAAAACATTTTAATTTTGTGTGCCAATTCACCCAAGATCATGACCACAGAAACGGCCAAAATACAAAGAAGTGAGATAATAAGCGCCCAAGTATAAAAGTGCAATCCAAAGAATGTTGAACCATATCCCAAATCATCGGGTGTGATATGCAACAGCACTTGCCGAACAGCCACAATACTTGTCACCATACATCCGAGAATGACCATTCCATAATGTGTATGTTTCACCTTATGATGAATATTAAGTAGAAATCCACACCCAGCCAGCATCAAACCAACACGTTGAAGAAGACAAAGAGGACAAGGCAACTCGAACTTTACCAGTTGATAATAAAAGGCTACGACCAAAACAATGGATAAACCGATAAGCCCTAATGTATTCATAAATATAATGAAATGAGGATTTTTTTCTTCAACATTTTGCATGATTATTCTCTCAAAAAGACAAGTTTAAAGTAGAAGTTGCGTGGTGATTAAAAGTAAGAAGAATGACAACTAACAAAATAGCCCACAAGGCGTAACTGATGTTATTCTTTCCACAGACAGTTGTTACTGCGGCCCCTAAAGCGATTAAAAATGGAACAAACATGGCTTCTAAATCTCCTTTCTTATTGATCGTTGGATAGGATATTGCAAAATTGGGCAAAAAAGAGACAATGATCTTATTATACACAATTGATCATACTCTTTATTAAGAGTATAGAAAGCAATCGGGTATGTAGAGTACTAAAAATGAATATCAACACGACTCTTTACTAGAGAGATCTGTTTAAGGCAGAAGAACAAGCGTCTCTTTATTGCACTTAAGTTTATAAATGCTAAAGAATGATAGGCAAGTTTTGGTAAGCATGTTGTTCTCTCGAATCGTTTTTTATACTCTTTTTTACAAGAGTAATTCTTTTATTTTTTAAACGTATTTTTGCCACAAAATTTTCTTTTTTTAAGAAGCAATATTTGCGATTACTCTCTTTGTACTAACGTTTTTTCTTGAACACTATGCATCAGCAACAGGCATCAGCAACAGGCATCAGCAACAGCCATCAGCAACAGGCATCAGCAACAGCCATCAGCAACAGCCATCAGCAACAGCCATCAGCAACAGCCATCAGCAACAGCCATCAGCAACAGCCATCAGCAACAGCCATCAGCAACAGCCATCAGCAACAGCCATCAGCAACAGCCATCAGCAACAGCCATCAGCAACAGCCATCAGCAACAGCCATCAGCAACAGCCATCAGCAACAGCCATCAGCAACAGCCATCAGCAACAGCCATCAGCAACAGCCATCAGCAACAGCCATCAGCAACAGCCATCAGCAACAGCCATCAGCAACAGCCATCAGCAACAGCCATCAGCAACAGCAACAGCCATCAGCAACAGCCATCAGCAACAGCCATCAGCAACAGCCATTTGAAAACGCCTTTATTTCCATGATCATAAACCGCAAGCTAAAATGATCATAAACCGCAAGCTAAAAAAGGAAAGTTTTTTTCTTATCCACATGATTATTGAACCAAAGCAAATAGAGCGCCGTTTAATCCCAGACCCATCTGTTCTAAAAAGGGGGGAGGAAACATTTTCACTTTAACTGAAGGTTTTCTTGACGTCGCGTGCCCCATGAAAGAGCGCAAAAGTGTACAGCAGCAGTACAAGGATATTTGCGATATTTGCCCTCTCAGTAACGAGAGCCAATTTCTTTCACTTTTGGCAGTAAACAAACGCGATTGCTTTTTACCTTTAGTTTTTTGCTTTGTTTTTTACAGCCAAGCTCTATTTTTTTTGCAAAGGGGTCTTTTTGAAAAAATTATTCTGCGAAAAACATTATTCACATCACATAGCAGGGAAGATATATCAGCATTTTATGAAGCCTCCTTTATGAAGCTGTCTTCGTTCCCAAGGCACATTAAAAAAAACTGTTGTTGTGTTATCAATTGGCTTTGCAAAGAGTCTTTAAAACACTTAAAAAGAAGAGGGCAGAAGAGTATAGTAAACGCTTCAGAGAGAGGGTAAAATTCGATAGAGGATGGTAAATGACGAAAAAATCATATGATGTAGCGATTTTAATGGGCAGCCAATCGGATTGGCAAACGATGCGTCACAGCGCAGATATTTTGACCAGCCTTGATATTTCACATATTTCGCAGATTGTCTCGGCACACCGTACCCCTGAACGGCTTTATCAATTTGCCAAAGAAGCAAAAGCAGCGGGCTTTAAAATTTTGCTAGCCGGCGCAGGCGGTGCAGCGCATCTTCCTGGTATGTTAGCGGCGCTCACACCTCTTCCTGTTTTTGGTGTTCCAGTCCATTCGCACTCTTTATCTGGTCAAGATTCGTTGCTTTCAATTGTGCAAATGCCAGCAGGCGTCCCGGTTGGCACCTTAGCGATTGGTAAAGCAGGCGCTATTAACGCAGCACTTTTAGCCGCCGCGGTTATGGCGGTTTATGATGACAAACTCGCACAGCGGTTACAAGATTGGCGCCAACAACAAACAGCCAGTGTCGCGCAAATTCCAATAACTGAGGTTTAAAATGACACAATCCTCTCACACCCCATCCCCCTCAGCGACAACCCCCGCCGCATCCCTCGCAACACCCCCCTCCTCCTCGGCTACAGCACCCGTCACATCCCTCACCACAACTCCATCTCCCTCGGCTACAGCACCCACCGCATCTCTCACCACAATCCCCTCCTCCTCGACTACAACCCCCACCGCATCTCTCACCACAACCCCCTCCCCCTCGGCGACAACACCCACCACATCCGCCACAACCCCCTCCCCCTCGGCGACAACACCCACCACATCCGCCACAACCCCCTCCCCCTCGGCGACAACACCCACCACATCCGCCACAACCCCATCCTCCTCGGCGACAACACCCACCGCATCTCTCACCACAACCCCCTCCCCCTCGGCGACAACCCCCACCACATCCCTCACAACAACCCCATCCCCCTCAGCGACAGCCCCCACCGCATCCGCCGCAACAACCCCATCCCCCGCAGCGGCTACAGCCACCATCTCTCCCACAAAAACCCCTGCAAAAACCAATGTATTCCCCCTGTTGCCTTCAAACAGGGTCATCGGTTTTATAGGCGGGGGGCAATTAGCGCGTATGTTAGCGATAGCGGCGGCAGAATTAGGTTTTCGGACGGTTGTTTTTTGCCCTGAAGCGGATTGCCCAGCAGCACAAACAGCAAATGAGCACATTGTTGCACCCTATGATGATATTTCGGCACTCGATCGTTTTATTTCCCTGTGTGATATTGTGACTTATGAGTTTGAAAATCTTTCGCTTCAAACGGTTCAATATGTAGAGAACGCTACAAGTGTTTATCCCTCTTCCAAAGCTTTGGAGATTACGCAAGATCGGCTTTTTGAGAAGCAATTTTTGCAAAAGCAAGGGATAGGCACGGCGTCATGGTATGCTGTTGATGATTCCTCTTCTCTTCTTTCAGGACTTTCAGCATTAAAGGGACGTGGTCTTTTAAAGACACGTCGTTTTGGTTATGATGGAAAAAATCAGATGATGCTGGACCACCCGTCTGAACAGACGCTTGAGAAGGTCTTTACAACGTTTCAGGGACATCCTTTAATTTTAGAAGAAGTTATTCCTTTTTTATCAGAAATCTCGGTTATCTCGGCACGCACGAAACAAGGAGACCATATTTTTTATGATTGCCCTGAAAACCAGCACAGGAATGGCATTCTTCACAAATCATTTGTTCCATCGCACGTACCACTTAACGTCCAAAATGCTGCTCAAGAAATAAGCGTAGCCGTGATGGATGCTCTGGATTATGTTGGGGTTCTTTGCATTGAATTTTTTGTTCTCATAGATGGCGGTCTTTTGGTCAATGAATTGGCCCCTCGTGTTCATAACTCTGGTCACTGGACGCAAAAGGCGTGTGTAACATCACAGTTTGAACAGCATATCCGTGCCATTTGCGGGCTTCCTCTAGGCAGCACCTACCGTCATAGCAATTGTCAAATGACCAATCTTCTTGGCAACAATCTGCATGAGATCAAATATTTTCTCACGCAAGAACACACATCTTTACATTTATATGGCAAAAGCTCTGTTCAACCCCTGCGCAAAATGGGGCATGTTATTCAATTAACAGGACCAGCCAGCAAATTTTGACCCCCCAACAAATTTTGATAAGCGCTTTTCAGCAAAATTCTACACACGATAACAGAGAGAAAGCATAAAAACGAACAAAGCAACCAACAAGCATTTTGCGGCATTTTCTCACCTTCTCTTGCAAACGCATACGCACACTTTCTTTTTCACGAACGCAACTCTCTAAAACCTTTCCTTCATAAGCAGCACAACACTTTTCCTCGCACAGAGAAACACACTTCCTCACCGCTCTCCACAGCTTCGCTCTCGCTGCTGACATCCTGCGTATACCCACATCCCAACACTCTCACCTCCTCTCAAAACGCTCCACCGCAGATTTCACCCCGCATATTGCACCTCGCCATCCCACCCCATGCCTTCCACAGAATTGTTTTGCAAAACAGCACCTTCCTCTCTTCATAAGCTAAAAAATTTTGCAAAACAGACTTACGCTCTTCCCCTCCTTACCGCTCTTAAGGTTTCCGCCAAACATCACTATATTTTTGTTTACGCATTTTCTCAAACCTTACACCCCTTTGAAAAAAACAGCTCTGTTTTGCAATACACCTCTCTTAAATGCCTCCGCGAGCAACATGCGGATACCCCACCCATGCTCCCTCACCTCCTCTCAAAACACCCCACCACAGACCTCATCGCGCATATTGCACCTCTTCTCTTCCATAAACTAAGAGAAATTTACCCCCTCTCACACGCATCATTCTTTCTCAAAACACCACCATTCCCCACATCCCTCTTAACGCTCTTAAGGCTTTCGCCCAACACCACCATATTTTGTTTGCGCATTTTCTCAAACCTTGCCCATCTCCCCTTTGAAAAGAACACCCCTATTTTGCAACACACCTTCTCTCAAACACTTCCGCAAAAAACATACGGATACCCCACCCATGCTCCCCTTTTCCTCTCGAACACTCGACCGCAGACCTCACCCCGCATGCCCCCCCTCACACCCCCCATCACAAACCTCACCGCACCAACCTCTTTCCGCAGAGTTATTTTGCAAAACAGCGCACTCTTTCTCATTCTCTCTTGCAAAACAGACTTACGCTCTCTCACCCCCTTACCGCTCTAAAAGCTTCCGCCAAACACCATCACATTTTTGTTTGCATATTTTTCTCAAACCTTGTCCATCTCCCCTTTGAAAGCACACCCCTGTTTTGCAATACACCTCTCTCAAACGCCTCCGCAAGTAACATGCAGATACCCCGCCCATGCTCCCTCACCTCCTCTCAAAACACCCCACCACAGATTTCACCCCGCACACCTCACCTAGCAAACCCCACCGCCTGCCTCCCACACCAATCTCCTCCCACAGAATCGTCTTGCAAATCGCACCTCTCCCCCTCCATAAACTAAGAGGAATTTACCCCCTCTCACACGCACCACCCTTTCTCACCCTCTCTTGCAAAACAGACTTACGCTCTTCCCCACATCCCTCTTAACGCTCTTAAGGCTTTCGCCCAACATCACCACATTTTTGTTTGCGCATTTTCTCAAACCTACACCCCTTTGAAAAGAACAGCTCTGTTTTCAACACATCTTCTCTCAAACACCTCCGCAAGCAACATGCGGATACCCCACCCATGCTCCCCCTCCTCTCGAACGCTCCCTCGCAGACTTCACCCCGCATATTGCACCTCGCCATCCCACCCCATACCTTTCACACTAATCTCCTCCCGCAGAATTGTTTTGCAAATAGTACCTCTTCCTCCCATAAGCTAAGAGAAATTTATCAGAGATCTGTGCTTGACAAGAAGAAGACTTTTTGCTAGAAGGGGCGCAGTTTTTTTGCAATTTTTGCTTATTTATTGTGTTTATCAAAGGTGTGAGGGCGTGCCTTTTAGGGTGCGTCTTTATTTTGTGATCACAATGGAAAAGTGTATAACTTGGTGTTATAGTGCAACCACGCTATTATGATACAATATTGATTATGAGCCTATAACAAAGGGTTCATTTGAGAGAGTTGACCAGTAATCTGAGCGAGTCATTTGAGAAAGCCAGATTTTTATGGAAACAATGAAAGTGTCGAGAGAGTGGTTCATTATGTTATTGTGTTACATAGATGTTAGACGGTGAGTATCATGAAGATTAAAAATTCGCTTAAAGCATTGAAGGAGCGCCACCGTAACAATCGTTTGGTGCGTCGCAAAGGTCGTGTTTATATCCTCAATAAAGTCAATCCACGTTTTAGAGCACGTCAGGGTTAAGGGTTTTTGTGCCTGCTTTTTGCGGGCATAAGAGCTTTTTATCTTTTGATAAGTTATTTTTAGCGATAAATTATCGTGGATTATTGCGGTTTGTAAATCTGTTGCGTAGTGCTTTTCTCTTTAGAGAATTTTTTATGCCTTTTTTTCTTTTTTTAAAAGCTTTACGATTACGGGTTTTTTCTCTTTTCCAACACGGTTTTTTGCGCTCTTTTACAAATTTTCTTTTTGCTTTTTTCAGCAGTTTCTGTTTCATTTCCCCTAGCTATGGGCAAAGTCCTCCTTCTCTTCCTGAAGATCGTCCCTCTCCGCAATTGCTTTTGCCGTTAGATGAATTGATTCCCAGTCGTCCTCCCTCAGCACCGACACCATCTGACTCTGACACATCTGCGACTCTTTTAGAAGATTTTGACTTAAACGCCTCTTCCCCTGTTGACAGAGCAAAACAGCGCAAAGAGAAGGAGATCTCACGTTTACTGAAAGAATTGAAGTTTTGTGCGAATGTTCAAGAAGCAAAGAAGATAAGCGGACAACTTCAACGTTTATGGTCACAATCGGGCAGTGAGACGATTGATCTTTTGATGTCATGGGCTGAAAATGCGATCAATGAAGACGATTATGGTCTTGCCCTTGATTACATTGACAATGCCCTTGCTCTTGAGCCTTCTTATGCTGAAGTTTGGGTAAGACGTGCATGGGTTCATATTCAAATGAGTGATTTTAAACTTGCCATGCTAGATCTTAACCATGCTCTAGAACAAGAGCCGCGCAATTACATAGCGTTTTTTGAGCTTGGCGTTACCATGGAAGCAACGCAACGTCCTAAACTTGCTCTCAAAGCCTATGAAAAAGCCCTTGAATATTATCCACAAATGCAGAAGCTTCAAAAGCGCCTTGAAGTTTTGTTAGACGAGCAAACCCCTCAAGCACTTTAGGCTGCGCCGCCCCTTTAAACTTACGCAAATTCTTTACACTTACCCTTTCAAAACAGCCGATCACACAATCCCCCGCTGATAGGAAAACTGAAACAAACATGGGCTCCTCTCTATGGACGAGCTCAACGTGCCACATGTATCCTTACTAACCACCTTGACCTTAACCCTGTTTGATTGCCACCATGCACCGGCACTTGAAACACGCAACAATATCTTTTCGCTTGAAAACCACGGAAGCAACGCAACGTCCCAAACTTGCCCTCAAGACGGATGAAAAAAACCTTGAATATTACCCACAAATGCAAAAGCTTCAAAAGCACCTTGAAGTTCTATTAGACGAGCAAACCCCGCAAGCACTTTAGGCTGAATCAAACCCTTTACACTTTCCCTTTCAAAACCGCCTATCACACATTCCCCCGCTGATAGAAAAGCAGAGACAAACATGGAATCCTCTCTATGAACGTGATCAACGTGCCACACGTACCCTTGCTAACCACCTTGAACTTAACCCTGCTTGACCTCCACCATGCACCGAAACTTGAAGCACGCAATCAACATTTTTTGCGCTTGGGAACTCATGGAAGCAACACAGCGCCCTAAACTTACCCTCAAGACGGATGAAAAAGCCCTTGAATATCACCCACAATGGCTATCATTCTCAGAAAAGTTCCCCAATGTTACGATAACCCTTGGTCTTGAGACGATTCCTTAAAGGCATTTTTATGCCTTTCTTGAGAGTTTTTTATCCATACGATAATCGCACTTGTGATATACAAATGGGTGATTTTAATTGATTTAATATAAGCAGATTTGGGAGGAGAAAATCCGAGGATATTCGAGGCTCTCATTCAACAGGCAAAACGCTGAATGATCCTTATAAATCAAACTCTTGACCAAAGAAATCTTCGCCCCCCTTACCAGACAATATTTTATCGTGTCCTGTTATAAAGAAAGGGCTTTGAAATCATTTTCTCTCTAGCTGAAAATGGAAAATTGTTTTATAGTGAAAACGGGTGTTCTGCGCTTCTCGACAGGAAATAACGCATTCCTGAGACCTTAGTGATCTCCAAGGGAGCTGTCCCTGATAAGGCCCGTGGGCTTTTTCATATGGCGCCCACCTAGTTAATAGGTTCCCGGGATCAACTTTTTCCATCGGCTGTTGTGGATCACCTCTTTCTTATAGAGAAAGCGTATTACAATATTTTCAAGAAATTTATGAATGTTTCGTAGGATTTTATTCTATTGCAACAGCAACATACACAAGACTTCATAGACAATGAACATTCACAAGACAAGAGGTCTTCACAAGGGAAGAAACCTTTAAAGGCAATGGGGTAAACACACAATGGAGACAACAGAACAGGAATCTGCTTCACAAATTCGTACAAAGTTACGCAAAAGTGGTTTATCCAAGCGCGATGCCCTGACCCCACAAGAACGCGCTATTTTTTCGCAGCGTGCCTGTTCCACTCTTCTTGCAAGCCTTGAAGCAAAGGGCATAGATTTTTCACGCATGATTTTTGCCGGCTATTGGCCAATAAAATCGGAAATTGACCCACGTCCTTTATTGGATGCGATTGCGTTGCGTGGTGGGCATTTAGCCTTACCGGCAGTGCTTGATTCAACGACCATGGTTTTTCGTGCCTTTTCACAAAACACGGCGCTAGAATCGATGCGGTTTGGCACATTAGGCCCTGGAGCAGGAAATGCGGTTGTAATACCGGATGTGGTTCTTGTTCCGCTTTCCGCATTTGACAAACAGTGTCATCGTCTTGGCTACGGAGGGGGCTATTATGATCGCGCGATTGCAGCCCTTGAAAAACAGGGGCATCAGATCTATTTATTAGGTTTAGGTTTTTCGTGTCAGGAAGTTGAATCCATTCCCCCTGAAGAGCATGATCTTGTTTTGCAAGAAATTTGTACAGAAAAGGGTTTCTTAAAGCGTTAAAATGTGATTAAAACGCCTATGCGTTTTTTATTTTTAGGTGACATTGTAGGCATGACGGGGTGTAAAGTTGTTTTTGAACAGCTTCCACAGTTGATTGAGAAGTGGCATCTTGATTTTGTTGTTGTCAATGGTGAAAATGCCTCTCACGGTTTTGGGGTCAGTCAAGAGACCTATCACGATCTTTTAATGGTCGGTGTTGACGTTGTAACAACAGGCAATCACGCTTTTTCGTATCAAGAGGCATTACAATATGCACAGGAGAGCGAGCGTTTTTTACGTCCCGCCAATTTTATGAAAGAAACGCCTGGGAAGGGCTCTGGTGTTTTTACGGCCAAGAATGGAGCACGTGTTCTTGTTGCCAATCTTTTAGGGAGTGTTTTTATGCCCTGTAAGGTTGTTGATCCCTTTGAATCGGCTGAAAATATTTTATGTGCTTGTTCTTTGATGGAACAAGCGGATGCGATTGTTTTTGACTTTCATGCCGAAACGACGAGTGAGAAGCAATGTTTTGGGCATTTTCTTGATGGTCGTGTCAGCGTTATCGTAGGCACGCATACGCATATTCCTACGGCTGATGCACAAATTTTAGAAGGCGGGAGTGCCTATTTAACGGATGCGGGGATGTGTGGAGATTATAACTCATCTCTTGGCATGGATAAAGAAGAACCTTTACACCGTTTTCTTTATAATAAAAAGCAGGATCGTTTTGAACCAGCGAAAGGTCCTGCCACCCTTTGCGGTTTAGCTGTTGAACTTTCAGACCGCACGGGTTTAGCGGAAAAGGTCTCCGCCGTACGGATAGGTCCACATTTAAAGCCTGAAATTCCAGATTTTTGGTAGAGTTTTCTCTTCCCCCTGCGGTCGACCTGTCCTCGCCCCTTCAGCTGCCTTTCCTTACCCCTCCTGTCACCTTCCTTTATCTCTTCAGCCACCTTCTTTCCCCCTTTGATTGCTTTCTCTTCTTACCTCTTCAATCACTTGTCCCCATCCCTGCGGTCGCGCCTTCCCTTATCCCTTCAGCTACCTTCTTGCCCCCTCTGATCGCTTTCTCTTCTTACCTCTTCAATCACTTGTCCCCATCCCTGCGGTCGCGCCCTCCCTTATCTCTTCAGCTACCTTCTTGCCCCCCTTTTGATCGCGCTTTCTCTTCTTATCCCTTCAATCAGTTGTCCTTATCCCTCCGGTCGCGCCCTCCCTTATCTCTTCAGCTACCTTCTTGCCCCCCTTTTGATCGCGCTTTCTCTTCTTATCCCTTCAATCAGTTGTCCTTATCCCTCCGGTCGCGCCCTCCCTTATCCCTTCAGCTACCTTCTTGCCCCCTCTGATCGCTTTCTCTTCTTACCTCTTTCATCACTTGTCCCCATCCCTCCGGTCGCGCCCTCCCTTATCTCTTCAGCTACCTTCTTGCCCCCTCTGATCGCTTTCTCTTCTTATCCCTTCAATCAGTTGTCCTTATCCCTGCGGTCGGCTTGCCCTCGCATCTTCGTCTGCCTTTCCTCATCTCCCTTTGAGCCTCTTTCTCCAACGTTATCTTTCAAGAACTATTTTGAGCAATATGACCTTCTCATCCCCTCAAAATTTACCTCACCCACATGAAGCGGGCGTGAACATAACGAACGACAAAATTGGCATGAGAAACGAACACCCAGAATTGCGCAAAATTCTGTTAGTGTTAAAATTTTTATGATTTTAAAAGTGAAGAGAAAGAGGCCACATTGGGATATTTCTGCGGGGAAACATGAAAACCTCTTCCCTAAGAACTTTGATATACGATAACTTCTTCTTAAGCAAGGAAAACTTTAAAGTTTTTTATTTTCCAGAGATTTTATTCCTATAAGCAATGCTCCTGAGAAATATCCATGCGAAATAAAGGACAAAATTGCCCTCTGTTTTTGAGGTTAGCACTTTTAAAAATTTGTTACGAGCGCGCCTTTCTCTTTGCGAACGCTTACCACATCACACTGTTCCCTCATCACCACAATATGAGGCATTTTCTTTTGTTGAGAAATCGGTATAAAAAAGCAAAGAGAGAGCGAACTCTTGGCAATTTCTTGCAAAAGCCTGCGTCTCTTTATTGCAAACACCCTGCGCCTTTATGGTTCAATTCTTTTTCGTATTTTTGTTCAAAAATTCTTCCCAAGAGATGCACTCCCCTTTTAAGATTTTCCCTCTGTTTTGAAACCTTTCTTCTATGCGCATTTTTTTGCCTATAAAGCTGTCGTTAAAATATCGATTTTATTTTGCAGCTTATCGCGCACCGGATGAGAGAGCTCTCACATACCTATTGACCATCCCCCAATATCGCGACAACCCTTGATATTGCGACACTTCATAAGCAATTTTTACGCCATTCTTCTCTCTTTTTATCCCTATGCTAATCCCCCTTATGGCGTGCAAGAGGTAGTTTTGATTGTTTCAACATAAAGCAGGTTTGGCATGAGAGAATGTTAGGATACTCTAGGCTCTCATTCAACCGGCAAAACAATAAAGTATCATTATAAATCAATGTATTGAAATGAATATCCATGGTATTCGTAGCGTTAAAAGCTCTAAACTCGAGCAGCCTTTTGCTTTTAATGGCATATGACACCTAAAAAGAGAACTTACACAACACGGAACATGTGACAGAGTAAACGCATTTCCATACGAGAATTAAACGCGTTTCATTTTGCGATCAATCATCACCTCTACGAGCGCCCTCCTTACTATTGACCTATTCCCGCTAAAGGACGAAGATTTCTATCCGAATGATTTACCAACCGGTTTCTCTCGGCATATTTTTTCTCTTAGCATATTCTATTGCTAAACACCCCTGAGTTTTTTGTGCTCCTCTCTGTTATCCCCCCTTGAAAACTTACCACCCTCTTTAACCACACTTCATCACTCAATTTTGATATGGCATCACCACTCATGCATATCAAAAATCCTTCCAATATCCCCACACAAACCCCAAAGCCCCCACATATTTACCCCCTTCCCATGGTGTAAACACCGCGCACATATGCAAAAGCCCCTCATATCCCCCGTCCTTCTATCGTGCCCACACAGCACCTCTTTTTCCAACAACGGAGGATATTCTAAGCATCTTGAATCCTATCCCCCACGAACACGCATATCTCAACCCTGCAAAGCTTCGCACCAACCCGCCCCTCCAATCTCTCCACTCTCACCCGTCATCCAGCACGCCCCACACGCATATGATCCCCCGTGCACATTCCAAAAGCCTCCCAACACCCTCCACACATGCCTCACTGCATACCCCTCCACTTCACATGTCCCCTACATGCTGCTTGTTCTCTTGAGCATACTCCAACACCCTCTTCTCCTCTCAAATGCCCTCATCCCCCTCACAGATACTTCCCCCATGCGAATATCCCACACAGCCCCCAAAGCCCCCGCAGTTCGTCCCCCTTTCCTTGCGTAAACACAGCGCTCCTTTTCCTAACAACTGCAAATGTTGTTAAGCACCGTTCCAACCCCCACGAACACGCATATCTCAACCCCGCAAAACTTCGCACCAACCCAACCCTCCACTCTCTCTCACCCGCACATGACATCCTCCTCACAGATGTGGTCCCTTCCATACTGCTTTCTCCCTTGAGCATACTCCAACGCCCCCTCGCTCGCCTGCCATCCAGCACACCCCGCACGCATTTGTCCCCTCTAACCCACAGTATTTTTACAGCAAAACATGATAATCTCAGGAGAAAGGCAATAACAATGAAAAGGGTCTTGATTGATTTTTTATAAGCCCCCCCTCACAAACACCTCAGCCTACTCTCCACAATCACACCATCATCCCGCCATTGTGTGAGAGCACAAACACGCCTTCAGTTTTCTGGTAAAATTCCCCGAAGAGCCCAAAAGAAAAGGCATCCCCTCAAAAGACACAAAGGGGAAGGCACGAAAGGTAAGATACGAAGGGGGCTAAAGCTGTAACACGTAGGATGAGAGCCCCACAATTGGCTAATTTTGCCTCCAAATGTTCAAAGCCCAAAAGTTCAAAATCGCAATCGCGCTGCTCTCTACAATCACACCATCATCCCCCATTGCTTAAGAGCACAAACACGCCTTCAGTTTTCCGGTAAAATTCCCCGAAGAGCCCAAAAGAAAAGGCATCCTCCCCAAAAGACACAAAGGGGAAGGCACGAAAGGTAAGATACGAAGGGGGCTAAAGCTGTAATGCGTTTTATGAGAGCCCCACAATTTTCTCATTTTCCTCCAAATGTTCAAAGCCCAAAATGTTCAAAATCGCAATCGCGCTGCTCTCCACAATCACACCCTCATCCTCCATTGCTTGAGAGCACAAACACACCTTCAGTTTTCCGGTAAAACTCCCCGAAGATCTCAAAGGAAAAGGCATCCCCCCCAAAAGACACAAAGGGGAAGGCACAAAAGGTAAGATACGAAGGGGGCTAAAGCTGTAACGCGTTTTATGAGAGCCCCACAATTTTCTCATTTTCCTCCAAATATTCAAAGCCCAAAAGTTCAAAACCGCAATCGCGCTGCTCTCCACAATCACACCCTCATCGCCCATTGCTTGAGAGCACAAACACGCCTTCAGTTTTCCGGTAAAACTCCCCGAAGATCCCAAAGGACAAGGCATCCTCCCCAAAAGACACAAAGGGGAAGGCACAAAAGGTAAGATACGAAGGGGGCTAAAGCTGTAACGCGTTTTATGAGAGCCCCACAATTTTCTCATTTTCCTCCAAATGTTCAAAGCCCAAAATGTTCAAAATCGCAATCGCGCTGCTCTCCACAATCACACCATCATCGCCCATTGCTTGAGAGCACAAACACGCCTTCAGTTTTCCGGTAAAGTTCCCCAAAGTTCTCAAAGGAAAAGGCATCCCCCCTAAAAGACACAAAGGGGAAGGCACGAAAGGGAAAACATGAAGGGAGCTAAGCTGTAACGCGTTTTATGAGAGCCCCACAATTGGCTAATTTTGCCTCCAAATGTTCAAAACCGCGATCGAGATGATAGACGCGGTTGACAATGGTTTCACCCTTTGCGGCCAGAGCAGCAATCACAAGGGAGACAGAGGCGCGCAAATCGGTTGCCATCACGGGTGCGCCTTGCAATTGCTCTGTTCCATAGACAGTTGCTGTTTGCCCATCAAGTTTGATCTGAGCACCCAAACGGGAAAGTTCTTGCACATGCATAAAGCGATTTTCGAAAATTGTTTCGGTAATGTGAGAAATTCCCTGTGCCCTTGTCATCAACGCCATGAATTGGGCTTGGAGATCGGTTGGAAAATCGGGATAAGGTCCCGTTTTGATATCGACGGGCATTATTTTTGTTTGCCGTGGATTTCGTTTCACATGAATTCCCTGAGGTTCTATTTGAATATCGAGTCCTGTTTTTTGCAAGACTTTAAGCACTTGGGTAAGATGGTTAGGGTTTGCATTTTTGAGAAACACATCCCCACCCGTCATAGCCACGGCCATAGCATAGGTTCCAGCTTCAATACGATCAGGAATGACACGCACTCTCGCGCCATGGAGTTTTTTCACGCCCTCGATTGTGAGTGTTTTCGTTCCTTCCCCGACGATTTTTGCCCCCATAGCATTGAGTGTCCGAATAAGATTAGCCACTTCTGGTTCACACGCCGCATTATCGAGCACGGTTGTCCCCTTAGCCATCGCAGCAGCCATCAGCATCACATGTGTCCCCCCGACAGTCACTTTAGGGAAATGGTAATGTGCACCTTTTAATCCCCTTGGCGCTTTAGCATGGGCATATCCATTTTCGATAGCAATATGGGCACCTAAAGTTTTGAGTCCCTCAAGAATAAAGTCGACGGGTCTTGTTCCGATAGCGCATCCTCCAGGCAGGGAGACATAGGCTTCTCGACATCGAGCGAGCAGGGGTCCAATGACCCAAAAGCTTGCGCGCATTTTTTTCACCAGTTCGTATGGCGCACGTGTTGTGGCTATTTTTTGCGCGGTAAAATGGATTGTTCGAGCATCCATACAATCGTTGTGACATTCCTGTCCATCAACAGCATATCCGACACCATGATTATTAAGAATACGAATAAGCAATTCAACATCAACAAGATGGGGAATATTTTCTAAAGTAAGCGTTTCCTCACTCAGCAAAGACGCAATCATGAGGGGCAAGGCAGCATTTTTTGCTCCTGAAATAGGAATTGTTCCCTTCAGTTTTTCCCCACCAACAATTTGAATAGAATCCATTGGTATTTTCCCTTTTTCCCTTTGTGTTTCCCCTTCCAAAGGTTTTACCCCCGAGAAGTTATTTTTGTTATAATTTAGACTGGCATCGACAGCTTTAGGATGAATCCTAAATTCTAGAACGACTCCCTAAACTCTAGAACGAATCATTGTGGAATTTGGTTGCGCATGAGCCATAGAGGAGATTTTTTAATTTTCTGTTTGTGCTCTTTTTCGACTCTGCTCTTTACGGCGTTTCAAGTTTTGACGCAATTGTTGCGCCAGTCTTTCTTGTCGCCGTTTTTCTTTTTCATCTTTATGGTTAAATTTTTGTTGTTCTTGTGTCATGATCATTACGCAACCTTTTATGAGCTTTTTTTAAACAACTCACGGCATTTTTATAAGAGATTTTTTTTATAAGAAATCTGTGTCATGACACAAAAGGGATATTCTTTCAAGAATGCAGAAATGTTCTCTTGCCTATTTTATAACAATATGGCACAAGACAGCGATTACAAAGGGCTGCGGTAGCTCAGTGGTAGAGCACTCCCTTGGTAAGGGAGAGGTCGAGAGTTCAATCCTCTCTCGCAGCACCATTCTAGGCACTCTTTTATTTACCCTGTTATCTTCATCATATTCTTATTTCACAACACGCCACGCAATGATATGCCCTAAAGGTATTTTCTAGCAGCGTCCTCTTTTTGAATCTTTTAACGATATCATCAGAGCTTTTCCGACAGCTCTCTCCTCCCGCCTCTCACCCGCGCACATCCCCCCTCACACAGGCATGCCCCATACAGTTTTCCCTCTTGAGCATCCTTCAACACCCTCCCCTCCTGTCAAACGCCCCCCATATAGTTCGCCCGACGCTCTCTCACAGGTGCGGCACCCCATCCTCATGCCAACACCTACACGAGCCCCAAAGTCCCTGCGTATCCGTCCCTCTTCCCATCGCGCAAACACCACGCGCCCTTTTCTCCAACAACTACGGACATTTTAAAGCACCCTCTCATCCCACGAACATGCCTATCTCAAGCCCCTCAACGCTTCGTCCCAACGCTTCACCTCAACGCACCTCTCCACCCTCTCTCACTCACCCGTGCATGGCATCCCTACACACATGCGGACACCGTGTGCACATCATAAACCTCCCAACACCTCCACCCATGCCTCACCGCATATCCCTTCACTTCACATGTGCCCCTCCATGCTGCTTTCTCTCTTGAGCATACTCCAACATCTTCTCCTCCTCCCAAATGCCCCATATGCCTCACCCACGCCCCGAAGCCCTCGCATATCCGTCCCCGCCTCCCCATCACGCAAACACCACGCGCCCTTTTCTCCAACAACTACGGACATTTCAAGCATCCTCCCACCCCATAAACACACATATCTCAGCCCCGCAAAGCTTCACCCCAACGCACCTCTCCCCCTCTCTCACTCACGCGCGCATGGCATCCTTTTCACACAGGTATCCCCTATACAGTTTTCTCTCTTGAGCATACTCCAACACCTTCTCCTCCTCTCAAATGCCCCCCATATAGTTCGCCCGACGCTCTCTCACACATTTGGCACCCCATCCTCATGCCAACACCTCCACGCATGCCCCAAAGCCCCCGTATATCCATCCCCCCTTCCCATCACGCAAATACCATGCACATACGCAAAAACCTTTCATATCCCCGTCATTCTATCGTGCGAACACAGCACTCCTTTTCAACAACGAAAAATATTTTTAAGCACCGTTCCAGCCCCCACGAACATGCGTATCTCACTCCCCCAACACTTCACCTCAACGCGCCTCTCCATCCTCTCTCACCCGTGCATGGCATCCCCCTCACACATGTACCCCCCATGTACACCCATAAACCTCCCAACACCTCCACGCATGCCTCACCGCATATCTCTTCACTTCACATGAGCCTCCCATACTACGTTCCCACTTGGTCATACTCCAACGCTCTTCCCTCCCGTCAAATGCCCCAAAGCCCCCCCATCTCCATACCCCTTTCCCATCGCGCAAACACAGCACTCCTTTTTCAACAACGAAGAATATTTTTAACACCGTTCCAGCCCCCACGAACACGCAGCATATCTCAGCCCCACAATGCTTCACCCCAACACGCCCCTCCACCCTCTCTCACCCGTATTCCCCACCAGTGCACATTTTTGTGTACGCATTTTAGTTATATGCTTTTTTCTCACACCTCACTCGAGAACATATTGCCTTTTCATACCAAGCGCTGTCTCAGAAGACTTAATTTTCTGTACCATAATCTGTAAATCCTCATTAAAACGGCTAATTTCACTTTCCAGTTTTCGAATATAGGCTTCATCACGATAGGCGCGTTTAATCAAAGGCGGCATATCCGGCCAATAGAGCATTAAATCCACCCATTCACGTTGCGCAATCCACAATCCTCCCTGACATTGCGCTTTATGCTCTGGTGGAAAGCCTTTTTGGTAGAAGTGAGGGATAAGAATTTCTGGTTTTTTTGTTTTAATTTCCAACAATCCATTTTTTCCAATGAAAGCATCGGGAGAAAAACCTTTCATCCGATCATCCGCAAGCACAAACCCAACACACTCAGGTTGCGTATTTGTGAGTGTACCATAAAGCTTGCGTGCGGTTGGTTCCAATTCTGTTCCACGTCGCATAGAGAGTGTTGTTCCCTCATCGACAGTTTTTCCAGTAATTCTTTCTCCAGCGAGTTTCATCATAACAGCATGATATCTTGAAGTTTTTTGCCCCTGTTTTTTCCGTGCCATCACCATTTCAAACAAAGAAGCGGTAATCAAGCCATTACGCGCTTGCAACCATTGTTCTGTTCCCTGAAGACAATCAATAACTATTGGCATAAACATCCCCCTTTTTAGACCTTGTCTTTAAGGCACTTTTTATTTCAGCACCTTGACTCTTTCTTAAAAACATCTGCTTTTAACAAGCATATTTTTGCAACACGCTTTCCCCCAACACGCCCCTCCACCCTCTCTCACCCGCGCATAGCACCCCCTCACATAGGTATCCCCCATACCCCTCACACACCACTCATCCAATGTTCTCCAGCCCCTCGCACGTATCCCTCACTCGGTGCCCCCATCACACATGCGGTCGCCATATACACCAAAAATCTCTCATCATCCCCACCCATGCCTCACCGCATATCCCTTCACTTCACATGTACTCCCACATGCTGCTTTCCCTCTTGGTCATACTCCTCAACGCCTTCCCCTCCTGTCAAACGCCCCAAAGCCCCCGCGTCTCCATCTCCCTTCCCATCGCGCAAACAGCACGTGCCCTTTTTTCCAACAACTGCGGACATTAAAAGCATCCTCCCCCCCACAAACACACATAGCGGAGCCTAGCAAAGCTCTTTGCCCCAACGCACCTCTCCACCCCCTCTCACCCGCGCATGGCACCCTTTCACAAATGCAGTTCCCATCCACACCCAAAAATCTCTCACCATCCCCACCCATGCCCACCACAGATCCCTTCACTTCAACATGTGCCCCCCACATGCTTCTTTCTCTCTTGAGCATACTCCAACCCTCTCCTCCTCTCACCCCCCCATTCCCTTCACAGATGCTCCTCCCATGAACACCTCATGCCAACACCCCCACACATGCCTCAAAGCCCCCACATATCCGTCCCCCTTCCATCGTGCGAACACAACACCCCTTTCTCCAACAACTGCGAATATTTTAAAGCCCCCCATCCCACGAACATGCGCCTATCTCAGCCCAGCAAAGCTTCACTCCAACGCGCCTCTCCCCTCTCAATCACCCGCGCATGGCACCTCCTCACAAATGCAGTTCCCATCCACACCCAAAAGTCTCTCACCATCCCCACCCATGCCTCACCGCATATCCCTTCACTTCAACATGTGCCCCTCCATGCTGCTTTCTCTCTTGAGCATACTCCAACGTCCTCCCTGTCAAACGCCCCATATGCCTCACTCAGCGCACTCTCCACACATGCAGCACCTCCCCACACCCCCACGTAAACACCTCATGCCAACACCCCCACACGAGCCCCCAAGCCCTCGCGTATCCGTCCGCCTTCCCGTCGTGCGAACACCGCGCGCATACGCAAGAGCCCCCATATCCCCCTGTTTTTTGAGCATAAGGTCTTCTCTCACGCATGCTGTCGCACAATTCTCACACGTGCTGTTGCGCAATTTTTATTCGTGCTGTTGCACGATAGAAAAATCATCGCGTTGGTATTTTTCTGCTAAATTTTTCGCAACACCCGCAGCAGCCTTCTCTGAAATGAAGAGGATTGCATGGCATCTTTGCGGTTCGAGTCTGATTGTATTTTGGCTCTTTCCAGCATAATAAAGTGGAAATCCCTGATAAACAGTCTGAAGATAATTTGCCATGATTTTTACCACCAGTAATCATCCAAGACATCACAAGGACGCAAACGATGCTGTTTTTCGTAGGAACCATAGTAATGATCTTCATAATCACGCGCGGCTTCTTCATCTAACCAGACATGGTAAGCATCACTATTGAGGATAAAAGGTTGAAGTTGGCTATTTTGCTCGTCCATTTCATAATTTGCGACATAGATATCGGCGAGTTGTTCCGTCACATCTTCGGCATGAAGAGTGGTAAGATCGAGGCGCAAGATTTTTTGCACGGTCTCATATTCTTCAATAATTTCGATGACTTCTTCACCCTGTTCGATTGGTCCCTCATAGGCATCGCTCTTTTCTTCCTCACAAAGAATGATAATGATTTCATCCTCTTTAACGAATGGAATGTTTTTCATCATTTCCCCCCTTTCGATAGTTGATAAAGCACAGCTTTGTCTTGACAAGGCTGAATATAGCATTACCCTTATATCCTCTATGGGGGATAAGTCAATCATTTTATCCTCAATAAAAGATAATATTTTGAGTCTTTATGACGTATGAACAACATCTGTGAACAAAACCCTGTCCTCTTTTGTTCACCTAGTACTCTTACGATGTTCTCTATTTGTTCTTACCTAACGCAACCACCAACAGACAGGAGAGCGAAAATGAGTGATTTAAAATTGATAGAATACTGGAGCACTCTTGATACAAAGACACAAAAAGAACTTATTCTGATACTTCGGCAGTTGGTCGCCGCAAAAGAGTCAAGATTGCCTTCCTCTCCTCAGGAGAGAGTTTTGAGATGAGTTCGATAAATTCTTTATCTTCGGGACTGCCCCCCTGACCATAAAGAATATAATTCATACTGATGTTAATTTCGTTGCAAATGCGCGAGAGGGATTCGATTGTTGGTTCTTTTCCTTCAGAGAGAATAGAATGAAGGTACCCAGCACCTTTACCAGCTGCGAGGGAGACAGATCTTTTTGACCGGCCACTTTTTTCAAGAGCAGCACGTAATCTTTGACGCCAACCATCGATATTCATAGTCTCACCATATAGCGCGTCTTTTTAAAAAAACACGTCCTTTTTGTAAAACGGGCTTGCATTATCCTCTAAAAAGGATAAAATTAAGCAAACAAATTTACTTTTTTGAGGGGGGGAACAAACATTCATCTGCAAATCAAGAGAAGTTTTCACCATAACAAAGGAAGCAAAAAGGCGTTCCCTAAAAGCGCCAAGCAAGCCTCTATATTTAAAAATCTTTTTACTCTTTATCTTTGCCATCTGCGCATCTCAAACGATAAGGCGGCATGCATCTAAGCACGGCAAACGACTGTTATACTTCATAAAGCAACACCTAAAGAGTCATCATTTAACAAAAAATCGCAAAAACCAAAACACTGTATATTAAAGCGTAAAAACTTTAATCGAATGCAAAAAAACACATAAAAACGCTTTTTGCGTTTTTTTGATCAATAACAGATATAAACAGAAGAGAATGGATTGCAGCATGAAACAGGCCAATCACCAAGAAACTTCCCACTATGAATCATCTACGCTTCCTTATGTTTGTTGGTATCAGAATGATTTTCTAGGGGGAGTGCGTGGAATGCGCGCCCACGAAATTGGAATTTATACGATTCTTCTCAATGAAATGTATGCACGCGGTCGTCCTCTAGAGTTATCGGTAGAACGTTTAGCGCGTCTTTGCGGTTGTGACAAGCGAACTTTTGTAAATGTTTTAGACATGCTGATTGAAGAGGGCAAGATTTTAAATTTACCGCATGGACTATGGAATAAACGTTGTGAAAGCATCTTTCAAGAGCGCGCAAAATTGCTTGCACAGAAATCCTTTGCGGGACGTTCTTCAGCGAAAAAACGCAAACAAATCAATGCAGAGTTTGAACGACTGCTCAACGAGAGTGCAAGAGATGATGAACAAAGCTCAAAATCTCAGAAGGGAGAAGAAAAGGAAACACCTCACGGTGTTTCAGAAAAGAAATTGTTTTTGATTGAATCGAAAGAAGGAAAAGAAAGAACCACCGAGGCGGAGAAGTCTTGTTTCCCGCCCACCCTGTGTCAAGCTTCACCCCCCACATCCAGCGAACACCCTCTCACATCTTCCCCCCCCTCCTCTTGCCAAGAGGCAAATGACACCACCGATTTTAGCGAGGAAAAAGACACTTTTCCCTCCTCTGATGAAACAGCACAAAACCCTGCTTCTTGTTGTCCTCACACAAAGAACGCCTGCTCCTCAGTCCCTGCCTCCACTCTCACAACCAACACCTCTCACGCGGTCAGCAAAACGCAAAGCCGTGCAACATCCGCCAAGGAAAGAACGAGCACAGGAGCAATAACGAAGGGACACCGTCTTCCCGCCGATTGGCAAGCAGACATTGATGCCGCGATTTCAGAAGGCTTGAGTGAAGAACAAGCCCGTTGGCAAGAAAAGAAATTTCGCGATTATTGGCAAGCCAAAAGCGGCAAAGAAGCGCTTAAAGTGGATTGGCAAGCGACATGGCGCAATTGGTTTCGCCGAGAGATTGAACGCATCAAAGAACATCAGGAAAGACTTGCCATTTTTAGCCAACACTCTCCCTCACAGCAGCATAACAGCGACAATGATGCTCTTTACCGCTCTCTTATCAACTACCAAACACCTTAAAACACCCATGAACTGAAGCATGATTGTCGCAATCAAACAAAAACTAACCGCACAAGCAGACACGAGTGTACAAAGGCTTTTGCCAAAAGGGAAAAGACGCGGCAATGATTGGATTGTAGGAAGTACACGCGGCGAAGAAGGGCAAAGTTTATCGGTGTGCTTAAGCGGTCATAAAGCGGGACTTTGGTATGATTTTGCAGAAGGCACGGACGCCTTGCCAAACGGCACGAACATCTCTTTCCAAACGGCAAAACGCAACAGCAATGATTAGCAGACAAACAACACATAAAACGCATTTCCTCTCACGCACGCCTTAAAGCAGCGGTAAGAGGAACCCTTCACCCAAACGAGCAACAACTACACCAACAACCACACCAATGAACATGAGTACGATTTTTGAAATCAAACAAAAACTAACCGCACAAGCAGACGCGAGTGTACAAAGGCTTTTGCCAAAAGGGAAAAGACGCGGCAATGATTGGATTGTAGGAAGTACACGCGGCGAAGAAGGGCAAAGTTTATCGGTGTGCTTAAGCGGTCATAAAGCGGGACTTTGGTATGATTTTGCAGAAGGCACGGACGCCTTGCCAAACGGCACGAACATCTCTTTCCAAACGGCAAAACGCAACAGCAATGATTAGCAGACAAACAACACATAAAACGCATTTCCTCTCACGCACGCCTTAAAGCAGCGGTAAGAGGAACCCTTCACCCAAACGAGCAACAACTACACCAACAACCACACCAATGAACATGAGTACGATTTTTGAAATCAAACAAAAACTAACCGCACAAGCAGACGCGATAGTACAAAGGCTTTTGCCAAAAGGGAAAAGACGCGGCAATGATTGGATTGTAGGAAGTACACGCGGCGAAGAAGGGCAAAGTTTATCGGTGTGCTTAAGCGGTCATAAAGCGGGACTTTGGTATGATTTTGCAGAAGGCAGAGGTGGTGACCTTTTAGACCTTTGGTGTGAAGTCAAAGGAATAAGTCTTTCTCAAGCATTAGAAGAAGTGCGTTCCACTCTCAACCTTACACGTCCCAAACCTTTTATGGCACCTCACCGTTCCTATCGTCGTCCACCCGTTCCCACCGGCAATACACCGCAAAATTTAGTAAAAACCTATCTCAACAAAGAGCGCCATATTCCCTTAGAGATTTTAAAACGTTACCGCATAGGAGAAGATGGAGAAAAGATCATTTTCCCCTTTTATAAACCGGATGGCACCCTTGCTTTGGTAAAAGAACGGCTTGCGCAAGCAGGTGCAAAACCTAAGCCAACAACAGCACAATGTGAACCGATTCTCTTTGGTTGGCAAGCGCTCACACACCCCACAACCACAAACCCCACAGCAACAGCCGCACACACCACAGCCACAACCGCAAACCCCACAGCCGCAACCGCAACCACACATCCCGCAACCGCAGCCACAACCGCACACCCCACAGCCACAAACCACACAACCGCACACCCCACAGCCGCAACCGCAAACCCCACAGCCGCAGCCGCACACCCCACAGCCACAACCGCAAACCCCACAGCCACAGCCGCACACCCCACAGCCACAACCGCACACCCCACAGCCGCAGCCGCAAACCCCACAGACGCAACCGCAAACCCCACAGCCACAGCCGCGCACCCCACAGCCGCAGCCGCACACCCCATAGCCACAACCGCACACCCCACAGCCGCAACCGCAAACCCCACAGCCACAACCGCGCACCCCGCAGCCGCAACCGCAAACCCCACAGCCACAACCGCGCACCCCGCAGCCGCAACCGCAACCCCCGCAGCCACAACCGCAAACCCCGCAGCCACAGCCACAAACCCCACAGCCACAACCGCAAACCCCGCAGCCACAGCCACAAACCCCACAGCCGCAACCGCAAACCACACAGCCACAGCCGCACACCCCGCAGCCACAGCCACAAACCCCACAGCCACAACCGCACACCCCACAGCCACAACCGCGCACCCCGCAGCAACAACCGCAAACCCCACAGCAACAACCGCAACCCACGCAGCCACAATCGCAAACCCCACAGCAACAACCGCAACCCACGCAGCCACAATCGCAAACCCCGCAGCCGCAGCTGAAAACCAAGCTTTTTTTTCCACCAATCGAACCATTGTTATTACTGAAGGCGAAATTGACGCACTGTCCTTAGCGGCCTATGGATATCCGGCACTCTCGGTACCGTTTGGCGGAGGCGTTGGGGGCAAACACAATTGGATTGAAAATGAATTTGACAATTTAGAACCTTTTGAGACCATTTTTTTAGCCACCGATATGGACAAGCCGGGTGAAGAAGCCGCACGTGAAATTGCCAACAGGCTTGGTCGCCACCGTTGCTATCGTGTACAGTTACCCTGTAAGGATGCCAATGATTGTTTGACTTCTGGTATTGATGCCGCCACCATAAAAGCAGCCTTTTTATCAGCGAAAAGCTTTGCACCAGAAGGTCTACGCCGCGCTTCAGACTATAAAGAGCAAGTGATAGGGCTGTTTTGGCCAACCCCAGAACAACATGAAGGCTATACACTTCCCTATCCCAAGCTCAACGGTAAATTGTATTTCCGTCCAGCGGAATTGACGCTATGGAGCGGGGCAAGTGGTGCCGGAAAAAGCCAACTGTTATCAGACTGCATTCCCCATTGGATTTCGCAAAACAGTCGCCTTTGCTTAGCCTCACTGGAAATGAAAGGAGAACAATCATTACGCCGTCTAACCAAACAGACGGGAGGGTTAGAACACCCCACCAGAGAGATGATTGAACGCATTCTCCATTTTTTAGACGAGGGACTGATTCTTTACGAGCATGTTGGGAAATCGAGTGTCGACACACTGCTTGATGTCTTTGACTATTGCCGCGCACGCTATGGTTGCGATCAATTCATTATCGACAGCCTGATGCGGCTTGGTATCTGTTCAGATGACTATGCAGGGCAAGAACAAGCGGTTTATAAAATGGTTGATTGGGCTGTTTTAAATGCCGTTCACATTCACCTTGTCGCCCACGCTCGCAAAGGAGGGCTAGAGAAAGAGGTCCCCGGCACAGAAGATATTAAAGGCGCCTCAGAAATTGGTGCCAATGCCTTTAACATTATCACCATTTGGCGCAATCGCTCCTTAGAAGACAAAATTTTCGCCGCATCATGCAAAGAAGAAAAAGCAGAATTAGCCAAACGCCCTGGTGTGATTATGAATATCGCAAAACAACGTTCAGGGGATTTTGAAGGCAAAATTGGTCTTTGGTTTGATCAAAAAACCTACCGCTATCGCTGCTCCTGCGAACAGTCAATAACGCCAAGGCGTTATCTTGAACGCGGGGTTACCACACCTCTCTCCAATAGCCAAGCCCATAGAACCCTCACACACCTCACCCCCTCATAAGCAAACAGAGGAATCACTCCAATCATGCAGGAAAACACCCCATCATTCGAGATCAAAAACCAGCGAACCCCCATATCCATCGCTCCCATACGCGCCAAACTAACGATAACCCCAACAATACCGGAAAACACCAAAAGCCTCAAAAGCCACACACAACGCGACGCCCATTCACTGCGCACCCTCGAAAGCACAATCACAAACAGCTCCAACAAGGCAATGATCCCCGCCACTATTAAGGAAATATCCCGCATCGCTTCAGAACACTTTAATTTCTCATAAGCAAAAATAAGAGCAACGCCCGCAATGCAGCAAAACACCAACGCCTTTAAAAACACCAACCATTTAACAGTCGTGCTCTTTGCTCCCACTCCAATAAAACCAAGGACAGCCCCCACAACACCGCAAAGCACCAGCCCGCGCAAAAACACCTCCGACGTCACAACGGGCATCCCCGCATTTACATAAACCCAACAAAGGACAAAAACAAAAAGACAGCAAAACTTCACTGTCGTTAAAACCACACCCCGCGAAACAACCATACGCCCGCTCCTTTATAAACAACGACAGCCATAATGCAGAAAAGCGCCTCTCATTTCAAGAAGCAAACCGCTATGACACAAACCACCTCATTCTCACATAAGCAAAGACAAAAATAGCTCCAACAAGGCAAAGCAACACCAACATCTTCAAAAAGCCCCCCCGCGTCATCTCAAGACGCTTTGTTCCCACCTGAACAATGAGCAAAACAATGCCAAGAACAGCACCCACTATAAAGGAAAACACCCACCAATTCGAGAACCAAAGCCAGTCCACGCCAATCCGCTCTGCTTGCTTATAAAGAAAATCGCTAACAGGGGTAAGAATGAAGCCAACCCCCATATACACCCAACACATTCCCCGCGTAACCCCAAACCTCCTCATCACTTTATAAAGCAAAGCAAGGGCACTAACGATGACAGCAAAGACAATGCAACAAAACGCCAACCGCTCCAAAAAGACGCCCCACGTAATGGCCATAGCTCACCCCTTATAAACAATAACAGCCATAATGCAGAAAAGCCCCCCTCATTTCAAGAAGCAAACCGCTATGACACAAACCACCTCATTCTCACAGAAGCAAAGACAACAACAACTCCAACAATGCAAAACAACACCAACGCCTTCAAAAAGGCCTCTCACGTCATCTCAAAGCGCTTTGCCCCCACCTGAACAACGAGCAAAACAACGCTCAGGGGATTTTGAAGGCAAAATTGGTCTTTGGTTTGACCAAAAAACCTACCGCTATCGCTGCTCCTGCGAACAGTTAATAACGCCAAGGCGTTATCTTGAACGCGGGGTCAACGCCCCCCTCTCCAACCACCAAGCCCATAGGACCCTCACACACCTCACACCTTCATAAACAAAAACAGGGATAATCCCAATCATGCAAACAAAGAACGCATTGTTCGAAATCAAAAACCAGCGCACATCCATATCCATCGCCCCTATCCGCGCCAAACTAAGGACCACGCCAACAATGCTGTACAACACCACAAATTTCAAAAGCCATACACAACGCGATGCCCCCTCACTGCGTACTCTCGAAAGCACAATCAAGAACAACGCCAGCAAAGCAATGACCCCCGCCACTTTCAAGAACACATCCCACGTCACATCAGAATGTTTTACACCTTTATAGGCAAAAAACAGGACAACGCCAGCAATGCAGCAAAACACCAGCGCCTTCAAAAACATCCACCACGTAACAGCCCTACTGTTTACTCCCACCAAAGCAAAACCAAGAACAGCCCCCATAACGGTGCACAACACCAGCGTCTGGAAAAACATCTCCCAAGTAATAACCGGACTCCCCGCAGTTACATAAAGCACAGCAAGGAAAAGGCTTACACCACAGCAAAACGCCATGGCCTTCAAAAACATAGACCGCACAACAGCCATACGCACACTCCTTCATAAGCAAAATAAAAGATAAATCCAAAATGCAAAAAAACCAATCTCTCGAGAACCAAGGACTGTTCACACCAATGCGCTCCCCTTCCAAAGAAACAAAGCGACCAACAATGCTACGCATGCATAAAGCAAATCCCCACAATCTTCCAGAATCTTCCTCGCGTAATCCCCAACCTCCTTATTCCCCAACAAAGCCCCCCAGATAAAATCAAAGGCAATACCCACGAATGCAACACCCATACCGCTTCGCCTCCCTATACGCCCCCTTACATGCCCAATCCCCTGTAAACCACCCCTTCTGATACCCTCCCTTCGAGAAATCGATAAACCCCTTCGAGAAACCAATAAATCCCCTTCGATAACCGATAAACCCCCTTCAATAAACCAAAGACAGCTTCAACAATGCGGCAAAACGCTCCTGCCTTCAAGAATCACGCCCCTATAACCCCAACACCCCTCACGCTTTCATCAGAAAAACGAAAGAAAAGTGCCATCATAAAGAGAAACATCCACTCATTTGAGCACCAGAGCCAGCAAATACTCCTCTGCTTTGCTCCCTCAGAAATAAACACAAGGACGGCTCCAACAATGCGGCAAAACACCATCCCCTTTGAGAACACCTTCTGCTTAAAAAAGAGAGTGCATAAAAATTCCCGTCAAACACGGCATCACAAAGACCAGCACCCCAGCGCCCAATGTCAGCGCCCCCACAGCACCCAATGTCAATATACAATGCCAACAGCCGAGGAAACACCAAGAAAAGCTTCCCCACCCATGCGTATATAGCACCTTACAGCTGGAACATCAGACAAAACAGCGCCCCCACAGCACCCAATGTCAATATACAATGCCAACAGCCGAGGAGACACCAAGCAAAGCTTCCCCACCCATGGACATGCAACACCTTACAGCTGGAACATCAGACAAAACGAAAATTTTTAAAGGAGAACAGAGAACATGAACCATCAAGAGAAGAAAACCCACCAAGAGGAACAAAAAAACAACACACAGACTTTTTTTTCCGCCCAGCATAAGGAAGGGAAAGAGCAGATTGGCCACTTAAAGACACAAGAATTTGCTCTTGAAACGAGCAATCCTTATTTTCAACCAACCCATCCAGAAAGCTCCAGCAATCCACGCACCATCAAAGCCATTGCCAATGCACAAAGTCGTCCGATTGCTCTTTTATATGCAAAAGGGCATCTCAGCAAAGCGCAATATAGGGCAGCAGAACGGTTTTATGTTTATTGGCGCCAAAATCAAGCAGACCTTCACATGAGTCCTGACTACACGCGTGAAAAAGTAGAGAGCAGTCAAGGGTACACACACCCTATTGAGCGCCAAATAGAAGCATCCAAGCATTTACAAAAGGTCAAAGTTCTGCTTGGTGTTCTTGGCTATGCACTTGTAGAAAAGGTTGTTGGTTATGATCAAGCAATCAAAGAATTAAGCGACTCAAAGCGCAAGCAAAACTCCCTTGCCGACCATTTACGAGACTGTTTAGACTTGCTCGCATTTCATTGGGGATACGCAAACCATAAAAGCTCTCAATAATCCCCCATCACAAAAAACAAAACAACAAAAGAGGACATCCCATAAGCAATGAGACAATCAATAAACAATTGTAAAACCAAACATCAATAAGGGAGAACGCAACCCCCTAAAACGAATCGGCAAACGAACAAGCAACACCAACAATCCCCCCACCACAAAACACTTCACAGGAAAGCACACCCAACTGCCACCCCATCACAAACCACCTCGCGGGAAAGCACACCCAACTGCCACCCCATCACAAACCACCTCGCGGGAAAGCACACCCAACTGCCACCCCATCACAAACCACCTCGCAGGAATCACACACCAACAGCCATCCCATCGAAACCACCTCACAGGAATCACACACCAACAGCCATCCCATCGAAACCACCTCACAGGAATCACACACCAACAGCCATCCCATCGAAACCACCTCACAGGAATCACACACCAACTGCCACCCTATCGCAAATCACCTCGCAGGAATCACACACCAACAGCCATCCCATCGAAACCACCTCGCAGGAATCACACACCAACAGCCATCCCATCGAAACCACCTCGCAGGAATCACACACCAACAGCCATCCCATCGAAACCACCTCGCGGGAATCACACACCAACAGCCATCCCATCGAAACCACCTCACAGGAATCACACACCAACTGCCATCCCATCGAAACCACCTCACAGGAATCACACACCAACAGCCACCCCATCACAAACCACCTCGCAGGAATCACGCACCAACTGCCGCCCCATCACAAACCACCTCGCAGGAATCACACACCAACAGCCACCCCATCACAAACCACCTCGCAGGAATCACACACCAACTGCCACCCCACCACAAACCACCTCGCAGGAATCACGCACCAACTGCCACCCCACCACAAACCACCTCACAGGAATCACACACCAACTGCCGCCCCATCACAAACCACTTCAACAATCAACCTCTTTGAACAACCTCAACCTATACAAAAATTTGCAGTTTTCTCAGACTTTTCTACATCGTCGTTATCTGAGTACAGCTCTACTCATCAAGCTTCATCAAGCCCATGGTATTTTTTCTCATCCAAAGGCAGATTTTCAAACTTACTCTTCTGCAACATTTTCGTTTTAAAATAAAAAGACTTTTCATGACAGTAGAATGCTACCGATAATACGCACTGACCCTCTGGTACGTTCTGAGTAAAAAATATATTTAAAATACGCATCGCTGCATTTGTTCAAAACAAAACAACAAGAATGATTTTATTCTTTTGCGCATAATATTTCATTATGTTGATTTCTTTAACGTAAGAATTTTATAAGCACATCCCTTATAAATCTTGTACGCCCCCAAAAATCAGAAAACAACGAAACAAGAACAGCAAAATATTTTCAAACAGAAAAATATTTCTATAACTGTAGATTTTTCAGATTCTTCTGTTATGACAGAAAAAGTTTAAATTCATCATAAAATTATCACAAATGTAGAAGATATGAGAGAGATCTTTTATATGAGATAAAGAAATTAAAATCCCATGGGGTGCATCTCGAATTGAAATGCACCCTAAACTCTACGGGATGCACCACCCTCATAAAGTGCATCCCGCCCCTCATGGGCGCATCCAACCCTCATAAGATGCACCCTAAACTCTACGGGATGCACACCCTCATAAAGTGCATCCCGCCCCTCATGGGTGCATCCAACCCTCATAAGATGCAACCCTAAACTCTACGGGATGCACCACCCTCATAAAGTGCATCCCGCCCCTCATGGGCGCATCCAACCCTCATAAGATGCACCCTAAACTCTACGGGATGCACACCCTCATAAAGTGCATCCCGCCCCTCATGGGCGCATCCAACCCTCATAAGATGCACCCTAAACTCTACGGGATGCACCACCCTCATAAAGTGCATCCCGCCCCTCATGGGTGCATCCAACCCTCATAAGATGCACCCTAAACTCTACGGGATGCACCACCCTCATAAAGTGCATCCCGCCCCTCATGGGCGCATCCAACCCTCATAAGATGCACCCTAAACTCTACGGGATGCACCACCCTCATAAAGTGCATCCCGCCCCTCATGGGCGCATCCAACCCTCATAAGATGCAACCCTAAACTCTACGGGATGCACCACCCTCATAAAGTGCATCCCGCCCCTCATGGGTGCATCCAACCCTCATAAGATGCAACCCTAAACTCTACGGGATGCACACCCCTCATAAAGTGCATCCCGCCCCTCATGAAGTACATTCTACCCCTCATAGAATATACCCTTACCCCTTACGGGGATTCTCAACTCTCATGGATGCTGTGCTGTTATACGTCCCTCTACCATGGGCACAAAAAAGAAGTTTTTAGCTGCTCTTTTGTCACCCATATCTCTATGAGCTCGAGAACCTTTAAAACAACCTTTACGCATCCATAAAACAGATTCTAAAAGAATTCATTAAGGCAATTAAGGGCGAATTATGTCAATTTCTAGACAAGTTTCCTCCTTTTTTATGACTGTTGCATTTTTACTATAGTTATTGAAATGAAATTTATATATAATTCATATTGATATTTATTTAGAGAAATAAATATAGGAGAAAAACTATGAATATCAGATATTTTTTCATAGCGGGAGCAATTACCAGTGGTTTAGCACTTGCACTCCAAGAATCTGATCGTATAGTCAATCAAGAAAAAGATCCTATTATAACGCCTTATACTGTTGATGAAGTTTATAACAATGATTTACAGCATCTTGAACCAATAAATGGTAAATTTGATACATTGAATATAATAATCACACACAGTAATAATGGTATGAGAGAGAGGGAAAGAGGCGATTTATACCAAACAGGAAAAAATTTACTCTATTCGTTAACTGAATTTTTACATTCTGTTGTCATGTTTTGTGTAAAAATGTTTTTTATAAAAAAATTGGGATAGAGTTGCTAACAGCTTCTAAGAAAAGAAAACAGATAAAAACAGAGTGTGATAAATAAAATGAAATATTGAAAAGGCCCCGATAAAGATGGGGCCTTGGTTTTACTTTGCTTTTTCTATTAATGATAAGCTGACTTTGTTTTCTCTTCTATCCCGAAAAGTTTTCTTCTCTCAACAGAAAAAAGAACAGTCACATTTTAACATCTTTTCTTTGTAGAATGATTCTCTTTTATCGAAGAGGGAGGAATTTTTTATTCTTTAAAAATTTTTTCAAAAAAAAGATAACAATCAATTAACATTTGATTTTTCCCCTCAATATCCTTCAAGATATTTTCAATCCACTTTTTAGTTGGCGTCCTCCATGTTCCTTAAATTTTTGAAGTGTTCTTAAATTTGCATAAAGAAGCCCTTTATTGTCCCCAACCATCAAGCACTCTCAACTAATCAATGCTGACATCGAGAAATTCTAGTTCACCATCCTTGATATAAACGATATCGACACAGACCTTCCTCTCTTCAACTTTAAAGGTCGCTTCCTCATCATACACAATGAATCCTTGTTCCCTTAATTCCTGTCTTTTCCGTTCGGCGCATTTTCTCTGAAAATCTCGTTTTTTATTGCACAAATTTGGGTCTCTGACTCTAAAATACTGGTACTTATTAGCATTCAGGAATAGCTTCTCTGCCGCCTGTTCAAGCACAGCGTAACTAAACTGCTCTGTTTGTGCCATCTCTTCTGCTATCACCACAGCCCGTTCAAGATGGCTTTCGTCAAGAGTTGCCGATTCGCTCTCAGCCTCAAAGCCGTGTCGATTGCCTTCTGCAAAGCGTTTTTGATAAGAGCGTAAAGTCTCCACATCACCGAGCAAAGCGAGAGCTGCAAGATGCAACAGAGCATAAGGTGCCCCATTGGTTTTAACAGCTAACTGATCCACGGTTTCATCAGTTGACCAAAGTACAGTGTTGTTTTCCCAAGGCGGAGCACTATATCGAGAGCGAAACATTTCCTGAAGACTCGTATCTTCCATCACCCATTCTAAAGTTTTATCAAGCTCCTGCTGTAAACGCTCTTTCGTTACTCTTTCTTCAAAAATTTCCAGTCCTCTAGCCACAAACGTTATATGCACTCCTGGTAAAATTTGAGAATTCTCAGGGTTGATGGTCTGGCAAGCCGCGGCAAAAAGACCGGTCATCACTAAAAGCCCACGATCAAAATTTGGGCAATCTTTTCTCATTTCGTCATGTTCGTCATTATAGAGGAAATACACTTCACGATCAGGCAAGAACAGAGTAGCCAAATGATCCCCTCGCCCCTCGATTTCCACCGACCAGCCCAAACTCTTTAAAAGCGCTGTCGCGCTTTCCATGGTCAGAGCTTCACCATTATCACCTTCAGAAAGCTCTCCTTGTCCTTCTTCTTTCCATCCCTGTTCATCCCCACCTTTGCGCATCCCCAAATCTTTCGCTCCCAAATCTTTCGCTCCTTGGTCTTCCGTTCCCATATCTCTTTCCCCTCATGTTTTTACAAACGTTCTCTCATGTTCTTACAACGCTTTTTTCAATTCTCGTTTCACACGGCAATAGATTCTCACCTGCTTAAAGACACCATAATAGAGCTGTAGAATAATCATGCTAAAAAGAGAGAAGTATCTGAAAGAAACACTGCCACAAGCATAAGCATAATCGAAGAGGGAGGAATATTTTATTCTTTAAAAATTTTCTTCAAAAAAGAGATAACAATCAATTGACTGTTGATTTTTCCCCTCAACATCCTTCAAGACATTTTCAATCCACTTTTAAAAGCGTGTTTCTGTTTTACATGTTCTTTAAAATATCCAATTGTAGAAAGAAGCCCTTTATTGTCCCCAACCATCAAGCACTCTCAACTAATCAATGCTGACATCCATAAATGCTGGTTCACCATCCTTGATATAAACGATATCGACACAATATTTCTTTCCTTCAGCTTCAATAATGATTGGCTCATCACTTACACCATCAAAGCCTTGTTCCCTTAATTCCTGTCTTTTCCGTTCGGCGCATTTTCTCTGAAAATCTCGTTTTTTATTGCACAAATTTGGGTCTCTAAATCTAAAATCCCGATACTTATGAGCGTTCAGGAATAGCTTCTCTGCCGCCTGTTCAAGCACAGCGTAACTAAACTGCTCTGTTTGTGCCACCTCTTCTGCTATCACCACAGCCCGTTCAAGATGGCTTTCGTTAAGAGTTGCCGATTCGCTCTCAGCCTCAAAGCCGTGTCGATTGCCTTCTGCAAAGCGTTTTTGATAAGAGCGTAAAGTCTCCACATCACCGAGCAAAGCAAGAGCTGCAAGATGCAACAGAGCATAAGGTGCCTCATTGGTTTTAACAGCTAACTGATCCACGGTTTCATCAGTTGACCAAATTACAGTGTTCTTTTCCCAAGGCGGAGCACTATATCGAGAGCGCAACATTTTCTGAAGACTCGTATTCTTCTTCGCCCATTTTAAAATTCTATCAAGCTCCTGCTGTAAACGCTCTTTCGTTACTCTTTCTTCAAAAATTTCCAGTCCTCTAGCCACAAACGTTATATGCACCACTGGTAAAATTTGAGAATTATCAGGATTAATGGTTTGACAAGCAGCGCCAAAAAGACCGGTCATCACTAAAAGCCCACGATCAAAATTTGGGCAATCTTTTCTCATTTCGTCATGTTCATCATTATAGAGGAAATACACTTCACGATCAGGCAAGAACAGAGTAGCCAAATGATCCCCTCGCCCCTCGATTTCCACCGACCAACCCAAGCTCTTTAAAAGCGCTACCGCACTTTCCATGGTCAGAGATTTATTATCATCAACTACATAAATCTCTTCTTATCCTTTTTCTTTTCATCCCTGTTCATTCCCATTTTTGCTTATCCTCATGTCTCTTGTTCTTATGTCTTTCGTTCCCATATCTCTTTCCCCTCATGATTTTACAAACGCTCTCTCATCTTTGTGCAAGGCTTTTTTCAGTTCTCGTTTCACGCGGCGATACATTCTCACCAGTTTAAAGCCACCATAATAAAGCTGTAAAATTATCATGCTAAAAAAAGAAGCATCTGAAACAATCAGTGCGACAAATGCAAGCGCGAAAGAAAAGAATATGATAACAGTCTCGTAGCTATCCTTATTGTTCTTTTTATACAAATTGTTTTGGAGACAGGGTATATTCTCCCATTGTGAATTTATCTCTTTTAATTTTCGTCTATTTTTTTCCAACAAAGACCATAAGATAGAATAAAATATCATCACAACCGGTATCGAAGCAAAAGCACATACGATAAAAACTTGCCAAAACACAAGGAGAGAAAAAAGCGTGGTTTCCTGCCACACTATAAGTTTCCATTGTGCGAAGGAGGGCATAAAGAGCATTCTATTCCACAGCATAATGATCAGTGAGAGGGAAGAAATGACGATATATTCTCTTGCCGAAAAACCCTCTATCTCAAAAAAAAAGCACAATGCGTTATAAAATTTTGAATTTTTCTGCTTCATTCCCCACCTTTTTCTCTTCTGCTCTCTTTACCATAATGCAATCACCCTAGGGCAATGATCATTTCATCATAGCGCAGCCGGTATGAGACAATTTACCCTCGTTTTTTGCATTTGCTCCGTTTTTACAAGGGCACAATTTTCAATAACATGACGTTTCAAAAGCATTACAAGCTCTCTGTATGCTTTTTCATTTCTCTGTTTAATTGTTGTGTCACCTTGAAATACAGTATCCAACGCTTGATAAAAGAAGTATACAGCGCAACCACCGCTATCGTTAAAACAACATCAAGGACTATCCCGATAAAAAACAAGAGAAGGGATAATTTCGCTATAGTCATAGCATCCATTTTTTACCCTCTTGCTTTCTCTTGCTAAATGGATTTCTCTCGTTGCCTAGTTAATTCTTCCAACTGCTGGATCTTTTTTTTCAACCGAGAAGTTAAGCTTGCACGAAGCACCACAATGACTGGAACGGATAGAAAAACACATACCGAAATCAAAAACAACGCCATAACAAAACAAGCAAGCACCACAAATCTCTTCTCGTCTACATGAGGCCCCGCCGATTGAAAGAAAGCGATATAAACATAAGTTTTAAAAGCCATAATGATGAGAGAGAGACAAGATACAATGCTATAATCTTTCCAAGAAAAAGCGAGCCATTTTTTAAACATCAAGGCTCTTTCCTCTGTATCCAGAAGGGAATTTTGGTACAGTTGTTCTTTTTTACTTTTTTCAAGATGACAAAAGTGCTGTGGCTGCTCTTTGATCACGCGCTTTTGTTGCTTTACCCAATAATACAACCTCAAACGTTTGAAAAAAGCATAATAAGGCGTCACAATGATCATATTAACAAAGATGGCAAAAACCACGATACTGAGCACCATGAAAAAAAAGAACGGCATTATGAGCATTATGAGTCCTGGTCCCATAACGCTTATCCCCTAACGGCTTCGTCTTGTTGCTTTGTTGCTTCTTCTTGCTGCATTGTTTTTTTCAATTTCCGTTCCCGCATACTATGAATTCCCCAAAGAATAGGGAAAGGTGTGAGAATGCAAAGCCAAATAAAAACTGGCAGGAGGAAAATCACATACCCCACACCGCTCCACCCCTGCAGCGTCTGGATAGTGGTCTTTGCATAAGCAGGAACGTTTAAAGCCATCATGATGGGAAATGCGCAGAGCATTATAAAAAAGCTCTGTAATATGACTTTATAATTTTCCCATGAAAAAACCAATGATCTTTTACATGAAAAAGAAGTCCGTCCTTTATAAGACGTTGCGTTTTTCTTCTTCATTTTTTCCCCTGCTTTTTGACTGTTTATTACCCTTAAGTTTTTATGCTATTTTTCACAGCGTATAAAAGGATTCTTCACTTTTCTCAACAACTGATTTTTTGAAGCGAATAACTTTAAACACACCCTCTCCATAAATTTCCCATCCCCTCTCTTATAGAATCCACGCTTTACTAGAATTTCTCAATCTGCATTGGAAGAGGAAGAGGACCACAGATATTTGCATTAATACGGCAAACATTCACACCCCCCTGCTTCTCAATCGCCCCCATTGACGTGTCGATGTATAAAGGAAAGATTATAACTATCGTATTTACCATTTCTTTACAACTATTTTTTCATCCTACACGATGGCGCCTTGTTTCTTTTACAGTTATTTTTTTCTCAACAGCTTTTTTAAGGCTCCCTCTTTAATATTGCACAATATTGCATATTGGACAGCAGCAAGTCTCTCACTCTAAAAGACTGAACTTTCCCTTTTCATGGATACTTTTTCAACAACATGTTCAACAACATATTCTGGCAAATTGTGACTGATTTTTACCCTTTACCAGCTTTTTCCCATCACCACAGCCCATTCAAACAGCCCATTCAAGATGAATTCCCTATACAAATATGAAGGCAAATGAGAGCTCTGTGGACTGTTGCAGTTTTTGCATGCTAGATGGGAGCAAGCGTATTGCGTCTCTCTGTTTGTGTCATTTCTAAAACGAGGAGGCAGCCTCATTTAGGGAGAATATAAAGACGTAAAGGTAAAAACCACTCACTCTCTTTACCATTATTTTTGCGTTCAGCTTTACGGCTTTCAAAAGCATCGAGAGCAATATCTTTTAAAGAATGCAGATTACGCCTTGCCTCACGCTTTTGTTTCTTACATTCTTTGAATAAAGTCACGCCCCTCATGCAAAACAAAACGCCATCAGGTTGCCAATTCACGAGCCTGTTTTAAAGAAACATCTCTTAAGATACCCACGTCCATCTCACGACGCCGCCCGTAAATAATATATCGATAAATCCATTGAGCACCACCATCTTTACGCTTATGAAGGTACAAGCCAGTACCATCATTCTCTTTGCCAGCCGTCCATATTGCGACAGCCCTTTCTATTGAAACGATTCATAAAAGGCATTTTGACTCTTTGTCTTTGGAGTTTGTTACTCACACGCCAGCCCCGCTTATGACGTGTAAAAAATGATAATGATTGTTTCAAAATGAGAGGATTTAAGATGAGATGAGAGGATCTCCAATATTTGGGCAATATTGGGGTTATGATACAAGTTAAAAAAGAATGAATTCTCTTTGTAAATCAATATGTTGTCCTAGATGAACAAAGTCATAAATTCATGTCTATATGCGGTAAGTTCGTTTTTTATATTCTTTAGCTCTTAAAAGTGTTTTACTTTTCTCATTTTAGATGCTAATGGAACACTCCGCTTTTCTGTGTTGATTGGCATGATCCGTCATTCTTTTCGAAGTGTGTGACAGTGTTTACAGTGTGCGACAGTGTCTTTCCTTTTGTTGAGAAGGTGAGAAACTGAAAAGGATGAGGATGTGGTGCCATTTGCACGGTTGTTAAGAAGCATTTTCGATAGATAGCTTATTTTTTGCTTGTCTAAAATATTTATGAAGGGGGGAGCAACGTGACCACAGACGAACCACAACAGCAATCTTTGCAACAGCGTGGAGGTGCGGACTTTGTCTCTCCGAGCACTTTTGCTAAAGAATCTCGGCTGCTTGCTTTTAAAGATAAGATGACTCTCTCTACAAAAGATTATGTCATATTGTTTTTCCTATCCCTTATCATATTAGTGTTTGTGGTTATTGTAGCATGCATCCGACCTATGGAGTTGTTTCATGTGGTGTCTAAGGAACAAGCTGAGGCAATCTTTCAAGAAAGTCTTCATAAAACGCTTCTGGAAAATTTAAAAAATATGTTCTTGATGGGATTTTCTTCCAGCGAAATGAATATGATAGAATTATATCGTGCTGCTGGGTGGAATAGCGTTTGGGCTTATCTCTTTATGATGCCGCAATTTATTTTTATGGCACCTCTCTCGCTCTTTCCACTTGTTGTTGTCCTGCGCCTTATGTTGAAGCGTGAATTGAAGGACATGGGCCAGCAATTAGAGCAGCAATTGGAAAAGTCACCCCAAGAGTACATCTTATGATTTCATAGAACAGGGTAGGAAAAGAAAAATGGATTTTTTGGCAACGTTATCCGTCATATTCGTCGTTGGGTCGCTGGTTATCCTTTTTAGCATGCTAAGCATTGGTGCCAATATGGCAATTGTTGCAGTTTATTACTCTTTTATTAAACGTCTTTGCCGTTCATCCGAGCTTTCCAAAACCTTTAGAAAACTCAAAAATGATGCAACACAGCGCTTCAGTGGTTACAAAAAGGCAATAGAGGAAAATGGACCATCATTTGACGTGAAAGCTTATCTCTCTTCATTCGAAGAATCTCTGTTTCTTTCCCAAAAGGATTATAAAAGAATCTTCATTTTCTCTCTGGTTACCTTTGTCTTGATTTTCGTGCCTTTCCTCATTTCAGTCGGTATGGCAGGAGAAAAAATGGCACAAGGAATGGACATAAAACAGTTTATAGCGAGTGATCCTTTCTTATTTGCTGTGTCTTCTTTTTTCTATCTTATCGTCTTTTTGAGCATCGCGTTGGTGGCTTTTTCCTTACCGGTGATTTTAATCTTCTACGGTATACTTAATCTGAGAGTGGAAAAGAAAATGGAAAGATTGGAAAATTTTGCTTAAAGCAGCGCAAGCGATAAATAGAATGTGAGAGGGAAAAAAGTGCTTGTTTTTTTAGGAATTTGGGGTCTTCTAGGACTCATCATCGCAGCCATTATCGTCGGTATGTTTATCATTGGGCTTTTTTATTCTTTCATCAAGCAGGTGAGGTTATACTTTAATATGCTTGGAGAACTGAAAAAAAACGCACCCCATCCTCTTGATTCTCAGCAACGAGGAGGCAGAAAACAAAAAGCAAAATTGGAGACAACGGTGCCTGCCTTTCGTTTGAAGGAATCTCTGTTGCTTTGGCCAAGAGAGTTGAAAATAATCTGTTGTCTCTCTCTCATCATAGCGCTTTTAGAAGCTGCATTCTTTACAGCAAATATGGCAGGCTGGAAAAGTGACGTGAGCTTTTTTATCGCTCTGCTCTTGAATTTTCTATCGGCCTTTTTTGTTTTTTTTGCACCGATCGTCGGGCTATTCTGCATCAAGTTGACTGGTAAATTGAAAAAAACAATCCAGCAATTGGAAGAAGGAACGGTGCGACAAGAGACATTTTGCATGCAGGATGCGCGTGGAGGAAAACATGACGAGTAGTTTTGTAACATTCTTGACCCTCAATTTTTTGACTTCGGTCATCATGAGCTTTATCGTTACCGTACCGATTTTGGTCATTTATACCTTGTTTTTCAAGCGTGCGAGGCTTTATTGTAAAGCAAAAACAGCATTAAAAGTGCTTCAAGAGTGCGATGCAAGAGTTGAAAAACAGTAAAATAAAAAAGTAAAGTGAAGCAGAATTCAATGCCTGAGAAGAAGACTTTTTCTTCGTTTTTTGAAGAAAAAAAGACCCTTTCAAAACAAGACTATAAAAGAATATTTTATATTTCTGTGGTCATGATGACTGCTCCGTTTACCTTTTTTTTAGGATTGCAGATCGTGTGCGGATTTTTAGGATTATGCATAGGAGGCGGTTATGATTTCCTTTCCTTTACAATCTTACAGCCGCTTGCATGGATTCTTGGCTGTGCTCTTGTCTTTTCTCCGATTATTTGGGTGCTCCATATTATAGTAACGCGTAAGTTGAAAAAAATGATTCAGCAGTTGGAAGAACAGAACCAAAGGTAAGAAAATGGTGCCCCTCCTCTCCTACAGGTAGTGAAACTCATCCCATCCTTTGCGTGAAAAGAACGAAAGCCTTTTCGCGTTTCCTCAAAGCCCTTTCGCGTTTCCTCATTGCTGTTTTTTCTAGCGATCACTTTTGATTTTTGCGTTAGAGGGATATTCTTGTGCTTTTACTTCTTTTTCAAAGAAGGAAATTATGTTATTTTTCCAAAGAGAGAAGTTATATCGTGCAAAAGAATTGTTGCAACGACCTTTTGTGATAAAAAAGCTGTAAATGCTTTCTTGCATGATACTTTGTCGTCTTTCACAATGCTTACATTGCGATGCTTGCATTGCTAGGCAATCTTGAGATTCTAGAATTATTTTATTACCAAAGTTTTGCTGTGTCTCATCAATTTGATTTGCATGACAGGTTTTGAGGTGTACGCATCTTTAAGATCAATCTTTTTGTATAAATTTTGCTTCATAGACAATATATTAAACTACAAACTCGGCACCATGACGCAACCAATCCATACCTACCCCCGAACCTATTGCACTTCTCATCTCATTTCTTATGATGCCAAATCTGTGCTTTGTGCTCCGCTCTTGTCCTCTCTGCATTAGGATTTTTGGAACATTTTCTAAGAACCATAGAGAAGGAAGAGATGCCGCACCACCTCGATAGGCACTTGTCTACGGACTCCTTGATTGGGAAGAGCCTCATTGTCTTTTTTGTTATCAGTATTCTTAGCAGCGCTCATCACGGCTTCTTTTAAAATACGGATTATTTTATAGAGACAATGCACATTAAACTAAAGCACCGGCACCATGACGCAACCAATCCATACCTACCCCCGAACCTCTTACGCTTCTCACCCCATTTCTTATGCCAATTCGCGCTTTGTGCCCCGCTCTTATCCCTCTCTGCATTGGGACACTTTCGGAACATTTTCTGAGAACGATAGAGAAGGAAGTGATGCTACTCCGCCTCGATAGGCACTTGTCTACGAACTCCTTGATTGCGCAGAGCCTCATTGTTTTTTTGTTATCAGTATTCCTAACAGCACTCACGACTGTCTCTTTTAAAATACGGATTATTTTATGAGGAGTGGCTTTTACACACTCTACGTGCGCGTCTTAGAGGTAGTCTGGTTTCTTTTGACTGGTGAAGTTGGCTCTGTATGTTCTGTTGTCATACAATGCGTCCTCCCAATAATAAAAAACTATAAATGCGGGGATTTTTCACTGCATTTTCTCTCGTCTAGACGTAATGAAAACCAACTACAGCAATGGCATTAAATACAATTTGCAACATACTGTTAACAGCAGAATAACACATATTGATTTATTCAAAATGAATCAGTTACGCAGTGTTAATGGTAAAAATTTAAAGAGTTAAGTCATGAAACTATTTTCCATAACACATGCTGTAACATTTATAATTTTTGTTTCTATACCAATATTATTGGGATGTACTAAGGTAGATAGTCTAGATAAGTATGATAAACTTTACGAAAAATATGTGCGTGAAAATTATACAGAATCGGAATACCTAGAAAGGTTAAAAATGACGAAACTCCTTATGGACGATTTTTATAAAAATATAAAACGTACCATACCCATGCCACATGACTATAGTCATTTTTGGAGATATTTAATAACATTGCCAAGTAATCCTCCAAAATTTGATATTTTAAGGCATTATCACATAGTACTTGTTTTTTGTGGGCGCTTTGCTGATTTATGGCAAGGTGATAAAAGTATGCCAACACTCACATTTAATGATTTAAAAACTGAACTTGAGAATTTTAGAATTCGTAAAGCACAATATTATGATTCTTTGCATACTCTGCACAACCGTTTTTTCCAAGCAAAATTTGAAACATACTTTAATGACCCAATGTTTGAATATGCAAAAAAGTTTTTGGATTCTCCAAATGGAATTAGCCGAAAAGAGCAAACTATTCGTACAGAGAAGATGATATTAGATAACGAGATCATCCGTTTTAAGAACACAGCAAGAGTATGCGATCTTGCTAGAAACGTATATATTAGAATGCTACCCCAAAGAAGTGTACGACCACCTGTGAGATACAGCTATTTTGAAAAATGGAAGCAATATTTAACAAATTTTTAAACGAACGATCAAAGTGCTTTTGAAACGCATTAAGGGCGATACGCAATGAATTTACAAGATGCGGTAGAATTTGGTCTTCACTAACAAGATACTGTATTGCTGCGTAGATTATACTGTTTATAAAAGCATTGTCATTGTGCTTCTTTTAGTGCTTTTTGCATGTAAAAAACTGTTTTGTTGCCAATTCATACCCTTACTCCTTGTCTTCTCATCACAAGAGGATGGTATTGGAGATGGTGCTTAGCACACCTTTTTACAAAGATCATTGGTGTTTATCTGTAGAAGTGTTGTGCGGCATTATACGGCTCTTGAGTCAGCATTCTTTGCTGGTGCTGTTGGTTGGTATGGTTCTGCTAGCGTTGCCCTGTTGGTGAAGTTGGCTCTGTATTGTCTGTTGTCATACAATACGTCCTCCCAATAATAAAAAACTATAAATGCGAGGATTTTTCACTGCATTTTCTCTCGTTTAGACGGAATAGAACCAAATACAGCAATGGCATTAAATACAATTTGCAACATACTGTTAACAGTAAAATAATACATATTGATTTATTCAAAATGAATCAGTTACGCAGTGTTAATGGTAAAAATTTAAAGAGTTAAACGATGAAATTACTTTCCATAACACGCGCCGTAGCGTTTATAACTTTTTTTTCTCTATCAATGCTTTATACGTCAATGTCATTTGGATTTATGCATATATTTACAAGTGTCGATGATATAGAGAAGTATAATAAACTTTATCAAGAATACGCAGAACAATACAAAGCTTTTGAACATTTTGAAAAGCAAGAAAAAGCACGACAATTTATATATAGCCGTGGCCATCAAGATTCATCTCCCAAATTTGACCTTATATGGCATCGTCATATACTTGTTATTTTATGTGGACGTTTGGTGAATTTATTGCGTGGTGATTATAATGAAGAAATGTCATGGGCAAATCTACCCAATGTAATAAGTAGTTTACGCTATGAATATGGTTGGAGTGAAGGAGATTTTATTTGGGCGTACAATATGTCCATGGACTCTAAAGATCGAATGATTTATTACGCGAAAAAATTTCTTAATTCTTCAAGCGGAAATGGTATTAGCCCTGAAACACAAATGATTGATGTAGTGGCTGGTGTAAATGCTGCGATAAGAACTGGTAATCCTGAACCAGGTCAACGAACAGCTCGACTTTGCAGAGACTTAAAAACGATATACAATATAATGGAACCAAGATAGAAATGGAAAGATCTTTAATGGTCAAAATATTTCTGGAGTACATTAAGAGCAGTTTGTCATGAATTAACAAGGTATGGTAGAATTTGGTCTTCACTAACAAGATACTGTATTGCTGCGTAGATTGTACTGTTTATAAAGGCATTGTGCTTCTTTCATTGCTTCTTGCATGTTTAAAAACTGCTCTGTAGCAAATTCACTCCATCCCTTGTCTTCTCATCACAAGAGGATGGTATTGGAGACGGTGCTTGGCACACCTTTTACACAGAGATTATTGGTGTTTATCTGTAGAAGTGTTGTGCGACATTATACGGCTCTTGAATCAGCATTTCTTGCCGATGCCATTTGCTGGTATGGTTCTGCTAGCGTTGCCCTGTTGGTGGAGTTGGCTCTGTATGTTCTGATGTCATACAATACGTCCTCCCGATAATAAAAAACCCCGCAAATGCGGGGATTTTGAACTGCTTTGAACTGCACTGCCCTTCGTCTAGATACAATACGACCAGTGCCGCATTTGTCATTAAATACAATTTGCAACACATTGTCAACACCAAAATAACACATATCGATATATTCAAAAAGAATCGATTAGGTAATTAAAAAATATCAATTAAGGTATAAAACAATGTTTATAAAAACATCTTTATTCAGAAAAAGCATATTAATTATCGCACTTTTTACAACATATCTTATATTCATATTCCCTTCAAACGGATACACTGATGATGATTTAGATGAATTCTGCTGTTCAAAAGAAATAGTAAGACTAGAGAAAGCACGCAATGATTACCTGTATCAAAATTACCTTTGGTGGCGACAAAGATATCTCGAGGCTGCGTGGATGAACAATCAAGCAAAACCACTACAAGAAAAATATATAAAGACTGTAATACACCAATGGCATACACTAATCATGGACCGAAATATTACATCGCATTACGTGCTAGACTATATGCACTCCGAAATAAAGCAAATGCAGTATTTAGCTAAAGCAAAACGAGATAAACAGCACGAAGAGGTATCTGAACGTCTCGATATCATTAACTCGGTTCGAAGGGATATTGCTATAAAAAAAGAAAAAGTTGAAAGGCTAGATCGTGAAATTAAAACAGTATATAAGATACTTATTCGTTTTTTAAGTGAATAATTGCACACTTATGAAAAGTACTTTTGAAGTGCATTAAGAGCAACAGGCAACGAACTTACAAGATGCGGTAGAATTTGATCTTCACTCACAAGATACTGTATTACTGCGTAGATTAGACTATCTATAAAAGCATTGTGCTTCTTTGATTGCCTTTTGCATGGAAAAAACTGTTTTGTTGCCAATTCACTCCCTTTATCCCTTGTTTTTTCATCACAAGAGAATGGTATTGGAGATGGTGCTTGGCACACCTTTTACACAGAGATTATTGTTGCTTCGCAGTAGAAGTGTTGTGCGGTATTCTACAGCTTTTGAGTCAGCATTCCTTGCTGGTACCGTTTGTTGGTATGGTTCTGCTAGCGTTGCCCTGTTGGTGAAGTTGGCTCTGTATGTTCTGATGTCATACAATACGCCCTCCCGATAATAAAAAACCCCGCATTTGCGGGATTTTCACACTGCATTTTCTCTCGTTTAGACGGAATAGAACCAAATACAGCAATGGCATTAAATACCATTAGCAACACATTACCAACATTAAAATAACACATATTAATGGATTTAAAAGGGATCAGTTAAGCATATCTCTGATAGAGCATAAACATGCAAAAGGTTATAAACATGTTAAAAATCTTATTAATTATCGTATTGCTCCCAATTGCTATAGGTATTATTGAAGGTCTATTTGAATCCTTACCCGATCTGATTATGTACGGTGCAATACATGCTGGTTTTATGCTATTCGGAGGGGTATTACTGTGCTTAGGATATACATTATCTGCGCCCATGCTGACTATAGCAAATGTAATTCATGCAATTTGTAGACTTAAATTACGCAGAAGAACATGGAAAGAAACATTTTCATTCTGCGCTGTAGCATCTTTACCACCACTTATATCATCGCATATTGGATTGAGGTATATAGATGCTTACTTGAACTTTGAGCATTTAGAATCCATATGGTGTATAACAACGATCATCTATTTTATCGCTTCACATTCGTTTATATGCACATTCGACGGCAAAGATCTTAAAAGCAAGATTATAGAGATGGTTGAATTCTATTGCGCAGTACCTACATTGTTGTTCCTAGCTTTTTTGAACAAGTATAGTATAATACCAGCAATAATACTCGGGATATTATGGTTGTGCAGTTGGATTTCCCGTATATCTAAGAGGATACCTGATGAAAAAGAAAACTCTAATGAAAATACCTCTGGAGCGCATTAAGGGTGATACGCAATGAATTAACAAGATGTGGTAGCATTTGATCTTCACTCACAAGATACTGTATTGTTGCGTAGATTATACTTTTTATAAAAGCATTGTGCTTCTTTTAGTGCTTCTTGCATGGAAAAAACTGTTTTGTTGCCAATTCATACCCTTATCCCTTGTCTTCTCATCACAAGAGGATGGTATTGGAGACGATACTTGGCACAGTTTTTGCACAAAGATCATTGGTGTTTATCTGTAGAAGTGTTGTGCGGCATTATACGGCTCTTGAGTCAGCATTCCTTGCCGGTGCTGGTATGGCTCTGCTCGTGTTACCCTGTTGGTGCCGTTTTGCGGGTGTGCCTTGTTTGAGATGACTTTGCCGGTATAGCTCTTCTGGTATGGCTTTGCCGGTAAAATATTTGCCATGGAAGGGTTCTAAAATCGATCTTGAACCGGTTATATTGAGACAGAAGAGATGGAAAAGACAAAACAACTCTGTCACACTTTGCTTACAATGAGGAGCAGGTCGATTGTTGATGGCAGAGTGGTTTGTTATCAAAACTGAGAGCGAGAGCCCCGTAATTCTTGCAATACAATATTCTTAAATGGGCAATATTCTTAAATGGAAAGAGTATTCAATTGGTGAGACTGCAAATAATCATGAAGAAAACAGGGTTTTTGCGAGGGGATGAAGGAGCGATATTTGTTATCAAAAGCACAAGAGATCTTGTTGAGATCCTTTCGTCACAAAAGAGGGGAAATTCAAATGATGGTTATAAAACGGGTTGAATGCAAACAAGTGTTGAGAAAAACAAAGATCTTCTTTATACAGCGCGAGGTGAGCAATAGCTTCATAAGTGAGCAAAATGTAAAAGGGGAACAATGAAGGGGAAAAATTTGGAAATGAAAAAAGAACCGCGCTCTTTTTCCTTCGAGCAAGTGTTTCTTTCAAGCAAAGAATATAAAGTGATCTTCTGCATCGTTGTTGTTATTGTCATGCTAAGAGTGGCTTTATATGCATCCCTCCTGTTAGGATGGAAACCAACAGAGTGGCTGGCTGTTATTCTTGCCCTTATCGTGATAATTGAGAACTACATCTTCGGATGTGCTCTTCTTCTTATACCAGTTATGTTGGTGCTTCGCATCATATTGGGGTTTGTTTTGAAAAAATATCCAAAAATTGGAAAAAGCAATTCAGCAACGTGAAAAAATACGTCAGGAGCAATAAGGGTGGAAAATGCGCGGTGATCTTATAGCATTAGTTATCATGATAGCTCTGATCGTGGCTATCTTTGCAGTTTTCATTAACATGTTAATTTTTGCACTTTTTTACTCTGTTTTTAAGCGAGAGAGAATGAATAACCAAGTAAAAAAAGAACTAAAAAGAGTGCTTCAAGAAAATCAGACAGCACTGGTGCCACCATGTCGGGAAAATAGTACCGCAGATGTGTGAAAAAGTACGCAACGCACTTTGTGATGGCCGGTGAAAATTGCTAAAAAGGTGATTGGCTTGCGCTCTATCATTATCTGATCACGAAGGGCTTTTCCTCTGTTATCATGAGAAAATGAAGGACTTGTGAGGACGCGAAAGTGAAGAACTGCTTTCAATGTGATTGTCATTTGCGCAATGAACGGTATTGTTTCCGCAGTTTGTAAGACTCTTAATCTTCATGATACGACAGCTTTGCTTGCCATACAATTGGTGCTCGTGATGCCATTGTTCTTTGTGAGGAAGGGATGGAAAATCTTTCAAAAAAGAGTGCGTGCGGGGCAATGCACGAAAGCACGAGATAAAGCTTTTAAAAGAGTGGTGGAAAATTATGATTTCCATGAATTGCTTGGTTTCCAAAAGGCTCCTCTATTTTGAAAAAGGTGCTGCCTTTTGGGGAACAAGGAGAGCCTAGGGCTGTTGTTGCTCTGTGACGTTTTGCGACCTTTGCTTTGCTTGGCGAGCAGGAGATCTTATGCTTTCGCACAAAGCGCTTCTGAGAAGGATAGCCATTAGGTTTTGAGTAAAAGCCTTTTCAAGGTGTGTTGCGGCTTTGGGGTTTGTTTTGGTCGAACGGTGGTTCTTTGTGTCAATCTGGCATAAGAGACCCGCATCGGTTTTGCATCGGGCTTATATCGGTCTTGCGTCGACCGAGTATCGGTTTGGTATGAGGCTTGCGTCAGACTGGCATTGGGGAAAATCTCTCAAAGGAGAGCCTAGGGCTGTTGTTGCTCTGTGACGTTTTGCGACCTTTGTTTTGCTTAGCGAACAGGAGATCTCATGCTTTTGCACAAAGCGCTTTGGAGAAGGGTAACCGTTTGGTTTTGAGTAAAAAACTCTTCAAGGTGTATGGGGCTTTGGGGGGTGTTTTGGTTGGACGGTGGTTCTTTGTGTCGATCTGGCATGAGGGTCCCTTGCATCGGTCTTGCGTCGGTCTGTTATCCGGTTTATATCGGGTTTGCACTGGTCGGGCATAAGAATTTGACAACATATTGATTTATAATGATAATTAATCGTTTTCATATTGAATTAACCCCCCGAATATTGTAAGATTCTCTCATCTTAAATCCTCTCATTTTGAATCAATTAAAATCATGTGCTTGCACGTCATAAGCGAGGCTGGCGTGTGAGTAAAAAACTCCAAAGAAAAGAGTCAAAATACCTTTTATGAATCGTTTCAATATAAAGGGCTATCGCAATATGGCGGCTGGCAAAGAGAATGATGGTACTGGCTTGTACCTTCATAAGCGTAAAAATGGTGGTGCTCCTTAGCTTTTACAGAGATACCATTTACGGGCGGTGTCGTGAAATGGACTTGGGTGCTCTTTAAGAGATGTTTCTTTAAAACAGGCTCGTGAATTGGCAATTGGGTGGCGTTTTGTTTTGCATGAGGGTCGTGACCTCATTCAAAGAACGTGAGAAACAAAAGCGTGCGGCAATGCGTAATCTGCATTCTTTAAAAGATATTGCTCTCGATACTTTTTTTGAAAGCCGTAAAGCTGAACTCAAAAATTGATGGTAAAGACGGATGCTGGTTTTTCTTTTACGTCTTTATATTCTCCCTAAATGAGGCTGCCTCCCCGTTTCAGAAATGACACAAACAGATAGATGCAATACGCTTAACTCTGGTATACAAAAGCTGCAACAACAGAGAACACATTAATCCACCTTAATCTTTATCTCAAACATGCTGCTGCAATGGGACTGGATGTTGATCTACAAGCAATAGAAAAAAGAAAAAGCACCCACGCCCTTAGGAAAACAACAGTATAAAACGCAAAATAGACCAGCAATGGATTGGAAAGATATACCAGCTTTTTATCAAACACTCTGCAAAACAACAACCATACCACAACTGACTTTGCGTCTGCCTATTCTGACAGGTGTTCGCACAGACCCTTTACGTCATATCCATAAAGATCAGATTGATGATGATATATGGACCATCCCTGCTGAAAATATGAAAGGAAGGCGTGATGCTACAACAGAGTTTCGTGTGACTCTATCAAATGATAGCATTAGAATTGTTGAAACCAGCACGCCTGCTTTCTCGCAATAATTTTTTTCTGCAACCGGTCGTAGCCCCTTGGCTAAGAGATGCATATCAATCTACATGCAAAAAACTGGACTTGAAGCCTAACCGCATGGTTTTCACTGTCATTTACGCGATTGGCTCGCAGAAATAACCAATGCTCCCTTTGAGGTAGCAGAAACCATTCTAGACCATACGGTCGTGGGTAAAGTAGAACGTGCCTACCGTTATACTGACTATCTAGAACTCTGCATACCAACATCCCTCTAAACTTGGTCAAGGTCCTTTTACTATTGAAGAGCTTTTGATGACTTTTTTATTGTTTTTTGATGGTTCGTGTTTTCTCAATACTGAATCATTTTTCACCGAATAGAATAAGAGAAGACATAACAACAAAGGAGAGGAGGTGCGACAAAACATATGCTAGGCGGCTGCCTCACAATAAGATGATATAACAACACGATACACTTCACTTTTCCAGTGCAATGCTGTTTAAAAACGGGAAATTTTATTAAAAAGTGAGCGTAAAGTGATACATTTCTTTTGAGGAGAGAACGTCGATAATAAAACATTATCAATTCATTTTGCTGTGTTTTTTATTGTAGGAGGAAAAAACCTTGACCTTGTATCTGTCTCATTCATGAAGAAACACACCGATACCACCCCTTCTCTTTGCCTCCATGTTACAACAGCTCTTGCATTCATACGATTCATGAAAGGCATTTTAGTTCCTTTCCTCGCAAATTTTATCCACACGATCATCCCACTTGTGATATGCAAAAAGATGGTTTTGCTTGAGACAATAAAAGGGGATGAAACGAGAAAATTTTATGATATTCAGATCTATCATTCTAGATGTAAAATGATAAATTATCTTTATAAATTAATTTGTTATCTTACCAAAGGACAATCTTGCCCAAGGACAATCTTAAGAGAAACACACCTGCACCTTTCTCGCACAAATGACCCGTTGATTGCCGACAAAAGAGCAAACCGTGCGGATAAAAAAACAAATCCATACGAGAATCACCAGCGTCAAAGAAAACAGATTGCTTTTATGAAAAGAAGAAAACTGTCGATCTTGTGTACGATAAACCACAAATTCTACTGCTTATCCTGCACAATTTTCATGGAGGGGGCAAGATGACCTCTTATCGAAATGGCCTCATGATTTCTTGCCAAAACAGCTCCCTTGATCCCATGTCAGAATGACCCTGCTTATCTCTTGTCAAAATGGCGTTTTTGAAATCTCCACCTTGTTCAAGCTCTCAGAGAAAAAGAAAGGAAAAGGCTCTTTAGTTCTACTTAGTTCTGCGCAAAAGGAACAGTTTTTTTAAAAAAGGCGCAATACTCTTTTACGCAGTTTCGCTTTCTTCTTTTTCTCTTCTCATTTTTCTCTTCTCACTAAGATTTGATAAGAATGTGTTTTATGAGGATATGCTGGAATATACACTCTCAGCATATCCTTATCTCTATAACCTTTTTAATTCTCCTTTTTGAATTCCTCTTCCATACGAAGATACAGTCTCGCACGTTTGAAAAAAAGGTAATAAATTCCGACAAGGAGCATACTGTTTAAAAGAGCAATAATGATAAGACCGAAAAAACCAAGAATACCTAACAATGCTGTAAAAATAATCATTTTTCCCCCCTAGAATGTTTGTGCAAAAATGGATTTATCTTGTTGTTCAGCTGGTCCTCCCAATTTCTGAATCATTGCTTTCAAACGTCGATCGATAATGACATGGAGGACCAAAACGATAGGTAAGAAGATAATAGACAATGCCCAAATAAAAGTCGGCAGGAAGATGATAAAATCTATAAACCTATCGCCCCCAGTGTAGACACCTCCAATAAATAAGCCAAAGAAAAACATTGGCAGATACACGGCTCGAATAGCTCCTAAAATCAACAAAACGAGAGCGATGCAGAAGATTATTTTATAATCTTTCATAGAAAGCATCATATTCGCCTTGAAGGCAAAGAGCTTAGATTCTCTATTTTGTGATGCTGCACTCTTTTGCGTTTGAGCAGATTCGTGTTGTGATTGTAATTCGTCTTGTGGTTGTTTCTTTTCTGTTGTCATGCTGATAAAGCCCCGCTTTCTCATTTTTTTACAAACCATACCCCTTACGAGGCAAGTGCTTAGAGCTCTCTTACGGATTTCCCCCCATATTCAACATGAACAAGAAAAACGCACACACCAATGAAAAGCACATAAAAGACACGAACCCCATCATAGTACGAATATATGAACTTTCCGCACCTCTAATGAAGCAAGACAGCCAACGCACTCTCAAAAGTATCTGACAGCTTTATGCATTAAAAAAAGCCTTACCAGTATTCATAAAAATTTTCAATCCCCTCTATTAAGATATTATAAAAAAGAGAAGCATATCCCCCAAACATCGACCACCCTCAACCTAACATAGATACAACATGGGCATCAGGGCACGCACATCAGGGCACGCACATCAGGGCACGCACATCAGGGCACGCACATCAGGGCACGCACATCAGGGCACGCACATCAGGGCACGCACATCAGGGCACGCACATCAGGGCACGCACATCAGGGCACGCACATCAGGGCACGCACATCAGGGCACGCACATCAGGGCACGCACATCAGGGCACGCACATCAGGGCACGCACATCAGGGCACGCACATCAGGGCACGCACATCAGGGCACGCACAAACATATTCGTAATTTTAAAAGGATTTTTTCAATGACATACTTTGATATGCTTTCATGACAAGACAGTTTCATGAAAAAATCCATTTTTTGACAAAACAATACAAATGAATGAGACAAATATTCTCTATAAAGGATACCAATCAAACATCAAGCACAACAAAGACACGCGAAAGGACTTATCCCTCACTTTGTTACGACCACGGTCACGACCATTGCATTGTTGGGACATAATTGATATTTCATTTGAAAAGAGCACATAAATTATGGTATGATAAGAGGAGTTAAAGGGTATTTTTTACAGCTATACTCTGTTTAGCGCAGCATAGAATATTCCTCTAAAAAGGAGATAAAGAGACTTCACTGGAGAGAATAATAAGCTTTATTCAAGTGTTTTACATCAAACATCTTAGCGCTGCACTTACCAGAAAAATCCAAGAGAACGCAGCAAAATCAATCAGAATAATGGCTTCTCAGGCAATGATTTAAAACCGGCAAACCACCTCTCTCGAACAGAAAGAGAAGACAACCAAACAAAATGCATATTCACCAACCCCATGAACATTCCCCCATAAGCACTCTCCCCATAAGCACTCTCTTGTCTTTTTCCGTTCGCATTTGGCAAAAATTGCTCTTAAAGTTTCGCAAAATAGGTTCAAAAATTCTATGGAAAGCAAATGAACAGCCCTCAACAACAGTGTAAAGAACAATGAAAAGAGCAAAAGAAACGAGATAAGGCAAGTTTATTTTCCATGCACAAAGGATAGTGATCCTTGAGGTAAAATGGTTCTTCCTTGAGGTCAAAAAGAAAAGTTTACCGCCCTTGCTTTTCCTCAGCAACTGCCTTTCATTCTGCTCCCCCTCGGTTATACTCCCCCAACTCTATTCTTCCCCCTCCATTTTATTTCACCAAGGAGAGCCTTTGTGCAATATTTTCCCCCCGCAATGACTCTTAAACAAGCAACTTTTTAAATTCAAATGGTAGATTTATGAAAATAGGTAAAAAACGCGGTAGACCTAGAATAACAGGCAAGCTTAGAGAACCCAATGGTCGTATTTCACGTGCCAAAAAGCCACACACTCCCCCTCCTCTTCTGACCATTGAAATGCGTGCGAAACACTTTGGTTTGACTTTAGAAGAAGCTAAAAATCCGCTTTCAAGTTCCTATATTGGGCGCCTTTGTTTGCTTGGCTACAAACAGGATGGTGCAGGCATCAGTAAAGAGCAATATGAGACTGCGCAACGCTATCTACAAATCAGAAACGATTATTTATGTGCCAAAGGTTTGCCGAGTGGATATTATGATGGTTTCCCCCATGCATCAGATGAAAAAGCACACAAACAGTGGATTCAAAAAGCCACCGATCACTATGAGGACATGAAAAAAGCTATTCAAGAAGCACAAAATTCACATCGTCAACATAACTTTCATGCCGCATTACAATATCTTGTTGTAGAAGATCAACAACTTCCCTCTCTTGTTCATTCATTGCGTCTTATTCTCAATGCGCTTTATAAATATTTTGACGAACAACAAAGCATCAACCCCCGCCCCATGAGGGCAATATGAACGCATACCCCCCTTCTCACATTACCCAATGCTGGTCACAAACAACAGCTAAGAACAAGAAACACCAGCGCCACAGACAGAAGTGATTACCCCACAACGGCTTTTAAGAGAGCAAAATACGCTCCCCCGCCCATAAAATCCCCCCCAACACCGCATACAAAGGGTGTACCCTCAACAACGCACATCACACCTTAGCGAAATCACAATTCTCTTTTTCAAAAGAAAAGCATTGTATCGGCATCCCAAAAAGTTGCTAAGAAGGCAGCAAGCATTTTTGCCCAACCAGCAAGACAGCCATAAAAAAACAAGAGCATCGCTTTTCTCTCGACAACAGATGAAAATCTCTTGACAACAGATGAAAAATTGTATTTAATGACAGATGCGGGGAATGTTTTTTTGCGTCTATATTTCATCATAATCCCTCCATACGACTATATCTTTTATAATACTGCGAAATTGTTCTAAAGCGCAAGAGTGTCTTTATGTCTCTAAAAAGACATGATCCTCTCTTTCATTTTCTTTTCCTCCCTCACACTCTCTTTGCTTCCTAAAAAAGAGCAGCCAACTTGAACAAAATCTTTCAAGGAAAAACCTACACCCCATCATAGTCTTATCGCCTCATCATATTATTGCTCCATAATCTCCGCCCCATCATCCCATCGTACCATCGCTCCATAATCCGCTAAACCGCACTAAATCGCCAACAAACTCTGCTATCAATCACCTATGCCGTTAACACATAGAGCCTCTCTGAAGAAACTGCATGATGACAGATTGGTGCAAATGAAGGGTTTTCGTCTTTGAGAGCGAGAGGAAATCAAACTTGGCATTGGGCAAATCATTTTGCAAAAAATGAAGCCATAAATGGGGTTATCAAAGTAAGGAGGGAAATGAAAACCGCAACATGATAAAGCCCCAATAGGAATATAGCATGCCATGTTGATTATTAACATGGAGACTCAATGATGAAACCACAAGATTCTAAAAGCAATACCCAGAGTTTACCATCAACACAGGAAGGTGCGCGTGCCAGTGGCTCCTTAGAAAATCTTTCTACGGATTTAGAGGAGCGCAGCTTTGACGCAGAAATTCCATTCAGTCAAGAACAATTAAAAGACATTATCACAAAACTCGAACGTGATATTGCTGATGGAAATTGGGTCAAAGGTGATTACGCAAGTATAGATTTGAAATTGATGCCAGCTCTTGTAGCCCAAGCGAATTATAAATACCCACAATTGAATCTTAAATTTGCAGAAACCTTTGAAGACCTTATTTCTTCACTAAAAGAGGCACAGGATAAGGGAATTTCATCTTCCAGATACATAGTCCACAAGAAGGACGGAGGAATTCATTTTGCGGTTATGGATCATCAAACCATTGATGAAAAAATGTCTTTGATACTTTTTGAACCAGCAACACTCAACAGTATGAATACAGCGATGTTAGCACTAAGGACAGAAATGGCTGTTAAATCTGAATTACCTGGGTGTTATTTTTCTATTGCAGAAATGGACATTCAACGCAGTAGCTCTGAATGCGGAATGTTTAGCTTAGCTCTTGCTAAAAAGCTTCATACGAACGCTGACAAATTGACAAGAATACACCAAGACAATATTAACGGCGTCTTATGCAAACAAGGTGCACCTCTCCCTTCTGAGAAATTAGATACCTATCTTCCCGCTGGCTTTTACAAACACACGCAGGGTAGCCGACGTCTCGACCAATATATGAAATCAAATCCTGGTTCTGAAAGTGAAAAAGTAAACAAACAAGAGCAAACACTTCGTGAAAGATTTGATAAAAACTCAATAAAAACAGAGGACGACAAAACGGTCTCTGTTTCGTCTCATAGGAAGAGGGTCCGAGAATACAACTCTCTCATGCTATAGTCAAAGAGTCTCTCAATCTCTCTCTCATGAGAGAGCATTGCATATTTTTGTGCATCTGTAGAGGGAAATGAAGCGCAACATTCCAGTTTATGCGTTAGATTGGTTCATAGGCGCACATTTCCCTGTTTTTTCGGTTTATAAAACACCGACAAAGGATTTGGTTTTAGAGACGGAGTTTGGTTTAATCGACACCGGCAAAAGAGGGAAATTCACGTGTAGAATGACAACAACGCTCCTCTTGCCACGTTGGCAAGTTTTACATATGCCAATGGCAATTGGGTTTTAGTCCCTCAAATTTCCCCTGCTTTACAAAACCATCTTTAAAAAGAAAACCTTCATTTTTAGCTTTCACGATAAGCAGACAATAAAAACCACAACATGTTTCAGCCCCAATAGGAATATAGCATTCCATGTTGATTATTACCATGGAGGTTTATATCATGAAACCACAAGATTCTAAAAGCAATACCCAGAGTTTATCACCAACACAGGAAGGTGCACGTGCCAGTAGCTCTTTAGAAAATCTCTCTCCAGATTTAGAGAAAAGCAGCCTTAAAACAGAAAAAGAGATTTTCTTCAGTCAACAACAATTACAAGACATTATCACAGAGCTTGAACGCGATATTGCCAATGGGAGTGCGATCAAAGGCAATTACCATTATGCCAACACAGATTTTAGGCTGCTACCAGCTCTGATAGAGCAAGCAAATCGTAAACATGAAGGATTAAATCTCAAACTTATCACAACATCTCAAGAGCTTATCTCTTCAATAAAAGAAGCAAGGGATAACGGAGTTCTCTCTGCTCGCTATATCGTGAACATGACGGACAGAGGCATCCATTCTGTGCTCCTCGATCAAAGAACCATTGCGGATAAAACATCTTTGATAATGTTGGAACCAGCCACACTTGATAGTGAATCAGCATTCTTGCTATCAATAAGACTACACATTATCATACAACGTGAATTACCAGAATGTCATTTTTCCAAGTGTGTCATGGACATTCAACGCAGTAGCTCTGAATGTGGAATATTTTGTTTAGCTCTTGCTAAAAAGCTTCATACGAACGCTGACAAATTGACAAGAATGCACCAAGACAATATTAACGGCGTCTTATGTGAACCCAATACAACACTCCCTCCCGAGAAAAGTGATCAGTATCTTCCTGCTGGTTTTTACAAACACACGCAAGGCACAAGGCGTCTGAGGGAATATATAAGATCCAATCCAGAAACTGAGAATGAAAAAGTGAATAAAAAAGGGGAAACGCTTCGTGAAAGATTTGATAAAAACCTCGTAACAACAGAGGAAAAAACTGTTTCTGTTTCAATACAGAGAAAAAGAGTCTCTGAATATAAATCTCTCATGCTATAGTATAGGGTCTCTGAATACATCTCTCAATGAGAGAGTGTTGCATATTTTTTACCTCTGTAGAGGGCAATGGAGCATGATCTTCTGATAAAACAATAACGTCTGTTCATGAGGCGCACATTTTCCTGCTTTTTCGGTTTATAAAACACCGACAAAGGATTTGGTTTTATGGACAAAGTTTGGTTTTATAGACACCGGCACAAGAGGGAAATTCACGTGTAGAATGACACCAATGCTCCTCTCTCCTTTTAGAGATGCCAATGACTATTGATTTTTAGACTCTCATATCCCCTTTGCTTGACAAAACCTTATTTTAAAAAAGCCTTTATTTTTAGCTCTCATAATAAGCGGATAATGGATAGCACAACATGATAAAGCCCCAATAAGAATATAGCATTCCATGTTGATTATTACCATGGAGACTCAATGATGAAACCACAAGATTCAAAAAGCAGCGCCCAGAGTTTATCACAAACGCAGGAAGATGATATCACCCAAGAATCTTTAGAAAGTCTTCTTGCCCGTTTAGCAATGACCGAATCTCCAACAGAAGAACCTAAAATCACCAATGAAAAATTAAAAGAGATTATTAAAGACTTAGAAAAAGATCTCACCGATGGGAGTTGGTTGAATAAATATTGCGCAGATATAGATCTTAAACTGATGCCAGATCTTGTAGCTCAAGCAAATCGTAAACATGAAGGATTAAATCTTAAACTTGCGATGAGTCCTGAAGAATTTGCTAGTTCCATAAAAGATGCAATAGACAAGGGAATTCAATCTTCCAGATATCTCGTAAATACAGGAATGAGCAGAATCCATTTTGCAACGATTGATCATAAAACTATCGATAACAAGACATCTCTGATATTACTTGAACCGACAACATGTGAGAATATTAAAGCGGCGAGGTTAGTCTTAAGAACGCAAACGGCTGTTAACGATGCTCACCTGCCAAATTGTTATTTTTCTGTAACAGAAATGGATATTCAACGCAGTTCCTCTGAATGTGGAATATTTTGTTTAGCTCTTGCTAAAAAGCTTCATACGAACGCTGACAAATTGATAAGAATGCACCAAGACAATGTTAACGGTGTGTTGTGTGAACCCAATACACCTCTCCCTTCTGAGAAATTAGATCAGTATCTTCCCGCTGGTTTTTACAAACACACACAAGGCACAAGGCGTCTGAGGGAATATATAAAATCCAATCCAGAAACTGAGAATGAAAAAGTGAATAAAAAAGGTGAAACACTTCGTGAAAGATTTGACAAAAACCTCGTAACAACAGAGGACGACAAAATGGTCTCAGTTTCACCTCATAGGAAGAGAATCTCTGAATATAAATCTCTCATGATGGTGTAAAGAGCCTCTCAATCTACATCTCTCATGATGGAGTATTACATATTTTTGCGCATATGTGGAGGGAAATGAAGCGCAATATTTCAGTTTATGCGTTAGATTGGTGCATGAGGCGCACATTTTCCTGCTTTTTCAGTTTATAAACACCAGTAAAAGAGGCACGTTTGTTTATGAAATTCCCCAGTGTCATAATCAAAAACAAAGACAGCATAACGATAAGAAAAAGCCTCGTTTGACAAGAGAAGGCGCAAGGCATAACGGCACGCAAGTTTTTGACAAATTTTAAAATTTTGCAGATGCAAGGGATAACCAGAAAGGTCTCTTAAAACCCCTTCATTTTTCTTTAATCTTCTCAATAAAACCGTCTTCATTTTTTCTCTCACCTTGAGAAGAAAATCAAGACCACAACATGTTTCTGCCCCAATAGCCCATAACACTCCACACAAGTTGTTAGCATGGAGATTGATATTATGAAACCGCAAGATGCAAAAAACCAAGACGCAAAAAACATTGACGTCGATAGTACATCACAAAGACAAGAAGAAGCTGTCAGCAATGAATCATTCGCAAGCTCTCTTGCACATTTAGAAATGACGAGTAGCCAATCAGCAGCTCTCCCGCCAATCAGCAGTCTCCCATTGAGCCCTACAAAATTGCAAGATCTTATTACCAGTTTAGAAAAGGACCTCTCCAGTGGTTATTGGCTTCTTGCCGATTATGAAGATACAGATTTTACAATGATGCTGGCCCTCGTCAAACAGGCAAATCGTAAATATCCCGATTTGCATCTTAAATTTACCTTAACAGCACACGACTTTACCCTCTCATTAAAAGAAGCTCTTGCGAACGGCATTCAATCTTCAAGATATATCATCAACACGCAGGAAAGAGGCAACCATTTTGCGGTCATTGATCATCGCACCATTGAAAACAAAACGTCCGTGATATTGTTTGAATCGACCACATTTATGAATAATACCAGCGCGACTCTGTTAGCATTGAGAACAAGACAAGCCCTTCACCGTGAATTGCCCGAATGTCATTTTTCTATTGCAGAAATGGATATTCAACGAAGTTCCTCTGAGTGTGGAATATTTAGCTTAGCTCTTGCTAAAAAGCTTCATATCGAAGCGCACAAATTGGCAAGAATACACCAAGACAATATTAACGGCGTCTTATGTGAACCCAATACACCCCTTCCTTCTGAGAAATTAGATACGTATCTTCCCGTCAGCTTTTATAAACACACGCAAGGGAGAAGACGCCTCGAACAATACATAAAATCAAATCCGGGGACTGAAAATGAAAAAGTAAACAAAAAAGGCGAAACGCTTTACGAAAGGTTTGAAAAGAACTTAACGAGCCCAGAGAACAAAACACTCTCTATTTCAGCACATAGCAAAAGGATTTCTGAATATAAATCTGCCCTTCACTTATAATGGTGTTTTTAACATTTTTTAATGGTGTTTTTAACATTTTTGCACATCTGCGCAGAAGAAAGCAGCCCTTCATTGGTGTTTATGGATTAAATCCGTGCATATCGGGCACTTGATTTGCTTTTGATTTGTAGACTGCACAGCATCTAAACTTATGTACATATTAAAGCAAAAGCCTCTGCTCTCTTAAAGAGAGCATCTTTTAAATCGCATCAACCGTTCCAAGCTTCTTTTTAGAGGAATATTTTTTCCTTTTACCAGAGCACCTGTCTCTCCACCAACGCTACCAACATCAATCCAGCTACCACCCCACAACCCCCAGCACAAAGCAACGAGCACCTACCAACCCCACCACCCCATCTATCAATCCTGCCATCATCAACCACCACCCCACCACCAGCAACACAAAGCAGCGAGCACCAACACCTACCAACCCCACTACCCCATCTATCAATCCCGCCATCATCAATCACCACCCCACCACCAGCAACACAAAGCAACGAGCACCAACACCTACCAACCCCACCACCCCATCTATCAATCCTGCCATCATCAACCACCACCCCACCACAAACAACACAAAGCAACGAGCACAAGCTTGATAAAACGGGTGGTTACACCACAAAAATAGAGTGCGAACTTTTTGATGAAGGACAAGAAGACGCCGCTGGAAATGCTGCAAACACAACGCCAGAGAAGGATGACACTCTTGATCCAAACGCTTCACAAAATGTATATGATGAAGGTGAAGGCGTCATCCATATGGATGAGGAGGATATATAATAAGCGACCATGTTTTGCTATAAAACACTGTTGTTTAAGAAGACAACTAATACACTCAATACAACAGATTAAACGTGTGGAACTGGTCGTTCAAGAGGCTGTACAGCTAAGCGAAATCCCATGGTACGCAGTAAAGCATTCAAGCTGCGAAACTCTGGATTGCCTTTTTCTGAAAGTGTACGGTAAAGTTGTGTAGGATTCAAGTTGGCTGCTTTAGCTACAGCTTGAACACCACCATAAGCTTTAGCCATTTGGCGAAGTGTTACAAGCAATTCACCTTGATCACCATCTGCTAGGATTGCATCAAGGGTAGCTGCTGCTATCTTAGGGTCATCATAGAAAATTTCCGCCATTGCATCATCATGGTTACAGTCTTTCATTTTTGCACTCCTTTAATCTTCACGGTTTTGCCAATCACGCCAACAAGCACATGCGCGAGTGATATCAATCTCTTGTGTTTTTTTGCTACCACCGCATAATAGCAATAATACAGTCTTTCCAGATTGGGCATAATAAACTCGATAACCAGGACCAATATTAATACGCAGTTCATGAACACCATCACGAAGCGGCTAAAATCGCCAAAGTTTCCTTGCTCTAAGCGATTAAGACGGCGAATAATAGCAGTTTAGCCTGTACATCACGGAGCTTTCACAGCCAATCAGTTATCAAGTTTTTGCCATCAGAGGTAAGGGAGTGACGTATCTCAAACATCATATATATTCGTTTATAAACGAATGTTTATCAAGAGGAAAATGAAAAGTTGAGAAAAATATTCTTTTGTTCCAGTGAAAAAGCTACATAAGTTTTTAATAGCCGTCTTTTCGAAGAGAAAAGAGATTCACTTTCATTTTACTATTCCTAAAAACACAGCCAAACAGCGTTCAATTTCTACCATTTTATCTGCATGCATAGAACCGAAAGCTAGAATAACCTTTTCGCATCCTACCGTCATGATCTTATCAATCATCACTTGTGAAAGCTTTTGTAAACCGTTTTTGGCATCTGGTTGAATAGTAATGCGAAGTAATGGTGCTGCAATAAGTGTACTTGTAATTGGTAAAACTGTTACGCTTGTATGTTCGCTGAATTGATTGGCTTGAATTATTAATGCAGGTCTTGGTTTACCAAAATCACCCTGCATCGCTATTGTTACGAGAGATCCACGCATCATTCTGTCCAGCCATCAACATCCACTACAGATTGATCCATAAATAATTGCATAGATGTATCTGTTTTATCCATTTTTGCTACCAAGCGACACTGACGACGGCACTCTTCTGCAAAGTTTGGTTGACGTGTATCTGGTACCCAAATTTGCATCAAGCGCAATCCTGCTTTCCTTTGTGCGTTGCGATGTTTTTGAACGCGTTCATTAACGTGCATTGTAGCCATAAGAAAACCTCCACTATGTTTCATGTAACGTATAACACAAAAAAAAGTTACATGAAACAAAAATTTAATAATCTTCGCGGAAATGCCCCCGTTACACCGTAAAATCTCATCCTTTAGACTGGGGGAAATGTCTATTTTTTAATCCAGCTCTGCTTTGTGCAGAGCTTTTTTTATGGAGAAACCTATGAGAAAAATATCACAAGAAGGATTAGCACTGATTAAACAATGGGAAGGCTTGCGTCTTAACGCCTATAAAGATGCCATTGGGGTGTGGACCATTGGTTATGGGCATACAAATTCTGCTGGAAAACCCTTTGTTCATAAGGGCATGACAATCACTGAAGAACAAGCCGAAAATGTTCTTTGCCATGATTTGCAACAATTTGAGAATGCTGTTGAACGCGCTGTTCAAGTTTCCTTAACAGACGAACAATTCGCAGCACTCGTATCCTTTTGTTATAATGTAGGAACAGCAGCCTTTTGCAATTCGACACTGTTAAAAAAACTCAATCAAGGTGAATATGAAGCAGTGCCCTCTGAATTACAAAAATGGACCAAAGCGGGTGGAAAGCGCCTTCAAGGTCTCGTCCACCGGCGTACAGCAGAAGCAGGCTTATGGGCAAAAGGGGCTTATGTTTCCTCCAATTATCAACCAGTAGAAACCAAACAACCAACGGGGATTTTCAAAGCGGAAGCCCTTGCCCCAATCATTGGTTCTTTCTCTGGTCTTGGCGGCTTGTTAGCGGGCAATGGTCCTATCCAATGGGCATTAGCAACCATTATGATTTTAGCCGCCTGTGCGGGCCTTTTCTTTGTTACCAAACGCTTTCAGGAGCACAAATTATAGATCTTATGGATGAAGAAATCTGATGCTAACAGGTGCGGCTTTAGCCGCTTTTTTTATAGCTTTAGAAAAAGCTTTTGTTCTTGGCAAAAAGCAGGAGCACCAACGATAACCGTATCGATAAAGAAACAGCCAACGGGGCAAAGCATAAGCCCTTGCCCAATCATTGGTTCTTTCTCAAGACTTGGCGGCTTGTTAGCAGGCAATGGTCCTATCCAATGGGCATTGGCAACCATTATGATTTTAGCCGCCTGTGCGGGCCTTTTCTTTGTTACCAAACGCTTTCAGGAGCACAAATTATAGATCTTATGGATGAAGAAATCTGATGCTAACAGGTGCGGCTTTAGCCGCTTTTTTTATAGCTTTAGAAAAAGCTTTTGTTCTTGGCAAAAAGCAGGAGCACCAATTATAGCCTTATCGATAAAAAGCAGCAAACGGGGCAAAGCAGAAGCGCTTGCCAAATCATTGGTTCTTTCTCAGGGCTTGGCGGCTTGTTAGCAGGCAATGGTCCTATCCAATGGGCATTGGCAACCATTATGATTTTAGCCGCCTGTGCGGGCCTTTTCTTTGTTACCAAACGCTTTCAGGAGCACAAATTATGATTTTATGGATGAAAAAAAATCTGATGCTAACAGCTGCGGCTTTAGCCGCTTTTTTTATAGCTTTAGCAAAAGCTTTTATTCTTGGCAAAAAGCAGGAACACCAATTATAGCCTTATCGATAAAAAACAGCCAACGGGAATTTTCAAAGCGGAAGCGCTTGCCCCAATCATTGGTTCTTTCTCAGAGCTTGGCGGTTTGTTGACAAACCATGGTCCCACCCAATGGGCATTGGCAACCATCATGGTTTCAACCGCCTGTGCGGGCCTTTTCTTTGTTACCAAACGCTTTCAGGAGCACAAATTATGATTTTATGGATGAAAAAAAATCTGATGCTAACAGGTGCAGCTTTAGCTGCTTTTTTTATGATTTTAGCAAAAGCTTTTGTTCTTGGCAAAAAGCAGGAACACCAATTATAGCCTTATCGATAAAAAACAGCCAACGGGAATTTTCAAAGCGGAAACCCTTGCCCCAATCATTGGTTCTTTCTCAGGGCTTGGCGGTTTGTTGGCTGGCTTTATTGGCAGGCAATGGTCCTATCCAATGGGCATTAGCAACCATTATGATTTTAGCCGCCTGTGCGGGCCTTTTCTTTGTTACCAAACGCTTTCAGGAGCACAAATTATGATTTTATGGATGAAAAAAAATCTGATGCTAACAGGTGCGGCTTTAGCCGCTTTTTTTATAGCTTTAGAAAAAGCTTTTGTTCTTGGCAAAAAGACTGAACAACAAAAGCAAACAGAGAAAACTTTAAAGACAGCAACAACACGGCTTGAGGTAGAAAATGAAATTAATCAAAAAAGTGATGCTGATGTACGTGCTGATCTCTCTCACTGGTTGCGCGACAAATAAAGTTGCTTCTTCTTGTGTGGGTTGGTTGCCGATATATTTGGAGCGCCAAGATTTGAACGCCATCAGTTCAAACTTAGCAAGAGAGATCTTAAAGCACAATAAACAGGGTGAATATTTATGTGGGTGGAAACATGACCAGAAAAAATACTAAAAAAACCACCGAGCTTACAGAAGCAGAAAAAGAAATGCTTCAAGAAATGATCATCACTTATCAAAATGTAAAAATGATGTCTCGTTTTATGAAGTGGATAGCATTCTTTCTCTTTTTGCTGATCCTTGATTTTGCTCGGCTTATGGATGCGATAGACAATGTTTTTGCCCATTTAAAACAATGGTTTTCAAAGCACTAAACACTGATCCCCCAAAAGCATATCTATGATACCGAAAATATTTGAAACGCAAAAAGCCTGAAGTGAGAAAACCATTTTTGAAGAGTTGAATGCTTTTATCTCCATTCTATTATACGTCATTTTGTGCTTAAATATGCCATAAATAAGCTTCTTTATTATTTTATTTTAGTAATTAATATTAACTATAGATTTTTTAATTGAAACATGTATAATACGTTTCGTGTTTGAAATAGAGGGATTTTCATGAATAAAAAATATTTAGTAACAGCGTCGATTTTGAGTTTACTTGCAACTTCAACGGTGCAAGCGGCAGATAGCATCATTCATCAAGAGCACAAACCAACTGTTTCAGTTCTCCAAGGAGCAAAACAAACTGTTTCACCGGTTGTAGTTGCTTCACCTTTTTCTTGGAGCGGTTCTTATCTTGGAGGACAAATTGGTGGTTTTTCCAGTCGTAATACTTTAAATTACGCTGAAGATGCAAAAACGGGTAAATGGGCTTGGGTTGACAAATCTTTATCACCTAAACTATCAGGATTCGTCGCTGGTCTTTATGCGGGTTCTAATCTTGATTTGGGCAATAACTTCATTTTAGGTGTTGATACAGATATGGTCTGGTCTGGTAAAAAAGACACCGAAAAGGGTAAAGAGAAAAGGATTTTAGATGACGATGCGCTAGCTTCAATCAACGCAGTTTTTAAAGAAGCAGAACTTCCTATTAAAAGACCTGGGGCTCCTGATGAAACAATCCCCAATATTGGTGATATTGTTGAGAGCAGTGTAACTTTAAAAGAAAAGTGGACTGGTGCAACGCGTGTCCGCATTGGTTTTGCTTCAGGTTGCGTGATGCCGTATGTTGCTGGTGGTATAGCCTATGGACAGATGCAATATATCATGTCCATTTTGTCAAAATCGCAAGAAGATCCTACTTTTGTGTTTGCTTCTGGCGATGTATTGGATGAAAGCAAAACCATGATTGGCTACACATTAGGTGGTGGTATTGATCTTGCAATGACAAATAATATTATCATGCGTGCAGAATATCGTTATTCGGATTTTGGTAAAACAAAATTCGCCGATGATAAGCTTGAAATAAGTTCCAAAACCAATAATTTCCGTATTGGTATCGGTTATAAATTTAATTAATTGCAAAATTAAAGAAGAGAGAACTCCACAAAAACCCTGTCTTTGACGGGGTTTTTTATTTATTGATTGCAAAATATTGTTCTTAAATATTGGCAAAGAGTCCAGCATATCGCCTAGACACTCGATTGCTCGATTGCTCGATTGCTCGATTGCTCGATTGCTCGATTGCTCGATTGCTCGATTGCTCGATTGCTCGATTGCTCGATTGCTCGATTGCTCGATTGCTCGATTGCTCGATTGCTCGATTGCTCGATTGCTCGATTGCTCGATTGCTCGATTGCTCGATTGCTCGATTGCTCGATTGCTCGATTGCTCGATTGCTCGATTGCTCGATTGCTCGATTGCTCGATTGCTCGATTGCTCGATTGCTCGATTGCTCGATTGCTCGATTGCTCGATTGCTCGATTGCTCGATTGCTCGATTGCTCGATTGCTCGATTGCTCGATTGCTCGATTGCTCGATTGCTCGATTGCTCGATTGCTCGATTGCTCGATTGCTCGATTGCTCGATTGCTCGATTGCTCGATTGCTCGATTGCTCGATTGCTCGATTGCTCGATTGCTCGATTGCTCGATTGCTCGATTGCTCGATTGCTCGATTGCTCGATTGCTCGATTGCTCGATTGCTCGATTGCTCGAGTGCTCGATTGCTCGATTGCTCGATTGCTCGATTGCTCGATTGCTCGATTGCTCGATTGCTCGATTGCTCGATTGCTCGATTGCTCGATTGCTCGATTGCTCGATTGCTCGATTGCTCGATTGCTCGATTGCTCGATTGCTCGATTGCTCGATTGCTCGATTGAAAAAAGTAGCTATTTTAAAATTTTGTCAAGCTCTTACTGAGATGCAACACAGTAATGCACAGTAAAAAAAGAGAGTACCCGTTAAAAAGGTGTCTATTATCACTTTTTAAAAATTCATTTTCCTATAGCATTTCGCGAGAAAAGTTTTCAAATAGATGCATAACAACAATTTCATAAATTGCAAAATGTATAAATATTGTTTTTATTTTCGCTCTTATAAGCGTGAGGCAAAATTATAAAAAAATAAGGAGGCTACAACGTTTTCTCTATTTTTCCGGTTTCAAAAAGAAATCTTGGTATAATTGCGCATCTATCCCCGCTTCACCGAACAAGAGGAGAACAAGAAATGGAGCAATCTTACACAAAGCCATAGATGATTCTATTTTATGATTTTTATTGTTATCCTCCCTTTTAAGGATAAAATTTTCTAATAACCAGCATGACCATCAATCTGTCATTCGATGCATCTTTTTAGTAACAGAGAGGTTTCAGCTGTTGCCCCTTATGCTTCACGCGAGAGACAAACTGGATGCGAGATCTTGAACATCCTCTGCCAATAGACAAAACATCTTCTTCAAATGGATAATTGCCTGCCTTTGATGCAAAAGAAACTGCAATCACACAAAAGAGGCTTTTATAGACGAAAGAGATCTTACATCACTGCTCTGAAGAACCCTATTTACGCTTCAAGATAAGCGAATGAAACATCAATCTGTCATTTGATGCCTCTTTTTGCAACAGAGAGGTTTCAGCTGTTGCCCCTTATGCTTCACGCGAGAGACAAACTGGATGCGAGATCTTAAACATCCCCTGCCAATAGACAAAACATCTTCTTCAAATGGATAATTGCCTGCCTTTTTGATGCAAAAGAAACTACAATCACACAAAGAGAGCTTGTTAGACGAAAGAGATCTTACATCACTGCTCTGAAGAACCCTATTTACGCTTCAAGGTCAGCGAGTGAAATAGTGAAAGTGTTCAAAGGAAAGTGAGTGAAAGTGAAGAGAGAACGCACAGAAACCGTATGGAGAAGAGAAGGATAGATGGGATGGTGCGGGTGGTCGGACTCGAACCGACACTCCTCTCGGAACCAGATTTTGAGTCTGGCGCGTCTACCAGTTCCACCACACCCGCACATTGTCGTTCCACACATTACATTATTCGTAAAGAACGACCATGATAAAAAATATGTTATAAAAACATCTTTCCTAAAGGACAGACTGGCCCATTATCTTTCTGCACTACATGAAGAAGGATAGATTCGTCAACACTATACTTATGTTTTTTAAAGAATTCGTATTATTTTGTACTGTACATTTTTATCTATTCGCTCCATTTCGTTTTTGGAGAATTATTTGTAAAGTCTTTACCTCTAGGAGCTATGAGAGGTCTCATGATATTGAACAGATTAAAGCTTTGGACGATTTCTTTAGCAAATCGGCGTACAGCACCACACTGGCTTGGGTTCATTGCTTTTATTGAAAGTTCTGTTTTTCCCATACCGATAGATGTCTTGTATATTCCAATGACCCTTGTCCAACCCAAACGGGCTTACTACTATGCCCTTATTGCAACGATCTGTTCTGTTTTAGGGGGAATCGCTGGTTGGTTTATTGGGCATTTTGCCTATGATACACTCGCCAAACCGATTTTAGAGTTCTACGGACAAGTTGAAAATTTTCAAGCACTAAAAAGCGATGCAACATTGCAATTTCTCATTATTTTACTGATCACTTCAGGTTTTTTTCATCTTCCTCCTATTAAGATCGTGACGATTTTGGCAGGTGTTATAGGTGTGCATCTTGAAATTTTTGTTATCACCTGTATCTTTGCTAGAGGAGCACGTTTTTATCTTATTGCTTGGCTCATTCAACGCTTTGGACAACGAGCAATGGATTTTTTTCTGCGCCATTTCAAATGGATTATCCTGATCTGTTGTGTTACCCTACTTTTTGTTTATGGAGCTTTCATAGTTTTTGTAAACAAGCACCTTTTATCTTAAGAGGCATGCTCAATGGCACATATTTTGCACAAGCACTTTTATCTTGAACCAAGCAAAAGAGAACTCAGTTTATGGGCTTTTTTTCTCGCCTTTTGCCTCTCTGCTACGATAGGTTTAGCCCTTTGTTTTGAACATATTGGCGGGTACCTGCCTTGTGATTTATGCCTGATTGAACGTCTTCCCTATTATAGTGCTCTGCCGTTTTTGCTTTTAGCAGGTTTTGGAGCCTGGTTTTTTCGCATATCTTCTTGGATACAGCTGTTATTTTTATGCGTTTTTATCCTCATGACGATCAGCCTTGTTCTAGCGGTATATCATACGGGTGTTGAATATGGCTTTTGGCCAGCACCAGCCAGCTGCAGTATAAATGTAATAAAGAAAACCACAGATGTTAACCAGCTTTTCAATCAATTGAACAATATCCATCCCCCTTCTTGTTCTGAAGCACCGATACGCTTTCTTTTTCTCTCCTTTGCCGGTTGGAATGTTGTTGCAAGCCTCATCTACATGCTTGCAAGCCTTTACATTTCTTCAAAAGGGCTGCTTTCCAAGTGATAAAAAGCCTAATCATAAAAGAACAAAAAACCACGTGCATGGATATTTTTTCACCCCTCTTTTGAACACACCACGACCCCATACCTCAGCATCCGTCCTATAACACTAACATTCTTCCTCTAGCCTCGAGCAAAAAGAAAAACTAAGCCGATACATCCATTTTATTGTTTGGCACTCTGCACTTATAAAAAACATTTTGATAAAAATAGACAATAGAAAAGCTGTAAAGTTAAGTGAAGAGATCGATAAACAAGAAAAATAAAGCACCGATACTTTTTCTCTGCTTTGCCGGTTGAAATATTATTACAAACCGGCACCATTCTATTCTTTATAAGCCTCCAATGTTACAACACCTCTTGGTATTTAGACGATTCATGAAAAGCATTTTACTTCTTTCTTTAGGATTTTTACCCATATGCCACCCCCGTTTGTGACGTGCAAATAAGCGATTTTTCTCGATTCAAAATAAGATGAGAGAGTCTTACAATATTGAAGGCTATGATACATTTGATGCTATAACACGCGTTGAAAGTCATTATTTATCTTTATAAATCAATGCATTATTACTAAACCCATCTCCATGCTTGCAAACCTTTACATTGCTTCAAAAGGTCTGCTTTCCAAATGATAAAAAACTCTCATCACCAAAAAAACAAAAAACCGTACACATGCGTGCTTACCATCCCCCTTTTTCCAGCTCGCCACGACCTCATACCTCAGCATCCGTCCTATAACACCAGCTCTTTCCCCTAACCTCGAGCGAAAAAGAAAAATAAACAGATACATCCATTTTATTGGTTACGCTCTCTGTACTTATAAAAAACATTTTGATACAAACCGGCAACAGAAAAGCTGTAAAATAAGTGAGTGAGGGGACCGATAAACATGAATGGTTTGCCATGGCTGAGGATAAGAACACAGCACCCCCTACCCTATCACCTCTTTCCTTAGATATAAGTCGACTTGAAGAGCCCTGTGTTATGATGGAACATGATCATAATGCATGGCGCGAACATATAAAAGGAAGAGGAGGAGACTTAAATGCTCCTTACCAAAAACCCCCCCATATAAAACCTCGAATCAAATCGGCACCCCGCATTAGGCAAGTTTTTTGGTGTGACTTTCCTCATGATTCGATCCTTCCTGAATTTTGGAAAAAACGACCTGTTTTAGTGCTTTCTAAGAATGCAAAGTTATATGGCAATGTAACAGTTTTACCTTTTTCCACGAAATCACAACCCAATAATCCGGCTGCCTATCCGCTACAATCTCCCATAGAGAATAAAAAAGCGTGGATTATCTGCAATTATGTCACAACAGTTTCCGTCAGCCGTTTAAGTTGTTCACGTAGCGTTCCAAGATTATCCAGTGAAGAATTTCATAAAATTGTCGCTCTGATGCTCAAACATTTACCGCGTTTACATCATTGACTTTTACGAAGAACAAGTGTATATAAAATAGCATATACGGCATCAGTAATGGTGGCCGCTTCTCCGCAAGGAGAGATAGGAACGGAGGAGTGGGTAACCACTCCTTTCGTCATTTAAGATGCCTTTTTCAATCTTACTGAGAGAGCCAGTTAGAAGGAGTTACAAGGCTGTGTTTGCGATACTTGCAATATACATGTGCAATCTCCTCTTTTTTTTCCTGTTTCAAAGCATCTAGAAATTGCGTGCGTGGAGCAGTATCGATGTTTTTACGGCAATATTTTTCGCTTATTCTTCTCATCAAGTTCAACCAAAAACACTCTCTTAAAGCTTCATAAAACATCTTTTTATAATATGCTTTGTCGACGTGTTCTTTTGATAGAATCCTTTATTCTTCACACCTCCTTTGACCAACCCAGCACCATCATACTCTTTCCCCCCCATCATACTCTTTACCCACCCTAATGTTGCGACAAATCTTGCCCCAAGACGATTCACAAGACAATTCATAGGCTGTCTTTTTCCTCCTTTCTTTAGAGTTTTCTACCCACACACCAGCCTCGCTTATGACATGCAAATAAATGATTATGAGTGATACAAAATGAGAGGATTTGAGATGAGAGAATCTTACAATATTCGAGGGGCTAATTCAACATGCAGAATGATTAATTATCGTTATAAATCAATATCTTGACAGAAAAAAGCAGAAAAAGAAAGTACATCTCTCATGGAGAAAGAGAGCGCCCGAAATCATCTTTGCTATAGATAGCTTTATACGCAAGCATTTTATAGGCGGATATTGTTGTTGTTTAAGAGAGCAAGTGCGTTGTTTTGACAAGAAATTCGTTTGAAGATGGTGTTAAGTTGCCCTTCTCCTCTGTTCCGGTCTCTCGATGACAAAGGTTTCTTGGAAAAAGTTTTTAGAAATGTTTTTGGAAAAATTGTTTTGAAAAAAGTGACAGAAAGTTTTGTTTTTTTGTTGAGTTGATGCTGTTGGTTGAAAATATTTTCCTTTATGAAATGCTTCGCTTTTAAAATGAGGCTTTGTCGGTGTTATAGCAACATGATAGGTGATGACAGTTTGCTCGAAGCACAAAACGCCACCCAATTGCCAATTCACGGGCTTTTTTTAAGAGATATTTCTTAAAGCCTCCAAGCCCATTTCACAACGCCGCCCGTAAATGGTATAGCGTAAAAACTATTGAGCACCACCATCCTTACGCTTATGAAGATACAAGCCGACATCATCATTACTCTTTACCCACCCCCAATATTGCGCCAACCCTTGGTATTGAGACTCTTCATAAGAGACATTTTTATTCCTTTCTTTAGAGTTTTTTCCTCACGCGCTCTACTTGTGACGTGCAAGTACGTAAGATGAGATGAGATGAGATGAGATGAGATGAGATGAGATGAGATGAGATGAGATGAGATGAGATGAGATGAGATGAGATGAGATGAGATGAGATGAGATGAGATGAGATGAGATGAGATGAGATGAGATGAGATGAGATGAGATGAGATGAGATGATATGAGATGAGATGAGATGAGATGAGATGAGATGAGATGAGATGAGATGAGATGAGATGAGATGAGATGAGATGAGATGAGATGAGATGAGATGAGATGAGATGAGATGAGATGAGATGAGATGAGATGAGATGAGATGAGATGAGATGAGATGAGATTAGATGAGATGAGATGAGATGAGATGAGATGAGATGAGATGAGATGAGATGAGATGAGATGAGATGAGATGAGATGAGATGAGATGAGATGAGATGAGATGAGATAATTTTACAATATTCAGGGGTATAATGCAAGTAAAAAATTATTTTTACCTTTATAAATCAATATATTACAGCACCACATCTCCACATTCCATACTGTCTCCACATCCCTCTTCTCCCCATAAAATGCTTCAGTCATCCCTCTAGGAAGTCTTAAACACGTTATCCCCTTATAGACGTCCTTGGCATAGCTTTCTCAAATCATTTACTCGAATCATTTTTCGCCAAACGTCTTGCATTTTGCTACCATTTTTTCTTTAAGCATTGTTCTTACCAGCTTATTTTCTCTTCTTTTGTTTTCTCTTTTTTGAGCTGTTTTTTCTTTCTCTTTACGCACCAACCTTTTTCTTATCTCAACACGAACCTTCCGCAGTTTTAAAATTTTAGATTGACTTTCATTTTTTTCATCCTATATTTTTAGAATTATTCTAAAGTGCAAAGGAACAGAAAATGTTGAAATCGTTTTTTTCATTTGTACAACGTAAAGCTCTGTTCTTTCGTTCGGCACAAAGGATGGTGATTCGCACGCTTAAAGCAAAAGAAAAACGTGCAGCCCTCTATTTAAAATATGCCAAAGCACTCAAGCCTTATTCCTCTGAACAAGCAGCGATTTTTACAGCAATGGGCATGCATGAACTTGAAAACTATAAGCAGCTTCTTTGTCTTTCTTGTAGCAATCGAGCAAGAGCAGTAGGTCCGCTGTGTGAACATCCTGCGCTTATAACCAACAAATACCGGCAAGCAGCGCCTCAAAGAGCAACCATTACCGATAAAGGCACGAAAAAAGAGACAAAGAAGGCATCAAAAACGCATAGACAAATCCTTTTAACGTGGATTCAGCCTGGTCTTGCCGGTTTAATGGATGGCTCCGTTTCTACTCTTGCCCCTATTTTTGCTGCTGCTTTTGCCACGGGAGATACGCATCAAACTTTTCTCATAGGGCTTTCTGCCTCCATTGGTGCAGGTCTATCGATGGGTTTCACAGAGGCTGTCCATGATGATGGCAAATTATCGGGTCGCGGTTCCCCTCTTAAAAGAGGTCTTGCGAACGGCATTATGACAACACTTGGGGGATTAGGTCACACGCTTCCTTATTTAATCCACTCTTTTTACATTGCGACCGTTATTGCCTTTATCGTTGTTTTTTTCGAACTCTGGGCGATTGTGTGGATTCAAAACAGATTTATGTCGACACCTTTTTGGCGTGCATCCTTACAGGTTATCATTGGTGGAGCCCTTGTTTTTGCGACGGGTATCTTCATTGGCAGTATTTAAAACGGGCACCATGGAAAATAAACGTTTACCATGGACAACAAGCAGCGAAAACCATTTCTCCATCTCTCAGTTTTTCGCTGCTTGTTTCACAAGGAAACTTTTGTTAGAATTGTGTTTGTTTTTTATATTCTGGAGATGCTTTGGCCATGCCTTCCACGCACCTGAACAACCAAACGAGTCCCTCTTCCTCGAAGATGGTTCTTCCTTCATCACCACAAATCAGCTTATCGATCCAACGCCTTGAACATAGCCAAGGTTTAGAACTTCCGCACTATGCCACAGCTGGTTCTGCAGGGCTCGATCTGCGAGCAGCACTTGGTGAAGAAGAAACGGTGGTTCTTGCACCGGGGCAACGGGCACTGATTCCAACAGGTCTCATCTTTCATCTCCAGCCCGGTTTTGAAGCGCAAATACGCCCACGCTCTGGTTTAGCCCTAAAGCATGGCATCACATGCTTAAACACACCTGGAACAATTGATAGTGATTACCGTGGTGAGGTAAAAGTTCTCCTCATCAATTTGGGACAAGAAGACTTCTCCATCCAGCGTGGTATGCGCATTGCACAAACGATCATCGCACCGGTTATTCAGGTCAATGTTTCTGAAATGGAGCCATCTGAAGAAGGCAATGCCCATAGCAACGCAGAAAGCCAAGCTCTTACAAGCAGAGGAGCAGGTGGTTTTGGTTCAACAGGGCAAATTTAAACAACATTGCCTTCCACACACCAAAACGCTTCAAAGAGTCCTTCTTTCTCAAAGATGGTTCCTCCTTCATCACCATAAATCCGCTTACCGGTCCAACGCCTTGAACATAGCCAAGGTTGAGAAATTCCACATTATGCCACGGCGAGCTTTGCGAGCTCTACGAACAGCAGGTGAAAAAGAAACGGTGAGGCTTATCGGGGAAACGGGCGCTTATTCCAACAGGTCTCATCTTTCACTCATCAAGTCCGGTTTTGCAGCGCAAATACGCCCACGCTCTGGTTGAACCGTAAAGCATGGCATCACATGCTTAAACACACCTAGAACAATTGATAGTGATTAGCCGAAAGCGAGGTAAAAGTTCTCCTCATTAATTTGGGACAAGAAGACTTCTCCATCCAGCGTGGTATGCGCATTTGCACCAACGGTTATCGCACCGGTTATTCAGGTCAATGTTTCTGAAAGAGAGTCATCTGAAGAAGGCAATGCCCATAACAATGCAGAAAGCCAAGTTCCTATAAGCAGAGGAGCAGGTGGTTTTGGTTCAACGGGGCAAATTTAAACAACATTGCCTTCCATGCACCTGAATACCCCAAAGAGTCCCTCTTCCTCGAAGATGGTTCCTCCTTCATCACCACGAATCCGCTTACCGGTCCAACGTCTTGAACATAGCCAAGATTGAGAAATTCCACACGATTCACGACACATTCTACGGGGCGCAATCTGCGAGCAACACTTGGTGAAGAAGAAACGGTGATTGTTTGTACAAACAACATATTGATTTATAATGATAATTTATCATTTTGCCTATTGAATGAGACCCTCAGATATTGTAAAATTCTTTCATCTCAAATCCTGTTATGTTCAAGCAATTAAAATCACTTGCTTGCACGTCACAAGAGAGGTTGGCGTGTAGGTAAAAAACTCTAAAGAAAGGAGTACAGATGCCTGTTATGAATCCATCGTCTAAATACCAAGGGTTATCGCACATTTGGAGGCTGGCAAAGAGTATGGTGAGACAGGCTTGTACCCAAGCAACAGTCCCTTAACGGAGCTCCTTTTCCACGCTCATTCTACTCTCCAGCCCAGTTTTGCAGCGCTAAGACGCTCACGCTCTTTTTAAACCTTAAAGCATAGCACCCTATTCTTAAATACACCTAGAATAATTGACAGTGCTTAACCAAAAGCGAGGGAAACTTTTCTCTCATCAATTTGGGACAAGAAGACTTCTCTATCCAGCGTGGTATGCCGCATTGCACCAACGGTCATTGCACCGGCTGTTCAGGGCAATTTTGATGCGTTTAAAGCCGTGCAAAATGATATTATACCTTTAAAACATCTAAAGAAGGAAATACTGAGAGCGATAGAGAAAGCCAAGGTTCCACAAACAGAGGAGCAACCGGTTTTCAACAGGCTTCAGAAGAAACAAACCGTTCTCTTCTCTCTGACCGCCCCCTCTCTTACCGATAATCTGTTTGCGCTAGAGGGGGAACAATTTCCATCACAGAACTGTTCAATGCTTAACATATCGCTTGTAACAACTACTCTCGCATACCTGTAACATTTAACCCATCTGCGTTGGGAGTATTTGCGCTGCCGTCACTTGTCTCTTCTTTTGTTGGCTCCTTTGCCGCAACATTGGAAGACTTTTGCAATCCCATAAGACCAACTTTAGTATATCCAGCCATGCGTATTTGATTAAGCAAATCGACAACAGCTCCATAATCAATTCCGCTATCGGCTTTAATCAAAATCTTTGTCTCTCGATTTTGCTTTGTTGCCTTCAATAAAGCATCTGTAAAGGCTGTTTGGGGGATCAGATCATCACCAACATAAAGAGACCGGTCTTTTTGCAAAGTGACATAGAGAGGCTCCTCAGGTTGCACCACTGAAGGTGCTTGCGTTAGAGAGGGGAGTTGAACGGGAATAACAGAGGTTGCCAAAGGTGCCGCAACCATAAAAACAATCAGCAGCACCAGCACAACATCAATAAAAGGGGTTACATTAATTTCGTTGTGCAACCCACTGTCACCGGTTTCCCAATTATCATTAAAACCCGCTTTCATTTTTTCTGACTTTTCTGTTGACGATGTCTATCAAGTTCACGACTCAAAAGCCTTTCAATTGCCGCAGCAATATCGCCCAAATCATTACGATAACCACTCAAGGCACGCATAAGGCTATTATACATAATAACGGCCGGAATAGCCACAAAAAGCCCGATAGCCGTTGCTAATAAGGCTTCAGCGATTCCAGGAGCCACAACATCAAGCCGCGTTGTTTGCGACTGAGCAATGCCGATAAAAGAATTCATGATTCCCCAAACGGTTGCAAAAAGCCCTACAAAGGGAGCAATAGCCCCAATAGTTGCCAGAACGGCACTGCCACAGGCAACACGCCTTGTTGCAGCTAACAAGCAGCGTGACAAAAGCGAATGAACTCTTTCCTTTATACCCTCATTCATATCGTGCACATCCTCACTATAGCGATCTATTTCCTCATAGAAGAAGGGGGCTTCATTGGCAATGGGTGCCTCTTGTTTTGCATGCACTCTTTCACCAGAGCCAGCCCCTTCATTTCCCATAAAACGAACTTGTTGTGTAGAAAGATACACTTCTTTAAGAGCCTCTTTGAGAAAGACCACACCGGCTCCTTTGCTTTCCTTTAAGCTGGCAGCCAAACGCGTGAGGGTCTGTGCATTGAGAGCCAACTGAAGTTCCCGACGCACTCTTCGTTTTGCCAAAGAGATCTCAACAATTTTGACAAAAGCAATTGTCCAAGAGGCAAGAGAAGCCAACAACAAAAGAACGATAACGGACTTGACAACAAAATCAGCTGCCATAAACATAGCAAAAGGGGAAAGGTCATGCGCAGCAAGCAGAGCAGATGCGCTCTCTAAGGGGACTGTTTCAGTTTCCATTTCTCTCACACCATTATGGATTGCACTTGGTTTTACAGCCGTGCCATCAACCCCCGCAGCACTACCCTTCCAAAATGCCACGTCCCTTTTAATATCACTGTGTACGCAATCTAAAAAATAAAACTTGATAAATCAAGTATAGTTTTATTTCAGGAAACAACTCTTTCAAGAGGAATATGAAAGAAATTTTTCTCCTTAAACATTAAAAGAGAATTATCTCAACAATAAGTTGCTTGCGCCAAAGACTTAAACACGCAAACTGCTTTTATAACCAACGAAAAAACATTGGCAGCACGAAAATAGAATGGGTCTTTCTTTTTCATAAACGGCAAGAGAACAGCCTTCAAGAGATTTTTACCAATGTATTTTTACTCAACTATTCATGAACAAAAGAAATTTTTTCATAAAACTTAAACTTGAATTTATCTCAACAATACAGCCCTCTTGGTTGTTGCGTAGGTGCCTAAAACGCTTTTGAAGCAATAAAGCTCTTTAAAGAAAGGAGCAATTTAAAACTGCACTAAAATGCCTCATGTTTTCCGTGAACAACATTGCTTTTGATGCTCTTTTAGAGAATAGGGAAATGTCTTCAATGTGATGGATTATAACGTTATAACGTTAAAAATTTTCCTTTTGATCAGAGAGGAGCTGTAAAATTGCTTTCTGTTTTATAGAATTCAGCACTCTAAAGCTTTTTAAAAGCAGATATTCCTCTTTGCTCGAGATGATCTCATCATGATGATATGGGGGCTGTTGCTTTGTTAAGAGATCCGCATAAAAAAAGGCAAGAGGAACATCCAGTTTTTCAGAAATTTCCTTTAAGCGCCCAGCACTTACACGATTGAGTCCCGTTTCATATTTTTGAATTTGTTGCGCGCTTAACCCTAAGAGGTTTCCCAATTCTTTCTGAGACATTTTCAACATTTTTCGCTTAAAGCGAATTTTTTTGCCGATAAAAGTGTCGTGAAAAAGGTCTTTGTCTTGCATTTTATTCCCCCACCGGGTGCGAGCGCCCTCGCATTGGTATTCCGGGAGTCTAAAACACTGAATCCGAGTCAGCATTTTGCTTTTAGTGCTTGACAGCACCTGGACATAGCAAAATCTCCCGGAATCCCGGGAACACCCATGGTAATGGGCTTATTTTTATGCTCGGATTTTAGGGTTTTTAGATCCCTATTGGTCGTTGCGTAGACGACCAAAATCACACGGTTAAATAATAAAGGAATTTGAGGGGATTGCAATAGAAATGAAAAAGTTTCTGTAATGTATCGTTTTGTAATGAGAGCGACTTCTTACATGAGAGGCACTGCGTTGCTTATCAAAGAGAAGATGGTGAGAAAAGCAGGAGCACTTTTGTGCATTGATCTTGTTTGTCCAAGATTTTATTTCTGATCAGAGAGGAGCTGTAAAATGGCTTTCTGTTTTACAGAGTTCAGCACTCTAAAGCTTTTTAAAAGCAGATATTCCTCTTTGCTCGAGATGATCTCATCATGATGGTATGGCGGCTGTTTCTTCGTTAAGATCTCAGCATAAAAAAGGTAAGAGACACATCCAGTTTTTCAGCAATTTCCTTCAAACGCCCAGCGCTTACACGGTTGAGACCCGTTTCATATTTTTGAATTTGTTGCGCACTTAACCATAAGCGGTTTCCTCATTTTTCTGAGACATTTTCAACATTTTTCGCTTAAAACGAATTTTTTTGGCCGATAAATTTTTTGCCAATAAATTTGCCGATAAAAATGTCGTTGAGAAGGTTTTTGCCTTGCATTTCATTTTCCAAACCTAGTGCGAGCGCCCTCGCATTGGTATTCCGGGAGTAACAAGTACTGAACCCTAGTCAGCATTTTGCTTTTAGTGCTTGAAAGCACCTGGACAGAACAAAATCTCCCGGAATTTTGAGAGAGCTGCAAAGCGGGTTCATTTTTATCTATCGAGGCTTTAAGGGCTATATTAGTCGTTGTGTATTGAGATATTTTTAACATTTTTCTTCTGAAGCGAATTTTTTTGCCGATAGAAATGTCGCGAAAAAGGTCTTTGCCTTGTATTTCATTTTCCAAACCTAGTGCGAGCGCCCTCGCATTGGTATTCCGGGAGTCTAAAAACACTGACTCAAACCAGCCTTTTGCTTTTAGTGCTTGATAAGCACCTGGACAGAACAAAATCTCCCGGAATCCTAAGAGAACTGCAAAGCGGGGTAAGTTTATATATCGAGGCTTTGGGGCTTTACCATCCCTTGCGCAAAAAATTTCAACACATAAACTGCTCTTACGAACAAGCCAAGTAACATTGGCAGCAAGAAAATATCATAAATATTTCTTTTTCATAAACAGCAAGAGAACAACCTGCAAAAGATTTTTACCAATATATTTTTCACAAAACCATTCATGAACAAAACTGCTTTTATCATCAAGGTGGAAAAAAAATAAAAAAGACCGATTTTCAAATTAAAATGTGCACACGATTTATTTTAAGCACGACGCTTTTAAATGAAACAACCAATGGAACGAAAAAAATCGTTTGACGTTACAAAAGCAGTGAAAATTTTTACTCCAAAGCAAATGATCACTATGAACACACAAAGATGCGTCATGCTGAATCAACAGAAGAAAAGAACATCATGGCAAACACCAAAACAACAAAGGATCACAAAATGACAGCAGAAAAAGAACCACGGGGGCAATTTGAGAAGTTACGCAAGGATGTTTCAGATGTCACCGCATCATTGGCAGATGCTGGTGCAAACAAATTGAACGCAGCCAAAGACAAAGCCAAAGAACTGTATCATGCCGCGAAAGAAAGCAGTGAAGATATTCTCTCACAAGCAAAACAAAAAATTGATGACATAACAAAAGGAGATAACATGACAACGGGAAAAGAACCACGGGAACAATTTGAGAAGTTACGCAAAGATGTTTCAAATGTCACCTCATCATTAGCAGATGCTGGTGCAAACACATTGAATGCAGCCAAAGACAAAGCGGGAAAACTGTATCATGCCGCGAAAGAAAATGGTGAAGACATTCTCTCTCAAGCAAAAGAGAAAATCGGTGATTTTGAACAAAATATGCATCAATATGTTCGCAAAAATCCGAATAAAAGCATTCTGTTTGCAGCGGGGATTGGTTTTATTCTTTCTCAATTGTTGCGTCGTTGATCAATGCATAAGTTTATCGCTCCTCTTTTTAACCATCTTATCGGCGGAGGGCTTAAAAGTACCGTCAAGCAAGTGCGTCTTCAAGCAATCATCTGCGGAATTGTTGGCATTTCATTATTGATGTCACTGTTCTTTTTATGTCTTATCATTTTTCTTGCCTTATGTTGGGTTATGACGCCGCTTGCAGCAGCCAGTACACTGTTTTTCATTTGGCTTTTTCTTGCCGGTTTAGGTTTTTTCACGAGTCGCATTCTCAAAACCTATCAACGCTACGAACAACAAAAGAAATCGGAAGAACAACGCCATCAACTTATGGCAGATGCAACGCTTTCCAGTCTTGCACTTTTAAGCAAACATCTGCCTTTTGCCAAATTGAGCGTTCCGGTTCTTGGACTTGCAACTTATTTCCTGTGGAAAAAAGATAAAAAAAACCGCTTTTCAAAGTAAGATGTGCAATTGTGCACTTCTAACCCCCCCGGTGTTTTCTCTCTAAAATGAGAGAAAACACCTTTTTATTTTTCAAAGACCTTTTTTATGTCTCATTTTTCAACATTAGAGCAACATTCAACCTAAAGAATTCATTCTTTCCCCCTTATCGCCCCTCTTAATCATCCCTCGCCCCTTATTGCCTCTTATTGCCTCTTATCGGTTTCTTAATCACCATTGAACATCACCGGTCTTTCTTTTTATCAAGCGGGCATCACCATTGTACATCAGTGCCTCATGTTGCAACGGCTCTAACATTGAGAGAGATTTCTTTAATCCAAGCCCTTACATTGGCAACACAATAACATTCGGTGCTGCGTGAAAAGCATGACGAACAAAAACACGAAGCAATCTGTTATTTTCATTCTTTAAAAGACATGGCTGTGGATACTTAAGCCATAAAATTAAATGAAAAGGAGTTGGTAAAAGATGAAAACGGGTTTCTCCCCTAACAGCCTCATATTGTCCGCCAATGCGGCAGTCTCTCTGTTTCACAAATGACGCAAACAGATAGTGCAATACCCTTGCCTCATTTGGCACACACGATCTGGAACAATGCGTGCTGTCTTAAACCGTCTTAATCCATCTCTCAAGCATACCACTGGGCTAGATTTGCATGTTAATTCCCAGACAAGTGCAAAAATGAAAGCTCTCTTGTTTGTTTCAATCTAAAAGAGCTTCAAATAAAAAACACTTACGATCTTTTGATTCAAAGTGCCAAAAAATTATCATTACAAATCCATATATTGTCATAGAGCAACAAAAAAAACCACATCACGATACTCTAAACAGCAAAATATTTTGATCCCTCACCCTCATGATAAAATTGATTGAGCAATGCTTTAAAATGGCAAGGACAAATCTCAACCATCCTGTAAAATTCCATGATGATTCTCCAACGTGGGTTCCCCCTCAACCGTTAAATCCCCTTCAAGAGTAAAACGCCCCCTCAACAATTAAATCTTTTACACACCCCCATTTTCAAAAGCCTCTCATGCGGCATGAACCTCCACTTTTGCAAATGCATCATGGTCTATCATAACCTCCATCATCTCTGTAACAACAGCATTGATCATTTCTCGTTCATCGCCCTCAAACATCATACGAAAACCCTGCTGCAAAAACCTCTCTTCAAGCAACGCATTGGCAAAATCTCTCTTATCCCCCCCCCCAAGATATCCCACAAGACATCCCACAAGCGCCTTCTTGCAACCCCACTCTTCATCGCCCTTTTATTGATTGCCTTTCAATCTCGTGCCCATAACCCACGTATAGAGGAAAAATCACCAGAACTGTTTTTCCAGCATCATACAAGATATTAATTTATAACGATAATTAATCGTTTTACATATTGGTTTTGCATATTGAATGAGAGCCCCGAATATCCTAAGATTCTCTCATTTCGTATCAATTATAATCATTTATTTGCACGTCATAAGCGGGATTATCGTGTGAGTAAAAAATCGTTTAGAAAGGAGTAAAATACCTCTTATGAATCGCTAAATACCAAGAGCTGTCGCAACATTGAGGTCTGGCAAACAGTATGATAATACTAGCTTATACCTTCATAAGCGTAAAGATGGTGGTACTCAGTAGCTTTTACGCTATACTATTCACGGGCGCCGTCGTGAAATGGGTTGAGTGCTTTAAGAGCTGTTTCTTTAAAACAAGCACGTGAATTGGCAACCCAATAACGTTCTGTTTTGAATGAGGGTCGCGATTCCTTTAAAGAACGTGACAAACAAAAACGTGAGGCAATGCGTCATGACCTCGTATATGACATATCAAAAACACAAGCGGATTATACCACAAATTTTATAAAAGGATTCACGCTTTCTCGAGGGAAACATCCTCTTTCGCATGCGTATCATGATGTGCAATAACTTCCATCATCTCTGTAACAACAGCATTGATCATTTCTCGTTCATCACCTTCAGCCATAATGCGGATAACCGGTTCTGTTCCAGAAGCACGGATAACCAATCGCGCATCTTTCCCCAACCGTTGCGTTGCTTGATCTATTGCTTTTTTAACCGGATTCTTTTTCAACACATTTTTGTTTTTAATCGTTATATTTTTTAAAATTTGTGGCACAGGTTCAAACCGTTTACACAATTGGCTCATAGGCGTTTGGCTCTCTTGCATACATGCTAAAATTTGCAAAGCAGCGACCAGTCCATCACCGGTTGTACCAAAATCACTAAGCACGATATGCCCTGAAGCTTCACCACCAACATTATATCCCTTTTCGCGCATTGCTTCGACAACATAACGATCCCCAACATTGGTCCGAACAACATCTAAACATTTGCTGTTCAAGAAGCGCTCGAGTCCAAGATTTGACATAATCGTTGTGACAACACCGTTACACTGTAAACGCCCCATTTTATGCCAATGTTCAGCAATCACAGCAATCAACTGATCTCCATCAATGGTTTGTGCTTTTTCATCGACAAGCAAAACACGGTCACCATCACCATCAAGCGCAATCCCCACATCGGCACGCACTTCATGCACTTTCTTCTTTAAAGAAGTCAAATCGGTTGACCCACATTTTTGATTAATATTCATCCCATTTGGTGTATCATGAATAGCAAAAACCTCAGCCCCCAATTCCCATAACGCACGTGGAGCGGCTTTATAAGCAGCACCATTGGCACAATCGACGACGATACGCACCGCATCAAGACGCACATCACGGGGCAACGTTCGTTTTGCATATTCAATATAGCGATAAATATCGCCCTCAACCCGCTTTGCATAGCCAATTTCAGCACAATCTGCTAAGGATTTTGAAAGATCTGTATCAATCAATTGTTCAATTTTTGCTTCCATCTCATCGGAAAGCTTAAAACCATCGGGACCAAAAAGTTTAATGCCATTATCATAGAAAGGATTATGAGAAGCAGAAATCATCACACCAAGATCAGCGCGCAGGGAACGACAAAGCATAGCAACAGCAGGTGTTGGTACAGGTCCAAGCAAGAAAGCCTCCATTCCCGCAGCGGTAAATCCTGAAACCAAAGCATTTTCCAACATATAACCAGATAATCGTGTATCCTTACCAATCACCACACGACGCGACTGATGTTGTGAACGAAACAACACCCCCACAGCCATTCCCACTTTCATGGCAAAATCTGCTGTCATAGGGAAAGAATTAGCCTTTCCCCGAATTCCATCAGTACCAAAATATTTTTGCGCCATCCCTCTTTCCTTTACACACAGTTCTCTTCCTTCGTCGCTAACAGGCAAAATCCCTGATACAATACTGCTTATGTGATGCAATCATTGCCATCTCTTGATTTCCAAACTTTCAGAAAATCACACCACACACCAGCCCCACTGCCAAGCAACAACGCTCTCATTTCAGCAACCACCACATACACTCCGCCAATGAGGCTTTGAGATCTCCACCAAGCAATATTATGCTCTCTCATAAGCAAACGCTCCCCTTTTAAACAAAAGCAAAAGGATCTCCATCAAAAAAGCAAACACCCTAGCGACCAACTCTCCACACACACCATCAAGACACAAAACCAAAGGTCTCAAAACACCTCTCACCACGCATAGAATACAAACAACGCCAAACAACGCAACGCGCATACCAAACCCACCACCAAGCAACAACGCTCTGCTTTCAGCAACCACCACACGCACTCTGCCAATGAGGCTTTGAGGTTTCCACCAAGCAATATTATGCCCTCTCATAAGCAAACGCTCCCCTTTTAAACAAAACCAAAGGTCTCAAACATTTCTCACCACACATAGACCACAAAAAACGCCAAAAACACCGCACCAGACACCAACCCCATCGCCTAAAACAACGCTCTGCTTTCAGCAACCACCACACGTACTCCGCCAATGATGCTTTGAGATCTCCACCAAGCAATATTATGCTCTCTCATGAGCAAACGCTCCCCTTTTAAACAAAAGCAAAAGGATCTCCATCAAAAAAGCAAACACCCTAACGACCAGCTCTCCACACACACACCATCAAGACACAAAACCAAAGGTCTCAAACATTTCTCATCACGCAGACACCAAGCCCACCGCCAAACACCGCAACGCGCACCAAGCCCACTGCCAAGCAGCAACTCTCTCATTTCAGCAACCCACACGCACGCTACCAATGATGCTTTGAGGTCTCCACCAAGCAATATTATACTCTCTCATGAGCAAACGCTCCTCTTTTAAACAAAAGCAAAAGGATCTCCATCAAAAAAGCAAACACCCTAGCGACCAACTCACCACACATACCATCAAGACACAAAACCAAACGCCTCAAACATTTCTCACCACGCATAGACCACAAACACCGCCAAACACACCGCACCAGACACCAAGCCCACCGCCAAACACCGCGACAAAGATCACAAACCAACAGCCCTATAACACCTTAATTGCAGAATTTTCTAAATATACTTTTAAGGCGCAAGTCTTCCTTGCGCCTTTTTCAAACAATTTTACTTAGAATTTCTTTCCCAATACCGTCATTTAAGCGTCGTTAGAAGGCTTTCCTTTATCAGTTTCTGTAGCATTTGGCTTTTTACCAGCGTTTACTTTGCTTTTAGGGCGACTTGCTGTTTTGGTGGAGCTTTTCGCGTTTTGTGCTTTTTTCTCAGCCCCATGGGATTGCGGTTCTTTCCTCTCAGAACCATTGGCTTGAACATCAGAAGACTTTGCTGTTTGCATTCCAGCTTCTGCCCCTGCTTTTCTGCCCTTTTCTTGATCAATATCTGTCTCATCAGCATCTGTTTGATCTGCTGTTGTCACAGTTTCGCTTTGCGACTCTGCTTTAACCGTTCCCGTTTTTGGAACAGAGGAAATGCGCGGCGTGTTTCCTTCATCTTTTTGTGTTCGTGAAGGAGGCTTTCCGGCAATAACTTCTTTAATTTCAGCGCCGGTTAAAGTTTCATACTCTAACAAGCCTTGTGCCAAAGCAAACCATTCTTTCTTTTTTTCTTTCAGAATTTTTGTCGCACTTTTATAAGCATCATCAATAAGCTTACGCACTTCAGCATCAATCATACGCGCTGTTTCTTCAGAGACATTTTGTGTTCGAGCCACAGAGTGCCCTAAAAAGACTTCATCCTGATTATCACCATAAGCAACATTACCAAGCAGATCAGAAAATCCCCACCGTGTAATCATCGCCCGTGCTAATTTTGTTGCTTGTTCAATATCAGAAGAAGCCCCTGAAGTGATATTTTCTTTTCCAAATTTCAATTCCTCAGCGACGCGTCCACCCATCATGATAGCCAACCGCGAAATCATCCATCGATAACTCATAGAATAGCGATCCCCTTCGGGCAATTGCATCACCATTCCTAAAGCTCTTCCCCTTGGTACAATTGTTGCTTTATGCACAGGGTCAGCAACAGGAACAGAAAGGGCTACGATAGCATGTCCTGCTTCGTGATAAGCGGTGAGTTCTTTTTCTTCTTGTGTCATAGCGGACGAACGCCGTTCAGCCCCCATCATCACCTTATCTTTTGCATCTTCGAACTCTTGCATAGTGACGACTCTTTTATTGCGGCTAGCCGCCATAAGAGCAGCCTCATTGACAAGGTTCATCAAATCAGCTCCAGAAAATCCTGGTGTTCCCCGCGCCAAAACTTTGAGATCAACATTAGGCGCTAAAGGAACATTACGCACATGCACTTTTAAGATTTGCTCACGTCCAGAAATATCAGGATTTGGCACAACGACTTGTCGATCAAAACGCCCTGGTCTTAACAAAGCTGGGTCGAGCACATCAGGTCTGTTTGTTGCAGCAATAAGAATGATACTTTCATTGGGTTCAAAACCATCCATTTCGACAAGCAACTGATTTAAAGTCTGCTCGCGCTCGTCATTTCCGCCTCCCAGTCCAGCACCACGATGGCGCCCAACCGCGTCGATTTCATCAATAAAGATAATACAGGGGGCATTTTTTTCGCCTGTTCGAACATATCGCGCACCCGACTTGCACCAACACCAACAAACATTTCGACAAAATCAGACCCTGAAATGGTAAAGAAGGGCACATTTGCTTCTCCTGCCACAGAGCGGGCAAGCAAAGTTTTACCGGTTCCTGGAGGACCAACCAGCAAGACACCCCGTGGAATACGTCCTCCCAAACGTTGGAATTTTTGTGGTTCGCGTAAAAATTCGACAATTTCCTGAAGATCCTGCTTTGCTTCTTCCACACCAGCAACATCTTGAAAGGTGACACGCCCCTGCGCTTCATTGAGCAATTTTGCTTTTGATTTGCCAAATCCCATAGCCCCGCGTGAGCCATTTTGCATTTGCCGCATAAAGAAGACCCAAGCCCCCACGATAATAATCACAGGCAATAAGGAAAAGAGCAGATTAAGGAAAATACTATTACCAGAACTCTCAGGAATAGCTTTAACATTAACATTTTTGCTTTCCAATTTTTGGATCAAACCCGGATCGCGAGGCGCGTAAGTTGAAACAGTTCTGTGCTCGACAGTTTGTCCTGTTAACTTTTGCCCCTGAATGGTTACAGATGTCAGCTCATTATTTTCAACCTTTTGCAAAAATTCGGAATAAGAGAGTTCTCCTCCTCCAGAACGTTGGCTATCTCCATTAAAGAGAGAAAACGACACAATCAAAATTAAGGCGATAACTCCCCAAATGAGGAGAGAGCGGTAATTGGAATTCATATTCGGCCCACACTTAATTAAATCTAGATTTTAAATTATTCTTCCCCTTAACATATAACCTTGTAAGTCCCTTGCCAAGGGATGAGGAGATGTTTATTGTCTTTTAGCGTGATTTTTCTTTATCTTTCCACCTCGATATTAAAAAAAGGCTCCACAACATGTACCAGAGCGGCATCTTCACGCGATAAAAGCCAATCGAAGGGTGCCATAATCCGCTTGATATGAACATTTGGAAAAGAAAGATTTTGAGAAATCAACTCTGGAATAGCATAGCCTTTGTCATTTGACAGCATCAACAATGATTGTAACGAGGGAAAATGGGGATTTTCAAGATCAAGAGCGCTTTTTTGCAAGAGCGCTTTCAGTTGCGTCAAACCTGCGGCACCAACCTTGATGGGCTCTCCTCCATGATTGGTAATCTGATAGCGCCCATCCCATAGAGACGTTTTTCCAGACTCAACAATCTCCTCTTTCATATTGCGAGATTCGCGCCAAAGGGCAATTCCGCTCCTGTTTGATTCAATGACCGCTCCAGCGAGAGTAAAGCGCTGCTTTTCTGATGCGTGGAGACAGAGCTTTTGGGCAAGAACCTTCAATTTTTGCGCAGGAAGTAAATATGATCCCCCGCCCATCAATACAGCAAACAGCCCAACGACAAAGGGAAAACTTGGATGCTGTTGTAAGAAGGACGCCGGTTTTGCAATAACACAACGCCCATAGGCAACAGCAATATCCAGAGCCAAAATGAGATCGGCAACAATTTTGACCTGTTGACGACGTTTTAATGCGGCTTCATGGACTCTTTGTCCAATCTCGACAAATTTTTTTTGCTGGAGGGATTGTTTTTTTTGCTGGAGGGATTGGCGCACGCGCACGCGTTCAAAATTGCGATCTTCATTGGTTGGATCATCAATCCACCTTTTGCCCTTTAGGTGCAAATAAGTACGCAATGTTTGTCGTTTAACACCAAGGAGCGGACGAATCAAGCGTATTTCTCGACAAAGCAATGACTCACGTGGAATACAAGATAACCCCCGCGCATACATCAACCCATCATCTTTTTCAGCCATAAGACACATTTTTTGCGCACTCTGTTCTTCACCCTCTCTAGAAGAGGTTCGACCACGCATGCCTTCAAAGACTTCAGCGGATAAAACATCGGCAGATGCTCTCGCATAACCGCCACCCAGCCTATCGGCAACAGCCGGTTGCCACCTCTCCTCTGTATCCTTCTGAAGGCGTTGGTAACGCATTTGATAGGTTTCAACCTGATCATTGAGGGTATGCCCTGTCATGATAAGGGTCGCACTCTGTTCTTCACCCTCTCTAGAAGAGGTTCGACCACGCATGCCTTCAAAGACTTCAGCGGATAAAACACCGGCAGATGCTCTCGCATAATTGCCACCCAGCCTATCGGCAACAGCGGGTTGCCGCCTCTCCTCTATATCCTTCTGAAGGCGTTGGTAACGCATTTGATAGGTTTCAACCTGATCATTGAGGGTATGCCCTGTCATGATAAGAGTCGCACCCTGTTTTTGCGCTTCTTCAAACAGCAGGTTATAACGCGCCATACGCGCACTTGAAGCGATATGGGTTTTTGGTTTTTCTCCCTCCCACCGCACAATACTATGTTTAATGCGATGGGCATGACAAATCTCCGCAACGGTTAAAGCTTCACGGGCTGATTCTCTGCGTAATTGATGATCAACGGTAACAGCAATAATTTCCGGAGCAGCAGAGAGTGTTTTAAAATGGTCTTTGACCAAAAATAGCAAAGCCAGAGAATCACTCCCTCCTGAGACAGCAAGGATCACCTTTTGACACTGGATAAAATCCGATGTTTTAAAGAGATCTCCTGCAAGTCTAATGCACACCGTGACGGACCTCATTCCTTTTTACAGGTTTACAAAAGACAGACTCCAACGTTTTAGGATGCTTTGTTTTTTTCACCGCAACGGGACAAGCCTCTTTATTTTTCTCAAGAGTCACCATACTCAGTGCTAATTTCAACAAGATTTCAGAACTATAGAGCTGCTTTTTATCTGTATACCAAGCGGTGAGATACACTTGTGCCGCTTCATGATAGCGTTTTTGTCCCAACAAAGCTTCTGCTAACCAGAACAAAGCATCATCACTCAAAGGATCTTTTTTGTATTGCTGTTGAAAAGCACAAAAGGCTTTTTCAGCTTCAACATAGTTGGCCGAACGAAGAGCATCATAGCCTTTTTTATACAACGCTTTAGAAGAGGAAAGAGAGGAATTCTTATCCTGTTGCGATTCGATAGCCTTTTTTTCTTGATGATTGTTTTCTAAAGGGTTTTTCTGCGAACGGTTCTCTGTTTGCTTTGCATCTTGATGCGTTTCCTTCAAAGAGTCACCCGTTTTTTCCCCATGACCATAGATTTCCTGTAAATGGCTTTCATGATCATGGTTTTCCACATCGACAACACTCTTCTGGACCTCTTTTGCACTCCGTTCCTGAACCTCGCCTTCTTTTACAGCCGGCAAATTTTCATCCACAAGAGCGCTCTCAACAGCACAAGAATAAACAGCAGCGTCTTTTTCATCAAAAAGCTTATGGAATTGCTTTTGCACATTTTTCAAACTGTTATGCTCAAGCACCGTCCGTATATTCTGCAACAGCTTATCCAAATCATAATCTTTAAACAGAGCCTTTTGATTTTCTAAAATAAACTCTCGACTTTGGATCATTCCCTGAAAAGCAGGAACAGCTGTAGCCTTTTCCACCACTCCCGCAGCTTTATCGGCAACAGAAGAACCAGCTTCCTTCACCGCATCCGCGGCTTTATCGGCAACAGCAGAACCAGCCTTCTTTACCGCATCCACAGCTTCATTGACAGCAGGCGCAGCCTTTTCCACCGCACCCGCAGCTTTATCGGCAGCAGAAGAACCAGCCTTCTTCACCGCATCACCAGCTTCATTGACAACAGGCGTAGCCTTTTCCACAGCATCCGCAGCCTTATCGGCAACAGCAGAACCAGCTTCCTTCACCGCATCCACTGCTTCATTGACAACAGGCGCAGCCTTTTCCGCTACACCCGCAGCCTTATCGGCAGCAGCAGAACCAGCTTTCTTCACCGCATCCACAGCTTCATTGACAACAGGCGTAGCCTTTTCCGCCACTCCCGCGGCTTTATCAGCAACATCAGAACCAGCTTCCTTTACCGCATCACCAGCTTCATTGACAACAGGCGCAGCCTTTTCCACAGCACCCGCAGCTTTATCGGCAGCAGCAGAACCAGCTTCCTTCACCGCATCCACAGCTTCATTGACAACAGGCGCAGCCTTTTCCGCCACACCAGCAGCTTTATCGGCAGCAGCAGCACCAGCCTTCTTCACCGCATCCACTGCTTCATTGACAACAGGCGCAGCCTTTTCCGCTACACCCGCAGCTTTATCGGCAGCAGCAGCACCAGCCTTCTTCACCGCATCCACTGCTTCATTGACAACAGGCGCAGCCTTTTCCACCGCACCCGCAGCTTTATCGGCAGCAGCAGAACCAGCTTCCTTCACCGCATCCACAGCTTCATTGACAACAGGCGTAGCCTTTTCCGCTACACCCGCAGCCTTATCGGCAGCAGCAGAACCAGCTTTCTTCACCGCATCCACAGCTTCATTGACAACAGGCGCAGCCTTTTCCGCCACTCCCGCGGCTTTATCGGCAGCAGCAGAACCAGCTTCCTTTACCGCATCACCAGCTTCATTGACAACAGGCGCAGCCTTTTCCACCGCACCCGCAGCTTTATCGGCAGCAGCAGAACCAGCTTCCTTTACCGCATCACCAGCTTCATTGACAACAGGCGTAGCCTTTTCCGCCACTCCCGCGGCTTTATCGGCAGCAGCAGAACCAGCTTCCTTCACCGCATCCACAGCTTCATTGACAACAGGCGTAGCCTTTTCCGCAGCATCCGCGGCTTTATCCGCAGCAGCAGAACCAGCCTTCTTCACCGCATCCACAGCTTCATTGACAACAGGCGCAGCCTTTTCCGCCACTCCCGCGGCTTTATCGGCAGCAGCAGAACCAGCTTCCTTTACCGCATCACCAGCTTCATTAACAACAGGCGCAGCCTTTTCCGCTACACCCGCAGCCTTATCGGCAGCAGCAGAACCAGCCTTCTTTACCGCATCCACAGCTTCATTCGCAACAGGCGTAGCCTTTTCCGCCACTCCCGCGGCTTTATCGGCAACAGCAGAACCAGCTTCCTTCACCGCATCAGCAGCTTCATTTACAGCAGGCGTAGTCTTTTCTGCAGAAGGCACAGCTTTATCGGTAGTATCAGCCTTACCCTCAGCAGCAGAATCTGAGTTTTCTTTAGAGTATTGCGAAACCCATCGTGCCGCACTTTGCACAGACGAAGCAAAACAAGTGACGAAAACAGCCATACATAAGGCATTTTTCCAGTTTTTTTTACGCCATATCGACATCATTTTCTCCCCTTAAGAATTATTTTAATGATCATTCCTCTCATTTAAGCGTTGTAACAGCGCGACGATTTTGGTTCCAACAGGAAATATCATCACACACTGCGACAGGCCTTTCTTTTCCGTAAGAAATCGTTTGAATACGTTGCGCAGATACACCAAGAGAAATTAAATAATTACGCACAGCGACAGCACGACGTTGTCCTAGTGCCAAATTATATTCACGCGTACCCCGTTCATCAGCATGACCTTCAATCATAATAGAATGGTAAGGATAACGCAGTAACCATTCTGCTTGGCGCATTAAAATACGTTCAGCATCAGGTTCAATTGAAGAAGAATCGAGACTAAAGAAAACGCGATCTCCCACGTTGACAGTAAACTCTTGTCCTGAACCCGCGGGGGCTTCATTAAAGCCAGCACCATTTAAATAAGCATTATTCATACCGTTAGGGTCGCCGACATGCCTCTTTCCACAACCAACCAATGACAAAGACATAAAAAAGAGGATGGCTAAGAGATAAAAGCCAATATTTTTGGTAGAGCGCATACGCTAATTCTCCTTAATTAATAAAATCGCCAAGATACCTTTTTTCAAGGATACCTTTTTTCAAAAGCGCTTTAAGAATAGCCGTTAATTCCTAATGAAGAAGAAATTTTTCTCACTTTTTACGACTTTTATCCTTTTAATTTTGTTGTTTCTTTAATCCCCAACCTTTCAACATTCATGGAAAAATCATGCTTACGTTTCAAGGCTGCGCATCATCTCGTTCTATGTGTCTTCCTGCTGATTTTTTTTGAGTGCATTGAGTTTTGCAAAAACTTTATCGGCATCAAAGTTTTTGTTAGGATCATCTTCTCTCTGATATTCCCCGTGTGCTTTCTCATGCACTTGCCCGTGTACTTGATTAAGAGGAACATTTTCTGTCACGGATGCGGGCAATAAAGACGGATCTTCTTCTGCCGTAACAAGACGATTTTTTGCCGCACGTTTGAGTTCGAAATCCAAATCAATTTGTGAACACAACCCCAATCCGACAGGATCGAGAGGAACCAAATTAGCGCTATTCCAATGGGTTCTCAGACGAATTTGTTCAATCGTTGCCTTTGTTGTCCCAATCAACCGTGAAATTTGCGCATCTTTCAATTCAGGATGGTTCATCACCAACCATAAGATACCATTGGGGCGGTCTTGACGCCGCGACAAAGGGATATAGCGTGCAGTTTTCCGTTTTTTCTCTGGAATATGCACTCTAGACTCGGAAATTTTCAAGCGAGCATTTTGATCAGCCTCCACGCGGGCGATTTCACTGCGCGTCAATTGCCCAGAATTAATGGGATTGAGACCTTTAACATGAGCCGCTTCACCATCGGCAATAGCCTTCACTTCCAAGACGTGCAATTTACAAAATTCTGCAATTTGATCAAAAGAAAGAGCAGTGTTATCAACCAGCCAAACAGCTGTTGCTTTGGGCATCAAAAGTTGCGTTGCCATTCCTATAATATCCTCTCAATTCGCCTCTTTATGGAGTTTTTGAGGCAGATTATCGCCCCTTGTGGAGCACTAGATCTTTTTTCTACATACCGGTTTTACCGCCCACACTTTAATTAAAGCGAGGTATGGAATAAACCACTTTTACCATGAAATTATATGATGTTATAACCTGATTTTTAAAGAACGACAAGACACCTCTCTTATCAAGATCCTTCACAGAGGATCTTTACCTTTTATGCGAATTTTTTTATAAAGGATTTATTTGATCACTTCACCTTATGTTACGGCATATTTATTCTCGTAGGATATGTCTTTCATTGCCTTAAATTCAAGGGTAATCTCACAGGGACAGCCTCACGAGAAAAAGAGCCCTCAAAATTGGAAAGAAAACGATGGCAGGTCATTCACAATTTAAAAATATTATGCACCGTAAAGGGCGTCAAGATGCGATGCGCTCGAAAATATTTTCTAAGCTTGCACGTGAAATTACCGTTGCAGCCAAACAAGGTGCCCCCGATCCAGCCATGAATCCACGTTTAAGACTTGCTGTCCAGAATGCGAAGGCACAATCGATGCCAAAAGACAATATTGAACGTGCCATTAAGAAAGCTTCAGGCGGGGATGTCGAAAATTATGATGAAGTGCGCTATGAGGGATATGGTCCAGGCGGCGTTGCCGTTATTGTTGAGGCTTTAACAGATAACCGCAACCGCACGGCTTCCAACGTGCGTGCTGCCTTCACCAAATCGGGTGGCGCCTTAGGAGAAACAGGTTCCGTAAGTTTTATGTTTAATCGCATTGGTGAAATCATCTATAAGAGCGAAGTCGGAACGGCAGAAAGCATCATGGATGCCGCAATTGAAGCCGGTGCTGAAGATGTGCAATCAGAAGAAACGGAACACCATATTACTTGCGCATTTGAAGATATTGGTGAAGTTTCTAAAATGCTAGAAGCAAAACTTGGTGAAGCAGAATCGATTAAAACGATTTGGAAAGCCACCACCCTTGCCCCTATAGACGAAGAAAAAGCTTTATCGGTTTTACGCCTTATTTCGACATTAGAAGAAGATGATGACGTACAAAATGTTTATGCTAATTTTGATGTCAGCGATGAGATTTTAGCAAAACTCTCTGGTTAATTTTCTCTCTGATTTATTTTCACGCATACCCCGCATACAACAATGCCTTTGTGTAGAGTGCCTGCGTACAAAGACATCCATATCAAAGAGGGTTCTGGGTGCTCTTTCTCCATGAGAGGCGCGCTTGCTTTCCGTGCTTTTTCGGGCAAGTTGTCATCACCTGTCATGTTGTCCAACACAGGCAAAGCCTCACTTTAAAAGCAAAGCATTTCATACAGGTAAACATTTTCAATCAACAGCATCAATTCAACAAAAAAACAAAGCTCTCCGTTAATTTTTTCAAAACAATCTTTGCAAAAACATCTCCAAAGGCTTTTCTCAGATACTCTTCACGCCTACAAACCGGAATAGAGTAGAGAGGGAACTTACAACATCTTCAAACAAATTGATTGTCAAGACAGCACGCTTTCTCTCATAACCAACAACAATACCCGCCTATAAAGTGCAGGCGTGTAAAGGCATTCATATCAAAGGGTTCTGGGCGCTCTTTCTCCATGAGAGGCGCGCTTGCTTTCCGTGCTTTTTCGGGCAAGCTGTCAACATCTGTCATGTTGTCCCAACACAAACAAAGCCTCACTTTAAAAGCGGAGCATTTCATACAGACAAACATTTTCAATCAACAGCATCAATTCCACAAAAACCAAAACTCCCCGTTAATTTTTTCTCGGTCACTTTTTTCAAGAGAATCTTTGCAAAAACATCTCCAAAGACTTTTCTCAGATACTCTTCACGCCTACAGACCGGAATAGAGTAGAGAGGGAACTTACAACATCTTCAGAACAAACTTATTGAAAAACAGCGTACTCCCTGTTTTAAACAGCATCTACAGAGAAGAACCAATCATGATCACAGAGCTTTGATGTATGACTATCTGTTTTGATTAAACGAACAACGTTATCGAACATTGAGCAATGGCGACCACGCTGGATCAGAAGCATCATTGGGCGTGTGGACTTGGCGTTCATTGCGTCCGGTAATATCAATGGTATAAAGTTTTGGCCCCTCGCCTGGATTTTTGCGAAAGAACATCAAAACACGACCATTGGGAGCCCAAGTTGGTCCTTCATTATGAAAACCTGTTGTGAGAATTCTTTCTCCTTGTCCATCAGGGTGCATAACACCGATAGAGAATTGTCCGTCCAATTGTTTCGTAAAGGCAATATAATCACCCCGTGGTGACCAAATGGGTGTAGAATAGCTTCCTTCTTTTGAGGAAATACGTTGAACATTGGTCCCATCCGCATTCATGGTATAGATTTGTGGTTTTCCACTACGGTCAGATGAAAAGGTAATTTTTGTTCCATCTGGCGAATAAGAAGCGGATGTATCGATAGCCGGAGTATCCGTAAGGCGCATTGTTGTGCGTGTCCGCAAATCCATGGTGTAAAGATTGGCACTTCCATCATTTTGCAACAAACTCATGATGACTTTTCGTCCATCAGAGGAAAAACGTGGAGCAATTGTCATATTTTCAAAGGTGCCTATTAACTCATTTTGCCCTTTTTCAATTTGTTGAAGATAAACATGAGGCACTTGATTGCGTTTGTAAGCCATATAGGTAATTTCTTGCCGCTTGGGTGAAAAACGCGGTGTGAGTACCAACTCCTGACCATCAGAAAGATAAAGCAAATTTGCTCCATCTTGATCCATAATCGCTAAACGTTTAATGCGTGCATTTTGCGGACCTGTTTCATCTATAAAAACAATCTTTGTATCAAAATAACCACTTTCCCCTGTCATTTCGCTATAAATTTCATCGGCAATCATATGGGCGACACGCCGCCAATATTCTGAAGCAGTATAAAAACGGCGTCCTTTGAGTTGTCGCTGTCCAAATGCATCCCACAAACGAAAATCGACTCTCAATCGTCCATCACTTTCTCTGATAACCTGCCCACTAACTACGCCTTGCGCTTTTATTTGTTTCCAATCCGCAAAACGGGGTTGTGTGTCAGGATTGACAATTTTTTCCAAAAAAGATTCCTTATCAAGGGGTTGGAAAAGCCCTGACCGTTCAAGATCCGCTGTAATTACGGCGGTTATTTTCAAGCCAATCGAATCGTTAGAAATAAAATCTGTGATGGCAATGGGAATAGGATTAAAGTCCGCACGAGAAATAGTGCCTTTAAGTTGTGCTGAAGCGCATGAAAAACTCGAAATCCACACACCACAAGTGACAATAAACCAAGAAAAAAATTGACGTCTCGTTATCGTTATCATGGAATGTATCCTTTCATTTCGAGAAAAAACTCTCTGTATTTCATTGTGTTATTTCTTGAAGGGGATCAACATTAAAATCGAACCCCTGCCCCCATAGATCATATTGATCACGGGGAAGATCTGCATAGGGTTGGCATGAAAAAACAGCTGCATAGACTTGTCTTATCATAATGGCTTGTTGACTTTGTGCGCCGCTTAACGGATCAATAATGGGCTCTCCCACAACCATTCCGTCACGGTTTAGATAAAATCGCAACCGCACCACTGGGCGGTTTTTTAAATCACCACCAAGTGCCACCAATTTAAGCTTCTGTTGAATACACCCCCCAGCAATGTTAACCAATGTTTGTGCCATTCTTGTGGTATCATTGATATCTTTTCTCGCTCCCAAAGCTTCAGGTGTCGTAGAACGTTTTGCTCCACCTCCTTGCGTTCGTGCACGATTCAACAGATTATTTTCTTCCATTGCTAAAATATCTTCAATTGTCTGTTTTTCCATTTTTTGGTTGTTCTTTTTTGCTGCTTGCACATTTTGTAGAGCAGCTTTTTTATCAGACTTCGGTTTGAAATGAGGAAGAGGGAATTTGTCTGGCAGCGTCATTTGGGGCAGTTGTGGACGCGCTGGTGCTTGTTCTAGAGGGGCTTTGGGAATGGTGAGAGCATGCTGTTGTGGCAATGTTCTTTTTTCATTTTTGGGCGTCTCCAAAGGTGCATCAGGCATCACCTTTGGCGCTTCCTCCTGAGGTGTCTCCAGAGGCACATCAGGCATCACCTTTGGTGCATTCTCCTGAGACGTCTCCAGAGGCACATCGGGCATCACCTTCGGCGCTTCTTCCTGCGGCGTCTCCAAAGGCGCATCAGGCATCACCTTCGGCGCTTCCCCTTGGGGCGTGTCCAAAGGCGTATCTGGCATCACCTTTGGCGCATTCTCCTGAGGCGTCTCCAAAGGCGTATCTGGCATCACCTTTGGCGCATTCTCCTGAGACGTCTCCAGAGGCGCATCAGGCATCACCTTCGGCGCTTCTTCCTGAGGCGTTTCCAAAGGTGCATCGGGCATCACCCTTGGCGCTTCTTCCTGAGGTGTCTCCAAAGGCACATCAGGCATCGCCTTTGGTGCTTCTTCCTGAGGAGACTCTATTTTGGGCGGCATTTCTGTTTTTGCTTGTGAGAATTCTGGTTCTGTCAATTCTGGTGAAGGTTTTTCCGGCACATTCTCTTCTCCTGGTGGTGGAGGTGTTGTGTCAACCAGCCGTGGTTTTTCATTTGGTTTAAAAGGCGCGAGACTATCGAATTTTCCTTCTCCAAAATGACGTGCATCTTCTTTTTCTTGTGGTTTGGTTGTTGGTTTTATTGCTGGAACAGCCCCCACAGGAGCATCCGCTGCCCCTTGTTGCGAAGAAAGCTCTTGCGTTAAAGGAGCAAGGGTGATGGGAATTGCTTCCAATTGTTGTGGCAAAGAGACCACACTGATAAAATGGATACTTGCCCAACTAAGCAAAATCCCATGTATGACAAGGGATAAAGCCAAGCCTCGTTTCATGCTATGATAAGAGTCTTTGTTCATCTCCATGCCTTGTGTTTTTTATTAAAAACTTTTTATTGCTTCGCATATAACCTGTCACAGGTCATCATCTTCTTATTGTGCCAAACTGGCCAAAGCAACTTGCGAAAAACCTGCTTTTTGAATATCGGCAAGCAATTTTAACACTTGTTGATATTCAACAGTTTTCGCCGCACGCACAAAAATACGTTTATTCTTTTGTCCAGGTTCAGAGTCCAATTTGGCTTTAAGTTGTGCAATCAGAGCTTCAGCTGTTTCATAATAGTCCTGATTGATAGCAAGACGCCCTTGCGCATCCAGTGAAACTGTAAGAGGCGTATCTTGCATGTGCACGGGTCCCGCTTGACTATGAGGCAAATCCAAAGGCACCCCGTTGACCAAAAGCGGAGCAGAGACCATAAAAATAATCAACAGCACCAACATCACATCAACAAATGGCGTGACATTGATTTCACTCATCAATTGGCTATGTGAATGATGCCGTCTGCGTGTCTTTTTTTGCGAAGAAGCAACAGAAATTCCCATAAAATCGCCCCTTATAATGGTGAATGTGATGTGGTTGTTTCATCAATACGTCGTGAGACAATTGTTGAAAATTCATCAGCAAAGTTTTCTATTTGTGTAATAATCCGCGCACTTTCATGAACCAATTTGTTATAAGCAATAACCGCTGGAATTGCGGCAAACAACCCGATAGCGGTAGCCAAAAGTGCTTCGGCAATTCCTGGTGCAACGATAGCCAATGAGGTATTTTGAGACGCAGAAATAGAAAGAAAGGAACTCATAATACCAATCACCGTTCCAAACAGCCCAATAAAAGGTCCTGCCGATCCAAGGGTCGCGAGGAATCCTAATTTTGCTTCTATTTTTGCACTTTCACGTCCCAGCGTGAGATCCATCGCCTTATCAATGCGACTCTGCAAACTTATCGAAGTATGAATGCCCTTTTCAAGAGATTTTTGCCATTCCACCATTGCTGCCATAAAAACAGCCGATATACTACTGGTGCGCCGACTTTTACATTCTGTATAAAGATCTTCTAGAGCCTTACCCGACCAAAAAACACGTTCAAATTGTTTTATATCACGCCGTATTCTTCGATAGGTCAAGATTTTATCAAAAATAATCGCCCAACTCCATACAGAAGCGAGCAACAAGCCAATCATCACAGCTTTAACAGCAAAACCCGCTTGCATAAACAAATGCAATATTCCAATCACCTCTGGATTTGTTAATTCTACATGCGGCATTCTTTTGGTCCCTCTCAATGAAAGATTGATTTGTTAAAATTGAATAAAACAGATTGTTTTATAGTTTCTAAATTTCGCAAAAAATTTTACTCTACTCAGCCAAAGCAGCAAGACACTTTTCATTTTGAACAGAGTACAATTTTAAACAAGCATTGTCGAAAAAAGCTCTTTTGGTAAACGTCGTGGTTTTCCTATCTCATTAATGAGGGCAATTTCTACTTTTGCTGTTACCAACATCTCATCTTCCCGCATCAGCACCTGTTCCATAAAAAAACGTGCCCCTTGACGACGGTTAATCCGTGTTCTGATTGTTAAAAGATTATCGATTTGCGCGGGACGTAAAAAATTGATGTCCATATGACGCACCACAAAAAACAGCCTTTCCCCCTCTAACCCTGATGCTAACATCTTGCTATTAAAACCTGTCTCCCGTAGAAATTCTGAACGTCCGCGTTCAAAAAATTCCAGATAGCGCGCATGATAAACCACGCCAGAAAAATCTGTATCCGCAACATAAACGCGTACCTGAAAATCATGAAAAGCATTTGTATGATCATTTTTAAAAGAAGATGTTTCCATCATCTGTGCCATCCCATCCCATTGTTTGAAGTTGTAAATTGCCTCTTATATCACATCCTTGATGGTATTTTTGTGTTAAAATCATGGAAGTGAGAACATAAGCCCCCTGCAAAGTTCCAAACTTATTCTATAAGCATTCCCCCACAGCCCCTATAGAGACAACATCCCCATACAGACACTCTATTGTTATCAATAATCAACACTGACAGCTTTAAAAAACACTCTTTTAGTCATCTTCTTCATCCCACAAAGTCGTTTGAAGGGATGAATTGTTTTGTCTCTCAGTCAATGGAGTGCGTTTTTGTGTTGAAGCTGTAGAGATCGGAGCAGACAATCCCAAATGTCCCCAAGCTTGTTCTGTAAGAATCCGCCCTCGTGCCGTGCGTTGAATAAAACCTTGCTGGAGCAGATAGGGTTCAATAATATCTTCAATGGCATCGCGCGGCTCTGAGAGAGCAGCCGCAATTGTTTCAATTCCTACCGGACCACCCAAAAAAGTTTCCGCAATCAACAGCAGGTAACGACGGTCAAGCGGATCGAGCCCTAAATGGTCCACTTCAAGACGAGACAGCGCTTCATCAGCAACATTACGGTCAATTTTTCCAGCACCCTTCACCAGAGCAAAGTCACAGACCCTGCGCAACAATCGCCCAGCAATGCGTGGTGTTCCGCGTGCGCGGCGGGCAATTTCATGGGCACCATCATCACTAATCTGTACGGCAAAAAGCCGCGCATTGCGTTTCACGATATATTCCAATTCCTCTATGGTATAGAAATTAAGACGAATGGGAATACCGAAACGGTCTCGTAATGGGGTTGTCAACAGCCCCAAACGGGTTGTTGCCGCCACCAAGGTAAATTTTGCAAGATCAATTTTAACCGAACGGGCTGCTGGTCCTTCCCCAATGATGAGGTCCAACTGATAATCTTCCATAGCTGGATAAAGAATTTCTTCAATGGCTGGATTTAAACGATGAATTTCATCAATAAAAAGCACATCCCGTTCTTCTAGATTGGTCAAAAGAGCGGCTAAATCTCCTGCTTTAGCAATAACGGGTCCTGAGGTAGAGCGAAAATTAACACCCAATTCTTTAGCCATAATTTGTGAAAGAGTTGTTTTCCCCAATCCAGGAGGACCAACAAACAACACATGGTCAAGCGCTTCTTGGCGCGCCTTTGCCGCTTCGATAAATATTTTCAAATTTGCCCGTGCCGCTTCTTGACCAATAAAGTCATCGAGCACTTGAGGCCTTAAGGAACGATCTGGGTCGTTAGGAAGGGGAATGGCCCCCAAAAGGCGTTGTTCTTCATCTTTATGCATTGTTACCTTTTACTCAACTAGAGGAAGAAAGCAGTTTGAGACTATGGCGAATAAGCACAGCAGAGGAAACCTCTTCTCCTTCAAGATCTTTCCTTGCCAAAGCAAGAGCACGCGCTGCTTTATCTCGTTCAAAACCGAGATTGACCAAAGCAGAAAGTGCCTCGTTGGTTGGTTGATTAGCTATTTCCAGATGCGCAATGGGAGCAGACTGGAAAGCATTGTCATGGAAGGGAAGTGCTTTACTTTTGAGTTCCCGAACAATTCTTTCACTGACTTTTTTACCAACGCCTGGCGCACGGCTTATCATGGCAATATCATTTAACGCAATCGCTTGTGCAAGTTCATCTGGCGATAAAGTCCCCAAAATTGCCAACGCGACCTTCGCCCCCACACCTGGAACATTTTGCAGCAAGCAAAACCATTCCTGTTCTGCTCTTGTCGAAAAACCAAACAGACGAATTGCCTCTTCACGCACATGCGTTTCGATAAAGAGACTCATGCTCTCACCAAGAGCCGGTAAAGAAGGACGCAACCGGTTTGAGACAAAAACAACATACCCCACCCCGTGAACATCGACAAGGATATGATCATCAAAGATATGTTCAAGAGTACCTTTTAATTTACCTATCATACCCAAACCCTCATCATGCCGTACCCCTCAAACAATGCGAGAGACTGTCACTGTGCAACCCATAGTAAATCGCAAGGGCAAGGGCATCTGCCGCATCATGGCATGCAAATTCAGCACGAGGAAGCAGAGTTTTTACTATCATCATAGCAGCATCACAAAGACCTTTGAATTCACCTATCATACCCAAATCTCCATCATGCCGTACCCCTCAAACAATGCGAGAGACTGTCACAGCGCAACCCATAGCAAACCGCAAGGGCAAGGGCATCCGCCGTATCATGGCATGCAAATTCAGCACGAGGAAGCAGAGTTTTCACTATCATCATGGCAGCATCACAAAGACCTTTGAATTCACCCATCATACACCCCCATCATGCCGTAACCCTCAAACGATCAGAGAGACTGTTACGATGCATGCTATGGCAAATCGCAAGGGCAAGAGTACCAACCGCATCATGGCACGCAAATTCAGCACGAGGAAGCAGAGTTTTTACTATCACCATCATAGCAGCATCACAAAGACCTTTGAATTCACCTATCATATCCAAATCTCCATCATGCCGTAACCCTCATCATGGCATGTCCCTTGAACAATGAGAAAGACTGTCACAGTGCAACCCATAGTAAACCGCAAGGGCAAAGGCATCCGCCGCATCATTGCTATCAAATTCAGCACGAGGAAGCAGAGTTTTCACCATCATCATGGCAGCATCACAAAGACCTTTGAATTCACCTATCATGCCCAAACCCTCATCATGCTGTAACCCTCAAACGATCAGAGAGACTGTTACGATGCATGCTATGGCAAATCGCAAGGGCAAGGGCATCTGCCGCATCATTACACGCAAATTCAGCACGAGGAAGCAGAGTTTTTACTATCATCATGGCAGCATCACAAAGACCTTTGAATTCACCCATCATACCCAAACCCTCATCATGCCGTAACCCTCAAACGATCAGAGAGACTGTTACGATGCATACTATGGCAAATCGCAAGGGCAAGGGCATCCGCCGCATCATTACTATCAAATTCAGCACGAGGAAGCAGAGTTTTCACCATCATATGAATTTGTTCTTTCGCACCATGACCAACACCAATAACGGCTTTTTTCACTTTATTTGGAGCATATTCAAAAACGGGCAAATCTGCTTGCGCTGGCACAAGCAGCGCAACAGCCCGTGCCTGTCCAAGTTTTAAAGTTGCTGTAGCATCTTTATTAACAAACACATGCTCTACGGCGGCTTCATGGGGCATAAATTGATGCATGATCTCTGAAAGTCCCTTATGAAGCTGGCAAAGTCTAGAAGCAAGATCACACCGCACATGAGAAGAAACCGTCCCCGCTGCAATGAATTGCAAACGGTTCCCCAAAAGATCAATCACACCCCACCCCGTATACCGTAGCCCGGGATCAATACCTATAATACGAATCGTCTCTGCCATAAATTGCAACCCTATACAGTTTTTCCGTGTTTGAACAGAGGCGCACAAAACAAACAAAAAATCGAAAGAAGCTTTCTTAAACGATGCACATAACCCCCATAGGGGTGCCCCGCCTTCTAAACACCCCACCGGTTCCTTTCAATGAAGAAAGCAACCAGACATCAAGTCGAATTGTTTCTACTCTTAAGTTCCAATTCTGTCTACTTTCCACGAAAAGCAGAATCCCTCAAGAAAAACACCATCTGTTGCACATTCACACAGTTTTCTAAAAAAACATCTCTTAAAGAGAGCACCCAAACTCATTTCGCGGTAGCGCCTGTAAAGGGTCTGCTCATAAATCCACTGTCAATCGATTGTGCACCACCATCTTTATGCTTATGATGGTACAATCCAGCAGCAGCATTCTCTTTACCAACCCTGAAATGTTGCAAAAACTCTCGCATGAAGACGATTCATAACGGGCGTTTTTACTTTTTCTCAAACGATTTCATTCACACGCTTATCCCACTTGTGACATGCAAGGGGATGGTTTTGTGGGATTCAACATAAAACAGATTTGAAATAAGAAAATCTTAAGGTATTTAAGGGTTTTCACTCAACAGGCAAAGTGATAAATTATCATTATTCTGGGAGCTTTTGCTCTGTCCAGGTGCTTATCAAGCACTAAAAGCAAAAAGGCTGACTCGGATTCAGTATTTTCAAGCTCCCAGAATACCAATGCGAGGGCGCTCGCACCCGGTGGGGGAATGAAATGCAAGGCAAGAACCTTCTCAACGACATTTTTATCGGCAAAAAAATCCGCTTCAGAAGAAAATATTAAACAAATAAGATCAATACACAAAAGTGCTACCACTTTTCTCACCATCTTCTCTTTGATAAACAGCACAGTGTCTCTCATGTAAGAAGTCGCTCGTATTACAAAACTCTACATTACAGAAACTTTTTCATTTTTATTGTAAATCCCCTAAAAGTACTTTATGGTTTAACTGTATGATTTTGGTCGCCTACGCAACGACCAATATGGGTTTGAAAGCCCGAAACCCTAGCGTAAAAATGGACCCACTTTGTGGGTATCCCGGAATTCCGGGAGTTTTTGCTATGTCCAGGTGCTGTCAAGCACTAAAAGCAAAATGCTGACTAGGGTTCAGTTCTTTCAACTCCCGGAATACCAACGCGAGGGCGCTCGCACCCGGTGGGGGAATGAAATGCAAGGCAAGAACCTTTTTCGCGACATTTTTTAAGCAGCGCAATGCCTCTCATGTAAGAAGTCACTCTCATTACAAAACTCTATAGTAAAGAAATTTTTTCATTTTTATTGTAAATCCCCTAAAAGTACTTTATGGTTTAACCGTATGATTTTGGTCGCCTACGCAACGACCAATAGGGACTTGAAAACCCGAAACTCAAACATAAAAATGAGCCCACTTTGTGGGTATCCCGGAATTCCGGGAGATTTTGCTATGTCCAGGTGCTGTCAAGCACTAAAAGCAAAATGCTGATTTGAGTTCAGTGTTTTCAAGCTCCCGGAATACTAATGCGAGGGCGCTCGCACCCGGTGGGGGAATGAAATGCAAGGCAAAAACCTTCTCAACGACATTTTTATCGGCAAAAAAATCCGCTTTAGAAGAAAAATGTTGAAAATGTCTCAAAAAGAATTGGGGCAATCTTTAAATCTAAGCGCGCAACAAATTCAAAAATATGAAACAGGCCTCAATCGTGTAAGCGCTGGGCGCTTAAAGGAAATTGCTGAGAAACTCAATGTACCCCTTGCCTTTTTTTACGCTGATCTCTTAACGAAGCAAGAGCCTCCATACCATCACGATGAGATCATCTCGAGCAAAGAGGAATATCTGCTTTTAAAAAGCTTCAGAGTGCTGAACTCTGTAAAACAGAAAGCCATTTTACAGCTCATCTCTGATCAGAAATAAAATCTGAATAGGCAAGATCAATGCACAAAAGTGCTCCTGCTTTTCTCACCATCTTCTCTTTGATAAGCAGCGCAGTGCCTCTCATGTAAGAAGTCGCTCGCATTACAAAATTCTATATTACAGAAACTTTTTCATTTCTATTGTAATACCCTAAAAGTACTTTACTATTCAAAGGATGTTTTGGTCGCATACGCAACAACCAATAGGGATCTAAAAACCCTAAGCTCTAGCGTAAAATGAACCCACTTTGTGGGTATCCTAGAATTCCGAGAGATAAAAACAACTTATTGATTCATAACGATAATTAATCGTTTCGCATGTTGAATGAGAGTTCCGAATATCCTAAGATTCTCTCATTTCAATCTTGTTTATGATAAATCAAACTATCCCCTTGCACGTCACAAGTGGGATTATCATGTGAATAAAAAAAGGAGTAAAAATGCCTGTTATGAATCGTCTCAATACCAAGGGCTGTCGCAACATTGGGGGTCGATAAAGAGTATGATGGCGCCGGCTTGCGCAACATTGGGGGGCGGTAAAGAGTATGATGGCGCCGGCTTGTAGCTTCATAAGCGTAAAGATGGTGGAGCTCCATGGATTTACCACTATACCATCCACGGACGGCGTCGTGAAATGGGCTTGGAGGCTTTAAGAAATATCTCTTTAAAGCAAGCGCGTGAATGTGCAACTGGGTGGCGTTCTGTTTTGCGTGAAGGGCGTGCCCCCATTAAAGAACGCGACAAACAAAAACGCGATACAAAATTTTCTAAGAACTAAGAACGGCGAAATGCTGTTTTCAGCAGTTCAATTTGTTTTCCTACCGGATTTTCTTCTTCTGCAATATGGAAAAGTTCACTTTCTCTATCGGCACGCATATATTGCATACGCGCTTCGAGACGCAGTGAACGCGCAACAAAATGGCGGAAAGCTTCTGGCAGCTCTTGCCAATGGGCACTTTCCAATTCCAGTGTAGGTGTATGAAGCGATACTTTTGCAATTTCTTTTTGTATTTGTTCTGTTGTCATTTCCCCTTCGCGCTCTGCACGAAGCAGCAGCAGTTGAGAGGCAATTTGCATAAGCCTTGTACTAAGAAACATCGCTTCTTTTGCATAAAGCGCAGAAATTTCTGCTGAAAGAGAACGTGCAACGAATTTACCTTCCGTATCAATATAAGTTGCCGTTTCTTCGATCAATGTCATCGTCTCTTCATAGAGGCGATTAAAAGCATTTTCAAAAGCACTATGCTCAATCATGATAATGGGTTCATCATCGGAATGTTGATGTGCGTTCACGCTTTACATACTCCAAATATCAACACAAAAATTACGATACTCAAACGAAGTAACAATGAAAAAGTTTCTTTTGTCGCTGTGATAAAAAGTTTTTTTACTAACTACCTCTTTTAAAATTCTTGCGCAATAAACTTCTTAAGCTAAGGTTAACGCGCCCTCTTATCGGGTTACAGACGAATAGATTTCCTTACAAGGAACTGCTGGAGAGAGCACTGTTTCTCATAATAATAGGCAACTGCCAATTGCACGACAATACCGCTTATAATGAGGAGTGTATCGGAAAAAAACGTTCCCGTCACCACTGTTTTTACAATTTGTCCAAACATAGCAAAAACGGTTCCTGTCACAAACACAGGGAGGCTGTGTTTTCCTAAAACCGCTAAGGGATGTTGTGGTGAGACATGAAAACATTGGCAAAAGCGCGGCAAGCAGAGAATAAGAGTTGCCAGTGCAACAACATGGAGCAAACGCGGCAAACTTAAAAAAGTTTTATTAAAATTCATCAAAGGGGAAGACCAGCCAAACCATCCCACAACGCCCCACCAATTTAAACGCACCCATAACAGTGAAAGTACAAGATAGCCGGCGGAAAGAACAATCCAAAACGGCTGAAAGGGGATTGTTTTCCCTTGTTTCAAAGCCAAAGTACTAACCAAGCCTATAACAAACAACAATTGCCAAGACAAAGGATTTAAAAACCACTTTCCCGCTAAAGGGTAAGAAGGTGGAGCAATTTTATAAAATCCACAAATGAGATAGAGCAGAAACGAGCCCAACAGCAGCAGCCCTTTTCTTTGACACCCCCAATAAAGGGCAAAAGGTGCAAACAGCATCAAAACAATATAAAGCGGCAGAATATTATTATAGCCTAATTGATGCCCAAAGCTTAAAGTACTCAAAAATGCCACAAAAGGCTGCGTGAAAAAGAGCCCTATATTATTCATCGATAACAGCTTCTCAACACGCCATAATAAAAAGCCTCCTAAAAAAAGGCTAAGCGTTACAAAAGTTGTAAAAAGATAGGCTCCATAGAGCTGTAAAGCCCTCCACCAAAGTTTGCGGACCATAAAAAGCAAAGACTCTTGAGCAAGACGCGCATGAAAACTCAATCCAAGCGAAACACCTGACAGCAAAACAAAAACTTCAGCAGAGTCAGAAAAACCGAAGTTTCTATGTGTGATATATTCGTATAAAGTTCCAGGAATATGGTTGATGAAAATTGTCAATAAAGCTAAAGAACGAAAAACATCAATACGCGTATCGCGATAAGAAGGATGTTCCTTATGATTAACAACACCTTTATATCCCATAAATGGCTTCCCATAAGCAATAAGGTGATCTTTTCCTTGCGCACAGCGTATTTATAAGATGAAATTTTATTTTTAAAAGTCAAGTTTATTTTAAAAATCAAGGACTTTATATGACAAAACAAGAAAGTAAACCGCCGAAATCTGTTTCTGACATGCGATCAGATCCTCATACCCCCTCTGATCTTCACTCTAATCCTCAAACACCCTCGCATCTTCAATCTACCCCTCAAACGCCCTCTCATCCTCAATCTGCCTCTCAAATGCCTTCTGAGCCTTATACAGCCTCTACATCTCAAATAACCTCTGAACCTAAAACGCCTTCTTATCCTCAACTGGTTTTGACATTAGATGTTCGAAGGGCTGTAGACCCTGTCCTGTTGCGTCAACTTTTGCGAAGTAAACACGCATCAGCCAAATCTTTTGCATGCGTCATTCTTTATGACTCTGAGGGTGATGATGTTTTTTTACAAAAACAAGCACAACTCTATGGAGAAGATATTCAACGCACAGATACCGCCCTTCTCATTGCGGGTGACAGCCGCATTGCCGGCAGAATAAAAGCGGATGGCTTGCATATAGAGGGTGATCTTCACGCTCTTGAAAACCTTGAAAATCAGAAACGGGAGCAAAAAATCATCGGTTTTGGCAATGTGCGCAACCGCCATAGCGCCATGCTTGCTGGAGAAGCCGGTGTTGATTATCTGCTGTTTGGAAAACTTGGTGCTGATAAAAAACCGCACGCACACCCGCGCAATGTTCAGTTAGGACAATGGTGGGCAGAGATTATGGAGATCCCCGCCATTATTCAAGCAGGCAGTGACTTTGCAACTTTTGATGAAGTGTTAAACACCACTTGTGAATTTATCGCTATTGAAGAAATCCTTTTTTCCCACGACAACCCCTTGATAATCCTTGAAATGATGGCAAAAAAATGTAAAAACCCATGACTGTGATACGGGGGAAACCTTCATAAGAGAACATGAGCAAAACAGTGGTAAAAAATCCCACACTCACTTCTGTACTTTGTAAATAACACACACAATGAGAAAAGGGGCATAGAATGATATACAAAGGAACATTTGAAAAGCTAAAAAACATCATTCTAAAAACTGGATATGAAATCATAGAAATTAAGCTCACACCACACTCCTCCAAGAACCCAGTGTATTATATCAGAACCTCTGAGGGAGGAGTCATAAACTGGTATGAAAGCACAGGAAAAATCAATGTTCAAGGTAGTCCAGCCACGCGGGAGAAACTACAGGAGAAGCTAAAAGAAGAGTTGCCTCACCATATCGAAGAAAAATCTCTAAACTCTTCCCCAAAAACTCCTCTCTTACCTCCCCCTTCTCCAGAAGTTTTTATCGTCCACGGTCATGATTCTAATACTTTAAGAGACCTTCAACTTATTCTTAGCAAGCTTGGTGTTAAATATCAGATCTTACAAAACACCAGCGGTAATGGTTTAACGATCATTGAAGCTTTAGAAGAAGAAATCTGTGCGCAAAACCATTCTATAAAATTTGGTATTGTATTACTTACTCCCGATGACATGGGCTACGCTAAAACTGATGGTCCACAAAAAGCACAACCTCGTGCGCGCCAAAATGTTATTCTTGAAATGGGCATGTTAATGCCCGTTCTTTCTCGCAAAAATGTTGCCATTTTACTAAAACAAGGCGTTGAACGCCCTTCAGATATTGAAGGGATTATATACATTCCTTTCAACAACCAGGTAAGTGAAACAATTGCAAAACTTGTACAACGATTAAGAAGCTCTGGATTCAAGATAGATTCAGAAGCAATGACTGATGCATTAATTCAATTTGAACAACGATCTCATATTGATTTTGGGACACACTCTATACCCCTGTAATTCACTTCAACAAACAAGATCAATACGCCAAAGTTCCACCGCTTTTCGCATCCTCTTCGCTTTGCAGCAGACCGCAAAAATGAGGATGTTGATGAGGTGTAAGCGCGCAACAAATTCAAGAATAGGCAACAGGATTAAATCATCTAAATGCGGGGTGTTCGAAAGAATTTGTCTCTTAAGCATAAGCTTTCATTGCTCTTGAAGATGATTGTTAAAAAAACGCATGAAAGGCTGATTTATTCCTACTTGATTAGAAATTGATATTTTGTTACACATGATAAGTAGTAAAAGTGCTCTTAATTTATAGGAACTTTCCAATTTAGAAGAATTCTGAAGAGGAAGTAATAATGATGAGGGGGAAATCAAAATGTTCAAATATTTAGTGTTGCCACCGCTTGTATTAGCAGCGGGTTGTGCGTCTGTTAACGGAATTTCATCTAGTTATGTTGGTCAAGGTATTAAGCCGAGTGCTGCGAAATTTATCGCTAACGATTTTTATCAAGAGATCAAAAATCGTTTACCGGCAGCAACAACAACGCTTATTATAAAGAAAAACAATCCAGCAGATAATTTTACCCCCGTATTTGTCGATCTATTGCGGCGAAAGGGATATCATGTGATCTCTACAGATCAACCAAAACAACAGCAAAACATAGGCGTAACTTTAACTTACATGCTAACACCAAAAGAGAATGGACGTATAGCTTCTATTTTTCAGTATGTGTGGAATGGCGAGCTCTGTGATCATATCCGTATGTATGATAATAAATAAATCCCCTCTTCGAGGTGCAAGTTTGATTTATTTGAGACGGTAAAACTTAAAAACTGTCTCTCAAAAATAGAGATTTGCACCTCAACAAAAGCTCTTCTTTTTGAGCCAAGCTGTTTGCGTTTTATTGGTCACGGCTCAAATGACTTTATTCCTTAATAACGTTATGACGAAAAGAGTGTTGGGGGCACCTACGCAACGACTAGTGGGGGACTTAAAGCCCCAAAGCCTCGATAAATAAATTTTTCCTGCTTTGCAAATGTCTTAAAATTCCGGGAGATTTTGTTCTGTCCAAGTGCTTTTAGCACTAAAAGCAAAATGCTGATCGAGGTCAGTTCTTTCAACTCCCGGAATACTAATGCGAGGGCGCTCGCACTAGGTTCGGAAAATGAAATGCAAGGCAAAAACCTTCTCAACGGCATTTTTATTGGCAAAAAAATCGCTTCAGAGAAAAATGTTAAACAAACAAGATCAACACGCAAAAGTGCCACTGCTTTTCTCACCATTTTCGATTGGATAAACAGCGCAGTACCTCTCACGAAGAAATAGCTCTCATTACAAAACGATACATTACAGAAACTTTTTCATTTCTATTGCAATCCCCTAAAATTCCTTTATTATTCGCCAGGTGTTTTGGTCGTCTACGCAACGACCAATATGGGTTTGAAAGCCCTAGAGTCTGAACGTAAAAAATTAATCCGTTTCACGGATTCCCGGAATTCCGGGAGCTTTTGCTATGTCCAGGTGCTTTTAGCACTAAAAGCAAAAGGCTGATTCAGACTTCAGTTCTTTCAACTCCCGGAATACCAATGCGAGGGCGCTCGCACCCGGTGGGGGAATGAAATGCAAGGCAAAGACCTTCTTAACGACATGTTTATCGGCAAAAAAATTCGCTTCAGAAGAAAAATGTTGAAAATATCGCAAAAAGAATTAGGGCAATCTTTAAATCTAAGCGCACAGCAAATTCAAAAATATGAAACGGGTCTCAATCGTGTAAGCGCTGGGCGTTTGAAGGAAATTGCTGAAAAGCTCGATGTGCCCCTGTCCTTTTTTTACACTGAGATCTTAACAAAACAACAGCCGCCATATCATCACGATGAGATCATCTCGAGCAAAGAGGAATACTTGCTTTTAAAAAGCTTCAGAGTTCTAAATTCTGTAAAACAAAAAGCCATTTTACAGCTCATCTCTGATCAAAAGGAAAGTTTTTAACGTTATAATCCATCACATTGAAGACATTTCCCTATTCTCTAAAAGAGCATCAAAGGCAATGTTATTAACGGAAAACATGAAGCATGTTGGTGCAGTTTCAAATTGCTCATTTCTTTAAAGAGCTTTATTACTTAAAAAGCGTTTTGGTCGCTTACGTAACGACTAATATAGCCCTTAAAGCCCCGATAGGATAAATTTATCCTGCTTTATAGGTATTTTAGAATTCCGGGAGATTTTGTTCTGTCCAGGTGCTTTTAGCACTAAAAGCAAAAGACTGATCGAGGTCAGTATTTTCAAGCTCCCGGAATACCAATGCGAGGGCGCTCGCACCCAGTAGGGGAATGAAATGCAAGGCAAAGACCTTCTTAACGATATTTTTATTGGCAAAAAAATCGCTTTAGAGAAAAATGTTAAACAAACAAGATCAACACGCAAAAGTGCCACTGCTTTTCTCACCATTTTCGATTGGATAAACAGCGCAGTACCTCTCATGTAAGAAGTCACTCTCATTACAAAACTCTACAGTAAAGAAACTTTTTCATTTTTATTGTAAATCCCCTAAAAGTGCTTTATGGTTTAACCGTGTGATTTTGGTCGCCTACGCAACGACCAATAAGGGCCTTGAAAACCCGAAAGCTTAATACATTAAAATCGATACCCTTTTGTGGGTATCTCCCGGATTCCGGGAGTTTTTGCTATGTCCAGGTGCTTTTAGCACTAAAAGCAAAAAGGCTGATTAAGCTCAGTATTTTCAAGCTCCCGGAATACTAATGCGAGGGCGCTCGCACCCGGTGGGGGAATGAAATGCAAGACAAAAACCTTTTTCGCGACATCTTTATCGGCAAAAGAAAGCGTATCATGAAGAAAAATACAATAAAATCAGTATATTAAGTGCATTTATTTTATATGAATCCACTTAAGAATCCACACTTTTATGCACAATTTAATTGACCATTTTTTACAAACAATAGCCATCTATAAACAGAGCATAAAAAGCAAATCATGATGCCAATGTTATAACACATGAGAGCATTCAAATGAAATGCAAAGCAGTTATCAGTCATAACAGGTCATAAATTGTACAAGACGTTTTTATCATAATAAATCGCATTGTTAAAACTATATGCTTTTAATGATAGAATGCAAAACACGTTTCAAAAGCTGTTTTGATAATACGGTTAAAGTAATAAATGCAATTTGAATTGAGTGATTTTAGTTACCTCAAAAATGAGGGCACCTTTTTTATAAACAGAGAGAAGTTGAGAGATAACATCATTAAACGCAGATGTTTAAAGAGAGCTATAGAAAGAGAACGCATCCAAATTTGAAGTGGTTAATTTTGCTAATTCAAAAAATGAGCTTAATACCTTTTAAAGAGGTGTTTTGAGAAGGTGCTTTCTTTCAAATTGACCACCTCAAAAATGAGGGCATTGTTATGAAGAGGTTTTATAATCATTAAGAGAGTTAACATGTTTTCTCATTCAAATGTGATAATCTAAAAGAACGCTTTCATAATCATTCCTTTATATTATTTTGGATAAGTTTTTATAAACAGACTAGAGAGCTTGCAATATAATACGTCTTGTATATATGTGCTTATAACTCCTTAGAGTGATGATTGATTCAACATGAGAGACATGAAAGCCGCGTCACGTAAAAATGGCACGGCTTTCTTTTTTGCACTCTTGTATTTTGAAATGGCATGAAACCAACGCCCCCCGCATTTATTGTTTATTCTTCAGTATCAATAATCTCTATAAGAATATCGCTCTTATTAACCTCCTTATTTTTTGGAACCTCTCTTATCTCACTTTTTCGATTCAGTTTTGCACGCCCACAAGCACGACCAAAGACCTTGATCGTATGAGAAACCTGAGCTTTTCCATAAACAGAGCCATAAATTTGTGCACAGCCACTCACTTTTGCATAGTCATAAACCTTGCCATAAATTTTGGCACGGCTATTAACAACAGCATAGCCATAAACACGCGCAGTGCTAAAAAGACAAGCAGAGCCTAACACTCTAGCGTTGCCATAAAGCCTTGCATATTCAAAAAGATAACTATTATGAAAAAGATGCGCATTGCCATAAACATGGGCTTCAATTGAAACGCGACTATTGCCATAGACACGAGCCTTGCCATAAACATAGCCCGCCACATGCGCACTATCATAAACAAATGCATTGTCATAAATTTTTGCATATTGAGAAATAAACACCTTATCATGCACCTGAGCATTGCCATAGACAAGACCACAAATTTGCGCATTGCCTCGTATTTTTGCATTGTCATAAACACGGGCATGTTTATAAACCAATGCATTATCATAAACCCAGCAAAGACCGTTATGAGAAAGATTTTCTTCCTTTTCAATAAAGCCACCGAGTTGACCAGCCTTGACATCAGAAAAGCTTTTTAAAGCCTGAATGCGATAAAGCGTTGTAATTTTTTGTGTAATTTTATCTTTTAGTTGTTTTGTTTCATTGGTTAGTTTGTATTTTTTGGACATCATAAGACCCCTCACAATCTCTTTTGTGAAAAAAGTTGCATGAAAAATGTTGGAAAAAGGGAATGACCGCCGCGGCGCTCTAAATGTTTAAAAAGGCTTTATTACGCAGCCAGATGATTTTTATTTCATTATTGGAAAGCAATTCGATATAAGACCTTGTTTCAATATCATCACGTGTCTTTTCTAAAATCATAACAATGCCGTGACTATTAGCATTTTCATAAATATGAACATAATTGACGACACGGGCGTGATCATAAATTTGTGCATTACCATAGACATGAGCATGGTCATAAATGATCGATTTACCAAGAACGATAGCATTTCCATAGACATAACCAGCGATAATAGCGTTATGATAGACCCTAGCATTTTCAGAAACCCGACCTGAGTTTAAAACCAGAGCATTACCATAAACCCAGCAATTACCATCATGAGATAAATTGCTTTCATTTTCGATAAAGCCACCGAGTTGACCAGCCTTGACATCAGAAAAGCTTTTTAAAGCCTGAATGCGATACAATATGCGATTACCAAAGAGACGCGTTTCATTTGTAAGTGCAAATTTCTTTTGCATAGGAACAATCCTTATAGAACATGAGATTTTAAATGAAAGAATTTGGAAAGCAGGCACCCCCCGCGCCGTTATTTATGCAGCTTCATTTTCGATAATTTTTTCACGGCTATTGATTATAACATCATCACTTACTTCATTACGAACATACGCATTTCCAAATATTTTTGCATTGCCATAAATCTTGATATTTTTTTCAATAACCGCTTTTCCATAAACCCTAGCATTTTCAAAAATATGAGCACCCTCACTTACATAAGCAGAGCCCGATACTTTTGCATTGCCATAAACAGAGCCATTCACATAAGCACTATGCAAAACTTTTGCATTGTCATATATTTTTGCCTCTATAGTAATAAAGGCTTTTCCATAAACCACGGCATTGTCATAAACTTGACCACAAACCTTGGCATGACCATAAACCTTGGCATTCCCATTAACCACGCACTTGCCATAAACCCATCCCTTGTCTCGAAACCACATATTCCCTGAGATACTAGCATGATCATAAACCTTGGCATTGTCATAAACTTGACCACAAACCTTGGCATGACCATAAACCTTGGCATTCCCATTAACCACGCACTTGCCATAAACCCATCCCTTGTCTCGAAACCACATATTCCCTGAGATACTAGCATGATCATAAACCTTGGCATTGTCATAAACATGGGTATCATGACCATAAACTTTAGCATGATCACTAATAACAGCATTCCCATAAGCTTTAGCATGTTTAGCAACAACAGCTTCATTACGAAGTTTTGCATTTTCAGACACGACGCCATTGTCAGCAACCCACGCCTCATCATAAACCCAGCAATTACCATCATGAGAGAGGTTATCTTCATTTTCAATAAAACCACCCAATTGACCAGCCTTGACATCATCAAAATCTCTTAAAGCACGAATGCGATAAAGATTTATAGGCACAAATTTACCATCCTTATTTTGGTAAATTTCTTTGATTTCATTTGTTAATTCATATTTTTTAGTTACAACTGTACTAATCATGAGAAAACCCAATCTAAATATTTAATAAATTTTGAATGAAATGTTCTTAAGAAGGGGGCGCCCCCGCCGCGCCCGCGGTGTTATTATGCTGCTTTTTATGGACGACACATTACAAAGGAAATCTCGCCATAAGGAGAGAGCCGTTCTGTATAAACATTCTCTCTTGTATTGCCATAGGCATTTTTAGTAACAATAGCCATGCCATAGGCACTTGCATTTTCATAAATATGGACATTACTGATAATTTTTGCACTATCAAAAACCCGTGCGTTATCATAGACATGGGCATTGGCAAAAACCTTGGCAAAATCATAAACATGCGCATTGCCATAAACAAAACCACCAACCGCAGCATTGCCATAAACCCTAGCATTCTCATAAACACGACCGGGTTTTAAAACATACGCATCATCAGCAACCCAGCAATTGCCCTCATGAGAGAGATTACTCTCATCTTCTATAAACCCACCCAATTGACCAGCTTTAATATTATCAAAATCTCTTAAAGCTTTAATTCGATAAAGGGTATGGTTATCAAAAACACGGGTTTCATTTGTAATTTCATATTTTTTGGATACAATTTTAGATACATTTATAGTGGTCATAGGGAGCTCCTAATCTATAGTTAGTAAAATTTTGAATGAAATTTAGAGAGGGGCGCCCCCGCCGCGCCCGCGGTGTTATTTACGCAGCATCTTTAAGAGACTGATCATTAGTACAAATATCATCACGAATTTTGATATGGCTATTAACCACGGCATTGCCATAAATTTTTACATGATGATCGATATTTGATTTACCATAAACCTTGGCATTATCATAAATTCTTGCCAAGCAACCAACGCGCGCCGAGCCAGAGACTTTTGCATTGCCATAGACACTTGCATAATCCTTAATCCAGGCATTGCAAAAGACATGGGCATTATCATAAATATGTGCCCATACATAAATACGTGATTTACCATAAACATGGGCATTTCCAAAAACATAGCCACAAATATGTGCCCTCTCATAAACCCGTGCGTTATCATAAACCTTGGCACCATCAGCAATAGTAGCATTATCACTTACAACGGCATTGCCATAGACATGACCACAGACCCTAGCGTTATCGTTAATTTTTGCATTTTCATAAACATGAGCTTTATAATCAAACACCCATGCCTTGCCATTTACAGTAGCATTTCCATAAACCTTGGCTTGTCTAAAAACTTTAGCTTCTTGATAAATTTTAGCATTCTCATAAAGCTTGGCATCCAAAAAAACCGCGGCATTATCATAAATCCAACAATTGCCATCATGAGAGAGGTTATCTTCATTTTCGATAAAGCCACCCAATTGACCAGCCTTTACATCATCAAAATCTCTTAATGCGCGAATGCGGTGTAAAGTAATCCCATCAAAAGTGAAGTTTTCAGTGGTTAATTCATATTTTTTGGATGAGATAACGGGGGTGTTCTTAACTGTAGATTTCATTTGAAATTCTTTCTTAACATATAAAAGGTTTTAATTGACAGCTCTAAAAGAGCGCCGGGCGCTAAAACCACGGTGTTAAGTCCGTTGTCACACTTTCCCCATAGGGTATTGTATGGTGTGACTACACCCGGCAAAATCACTATATGCATTTTATAGCATAAAAGAAAGCCAGTATTTTAAAAAGCATAGGAGAGGCTGTTTCGTAACCTACCCGCTTAACACTAAGTGGTTTTAATCACTTGAGTATTTATATAACAAAATACGTATTTATTGTCAACTATCTTTTATTATTTTTTGTGTTTTTTATAATTATTTTTTATACCATTGTGTATAAATATGCATCATATGCTTATAAATATTTTCTGTTTTATTGCCTCTATTTGACTCTATATTACGCAATTGCGTTATTTTGCTCTTTTAAACATCATAATAACTAAAAACGCTCTTATGATGCTTATTTTTAACTTTATAATGCATGATTATTTTTATGAGATGCCTTGTGAATATTTTTGTGAATTTCGTTGTCATTTTATAAAGAGATCGCGTCTTTATAACCAACGCTTTTGATTTAAATCTATTTTTGATTCATTTTCTATAGCCACCGCATCATTCTCATAAAAGGATAATATGATCATGCGGCTTTGATTTATTATGAATAACATTTTGGATTCTTATATCCTTATCAAAATACCTTTTTATGGGCTTTTGTCTCTTGTCAGTGATTAGCAGTTATTTTACCCCCTCATTTTTAAAAAAACTTTTCGATAAAAGTAAAAAACATTATATTTCAATATGTTAGTAAGTTTTGAGAAAAAAACCATCCCAATAAGATGATTTATATAGACAATTAATGATATCAATTGAATAAAACCTGTCAGTATCTGTCTAAAAATTGAACAGACAGCATTTATGATTTTAATGAATAATTAAATCGTGTTTTATGAGAGGGCATATAATCCTTTAAAGCCTTTCAAAAGATAAGAGATGGTTATGAGGCATGTTATAAATTATAAAGAGTAACTTATCAATTTAAAGGGGGTTTTGAGTTTTGAAACTTTGTGTTTTAAAGAAAAAAACACTAAAAAGACAAAAAACAATCTCTATTGATAAATACAACCTATTCATACGCATAATTCTCTTTAAAGAGAACTTTTGAAAAATATGATGTTCTCATTTGAGATTGCGATATAATCTTTTAAAGGCAATGTAAAAAAATCTCATTCTATTTAAGATGGGATTTCTTAAAAGCCTTAAAGCAATCCAAATAAGAGTGTTTAAAAGTGCAAAGCTTCTCTTTTTAGAATTGCGCATGGTAAACCATTCCTTTTAAGATTATAGGTAAGCAACCTAATAAGAGAGTATAGATGATGATTATAAGATCTATACCCCTTATAAGATTGGCATGATTCATAAATCTATTCAGTTTCTCTTAATTCTAGATTTGGTAAGTTCTTAACAATTTTCATTGTTTCTAAACTTACAGTAATAACCCTTTGGAACAATTCCAATGGATAAGCAGGGTTGCCAATGGTCTCAAGTGCATAGCGATTGGCATCATTAACAATGCCACTCTTTTTATCAGTCTTTACACATTGACGCCCCATAACCCATTCAAGAGCGGGTTTACCATTCACGATATACTCATAAGCTTCCTTAGGTATATCTGTTATGATGATATTGCTATTATAAATAACTGTAGACTTATCCTTTTCCTTACTATTTTTGATTTTTGCGAATTTCATTTCTGTAACGTAATAAAACTTTTCGGGGTTCTTGATATCTGTAAGTTTTGGATTGCCTTTTTTAAAGGTCACGGGATAAGGCTCTACAGTTTCATAATTGACGTGCAAATTGCCTAATTCACGACCAGCATTAACAAATGCCCAGAAATCTTTAGCACTCTTTACGCAAGGGATGCGAGGCAATTCTTTAGAGAGATTATCAGCATAGCGAGCACGGTAATCTTCTGAATGCAAGAGACCGTAAACATAATAGAAGATATCATCTTTAGTGATGTTCTCATTAGGATAAGCTGTTTTAAAATGTGCTAATCCCTCATCAGTGATGGCATCACGCCTCTGTAAACCAGAGGTTTTGTTTTCTTCTGTAGAATTTGTAAATAAATGAGGCTGTTTTTTATTTTTGTCTTTTGAAACCTCAATATCTTCATAAATATAGCGTGGAAAGCATTGGCTAGCACCATCCATCATGTTCAAGTCAGGTAAATTTTTATTCATCAAAACAGAAAAGCTTTTTTTCCCTCCTATGCCAGTAACTTGTATCACCCTGTTTTCAACCATTTTTCCCATAGGGAATATTTGCGGAAGTTGGTAAGTTCTTTCGTTTAAAATGCGACTGTAGTATAGCCATTGCCGTGTAAAGGGACGATACAAACTTTGAACTAAGCAATTATTTTCAAATTCAGAACATTTGCCTCTTACCAATTCTTCTTTTAAACTACTACTCCAACTGATCTTTGTCGTATCAATGTTAACAAAACTATCTACAGCTTTTGCACGTGTTTTACGGTCGCTATGTGGATGGGCGTCATTAAAACGTTCTACTTCGCTATTATAGAAAGCAATCATATTATTCATATTTTTCGCTAAAGATTCACGACTTGAGTTATAAGCCCATGCATCACGACTAGTTGAAATGCCACACGAAAAGTTTTCAAAGAGCTTTTTATTATTACTCTTCTTGTCACCTAAGACTATAAATGTTTTAAAATTGTCATCACGTTGATTTATCCAATCACCATGTTTGTCTGGTGTAATGATTTTCCAACCGCGATTACTCCGTGTAATGCCATCAATACTACCAAATTCCTTAATTGACTTAAGCTTTTCTTCTCTTGTGAGATAATCTTTAAGATCATGGAAATATATTTTACCACGCTGTTTGGATTCTGGATTTTTTACGAGAATAGAGATGGCAATGGGAGATCGGGAGCCTTCTCCAAAAATTCCACCACTTTCCTTCTTACGTTGTTCTCCAGAAGTTCGGGCATTCCCCCGCAAATGGAAAATATAAAGACTGCTAAATTCCTCAACAAAACATTTTCGTAAACCTGTCATAGAATTTGCATCTACAAAACCAGCATTTGTTACAAAACCAATAACACCACGGTCTTTTATACGGTCACTTGCCCAACGAATGGCACGAATATAGCTATCATAAAGTCTATTAATATTATTCGCTCTGGATTGAGCAGCATAAGTTTCACTGATACGTTTATCTAAGAGTGGATAAGGTGTATTCTTTGCATTATCATTTTCGCTTTTTTGTCCAAAAGAATAAGGAGGGTTACCAAAGATAACCTCAATATTCAGCTTTTTCTGATGTTCTAAATACTCACTGTTTTCTTTAAACAATTTTTGCAGCAGATTTTTCTCTTCAAGCATCTGAAACGTATCGGTTAATCCAATATGTTTAAAGGGAATATAATCTCCTTTCATAAGACTATGATAAGTCGATTCAATATTAATCGCTGCTATATAATAAGCTAAGAGAACAATCTCATTGGCGTGGATATCATGACGGAATTTATATTCCATATCCTCTGATTTAATGAGATCGGATTGCAAAAGCCTTGTGATAAAGGTACCTGTTCCCGTAAAGGGGTCAAGAATAGAAACACCACGGGAGCCTAAGCTCTTGCCAAATTCCTTGCGTAAAACATCATCAACCGAATGAATAATAAAATCCACAACCTCAACAGGGGTATAAACAATCCCAAGCTTATCTGTTGTACGTTTGAAAGCCTTGGCAAAAAAGCTTTCATAAAGTTTGATAATCAGATTTTGTCTTGCATGGGGTTCGGTAATTCCAGAAGCACGGAATTTGACACTGTCATAGAATTCTTTAAGCTCTTTTGTCTCCTCTTCAATATTTGTCTTGTCTAATTCCTTTAAGATCTTTTCCATTGCTTGTGAGATGGCATTGTTTTGAACAAATTGATTGCCATCAAACAAAGCTTCAAATACAGGACGCGTGACAAGATGCTGCGCTAACATCTCAACAGCTTCCTCTTGCTTGATATCACTGTTTAAGTTGTTTTGTAATTCTTTGAGAAACGCATCAAAAGCACGGCGTGCTTTGCTCTTTTCATCAGCAAGCATGTTTTGCAGGCGGTTGATATGATTTTGTGCAATATCAGCAACATTACCAGCCCAGTTTTCCCAATAATCACTCATAGTAGATCTTTTGACAAGAAATGTTCTAAAAGCATTGGGAAATGCCTTATACAGAGGCAGTTGTCCTTGCCCATTATGATGAGAAAGGGATTTACGGACAGTCGTAGCAAAAGAAGCATTTGCGCTTTCTGTTTTCGCTTGTAAGGGAACATCATCAACAACGGTTGTTACATTTTCTATCTCCATCTTTTGAGAAACCGTGACAATATCGATAATATGACTTACATCTTGCCCTAAGTTCATTTGATTAAGGGTTTTGCTAAAATTCTCATCATGAGAAAGCAAAGCATTGAGAACTTGCCAAACAACACTGTATTTCTTATTGTTTTTTAAAGCCAATTCAGGGGAAATCCCAGCCGGCACGCCAACCGGTAAAATGATATAGCCTCTTTTCTTATTGGGAGCCCGACGCATCACACGCCCCACCGCTTGTATCACATCCACTTGGCTTTTGCGCGGGTGTAAAAACATCACCGCATCAAGAGCAGGAACATCCACACCTTCAGAGAGACAACGAACATTGGTTAAGATACGGCAGGTATTTTCCCCCGCATCATCTTCCAACCAATCAAGCAATTCCGTTCGTTTCTTGGCACCATCTTTTCCATCAATATGTTGCACCTCACAGAGAAGAGGAGGTGTATCTTTGTGTTCTTTGTGGATTTTACGGAAAGCTCTCTTAACACCCTTACCTTCAAAGGTATCACGAATGCGTTGCGAGGTTTTAATATCTTTACAAAAAGCCAATGCCCGCCGCATGGGGTTAGGGTCATCACCAAGATCAACTTTCAAATCAATTTTGCTAAGAGCTTGGTAACAGCCTAAGATCTTTGTTCTATCATCAAGAAGAAGTTCATAATTCTTATGGTTGGTAGGAATGTCCATTGTATCATGCACCATGCTCTCATCCACACCTAAGACAATAATCTTATAAGGCGTTAAGAGGTCATTCTTGACGGCATCGGAGAAGCTATAAAAATAAAGCTGTTTTCCATAGATTGTCTCATTATCCATAGACGCCAGCACGGCATCAAGTTCATCCGCACGCCTTTTTGCATTGTCACTAAAGATGCGCGGGGTTGCGGTCATGTAAAGACGTTTTTTGCCCTGAATAATGCTGTTATCATGAACCTTGATAAAATCAGATTCACTTTTATCCGTTCCCAAAGCCGCCCCCGTTGTTCTATGGGCTTCATCGCAAATGATCAGATCAAATTCAGGTAAATCATGGTCCTTTTGTGCATCAGCAATCACTTGGATTGATTGGTAAGTAGCAAAAACAACATTCATAACATGGGGAGAAACTTTGTTTCCTTTCTCTCCAAGCATTTGCGCATCGGTTGTGACAGGCAAAGCAAGATCCGAGGCACTCAGTTCAGCATCATCATCATTATTGAAACGCCGCTTGCCTATTTGCTTATCCGAACACACAGCAAAGGAACGCAACGGGATTTGTGCATCCGTTGTCCATTCGCGTATGGTTTGTGACATAAGAGCAAGAGAAGGCACCAAAAACAAAACACGCTTGCCTGTTCCGGCTATTTGTTCTGCTATCTTGAGACTGGTGAAAGTTTTACCCGTTCCACAAGCCATAATCAGCTTGCCACGGTCTGCTTCTTTTAAACCCTCACAGACAGCTTCAATGGCTTCTTTCTGATGGGTAAAAGGCAACTTTTGTTTCTTATCTTTAAGAACAATTTTCCCTTCTGTTTCAAAAATCCCCCAATCAATCGCACTGTTTTCCATATTGAAGAGATTAATGCGATAAACCGGAACCGCTTGTCCTTCAATCATGGTATTGGCGTTTTCGCTTAATTCCCCTTGCGTGCTGTCAATAAGAAGGCGATATTTAAAACGATTTTTACCTGAGATGGCGATAAAGCTTTCAATGTTTTCTTGCGTGATCTGATAATTTTTCTCATAAAATTTACATTGAATGGCGACATACTCATTGCAATCACGGATTTTTGCCACCAGATCAATATCCGTATCTTCATCGCTTCCTTTCCATCCATGCACATCAGCCACGTCTCTATAGCTTTGGACCGTTTCATATTCTTGGCATTGGAGAGGGTCTTGCGTGAGATAAGCAATTACAAACTTTTCGAAAGCCTTTTGCTTTTCTTGATCTGAGATTGATTTTTCACGATAGGATTGTAAGAGAGAGCGTAAAGAGGATTGTTTGTTATCAAAATTGATGGTTTGAGACATTATAGAGAAACTCCATACCTTATGACATTGACTCATTAACAGTGTAAGAATCACAATGGCGTTTCATAAATACATTTAGAACAAATATCGAGTACCCAATAAACCAAAATGGCGCGAAAACCTATCAATTCCCTCAAAAAAATTTAACAAGTTGCAATTATAAACAGCAAAGTAGTAAAATTTACTATTCATTTTACGGAAATAAAAACAAATTCGAACCGTGTTTTAAGAGATCAAAATAGTTATTTTGAAGTGTTTTATGATCTCAAAATATCATAATTGCTGTCAGTTCAATTTTTAGACAGATACTGACAGGTTTTATTCAATTGATATCATTAATTGTCTATATAAATCATCTTATTGGGATGTTTTTTTTCTCAAAACTTACTAACATATTGAAATATAATGTTTTTTATTTTTATCGAAAAGTTTTTTTAAAAATGAGGGGGTAAATCAACCGACAACGACTGACAAGAATATGACCTGAGTTATGACTATCCATTCAGATCATATCTTTCTCTTTTGCCAGCACTCTTTAAAATCATCTTCTGTTCATTCGCTTTATTGCCTTGCATTCTCGTTTTTTACCAAAGGATGCCATTCATAATAGGTACTCGATTTACTTGTCTGATGGGTTATGAACTTTTTGCGAATGTGGTTTGTATGGCATAAAAGCTCTAAAGCTTGTTTGACCGCTTCCTTGTCCTTTAAATGCGTCCAGCAGCGTCTGTAGATATCACGAGCAGTAAAAACCTCAGGTAAGCATTCACAGCGCTCTATAATCAAATTTGCACGCTCTTTTATCAGTATATCCGCAGCAGCATAAAGCCTTTTTACATGACTTAACAGATAGTTTTCCCAACGCAAAGCCATGGAAAGAGAAGGGAGAGTGATTTCAAAACGACCCCCTTCAACAAGTTCAAAAATCAGGGCAAGGCTTGGTATGGTTTTGTCCATTTTTGCTAAATGCGCTTGTAAGGGTTCAGAGAGATCATCTCTTCTGATCTCTTTCTGATGATTTTCCCACCACTCACTAAACATCTCTTGTGCATCGGGAGAAAAACGCATCACAATCGGGTGTTCAGGTGATCCCAAGGGTTTATCGCGAAAAGAACGAAACACCTCTTCATAGTCTTTATAGGCATCTTTTAAGGGGTCTCTATCAATCCATGTACATTTTTTTATCTTATCGGGCCATACCATCATTTGAAACCGTTGCAATAAACCATCATCTGCTTTTCCAGAAAGCATTGCCTGAATGATAGGAATAATCCGAGAAGGTTGTATTCCCCCAATAATGGAAAGGGTTGCATTGGGAATATGAATCGTTCCACGCCCAATACGGTCATAGGTATAGAGTTGATCCCCATTAAAAACTTGTAAATAAAACCCACGGTCTGTTTGATATTCCTTAAGTTCCAAGTTTGCTAAAAAACCAGAAAGTTCATCACGAACCATCAATAATCCCCGCGGGTTTTCATTGAGTAATTCCCCAAGCTTTTCGACGGTCACATCATTGACAATAAAGCGAGAGAGGCAATCATCTTTTTCATTGTCTTTAGAAAGGGTTTCCGACAAAAGAGCATTGGCAGCCTCAGAATCTCCTTTTTTAAGAGCTTTAGAAGCTTGTTTTCTCTTTTCTTTCTGATTGAGCTCCTCAAGGATTTCTTTAATTTTTGCACGTTTTTTTTGTTTTTTCCATTCTTGATACCATTCTTTTTGCAGGTGAGCGATAGGTGTTAAAGCGGCTTGCATGGCAGGTGTTTTTCGTGCAGAAGGTTGACCAATAATCATCCCCCATAGATTAGGAACAATCTTCCAATTATTACTATGCTGTTTTGGAGCGATACGAACCCCATTGCCAATCACGGTTGCTAAAGCACAGATAGCAGAGACAGCCACAAAATCGACAGGGGATTGTTGATGGTTAGCAATATCATAAATATACCTTCCCAAGACCAATGGAACTTGTGTAGCATGAAAAGGCTCGACCGGTAAAAGAGCGGTGTTAATCGGTTTTAATTCACCCCAGCCCATTTGTTGCAAAGCCTGTTCATAAGGGATGGCTTGTAAACAGGGATGCTCCTTTAAAGAGACAGGGGTGTTATCGTTATCAGTATCATTTAAAGAAGTATTGCCATTGTTATTGGTTAAATCAGTTTTATTTTTGTGGTCCATAAGATATTCCTTTCAAAGGGTAAAAAATCATTAAAATCAGCTCCTTCGGGAGCTTGCATCATCAAGACATTGAAGCCTTGGCGATAAGCACGGGCAGCAAGCATCCATTGTCTTGTTAAAAGGTTCTATGGATTGCAAAGGAGCCACCACCCTCAACAAGAGCAACCAACGCGGGGATGGTTTTGCCAGAGGGATGGGGGCTTTGCTATGAAAGCGTAAACTAGGGGGGCAAGTTACAAGTGATCCCACGCTTGCGTAAATAAAGCTCTGCTAAGGTCTCTTTAAAAGAACATAGAGATAAACTAGGCACTTGATCATCATGGGCAGGGCAGCGGGCAAGTCCATAAGCACCATGCCAGACACCCCGCAAGGCATTTGTAATGCCCCGAGCATTTATAAAATGATACATTTTTCTTGTCCTTAGACGTTGCGTCACAGGACGGTTTTTGCTATTTTCAATTTACGATAATTTGAGAAAGCCTTGTCCGTCCTTACGTGACAAGGTTTTTTTATGCCACATCACTGAGATGTTGACGTTGCGTTTTGGCTTTTTCAATCACATTCATCAGATCCGATTTTAACCAACGCGATAAAGAACCAAACTTTAAGGGCTTTGGTAAAGATCCATTGGTGACATGGCGACGAAATGTTGAAACGCTTATATGCAATAATTTTGCACTTTCGCGGTCTGTAAGAAGAACATCATTTTCAGTCATAACTAAATCCTTTCAATCTAAAAATAGTAACAAATCATAAGTATTTATTAACCATATTTTATTGAGATTTGAAAGTAAGTTTAATCATAAAAAACAGTACTTTATGATGTATTTTCTCATTTGATAATTTATGAGTCTTATTGAAACGAAATGAGAGAACGAAGAGAGAAAGTTATCCACAGATAATGAAATAAAAATGGGGTACAAAACCCCATCTTTTAAGATTTGCTTGTGACATAAGCCGCCCATTTATCCATATAAACACGGCGCTGCTCTAAATAATCAGTACGACGGTAAGCACGCTCTACTTTACCCCCAACCATATGACTTAGAATGGTTTCTGCGACCTCAAAAGGGGCATCGGTTGTTTCAGCTAACCAATCGCGTAAACTAGACCGAAAACCATGCGGGCAGGCATTAAGTCCAGTTTTTTTCATGTAGACTGACATACACCTCTCAGCAAGAGGACCACGACCGGTTGCAGAAAAAAAGAAATCATTGCGAGATAGCAGGCGTGCTTGTTTCAAAATTTCTAATGCTTCGGTTGATAAAGGCACGCGAAATTCTGTTGTAGCATCACGCCTTCCTTTCATATTCTCAGCAGGGATGGTCCATATATCATCTTCAACTTGATCTTTATGGATATGACACAAGGGGTAGGTACGAACGCCTGTAAGAATAAGTAGACGCAAAGCCAGTTGTGTTAGGGTTGGTGCTTCGCAGAGTGTTTTATAAAAAGCCGGTATATCTTTCCAATCCATTGCTGGTCTATTTTGCGTTTTATGGCGTTGTTTCCCTAAGAGGGCGCGTGCTTTTTCTGTTACTTGTAAATCAACATCCAAACCCAAGGCAGCAGCATGTTTGAGACAGAGATTAAGGCGGTTTAGTGCTTTTCCAGCTGTCCCAGCTTTTGTATGCCAGATGGGAGCGAGCACATTGCGTATATCATTTTGGGTAATCTCTGAAACGGGGAGACAGCCTAATTTAGGGAGAATATGAAGTTTTAAAGGTGAAAACCAATTCCCATCTTTACCATCTCCTTTTAATTCAGCTTTACGGCTTTCAAAAGCATCCAACGCAATATCTTTTAAATAATGGAGATTGCGCATTGCCTCACGTTTTTGTTTGTCACGTTCTTTAATGGGGTCACGACCTTCATGCAAAACAGAACGCCATTGAGTTGCTAATTCACGTGCTTTTTTTAAAGAGACATTTCTTAAAGCACCCAATCCCATTTCACGACGGCGCCCGTGGATAGTATAGCGTAAAAGCCATTGAGCACCACCATCTTTACGCTTATGAAGTAGCAAGCCGGCACCATCATTATATTTGCCAGCCCCCAATGTTGCGACAGCCCTTGCATTAAGACGATTCATTAAAGGCATTTTTGTTCCTTTCTAAACGGTTTTCTACCCACACGATAACCCCGCTTATGACGTGCAAATAAGTGACTTTAATTGATTGAACATAATATGATTTGAAATGAGAAAATCTTACAATATTCGGGGGTCTCATTCAATATGCAAAACAGTAAATTATCATTATAAATCAATGCGTTGTCGGCAAAAAAATCCGCTTTAGAAGAAAAATGTTGAAAATGTCTCAGAAAGAATTGGGGCAATCTTTAAATCTAAGCGCGCAACAAATTCAAAAATATGAAACAGGTCTCAATCGTGTAAGCGCTGGGCGTTTGCAGGAAATTGCTGAAAAACTCGATGTGCCCCTGTCCTTTTTTTACACTGAGATCTTAACAAAACAACAGCCGCCATATCATCACGATGAGATCATCTCGAGCAAAGAGGAATACTTGCTTTTAAAAAGCTTCAGAGTTCTAAATTCTGTAAAACAAAAAGCCATTTTACAGCTCATCTCTGATCAAAAGGAAAGTTTTTAACGTTATAACGTTATAATCCATCACATTGAAGACATTTCCCTATTCTCTAAAAGAGCATCAAAAGCAATTTTGTTCACGGAAAACATGAAGCATGTTGGTGCATATTCAATGGGTCAATCTGAAACCGCACCGAATACATTATCTAAAGGTGTATCTCATCATTGTAAATCCACTAAGCACCACCATCTTTACATTCATGAAAGCACAAACCAACACCATCATATTATTTACCAATTCCCAATGTTGCGACAGCTCTTGCCTTAAGGCAATCTATAACAGGTATTTTTTCCCTCAAATCATAATAGCCCCCTTCTCTTTGTTCATAAGCATTCAATAGAAAAAATGACCACACTAAATGGGACAGCCAAACACTCCCAAATAAGATATGAACACCAAACAAAGCTTCTTAAATAAAGGATAAAAGACCATTCATCTTTTTTCGCCATCCATCTCATTTCAGTGGCGACAGCCATCTGTCCTTTTAAACACCCCTTCCTCCTTTTCAGTAGATTTTAAATCATAGCAAAATATCCATGAATCTTGATAAAAAAACATCTCCACACCCGCACAATGTTCCATGAACACAAACACGCAATCTTTAGTGAAGACAATGATGTGCAGAAAAGATGAAAAGCCCAGCATTTTTCCAAGCAGGAAACAATCTTACAACTCAACTGATTTTTTGCTGATGCCTATAGATACAATACATTGATTTATAATGATAATTCATCTTTTTGCCTATTGAATGAAAACCCTCGAATATTGTAAGATTCTCTCATCTCAAATCCTCTTATCTTGAATCAACTGAATCACTTTCTTACACGTCACAAGTAGAACTGGTGTGTGGATAAAAACTCTAAAGAAAGGCATAAAAATGCCTGTTATGAATCGTCTAAAGACCAAGGACTGTCACAACATTGGGGGCTAGCAAAGTGTATGATGGTGCTGGCTTGTACCTTCATAAGCGTAAAGATGGTGGTGCTCAATGACCTTTACGCTATACCATTCACAGGCGCCGTCATGAAAGGAATAATTTATCATACGATACTCTAAAAAGAGAGTTAATGGGCTTTGGGGCTTTAAGAAATATCTCTTTAAATATGAATTTACTGCCATTGCTGATACCCTCTTCATCCCCAATAATCCCTTTACGAGACTTGAAATGATAAGAAAAAAGCCCGTAAATGTGCAACTGGATGGCGTTCTGTTTTACATGAGGGGCGTAACCCTCTTAAAAAAGAAAAGCTTTAGAAATTTCTATACAGCAATCAAAGACACAAGAAGATAAAAATAGTCAAAAATGCGTGCAACTCTTGAGGAACGATTAAAACGACCTATGAATTTACTGCCATTGCTGATATCCCCTTTACCCACAACAATCCCTTACCAACACTTGATATGATGAAAAAAAAATGTAAAATTTTTTCATTGCTGGGGAGAGAGCACCAATGATAAAGCAAGGCATGATTAAAACAAGCACGACACTGTTCATTTTGAGTGTGATGTGGTTTGCAACCACTGCGAAAAGCTTTGCTGTCACTTCTGCAGAATCCTCAAATCCTGAGCGTTCTTTGAATACCATTCAAGAAGCTTCAAAAAAAGATGAATCTTTCCAGCCCTTACAAGCAGGGCAATATGACCAAGCCTATGACTATTATATCCAAGGCTATTATTTGAAAGCTTTTCGTGAAGCATTAAGACGTGCAGAACAAAATGATCCTTTTGCCCAAACCCTTCTTGCGCGAATTTATATGGAAGGATGCGCCCTTCCCGTTGATGGAGCACGTGCTGCTTTATGGTTTGGACGCGCAGCAAAACAAGGTGAACCACAAGCGCAATTGCGCTATGGCCTCATGTTGTTTGATGGCAATTTTGTTACACAAAATCAAGAGCTTGGTGAACAATTTATTCAAAAATCTCTCGAGGCAGGTGTAAAAGAATCCTATTATTATTATGGACAAATGCTCCTTTATAAGGCTTCGCGGGAAAAGCAGGCTCTCGCTGGTGTCGCTTCACAAAGCGGTGAAGATGAAGCAAATGAGCAAGCACTCAAATGGTTTTTAAAAGGTGCCGCCCTTGGTGATGCTGAGGCTGCTTTTGCTGCGGCAAAAATTCTTTCCTCAGGCACTTTAACACGCCCAAAGGATGACCGTAATGCACGCAAACTCATGGAAGCAGCAGCGAAAAACAAACATACCGCAGCGCAACTTCTTTTAGCAAAATGGCTTATAGAAGGGCGTGGTGGTGAAACGGATTTTCAACGCGCTTTTCAATTGCTTCTCAGCAATGCCCACCATATGGTCGCACCGGCACAAATCTCCCTTGCCAGACTTTATCGAGATGGGATAGGCACAAAAGGCGATATAGTAATGGCAGCGGCGTGGTATATACTTGCACAACAAGGAAAAATGCAAGCACCTGATCTTGACATAATGCTTGAAGGAATGGACAAGGCACAATTAGAAAAAGCACAGAAAGAAGCGATAAAGCTTCTTCCTGTCTTTTAAAACACACCTCTCTGCTTCAAAGAGATAAAGTTTATAGAAATTTCAAGAGTTTTTGCTATATCTCAGTGCTTTAAGCGTTAAAAGCAAAAAAATTGATTTTTTTGTAGGCAAAAAAATTCGTTTTAGATGAAAAATGCTAAAAATGTCTCAAAAAACATGAAGCCAACATTCTAAATGTAACCTTCTAACAAATCCAGCAATATGAAAAAGACTTAAATTATGTGAATGCAGGACGGCTAAAAGACAAGACGGCTAAAAGAAATGGCCGATATCTTAGATATTCCACTTACCCCTTTTATGCCTCTACCCTAACAAAACAGCAGCCTTCCACACCACCATGATAAAACCGCGTAAAAAAAAGGAATAGCCGCTGCTTAAAAAAGTTTAGCGTTCTAACCTCGCTAAAACAAAGAGCCATTTTACAATTAATCTCTGATTAAAACACAAGCGAACATCTCACGATAGCACATACCAAACTCTATGAGACACTCTAACAAGCTCAGTCCTAAATATTCATTACCTATTCTCATAAAAACACCTCATGATTTTACGAAACCTCTATCATTGCTATCAATTATATCATTGCTACCAATGATGATATTTTACGACACAACGGAATAAATTCCCCCAAAAATTCTAAAAAATTTTTGTGCAAATCTTTAAAAAGCTTGCGTCTAAGCGTTTTTTATGGTCTTGCAAAGAGCTGAAAAGCAAGAATACAAAGAGACATTTTTGGTATTCTCCAAGCTTTTCTCTTAAAAAAAATCGTGAGGAAATCCACAGCAAGGGAGATGAAAGAGTACCAGAAAATTCTCTCAAATCTCTAAAAATTTGTAGCAAAATTCTCAAAAAACTTTGTGCAAATCTTTAAAAAGCTTGCGTCTAAACACTTTTTATGATCTTGCAAAGAGCTGGAAAGTAAGAATACAAAGAGACATTTTTGCTACTCTCTAGGCTTTTTTCTTGAGAAAGATCATGAGGAAATCCACAGCAAGAGGGATGAAAGAGCACACAACAAAGACCATGAGAGAGTCTACCGAAAGGAAAAAAGGGCTCTTATCACAAAAATGACGAAAACGCGCACTGTCGAAACAACAAGGGGTATTGCTTTAAAAACCAAAAGAGAGCGCTAAGAAAGAGGATTGGATAGAGACGATGAAAATTAATGGCAACGAAATTCGCCCTGGTAACGTTATTGAACATCAAGGCAGCCTATGGGTCGCTGTTAAATGCAATGCTGTAAAACCAGGAAAAGGTGGTGCATTTAATCAAGTTGAAATGAAAAATTTAATTGATGGTACAAAACTCAATGAACGGTTTCGTGCCGCTGAAACGGTTGAACGCGTGCGACTGGAACAAAAGGATTTTACTTTCCTTTATGAACAAGGGGATGCTTTGGTTTTTATGGATTCCCAATCCTATGAACAACTTGAATTACAAAAAGACTTTGTTGGTGAACGTGCCGCTTTTCTACAAGATGGCATGACTGTCACCGTTGAACTTTATCAAGAAAAGCCTATCGGCATATCACTTCCAGATCAAGTCACAGTAACGATTGCAGAAGCTGATCCTGCCATCAAAGGGCAAACAGTCACCTCCTCCTATAAGCCTGCTGTTCTTGAAAACGGTATGCGGATTCTTGTCCCGCCTTTTATTAATGCTGGCGAACGTATCATTGTTGATACCAATGAGCTGATTTATTTGCGTCGAGCCAATGAAAAATAATAAATAAAGGAAGAAAAGATGGCCCATTCTGCAATCATGAATGTCATGGTGCAAGCCGCGATGAAAGCTGGACGCTCTCTGGTGCGTGATTATGGTGAAGTACAAAATTTGCAAGTCTCTTTGAAAGGACCAGCAGATTATGTAAGTCAAGCTGATCGTAAAGCTGAAAAAATTATTTTCAATGAATTGAGCAAAGCACGACCAACATTTGGGTTTCTGATGGAAGAATCTGAAGAAATCATTGGCGAAGATTCACAGCACCGTTTCATTGTTGATCCCTTGGATGGCACGACAAATTTTCTTCATGGCATTCCTTTTTTTGCTGTTTCTATTGCCTTAGAAACTCAAGGAAAAATCGTTGCTGGTGTTATTTACAATCCTGTCAGTGATGAACTTTTCACTGCTGAACGCGGTGGTGGTGCTTTTTTAAACGACCGGCGCTGTCGTGTTTCGGCACGCAGAAAATTAGAAGATTGTGTTATTGCCACGGGCATGCCCCATTTGGGCCGTTCAGACCACGGCGCCTATCTTATTGAATTGCGCAATGTGATGGCAGAAGTTGCGGGTCTTCGCCGTTTTGGCGCAGCAGCTCTTGATTTGGCCTATGTTGCTGCTGGAAGAACCGACGGATTTTGGGAAGATAATCTGCAAATTTGGGATATGGCTGCTGGAATACTGATGGTTCGCGAATCCGGTGGTTTTGTCACCGATAAAGAAGGGGGCGACGCGATATTTCGCAAAAAAAATATCATTGCCGGCAATGAACGCATTCGCAAAAAATTAGAAGAAACACTCAAAAAAGGTCTTTAAACCTCAAAGACTATTCTTAAAAGCATCCTTGAAGGTATCACTCCCCATTTTTTAAACCAGAAACGATAAAGTTGTTATATTCTCACTTTTTAAATGTTACGCTCTCACGCTTTGAGAATGCGTAAAAACATCACGACAAACAATAAACACATCCATCTTCACTGAGAAAAACACCTCACAAAAGCATTGATATTTACACTATTCGACCCTTCACTGTTATAGACTTTCCATAACATTCTTTTCCCCATTCCAATCCAAACAGTTTGACACAATAGATTTAAAAGAATTGTCTCGCCTCAATCCTGTTAAAACTGTGCTTGAGGCAACAAGACATGCACCTCTATGCATCCTCATGATGCGACACAGAGCACCCTCTTGTAATAGAAAACCCCGCCACGCACATTTTACAGCTTCACTGATATTTTCTCTCAATGCCGCTCATGATTTTTTACAAAAACACGTCACAAACGCCCCAACAACCTTATAGAGCCCTTCGACACAACAACATCATTGAAGATACCCTATCAAATATTCATAGGATTCGTTATAATGAAAATCTTCATTTTCCCAAATCGCTGCGTTCATTTTACTGGTCAACTTTTCTTGCTCTTTTTTAATCGCCTCTTCCAGTGTCTTTACCTTCTCATCACCGAAAATAGTGCGTAATTTGTCTCTTGAATTGTCTATTCTTACAAGCATCTCCCAAAAAACCAACCGATTATCACATTTCTCACTTGCATCCCTCATCCATTCTTTTACGCCTAATTTATAAGCTTCTTCAAATGTTGGAGTCTTCTGATCAATGCAAAGACCTTTTTTCTCTTCTTTATCTTTCACTTTACATTCATATATCTTGGATTGAACCGTAGAGTAATAACAATCCTTGTCAAAGGAAAGATAACCCTCTTTTACCGCATCAATCAGCATCTTATAGTGAATAAAAATTTCTCTTGCCGCTTTATAATCACTGGAAATATCGTACAATAATGATAGAAGTGCCTTTTTACAAAGACACAGAGATTCACAATTATCAGGCATCATACAAGAAAAAACGTTTCCCAAAATCTTTTTTAGCGTTTCATATTCTGTATATTGGGGTATATCTTTAAAGTAGATGTCCAGAGATGCTAAATCACGATAGAGCCCTGAAGCTTTCCCTTCTTGTTGCTTTTCGTATAGTGCTGTAATCATACCGTCAACCATATATAACCACCAATGCAACAGCAACATCGTAGGCTTATGCCGTTTTTTGTTCGTAAGGGGATCGATAAATTTTTCAACAATTATTCCATTCTTTTTCATCCATGGCACAACTTTACGATAAGTTTCCTTAAAAATTGGAGCCATCATGAGTTTATTCATTCTTTCCATATGCTCAGCAGTCAATTCTGTTTTCAATGCCTGCACATAATAAAAAAATGTATCTGCATATCCTTGAACACAGATCTCTTTTATTAAGGGATGTTGCCGTCTACTCGCTTTAGCAATATGCTTAGGATTTTTTATCTCAAGAACATCCCTTTCCCACTGTTTTGCTTCCTCATCCCACTGTTCAATCCATGTTTGCGGTATTTTTCGGGTTTTTTCAAAAAGCCTTTCTTCGCATTGTGCAATAATCGCTCGATAAATAGTATACTTTTGATCTTTCAGTGACTCATCAAATTCTACACTCAAAATTTTCCACGCTATAAATATTCCTAATATGAATGCCAATATCGGTAAAATAAGTATGAAAAGATCGTTCATTGTTTTTATCTGCTTTTTCGTAAGTTAATCATTGGTACAGCTGTTTAATTGATTTCTTACTATTTTATCAATATGTATTATTTAGAATTTCAAAAATCTAAATATTCTACTTAATAAATTCACTATACAAAATATAGATTTTTATATTGGCAGATATGAAACAAAATGTATTTAATAATACCACTGGATAAGTTGGACACATCTCAAGAAAATGCCCTGAGTTTCTCAAATCCAGTAAAGGTGTATTCTGTCATCAAAAGATGCATTACAACAGAAAAACCAACCCCACAAAAAGCCGAAAGAGGACGTGTAATTTACAAATATAAAGATGAAAAAGACTGATCTTTATGAGAAGACTTATTCATGTGCAAATTGCAATTTAGCGAGGTAGGCATAGACGCCGTTTTTTGCAACAAGTTGCGTATGTGTCCCTTCTTCAACGATTGCCCCTTTATCCATCACCAAGATGCGATCTGCTTTTAAAATTGTTGCTAAGCGGTGCGCAATAACGAGGGTTGTGCGATTTTGCATCAATCCTTCTAAAGCTTCTTGCACCAATTTTTCACTGTTTGCATCTAAGGCTGAAGTTGCTTCATCAAGCAGCAGCAGGGGTGCATTTCGCAAAATCGCTCGGGCAATACCGACACGTTGTTTTTGCCCACCAGAAAGCATTGTCCCGCGCTCTCCAACTTGGGTATCAAAACCCTTTGGTAAGGATTCAATAAATTCGAGTGCATTGGCTGTTTTCGCCGCAGCAATAATTTGCTCTTCATGGACATTTTCAGTACCAAAAGCAATATTATCACGCAATGTGCCATCAAAAATAGCGACCTCTTGGGGAACATAAGAAATGGCACCGCGTAAATCTTGCAAAGAAAGACGATTTGTCTCCACACCATCAAAGCAAATTTTTCCGCTGATTGGATCATAAAAACGAAGGATTAAAGAAAAAAGCGTGCTTTTTCCAGCACCAGAAGCACCAACAAAAGCCACCGTTTCACCCGCTTTGATAGAAAAAGAAAGAGAGCGCAAAACCCTCTCTTCTGGTCTGGAAGGATAACAGAAATCAACTTGATCAAAAACAATTGCGCCTTGGACAGGTTGAGTCAATGGCACAGGAACTGCTGGTGTTGAAATGGCAGGCTGTTCTTGCAACAATTCGGCAAGCCGTTCAGCAGCACCTGCCGCTTGGATAAGCTCGGCACCAAGTTCCGATAATTGTGCAAAGGTTGTCGCTCCAAAAACAGCATAGAGAACAAATTGACCTAAAGCGCCTGATGTCATAGTCCCATTCAAGACATCTCGTGAACCAATCCATAAAACAGCAACCACACTGCTAAAAACCAGAAAAATCGCAAAACCGGTAAAAAAAGAACGCAAGATTACAGAAGCCCGTGCTGTCTGGAAGGCACGTTCAATCAATTGTGAAAAATGTGTCGCAACATGCTTTTCAGCAGTAAAAGCTTGCACGGTGCGAATAGCGCTTACCTGTTCGGTTGCCAGCGCATTGGCATCTGCAACACGATCTTGTGCTGCGCGTGTGCGTGTACGAACCTTACGCCCAAAGATAATCAATGGAATAGCAACAAAGGGAATAGCAAGCAGCACCAGCGCGGATAATTTAGCATTGGTGATTACCATCATCACGATTGCGCCGATGACCACAATCAGATGGCGTAAAGCGGTAGAAGCAGTGGAGCCAACGGCTAATTTTATTTGTGTTGTATCGGTAAGCAGCCTTGAAACAAGCTCACCAGAATGAGACTTATCAAAAAAAGCCGGTGAAAGTTTCATAATATGAACAAAAACATCACGCCGTAAATTGGCAACGATCCGTTCCCCCAAGGTAATGACGCAATAATAACGGCAGGCGGAGGCAAGTGCGAGAAGCAAAGCTAAGGCAAATAAAATAAAAAAATAAAAATTGATATGACCGTGACTTGAAGTAGAAAAGCCATGATCAAACATTTTACCAATAGCAACGGGCAACGCTAATGTGACAAGGGCAGCAACAGTCAAAGCCAAAAAGGCAAAGATAAACAACCAGCGATAACGGACAAAATAAGGGCTAAAAATTGCCAGTGAAGACAATGAAGGTTTTGTCGTGGAGGGTTTTGTCGATTTTTCTGAATGATTGAAAAAATTCATAGGCTTTCGCTCACTTTATGAGGTTATCTATAACTCTTGATGCAATGATGTATCTTGAACACTTGTTTTTTGATGCGTGCTCAGTTATAGGAGTGGTACTTTAAGCAATTTATCAAAAAGATAACAGAAACGCACTTAAAAAAGTGAAAAAGTGCCATTTCATTTTATAAACGCAAAAGGTTTACCACATGAAAGCGAATATTCATCCAGACTATCACAAAATTACCGTTGTTATGACGGATGGCACCCAATATACCACACGCTCCACTTGGGGAAAAGAAGGTGCTGTCCTTAATCTCGATATTGATCCAACGACCCATCCCGCTTGGACCGGTGGGTCTCAAACCCTTGTAGACCGTGGTGGACGCGTCTCTAAATTCAAAAATCGTTTTGGAAATCTCGGCTTATAAAAGCCTCCTTTTGATTGTAAACGACTTAACAATTTTCTTGAGACACATGGTTATTCAAAGGGTGAAACCTGTTATAAACTCTAGAGAGAATGTGTTGTTAGAATTTTTACAATGAAGGTTTTTAAACTTTCTCATAAGTACCAAAAGCCCACTTTAAAGTGGGTTTTTTGCATATTAGAGATAAATAAAAGCTGATAATGTATAAGCAGCAATGATAGGAAAAGAAAAACACCCTCGAAACATGAGAAAAGAGCGCACCCATAACGAGATCTCAAACACTGAAAGATTGCGATAGGGATAAATCTCCATTGAAAAAAATTGTTTAAGTTTCTTGGCGTGGGTTAGCCATGGAAACACTTCTTTAGCTAGGGAAATATTTCTTTGCCATTGTGAAATCACTCAAAGAACGTGCAAAGAGAGCAATTGATCACACAAGAGGTCAATCCATTTATAGTCGTGAAAAGAAGGTTAAAACAAAAGCACTGTTTTATGCACGCTTCCCAATGGTAAAAACGATTGCTTTTTTCTCTTGATAACTATGGGAGCTTTTCATGCCCTTTAAAATGGCAACCAACGCTTCTTAGCAAGATGTGACATGCCCCCATATTATGGTAAAAAACAAAATTTTTTTAACGCCTTTTGGCTTCTCACATCTTTTGCACAAGGGGCTGATTTGCAATGATAATTTACATTTTGCATGTTAAACGAGCCCCCCGCATATCGTAAGATTCTCTTATCTTAAATCTTCTTATGTACAATCAATCATAATCATCCCTTTTCCCGTCATAAGCGGGGCTGTCGTATGGATAAAAAACTCTAAAGAAAGGGGTAAAAATGCCTGTTATGAATCGTCTCAATACCAAGGGCTATCGCAACATTGGGGGCTGGCAGAGTGTATGATGGTGCTAGCTTGCTAGAAATCGGTACGAGATATAATAAAAATCTATTCCTTATAGGAAAAATCCGTTTTTTCTCTATAACACATGCTCAAGTGCTATTGAGAAACCATGAGAAATTCCCTTTATATCCTGATTTTAGAGCTGCGTAAGAAAAACACAACAAGCCATCTCAACGCTGGCACAACAAGGGCATCAGATACTTCTGAAAAAGTTTTCTTGATCTTAACCAAACCCTAATTTCTTCATTCTCTGTTCATCACGTCACTAAAGAGAAACCGAATGTCAAGATTTTGCTAAGCCTTCATAAACTTTTGAAAAGTAAAAAAACTCTCATTTTGATTTGTACATCAACGAAGCGCTCTCTCAATCTATTAGCATAATCTCATATCCAGACGGCACTAAACGGAGTAAGAGAGCATCATACCACCAACTCGCATACATGCAGAAAACAGACATAACGCCTTCACCAATCGCTATTGTTAATACGAACAATAGATAGGCATGATCTTGTGTTTCTTCACGGCGTAGTAAGTAATATCCAAAAGTAAAAAATAAGCACGTTATAGCAAACCCACCCGCAAAGAAATGTAGTGCAATCTGAATTGGTCTACGAAATAATAACATGGTAAAAAAAATGATAAAAAGCAGTTGTCTTAGGAGAAAAGCTAATATTCTCCATATTATTTTAAATATCCACACTAATATTATACGCATTATCTTGAGCGTTTTTCGCATTATTATTAAATAAACGCTCTGTTTTACATCTGGATTTTTTTCTTCACTGCTTGTCTTTTCAGCAGATATGCCGTCCACAACACCCCCCATTTTTAAGCCACAATCTTATAAAATAAGTTATTGATAATTATAACATCACAAAAGGCAAGAAAAATTTATTCATTTTAACGACAGAATAACTAAGCGCAAATGACTTCTTCTGATGATCAGCAATAGCAGCATGAAAAAGAAAAAGTCTATAATATCAAACTCTTCAATATAGCAATCACGTTATAATTTCACCAAAAAAACCAATATCCACCTCTAAACTACAGCATAGCATGATACCACCCCATGATACCACCATTGATAAATGAACTTTAAAGCAACATCTTCCCTTCCCCCAACTTCTCAACAGCCATTATACTCCACCATCTTTACCCTCAGAAGAAGCACACCGGCACCATCATAGGCTTTACCAGCCCCCAATGTGCGACAGCCCTTACATTAAGAGATTCATAACAAGCATTTTACGCCTTTCTCAATGTTTCCCCCACACACCAACCCCGCTTGTGACGTGCAAAAAAATGATTTTCTTTCATTGAATAGAAGAAAGATTGAAATAAGAGGATTTTAAGATAAGAGAATCTCACGATATTCGTATCTCTCATTCAATAAGCGAAAAATAAATGATTTTTATCAATCAATATATTGAGAGTGCCGCTAAAGACATCCCACCCTAAGAACATAAACAATAGCTAGAGAAAAAATTCTGAGAAAACTTTTAAGACAAAAACCTTCCCCATCATTTTTATCATGATGGGGGCATCACAAACCAAATAGAAACAAACAATTTTTCTGCGTTCCAGCACAGAACTTAGTTTCTAAGCACAAGATTGCTCGTGCTCTTTTGTCCATTGTCCTAAAGCAGCCAAATGGTTCATTCGAGCACGATGACAAAAAGCCTTTTGCGCAACAGCAATATTTTCAGCTTTTCCACCCCATGCCTTTAAGGCAGCGGCTTGCAAAGCACGTCCATAAGAAAAGGTCAATTTCCAAGGCAATGTGCCCAAAGCATTCATAGCAGACAAATGCGCCGTTGCTTCCTGATCAGATTGTCCTCCAGAGAGAAAAGCAATTCCTGGAACAGCAGCAGGGACTGTTTGTTTAAGAACCTGAACCGTTTTTTCCGCCACCTCTTCAACAGAAGCTCTGCGGGCATCTTTTCCATCAATCACCATATTGGGTTTTAAAACCATACCCTCCAAGCTAACCCGTGCCTCAAACAATTCTTGAAACACCGTCTGTAAGACAGCATGTGTTACCTCAAAGCAGCGTGCAATCGAATGCTGACGCGAAACCCCATCCATTAGTACTTCCGGTTCAACAATCGGCACAAGTCCAGTTTCTTGACACAAAGCAGCATAACGCGCGAGAGCTTGTGCATTTTGGCGTATTGCTCCTCTTGTGGGCAAAGCCTGTGCATCAATTGCAATCACCGCCCGCCATTTGGCAAAACGTGCTCCTAAAGCATAATAGTCTTTTAACCGCTCACGAAGACCATCCAACCCTTCTGTAATCGTTTCCTGAGGAAAAGCAGCCAAGGGTTTAGCCCCACTATCAACTTTAATACCGGGTAAAGCACCCGCCTCACGAATAAGATCTGTCAACATTTGCCCAGATGAGGCTTTTTGACGAATGGTTTCATCAAATAAGATGACACCAGAAATGGCACTTTCCATGGCTTCTTTTGCGCTAAAAAGCATTTCACGATAAGCGCGACGATTCTCTTCATTGGATTCAACACCAATGCTTGCAAAACGCTTTCCAATCGTCGCAGTACTTTCATCAGCAGCCAAAATACCCTTACCAGCAGTTACCAGAGCAAGTGCTCTCTCTTCAAGACGTTCATTCATAAAATATTCCTCATTATTCTGTTTTCACTTCCACAACTGAGCAGTACAACCTCATGCGCTGAGTCCATCAGTTTACAATTTTCCTTTACATTTTCTCACACCAGCCCTTTAATCCTGCATGAGGGCAAGAATACCAGGAAGGACTTTTCCTTCCATCCACTCTAAGAAAGCACCTCCAGCTGTTGAAAGATAAGTAAAATCATCAGCAACACCGGCTTGATTGAGGGCAAAAACCGTATCTCCCCCTCCAGCAATAGAAACCAACTGTCCTGCTAAACTGCATTTTGCTGCATGGCGAGCAACGGCAATCGTTCCTTTATCAAAGGGCGGCATTTCAAAAACCCCAAGTGGTCCATTCCACACAAGGGTAGCAGCATCATCAATCACGGCATTAATATTTTCAATAGAGCGTGTCCCAATATCCAAAATCATGCCTTCTTCGGGAATATCTCCAATATCATAGAGACGATGCGGTGCATTTTTTTCAAAGCGAAATCCAACCATTGCATCAACAGGGAGCAGAATGGTACATTGGCATTGTTGTGCTTTTTCAATAATTTTTTTCACTGTTTCCATGAGCGCATGTTCACACAGTGACTTTCCAACGCGCACGCCTTTTGCGGCTAGAAAGCTGTTAGCCATACCACCACCGATTACCAAATAATCGACCTTTTCCAGCAAATGATTCAGCACAAACAGCTTACTAGAAACCTTTGCCCCTCCAACCAGTGCAACCACTGGACGCGCTGGATGACCAAGCCCCTTTTCTAATGCCTGCAATTCACTTTGCAAGGAACGACCTGCGTAAGAAGGCAATAAATGTGTTATACCCTCCACTGAAGCATGGGCACGATGAGAGACTGAAAAAGCATCATTCACATAGAGATCACCATGATGGGCTAAGGCTTCAGCAAAAGAACAATCATTTTCTTCTTCCCCTGAATGAAAACGCACATTTTCAAGCAGCAAAATACCACCATTTTTCAATGCCTCAATTGCTATCTGTGCTGCTGGACCGATACAATCTGATGCAAAAGCGACCGGCTGATTCATGATTTTTTCCAGCACTGATGCAACAGGATGGAGAGAAAATTCTGGTTCCACCTTTCCCTTGGGGCGCCCACAATGAGAAAGCAAAATAAGCTTAGCATCCCGCCTTTGCAATTCTACCAGTGTCTCTTTATGTCGTTTGAGACGCGTCTCATCACAGACCTTACCCTGCGCCATAGGAACATTAAAGTCGACCCGCACAAGAACACGTTTTCCCGCAACATCAACATCATCAAGTGTACGAAAACCCATCACCGCTCCCTCTTCACTTGTCGTTGTTCAAAACAAACGCACCCGCTCAACTTTTTCTCCAGACAATTTTCTTCCCATCTTCAATTTTTTCTTCCCATCTTCAATGAAAGAAATCCGCATTGGTCTTTTCTCACTGTTTGTTCCGTTCTCACGCGTTCAAACCTTGTTCTTTCCTGTCAGTCGTGAAAATGACATACAATCATACTGCAACATAGTCTTCGCAGCTGTGTATCTCTTTATCGCACAAACAACAGTTACCGAAGACCGTCTCTCCTTGTTCAAAAAACCTACGCCATCATACTCTTTTATAAAACGCAACTTTAATGATTACAACAAAAAGGACCCGAAGGTCCTCTTTTATAGTGTTTTAGCAAAAGCAACTGCCGTATCACTCATGCGGTTAGAAAATCCCCACTCATTATCGTACCAAACCAGTACACGACAAAGTTGACCATCGATCACCTTCGTTTGATCATTGTGAAAAATAGCCGAATGCGGATTATGATTAAAATCACAACTGACAAGCTTTTCCTCTGTCGTATCTAAAATGCCCTTGAGAGGTCCGCTTGCAGCATTAAAAATAGCTGTATTAATTTCTTCAACTGTTGTGGAGCGCTTAGCCGTAAAGGTCAAATCCACCACGGAAACATTAGGGGTTGGTACACGAATCGACACACCATCAAGCAAACCCTTTAATTCCGGCAAGACGAGCCCCACAGCTTTCGCCGCCCCTGTTGAGGTAGGAATCATCGAAAGAGCAGCAGCACGTGCACGATAAAGATCACGATGCATTGTATCAAGCACAGGTTGATCACCGGTATAAGAATGAATGGTTGTCATAAACCCCTTTTCAATACCCACCGTGTTGTGCAAAACTTGCGCAACGGGCGCCAAGCAATTGGTCGTACAAGAAGCATTTGAAACAACACGGTGCTCTTTGTTCAAAGACTGATGATTAACACCATAGACCACGGTGAGATCAGCACCTTCAGAAGGCGCAGAAACAAGAACACGTTTTGCCCCAGCATTCAAATGAACACTTGCTTTATCACGGGCAGTAAAAAGCCCTGTACATTCCAACGCGATATCGATATCCAAAGCTTTCCAAGGCAATTGTGCTGGATCACGCTCTGCCAACACCTTTATCATAACACCCTCAACATCAAGGGCATCACCAACAACCTTCACAGATCCCGGAAACCGTCCATGAACTGAATCATAGCGCAACAAATGGGCATTTGTTTCCACTGATCCCAAATCATTAATAGCCACGACTTCAATATCTTTTCGCCCACTTTCCACAAGTGCACGCAAAATATTACGCCCAATACGACCAAACCCATTAATTGCCACGCGAACAGCCATTTCACATTTTCCTTGATCAAATTTTAGTGCAACATATTTTTGTGTGACACATGGGCATTGGCTTCCACCAATCCCAAATCATCAACAACCACCACTTCAATATTTTTTCGCCCATTTTCCACAAGTGCAGGCAAAATATTACGCCCAATACAACCAAACCCATTCATTGCCATGCGAACAGCCATTTCACATTATCCTTGACCAAATTTTAGCGCAACACATGGGCATTTGTTTCCACCAATCCCAAATCATCAACAACCACCACTTCAATATTTTTTCGCCCACTTTCCACAAGTGCAGGCAAAATATTGTGCCCAATACAACCAAACCCATTCATTGCCACACGCATCATTTCACATTTTTCTTATGGATCTTTTCAAGCTCTTTTTCAACAGTCGCAATCACATTCTCACAAGTGATATTGAAATGCGAATAAAGTGTCTCCATTGTTCCACTCGCACCAAACCCGTCCATACCGATAAACACGCCCTCACAACCGATAAAACGCTCCCATCCTTGTCGAACAGCAGCTTCAATAGCAATTTTAACAGGTGCATTGCCAATGAGAGCCTGTTGATAAGAGAGCGATTGCTGTGCAAAGAGTTCAAAACAAGGCACAGAAACAACACGCGTTGGAATACCCTTTTCTTCTAATATTTCATGGGCTTTGACAGCGATTTGTAGTTCTGAACCGGAAGCAAATAAGGTCACTTGCGCCTCATCACTGGCAGTTAATAACTCATAAGCGCCAAGCATACAGAGATTTTCTTCTTCATGCTCTTGACGCAGAAGCGGTAAATTTTGTCTGCTCAAAGCCAAAGTAGAAGGCGTATTGCGTACTTTCAAAGCCAATTGCCAACACTCAGCTGTTTCGACAGCATCAGCAGGGCGGAAAACAAAGTGATTGGGCATTGCCCGCAAAGAAGCCAAATGTTCCACGGGTTGATGGGTAGGACCATCCTCACCAAGACCAATGGAATCATGGGTCATGACATAAATCACCCGCAATCCCATCAAAGAGGAGAGCCGCATAGCAGGACGCATGTAATCAGAAAAGCATAAAAAGGTTCCACCATAAGGAATAAAGCCGCCGTAAAGGGCAAGACCATTCATGATAGCGCCCATGGCATGTTCACGAATTCCATAATGGAGATAGCGTCCTGAAAAATCTTCAGCAGAAATACTTTTCATCTGACTGCTTTTTGTATTATTAGACCCTGTTAAATCGGCAGAACCACCGATTGTCTCAAGAACAACCCCATTAATGACCTCAAGCGCCATTTCTGAAGCTTTACGGGTAGCAACAACGGGACGTTCTTCAATAAGTTGCTGTTTATAAGCATCAATAGCGCCATCAAATCCGCCCAACAGATCTCCCCGCATCAGCCTTTCAAACTCTAACCGTTCTGTAACAGGAAGATTGGCAAATTTTTCTTCCCATTTTTGCCGCTTTTTAGCAGCGTTCAGACCAGCCAAGCGCCAACTATCGAGAATATCCGCTGGAATAACAAAAGGCTCAGCATCCCACCCTAAAGCGATACGGGTTCCAGCAATTTCTCGCGCCCCCAAAGGTGCCCCATGAACTTTATTGGTACCCGCTTTACTTGGCGCCCCAAAACCAATGGTTGTTTTACAAGCAATAAAAGTTGGTTTATCAGAATCTCGTGCCGCCTCAAGAGCACGTGCAATTGCGGCTTGATCATGTCCATTCACTTTGTGTGTATTCCACCCAGAAGCTTTAAAGCGCGCTATCTGATCTGTACTATCAGCAAGAGACACCTCTCCATCGATAGAAATATTATTATCGTCCCACAACACGATAAGCTTATTGAGTTTTAAATGCCCCGCAAGAGACAATGCTTCTTGCGATATCCCTTCCATCAAACATCCATCGCCCACCAACGCATAAGTGTAATGACTAATAAGATCGCCAAAACGGGCATTTTGCAAACGTTCACCAAGAGCCATTCCCACGGCATTTGCCAACCCCTGCCCCAAGGGTCCAGTGGTTGTTTCGATTCCAGCAACATGGCCATATTCTGGATGCCCAGCAAGTTTTGACCCTAGTTGACGAAAATTTTTCAAATCTTCAAGGCAAATATCTTCATAACCAGAAAGATAGAGTAAAGCATAAAGCAGCATCGACCCATGCCCAGCCGACAACACGAAACGATCACGGTTGGGCCAACGAGGATTTTTAGGATCATGGGCAAGGAATTTTGTATAAAGGACGGTAGCAATATCGGCTGCCCCCATAGGCAAACCAGGATGACCAGAATTTGCTTTTTCAATCGCATCAATAGCAAGAAAACGGATAGCATTGGCCATCTGATTTTGTTGTTCAGTATTTGTCATGAATAATAGACCACTTTGTTAAACACATCTGTTAATTGCTTCCTCCGTATTTTCTTTCATTTTTTAAGAAAGACTTTCCCATTTTTCAAATTGTCAGCATGAAACTTTTTATTATCACTAATAATACTCCCCTCACACTTTTATGCCCTATCATTTATGCCAATACGCTCAAAAAATCCAGCTTTTAATTAATGTACTTCGCCTGCTTTGCTTGCTAAAATGTTCTAGATATTTAAAAATAAAATTTACACAAGAAAAGAAAGCGAGTGATTCGTTTTTCATAAAAGCTGATAAGGGATATCATTACCCAAAGGATAAAAGCATCATGAACCAAGAAATGACGGTTCTCCCACACGCTTTAGAAAGATTAGAAAAAGCACTAAGAACCTTAGAGATTACCATTATCAACCGCAATGCCGTTATTGATAAAAGCAATGAATGGGAAGAAGAAATTCAACGAATGAATGCGGATCGCAGCCATCTTGCTCAAGCGCTTGATAAAGCCGAAGCCCAAGTTGAACGGTTAGAGGCAGTGAATAAAGAAGTTTCCAAACGTCTCGTTAAAGCAATGGAAACGATTCGTGTTGTACTTGATAGATAAAGGTTTGAATGTATGGAAACTGTTTCCGTCACCATTGATGGTAAAGTTTATCGCATGGCTTGCGATAAAGGACAAGAGAGCCATCTTATTGCACTTGCCGCTCGATTGGATCAATATATCACACATCTGAAGACCAATTTTGGTGAGATTGGTGACCACCGTTTATCGGTTATGGCTGGTATTATGATACTTGATGAGATGGAAGAAATAAAACGAGAAAAGAAAAAACTCCACGAAGATTATGACGCTCTTTTACGAATCCACAATGAAAGAGATCGTGCCATAGGAAAGATTATGCAAGATACCACGGAACGGATTGAAAAACTTACCGCTCAATTGCTTACAAATGATCAACCCAATCTTGGTCTTGAAGAACAAGAAAACTCATAAACGGACATATTGCCCCAGCAACAAACAAAGGAAATCTTCTTCAAGAAGAAAGCAGCGCGCGTATTTTACCTAAGGCAACATATTGATTTATAAAGATAAATCATATTTTTTAACTTGTCTCACAACTCCAAATCGGACATATTACCATTGTAAGATTCTCTTAATCTTAAATCATTTCATTTTGAATCAATTAAAGTCACTTCCTTACACGCCACAAGCGAGGCTTGCGTGTGGATAAAAACTCTAAAGAAAGGCATAAAAATACCTCTTATGAATCGTCTCAATACCAAGAGTTGTCGCAATATTGGGGACCGGTAAAGAGTATGATGGGGCCAGCTTGTATCTTCATAAGCGTAAAGATGGTGGTGCTCAATGGCTGCTTTTACGCTATACCATCCACGGGCGCCATCGTGAAATGTGCTTGGGTGTTTTAACAGATGTCTCTTTAAAACAAGCCCGTGAATGTGCATTCCAATGGCGATCTGTTTTACGTGAAGGTCGTGACCCCATTAAAGAACGTGAGAAACAAAAACGTGAGGCAATGCATAATCTGCATTACTTAAAAGATATTGCTTTGGATGCTTTTGAAAGCCGTAAAGCTGAATTAAAAGGAGATGGTAAGGTTGGAGATTGGTTTTCACCTTTAAAACTTCATATTCTCCCTAAATTAGACTGTATGCCGGTTTCAGAGATTACACAAACCGATATACGCAATACGCTTGCTCCCATCTGGCATACAAAAGCTGGGACAGCTAATACAGCACTGATGCGTCTCAATCTTTGTTTAAACATGCTGCTGCCTTGGGTTTGGATATTTGATTTGCAAGCAACAGCAAAAGCTTTGTTAGGCAAACAAAGGCATAAAACGCAAAATAGACTAGCAATGGATTGGAGAGATATACCGGCTTTTTATCAACACTTTGCAGAACACCAACCCTAACACAACTGGCTTTGCGCTTGCTTATCTTGACAGGCGTTCGTACATATCTCTTGTGTCATATCCATAAAAATCAAGTTGAAGATGATATATGAACCATTCCTGCTGAGAATTGAAAGCAAGGACTGCCGCACGATCAACCATATCCTCTCAATCTCGTGCATCTTGCGCAACCACACGAAGAGCAATCCCCAAAGCAAAGCCAAGCGCCGTGCTGTTGCCACGATGGGCGATAAGGCAATTCGGCTACCAACATCTCTTTCTGAAAGTAAACACCCTGAACTGTTTTTAGATAATTCCCTTCACAAATATGCTTATAGCTCTTGGAAATGGATCTGTTTGGGGGTTCACGTGAGGTACGCACCACAAAAGTATCTGATGCTGTATAAGCAACAAGAACGCCAATTGAAGTGTTCCGATAATATGACGTATGGCAAGAGACACCATATCATATTTTAGAGAAGTCGCATTGCTTCCTCAGGCAAACAAGGTCCCATTAAATTGCCTTTGTACCATCTTGAGAAACCGAAGCAATACGCAAGAGATTTGTTGCACCGGGTGTACCAAGAGGAACCCCTGCTGTCACAAGAAACCGGTCTCCAGCTTGACAAAAACCTTCTTGAAAAGCAATGGCTGCCGCACGATTAACCATATCCTCTAAGTCTCGTGCATCTTGCGCAACCACACAATGCAATCCCCAAACCAAAGCCAAGCGCCGTGCTGTTGCCACGATGGGCGATAAAGCAATAATGGGTCTGTTTGGACGTTCACGTGAGGCGCGCACACCCGTTGTGCCTGATGCGGTATAAGCAACAATAGCAGCCAATTGAAGTGTTTCGGCAATCTGCCGAGCCGCAAGGGAAATCGCATCGGTTCCTGTTGACTGAGGAACAGGGTGCTGCGCACCCATCTGAGCCTCATAAGTAGGATCTTGTTCGATTTGTCGCGCAATGCGGTCCATCATAAGCACTGCTTCTTCAGGATAAAGACCAGAAGCAGATTCTGCCGACAACATCACCGCATCACTCCCCGCATAAACCGCTGTAGCGACATCAGAAACTTCCGCGCGCGTTGGAACAGAGGATGTGATCATTGATTCGAGCATTTGTGTTGCCACCACAACAGGCTTTCCCGCTAAACGACAAGCTTTTATGAGTTCCATTTGCAGTGCTGGAATCCTCTCTAAGGGCATTTCCACACCGAGATCTCCCCGTGCAATCATAATTCCATCGGATACATGAATAATCTTTTCTATGTGCTCTAAAGCTTGCGGTTTTTCGATTTTTGCCATCAAAGACACTTTGCTTTTTGTCAACCGGCGCACCGCCATAATATCTTCTGGACGTTGAATAAAAGAAAGTGCCACCCAATCAACAGGTTGTTGCAAAACCGCCTGAAGATCAACCTCATCCTTTGGCGTCATCGCACCAAAAGGCAAAACCGTATCGGGAAAACTAACACCTTTTCGATCAGAAATACCGGTTCCAGCAACCACACGGCACACAATCGAATGACCATCACACCGCTGTACAGACAATTTCAATTTTCCATCATCGAGCAACAGCCGATCTCCGGGCTTAACAGCGGCAAACACCTCTTTATGTGGAAAAAACACACGTTGTGCATCACCAAGGACATCACGATCATCCAATGTAAAGCTTTGCCCTACACGCAAATCCTCTTGCCCCTTCGCAAAACAGCCAATACGCAATTTTGGTCCCTGTAAATCCACTAAGATACCAATGGGTCGACCAACAGTTTTTTCAACCTCTCGTATGCGTTTCACCAAATCAGCCATTGTTTCACAATCGGTATGGCTCATATTCAAACGAAAAACATCCGCCCCTGCTTTAAAGAGTTTTTCAATCATTGCAGTGGAAAAAGAAGAAGGACCAAGAGTAGCGATAATCTTTACTTTACGCGCGCGTTTCACGGTGGCGAACCTCCTGAAAGAGGTGGAGAATTTCCAACCGAATCATTGAACAAAGATTCTTCGGTCAACTGCACCATCCAACTGGTTTGATTGCCTGTATCAATTTCCTTAAACGCAGCCTTTTGATAGCCCCTAGGGAAACAATCATGAACCCCTTCAATGGTAAATTGGCTATCTTGCACACACATGGGTACAGAACCAGACCAGTTGCCTTTTTTCTGCTCTCCCTCTGCATAAAAATAATAAAAGCGTGAAGACAATGGTCCCTCAATTAAAGTTTTACACTCTGTCACTGGAACCATCCACCACCCTTCGCTCACCCAACCTGAAAGCGTACGATACCCAAGAGCAACCCCTACAGACTGTTGCGTTGTGTTACAAACTCTAAAGTCAGCCTTGGCAAAAACAACAAGGAAAAACGAGAGCAAAATGCTCAAAAGAAAAACCCTCAACCCTCTCTGAAAGATCCACCACTGTCTTTGAAAAACCACAAAACCACTCATATAACGCAAGCCCTTAAGACAAAACATACATTCCTTTTCTGCTCTTTTTCAAGCACCTTTTCAGTGTATAAAGACCTTTTTATTGTTTTCTGCCTTTTATAGGCAGCCTTTTATCACCTTTTTATCGATATAAATATTTTAAACTTTTACAAAATATTTAAAGTCAATTTGTAAAAAAACTGTACAGCTTGAGTCACTTTTTGTTTTTCAAGCTTTTCCAATCAAATTTATCGTCGCAACAACCGCTTAAAATATGTCGCAATAACAACTTAAAACATAAACTATGGAGAAAGAGACAATGAATAATACAGTAACGGATCAAACACATGCTATATCTGTCAATCAACTACGTGCTTTTATCGAACGTATTGAACGGCTAGAAGAAGAGAAAAAAACCATTTCTGATGATATTAAGGAGGTTTATGCTGAACTTAAAGGCTCTGGTTTTGATAGTAAAGCCGTTCGCAGCATTATAAGATTGCGTAAAAAAGAAGAGCACGAACGGATGGAAGAAGAAGCCGTCATCCAACTCTATAAAAATGCGCTTGGCATGAGTTAACGCAAAAGCGTTTCTTTCCACGGAAAAGTTTAAGTTCCAACCATTTTTCTTTTTGTGTACAAGAATTTTCCTTTTCTTGGCAGCGCTGTCGCGCGTTGCAGAAACGTGCAACCTATCAACGAATGGAAGAAAAATTCATTCGATTCTATAAAATGCCTGTAAGGAACTGTAAAGGTCTTTGGTCGTGTTTGTGGGCGTGCAAAACTCAATCGACAAAGCGAAATAAGAGAGGTCCCAAAAAATAAAGAGGTTATAAAAGAGCGATATTCTTATCGAGATTGTTGATACTGAACGCCATTGAGAACATAAAATCTTTTCTCAAAATTAAAATGAAAAGAAAATGGAAAAAACGAATAATGGACATGAATTTTTACCAAAAATTTTAGCAATTTTGCAACTTATGAGAAGAATATCCGCAAGACATCAAACAATTCTATCATGAATCGCAATTTTGGCATCAATCTTTGAGAGAGCATTAAAAATCAAGAGCATAAAATTGAAGGCACCAAAAACCGCACAATGTCCTTACACCCAGAAGAGTTCTTATACTTCAATCAACTCTTGAATGATGCGATGCAAGAAAACAGACGGATGCAAAGACATTCATTATGGAGTATTTTATAAATCAAAAGCCAAAACACAGCACCAACATTTTGCACCTTACAGATTTATGCATTATAAATTGACATACCTTAGCAACCCTTGAACGCTCCCATTCGTATAACGCTCTCGTAAACGGACAAATTGAGCATTAAAAGAAAGCCTCTCAAGAGCAAGAGGATGAGCGTATCAATATATTGATTTATAATGATAATTTACTGTTTTGTCTATTGAACGAGAGACCCGAATATCCTCAGATTTTCTCCTTTCAAACCTGCTTTATGTTGAATCAATCAAAACCATCCCCTTGCACACCACAAGTGGGATTGATGTGTAGATAAAAAAGAGAAAAGAAAGGTGTAAAAAAGCCTCTTATAAATCATCTCAATACCGAGGGCTGTTGCAACATTGGGGGTTGGCAAAGCGTATGATGGGGTCAACTTATACCTTCATAAGCGCAAAGATTGTGGTACTCAATGGCTTTATTCGTTATCCCATCCACGGACACCGCCGTGAAATGGACTTGGGGGCTTTAAGAAATGTCTTCTTTAAAAAGCCCATGAATTGAATTGGCAAGGAGGGGTAGGTAGTACATAGAATAAATCTCTTCATTAACCAATCAAATGAGAAATATGAGCAGAAGACCATGGCAATCACAACAAAACGAACAATTTCCACATTGATCAATGGTAACGATGCTGGTGAACTGTCTTCCTATTACCTGCGCAATGCGGACTTTCTTCGTCCGTTCGAACCACTAAAATCTGATGATTATCATAGCCTAACAGCTTGGAAGAAGCGAGCAAATGCGTTTGCTTTTGAGAGTAAAAAAACCAAGCATACCGATATGCCGTACGATTGAAAAATGAAAGCGCAATCATCGCTGTTGTTAACTTTACAAATGTTGTACGTGGTGTGTTTCAAGCCTGTCATCTTGGCTTTTCTCTAGATGAAAAGCAACAAGGCAAAGGCTTCATGTTTGAAGCTTTATCTGCTCTGATACTTCATATCTTTGATGTTATTCACCTGCATAGAGTAATGGCAAACTATAGACCGGAAAACACCAGAAGTAGAATTTTATTGGAGCGTCTTGGTTTTGAGAAAGAAGGATATGCAAAAGATTATCTGATGATTTCCGGCAAATGGAGGGAGCATATTCTCACCTCGTGAATAAATGAGTCGTATAAAGTCACCAAGAAATCAGAATAAAACATACTAAGGTATTTTCCAGATGTTCATTTTTACCAGATTTAAATGTGCTACCATGGAAATTTTATAAAATTCAAAAGACTTTTCTTTTTCACTTTGTACGCACATTCAGTCTCTTTTCGTATCCTTACACAAAAATTTAAACTCCAATCATTCTTCTCTTTAGCGCACAAAATTTTCTCCAATCTATCCACCCATCGCATAAAGAATGGTGTAAAAAAACGAACACACCGTGAAAAAGAAACACGCAGTCAAATCTATAAAAATCTTCGCAAAAAATTAACGCTAAAGCGTTTTTATACACTCTACATCTTCAACATTGGATAACATATTGATTTATAACGATAATCCATCATTTTACATGTTGAATGAGAGTCTCGAATATTCTAAGATTCTCTCCTTTCAAAGCTGCTTATGTTGAATCAATCAAAACCATCCCCTTGCACATCACAAGTGGGATTATTGTATGGATAAAAAAGAGAAAGAAAGGAATAAAAAAGTCTCTTATGAAGCATCTTCATGCGGAGCTGTCGCAATATTAGGGGCTGGCAAAGTATATGATGGTGCCGACTTGCACCTTCATAACCATAAAGATGGTGGTGCACAATGGCTTTATCGCTATACCATTCACGGGCGCTGTCATGAAATGAGCTTGGGTGCTTTAGAAATGTCTCTTAAAAAAGCCCGTGCATGTGCAACCCAATGGCATTCTGTTTTGCGGGAGCGGTCTGTTTTGCATGAGGAGCGTGCCCCCATTAAAGAACGTGACAAACAAAAACGCGAAGCAATGCGTAATCTCCATTCTTTAAAAGATATTGCTCTAGACACTTTCGAAACGCGTAAAGCAGAATTAAAAAATGATGCTAAAAATGGGCGTTGGTTTTCATCTTTACATCTTTATATTCTTCCTAAATTAGGCTGCATCCCCATTTCAGAAATTACACAAAATGATATACGCAATGTGCTCGCTCCCATTTAGCATAAAAGCTGCAACAGCTTATAGAGCACTAAACCGCCTTAATTTTTGTCTTAAACATGCTGCTATCTTGGGATTGGATGTTGATTGACAGGCAACAGAAAAAGCAAAAACTTTGTTAGGTAAACAATATCATAAAACGCAAAATAGACCAGCAATGGATTGGAAAGATATACCAGCCTTTTCTCAAACACTTTGCGAAACACAAACCCTAACACAATTGGCTTTGCGTCTGCTTATTCTGACAGGTGTTTGTACATATCCCTTGCGTCATATTCATAAAGATCAAGTTGATGGTGATACATGGACCATCCCTGCTGAGAATATGAAAGGAAGGCGTGATGCTACAACAGAGTTTCGCGTGCCTTTATCATCAGAAGCATTAGAAATCTTGAAACAAGCACATTCTCTCTCTTGCAATGATTTCTTTTTTCTGCAACAGGTCGTGGTCCCCTTAGTGAAACTTGTATGTCACTCTATATGAAACAAACTGGTCTTGATGCCTGTCCGCATGGTTTTCGCTCTCATTTACGCGATTGGCTAGCAGAAACAACGGATGCTCCTTTTAAGGTCGCAGAAACCATTCTAGGTCAATATGGTCGGGGGTAAAGTAGAGCGTGCTTACCATCGTACTGATTATTTAGAGAAAAGCAAAGATGACAGGTTTGAAAAACACCACGTACAACATTTGTAAAGTTAATAACGGCGATGATTGCGCTTTCATTTTTCAATTGTACGGCATATCGGTATGCTCGGTCTTGTCCACTCTCATCAGCAAATACATTTGCTCGCTCTTTCCAAGCTGTTAGGGTGTGATAATCATCAGATTTTAGTGGTTCGAAAGGACGAAGAAAGTCCGCATTGCGCAGGTAATAGGAAGACAGTTCACCAGCATCGTCACCATTGATCAATGTGGAAATTGTTCGTTTTGTTATGATTGCCATGGTCTTCTGTTTATATTTCTCATTTGATTTGTGAATGAAGAGATGCATTTTATGCGTGTCAACGTTTATGAAGGTATAAGTTGGCCCCATCATACTCTTTGCCAGCCCCCAATGTTACAACAGCCCTCGCACGAAGACGATTCATAAGAAGCCTTTTTACTCTTTTCTTTTTTTATCCACGCGCCAGCCCCGCTTATAACGTGCAAACACATGATTTTACTTGGATTCAATAGAAAAAAATTTAAGGTGAGAAAATCTTACAGTATTTAAGGGGCTCATTCAGTATGCAAAACGGTAGATTATCATTATAACAATGGATTGTAGTGCAACAATTCCAGTTCTAACCATTCCTCTTCTCTTTGGCGCACAAGCTTCTTCTCCAATTCATGCACCCCATCGCATAAAGATGATGCAAAAAAGACCAACACACCGTGAAAAAGAAACACGCACCAAACCTATAAAAATCTTCGCAAAAAATTAACTTTAAAGCGTTTTTACGGTTTCATACACTCAATGTCTTCACGCAACAATTCCAGTTCTAACCATTCCTCTTCCTTTTGCGCACAAGCCTTTTTCTCCAATCTATGCCCCATCGCATAAAGAATGATGCAAAAAAGACCAACATACCGTGAAAGAGAAACACGCACCAAATTTATAAAAACTTCTCAAGAAGAATTAACGTTAAAGCGTGTTATGGCTTCTCACTCTCGATGTCTTCGCGCAACAATTCAAGTTCCAACCATTCTTCTTCTTTTTGCGCGCAAGCCTTTTTCTTCTCTTCCAGTGCTGTTGACAAGCGCTCAAAACGCTCTTTATCATTGCAATAGAGTGCTGGATCAGAGAGTTCTTGTTCAATTGTTTTTATTTCCTTTTGCAAAGTATCAATTTGCTCAGGCAATTTTTCCAGTGCATAAACCTGTTTATAAGAGAGTTTACGCAGTGTTGTTTTCTCTCGCCCTATAACGCTACGATTTGTCAATGAGACCTGTTTTTCCTGCTCCCTCGAATGAGGATTTGCAAGCATCTTATGTTGTGATAATTTTTTATCTTTGCGCTCTAACAGTGCAGCGTGCTTGTTTTGCGCTATCATATCACTATAACCACCAGCATATAAAATCCACTGACCATCCCCTTGAGGTGCCAACATATGCGTTACAGTCCGATCTAAGAAATCTCTGTCATGACTAACAAGCAACACTGTTCCAGAAAAATCGGCAATAAACTCTTGCAACAAATCCAAAGTTTCCATATCCAAATCATTGGTAGGTTCATCGAGAATTAAAAAATTTGCTGGTCGTGAAAGAAGACGGGCAAGAATAAGGCGGGCTCTTTCTCCGCCAGATAATTCTTTTATTGGTGTGCGTGCTTGTTCGGGTAAAAACAAAAAGTCCTTCATATAAGAAACAACATGGCGTTCTTGACCATTAATCACAAGGCTATCCCCTCTGCCATCGGTGAGATAGTGCGCTAACGTTTCTTCTTCATTTATAGTACGCTGTTGATCAAGCAGTGCCATGGAAAGGTTATATCCATGTTTTACCGTGCCACTATCCACCGCCTCCTTACCGATCAGAGCAGAAAGCAATGTTGTTTTACCAATGCCATTGGGACCAATCAAACCGATACGATCCCCCCGTTGAATGCGCAAAGAAAAATCTTTCACAATAACGCGATCACCATAGGATTTTGCAATGCGCTTTGCTTCAAGCACCAATTGACCAGAATCATGGCTTTTGGCAGCTGTCAAAAGAGCATTTCCTGGTTGCCCTCTATAGGTTTGATGCTGCTGTCTTAATTCCTTCAACGCCCCCAAACGACGCACATTCCGTTTGCGCCGTGCTGTTACACCATAGCGCAACCACTGTTCTTCACGCACAATTTGCCGTGCCAATTTATGTTGATCTCGCGCTTCTTCTTCAAGTGCCTTATCACGCCAATTTTCAAACTGCGAAAAACGCATTTCCAATCTTTTGGTCATCCCCCGATCAAGCCACACGGTTGAACGTGTAACATTTTCTAAAAAGCGTCGATCATGGGAAATCACCACAATCGCTGAAGGCAAAGCATAAAGAGCCCCCTCCAGCCATTCAATTGTTGGCAGATCAAGGTGGTTGGTTGGTTCATCTAAGAGCAAAATATCGGGTTTTGCCGCAAGAGCGCGCAACAGTGAAACGCGCCGCTTTTCACCACCAGAAAGCATGGCTAATTTTTCAGTTCCTGAAAAACCAAGATTTGTGCGCAGTGTATTGATCCACTGCACATCGGGCACATAATCAAGCCCCTTTTTCACAAAAGTGTGAACATCTTCACCCCCTGAACAATCAGGGTTTTGCGCAACATAACGCACCGTGGCGCGTAGGTGGCGAAAAATTTCACCTCCACTGGGTTCAATCATTCCCGCGGCAATTTTTAACAGCGTTGATTTTCCACAACCATTACGGCCCACCAGCGCGATACGTGCCCCTTGCTCAACCGATAAGCAAGCTTGATCAAGCAAGGGAGTTGTTCCAAAAGTGAGGAAGATGCGGTCAAGCCGCAGCAACGGCACCACCATTAACGAGCGCGTCTATGACAAGGTGCCTTATACATCACGCCTTTACCATCACGATAAACACACAATTTTGGCATATGTGTTGTATGGGACGCCCGCACTCTCTGCGTACAAGGGACTTGATAAATTTGCCCTCTATAATTACGGTATGTACACATTGGTACCCGCTGAGCGGCGGCCTGTTTTTGCTGTTTTTGCTGATTTACCGCAGCCCCTGTTACTGTTCCAGCAAGCGCACCAAACGCTGCACCTGTCAAAGCTGCTCCAGGTGTACTTCCACCAATTGCCGTTCCAGCCAAGGCGCCTATCGCTGCCCCTCCCACACCATAACGAGCAACGCGTTCGTCATTGGTCGTACATGCTACTGTACTAAGACCAATAGCTGAAACAACAGCTATTTTTAAAATTGATTTCACCATATCAAAACTCTCCTTCTCAAGGTCATTACATAAATATATCATTCATGCCGGTACTTCATCACGATGCCCCCCTCTGCCTTATTCAAATACCGGAAGAGCTTTATGAAATAGGTACAGACGCCAATAATATAGCTTTTCCAAAACCTAAATAGCAAGAAAAGGTTCCACAAACACGGTTAGAAAGTGTTAAAGATGACCCAAAAGACACATTTTTATCATCAAGCGGCCATTTGACACCTTTTAACGTTAATTTTCGTAAGTCCGTAAAACCGATGATGCTAAACAAACACCCTTCAGGCAAATCACATGAAAAAGGTTGTGGCAACAGAGGCCATCCTTCTTCAAGGCCACTGGTCAACAACACTGAAATACCTTTTTCGGCGATTGCCAATGCTTGCACCATATGAGAAAGGCCATGGTCGGTTCTTTCACCTCCCAAAGCACCACACAAAATAAGTTTCTCAGCCCCATTTTGTAGCGCTCTCTCACATGCCAGAGCACTATCGGTCCTATCTTTATCAACGGGAAAAACCTCACGCGGAATATCCCTATATTGATTGATTAAAGCCTGATCAGATGAATCGAAATCGCCCATCCACAACTCAGGTCTCACATTTAAAGCTGCGGCATGACGCATTCCACCATCCGCAGCAATCACGCGACTGTTGCGAATTTGATGACGCAAACGATCAGTGATACAAACATCTCCATTTAACAATATTGTAAATGTTGTCATCCCATGCTTTGCCTTTCGTACACTTTCCTTTTATAACATTTTTATAAAAATAGCCATTTTGTATAAACAATAACCGTGCTATAGGCGAAACGATCCTCACTCTAAAAAGTCCCTTTATTGTCAAATACACACCACATCCAAATGAATTTTTCCAAAAGACACTCAGAAAACACAGTGCATAACTGCCAAAGACGCTCCCTTTTTTGGCACCCTCTTTTTCAACGAAATTTTCTTTTTTGCACCCGACTTTATAAAGCACCTCTCATAAGCCTCATGCTTCTCCTTTCTGCTTGTCATACGCATCTTTCCAAAAACGATACGCTTTCTTCTTCAGGTTCTTCTGGAACACGCAAACATACCAGCAAACACAATATCTATGTCACATTAAGCGCTCTACAACACACGCGTATTTTAAAAATCTATGGTGGAGCCTATCATAATGTAAAACTTGAACGTATGTTGGCGGATATTGTCCATAAACTCACTGCTGTGTCGCACGATTCTCAGCAAAGCTATTCTATAACAATTTTAGACTCAGACAGTGTCAACGCCTTTGCCCTGCCAAGCGGTTTCATTTATATCACGCGTGGCATGCTGGCATTGGCCAATGATTCTTCACAGGTTGCGGGCATTTTAGCCCATGAAATAGCCCATATTACTGCCCATCACGGCATTTTACGCCTCAAAAAACAAGCCGAATTGAAAATGGCAAGCAGCCTGTCACCACGCTCTCTTTCCCCTTCTGAGGGCAATTCTTACAGTCCTCTTGATAACCAGCAACAACTTGCGCAGTTCTCACGCAATCAAGAATTAGAAGCCGATTCGCTTGCCCTAGAAAATCTCACACAAGCAGGATATAACCCGTTTGCTTTTCCACGCTTTCTCCAATCAATGGAGGCCTATAGTACTTTTCGTAATATTTCAGGGGCACAAAATGCTTCGTTAGATTTTTTCGCCAGCCATCCCACCACGCCACGACGCATTCGCCTTGCCAGAGAGAAAGCGCGTAAAATCTCTACAGTATACAAGGGAAACACGGATCGTGATTTGTTTCTTAAAAGCCTTGATGGTATGATTTTTGGAGGCAATTTTCATACAGGTTTTGTCCGAGGGAACCAATTTATTCACCCACAATTGCGCATAACTTTTTCCGTTCCAAACGATTTCACGATAGAAAATTCAATAGATACGGTTTTAGCCAGCGGACCAGAGAATATTGCCCTTCGTTTTGATGCTGTACCCCATTCTCCCAGAATGTCAGCAAGCGATTATTTAAAAAGCGGATGGATTGCAGGGTTAGACGAATCGTCTGTCCACCCCATTATGATTCAAGGTTTTTCCGGAGCACGTGCCCGCGCGACCAATCGGCAATGGCAATTTGATATCACTGTCATTTTACACAACAATCACTTCTTTCGTTTTCTCACAGCGGCTCCCCATGATTCGCAAAATTTTGCAGCAGTTGTTGAAAAAACAATAGAAAGTTTTCATCCGCTGTCATCATCACAGTTAAGAAAACTAAAGCCTTTAAGGATTCATGTTGTAAGCGTAAAACAAGGAGAAAGCGTTGCAAGCCTTGCCAATCAAATGGCCAGTGTCCCGCATAAAGAACACCTCTTTCGCATCCTCAATGGGCTCTCACCAACCCAAACTTTAAATGGAGAGTCAAAGGTTAAGCTTGTCACACAATAGAGAGAAACTTCTTCACTCTTTTCTTGACCTTTGCTTCCCTTCTCGCCTCTTGCTTATTCCTTGGCATTTTTCTCCCTTGACACTGTCGCCCCTCCACAACACTCTGATAGCTGTTAACTCCAGCTTCATCCTGTTCTCCCTTTCCCCCAATGTCTCACACCCAATACCAATTTTGTCGAAAGATCCTCAAATTCTTATACATCATAAGCCTCTTTCTTATACATCATAAGCCTCTGCTGGATTGACTGTCAGCAGTGCAGAGCGTAACTTTTGCAAAGCTCTGGCTTCAATTTGACGCACCCGCTCTTTTGAAATTCCTAACTTTTCACCTAAAACTTCCAATGTCGCCCCCTCTTCATTGAGGCGACGAAAACGAATAATTTCCAGCTCCCTTTCATTGAGAATTTGCAATGCCTCATAAAGCCATTGTGTCCGCCGTTGCCCGTCAATCACCTGTTCAATGAGAGCATCAGGAAGCGGACTATCGTCGACAAGAGCATCCATTTTGGCAACGGAATTATCGCTATTTTCAGAAACCGAAACACTCAAGGAGTTATCAGAACTCGAAAAACGAAAATCCATTGTTTCAACATCACGCACGGAAACACCAAGTTTTTCAGCAATTGTACGAAAGATATCTTGTTTTGAAAGAGCGCTATCATCCTGTACCAATTTTGCCCGCAAACGTCGAAGATTAAAAAAGAGTGCTTTTTGCGAAGAACTTGTTCCCCCTCGAACAATAGACCAATTGCGTAAAATGTAATCTTGAATAGAAGCACGTATCCACCAAGTTGCATAAGTTGAAAAACGCACTTCCCGATCAGGTTCGAAACGGGCCGCAGCCTCTAAGAGCCCGACATACCCTTCTTGCACCAAATCCCCCAAAGGCATTTTGAAACGTTTAAAACGGTTAGCAATTGCAATCACCAAACGCATATGAGCAGCCGCAATTTGATGCATAGCTTCATCATCGTGTTTGTCTTTCCATCGCAGAGCCAAATCATGCTCTTTTTGTCGTTCAAGATAAGGTGCTTGCATAGCAGAACGCATCATATTACGTCCCAAACTTTTGTCTGCATCACTATAATTTTTGCTGTTTTTATATACAGCATTTGAAAGATGACCCATAATAACCCCTTGCGATTAAAATTATCAAAATTGATTTGGCAACGACATCATCGTTCTTCCTCAAAAAAGAACTTAAAAGTTGTTTTTTGTATGGCTGCTACTTTAGCGTGTATTTTTATAATCGCAATTGTTTTTTTATCATCATGGTAAAACTTCCCATAAAAAATAGGAATTCATGAACAAAACGGCGGTAGAAGTTATGCCCATCACCAACAAAAATACACAAGAAAGCCCTCTTTAGTAATATTAAAGCTTTCTTTGTAATATTTTTGTAACAAATTAGAAAAAAATAAAAAGGATGGCTAAAATAAATACTTGTGGCTAAAATAGATACGATTGTGTCTAAATTTTGACATCCTTTCCTTTTTCATAAAAAATTCATTTTATTCTTCTAACTTCACGATACAACCAATAGGTGTAATGAATCATAAGCAACAGACACAAAGAAAAAAGAAAGACTTAAAATTAAAGCGTCAAAAAGTCACAAGAATGATTGAAGCAACCACGACAAACATGTTAAAGGATCAACATGATGGGATTGTCGAGAATAGGGTTTTTACCGGTGTAAAACTGAGAAAGAAAATAATCATGGACAGCAAGATTATTCAACAGAATGATATTCTTCAAGATGATATTTTTATTGAAAAACATGGAAAGGGTAAGTTTGAAGGGTTTCGTTTTTATGCCAACACAAACAACAGCGATCCCTCCATTGGAACGCACAACTTAGCAGATAATGAAGCTTTGATTCTTGCCTTTTCCAAACGTGCGACCCGTTTTTGCGCCTGTTCTAATGGAGATTTTACACTGAGTTGTGATGGCATTGTCCGCTGGATTGGTCAACCGGTAGGGCAACTTGTTGCAACAGAAGATTTTTTTAAACCCAAACTGCTTGTTTTAGCCGATACGCAATTAATGGGGGAAGCACGTGATAATGTAACAAAACGATTAGAGCGTTTTGTCACGTTTCATTTTGAAACTGCTTTAAAACCACTTTTTGATTTACGCAATGCCGATAACTTAACGGATTCCATGAGGGCTCTTGCCTTAAAACTTGCCGACAGCTTAGGAATATTACCGCGTCGAGAAGTTTCTACGATTGTCAAAAGCCTTAATCAAGAATCACGTGCTGTTCTGCGGCAACTAGGTGTGCGTTTTGGCGCTTTTCATATTTATGTTGCCGCCATGATTAAGCCTGCATCCGTGCAAGCCATTACGCTGTTATGGAACCTTCAAAATGAAGGACAAGATCAAACGGGTATGGGTGAAATTTTTGCCGCACTCTCGGCTGGACGCACCTCCTTGGTTGTTGATTCTCGCTATAACCGCAAATTTTATCAATTAGCCGGTTACCGAATCTTAGGACAACGTGCTGTACGGGTTGATATGCTAGAACGTCTTGCCAATCTCATCCGCCCCGCTCTTCATTGGAAACAAGGCGATGCTCCCAAACCCGAAGGTGCCTATGATGGCAAAAGTTTTTTTGTCACAACGGCCATGATGTCTATTCTTGGTGCCAATGGAACCGATATGGAGGAAATTCTCAAAGCGCTTGGCTATCAGTCTCATCCCATGAGCAAAGCTGATTTTCAACAACATCTCCTTGCCGACCAAGCGTCTTCTCATACATATAAAACAACACAAGCTGTTCCAGAGGCAGAATGTGTTGGTGATCAATGGCAAAACATGAAAACCTTAGAGACCATAGAAGAAACAAAAAACACTTTGTCTCCTTGTCTTAAAACACAACCCAATACAACAGATTGCTTACCGGCAGCTGAACCTATTGGTGATTTTGCCAAACAAAACCTATCTATAGAAGAAGATCAAGTTGTTTTACTATGGCACTACCATCCCCCATTGCCTCACCCTTCCCACAAGAAGCGTGAAAAATCAGGACATAAATGGCAAAACAAACCGAAAAAAACGTTTAAGAAAGGGGAAAACACAGATGGAAAGGCTCCTCAAGAAACGATATCACCGAAGAAACATTCCTACAAATCTAACGCTCCCCATAGTAAACCTATGAAGAGTAAACCCTTTCAAAAAGGAAAACGCTCTGATTCTGATTCACCTTTTGCAAAATTAGCAGTACTCCGCGATCAACTTACGAACAATAAGAACACACAGACAGTTTCTTCCAAAGAGCATTAAAATAAAAATGGAGTGCGATCTTGACTCATGTAGTAACCGACAATTGTATTCATTGTAAATATACGGATTGTGTTGAGGTTTGCCCTGTTGACTGTTTTTATGAAGGTGAGAATATGCTTGTTATTCATCCTGATGAATGTATCGATTGTGGTGTCTGCGTGCCCGAATGCCCCGCGGAAGCCATTATACCTGATACGGAACCGGGACTTGAACAGTGGTTAGAGCTTAATCTTCATTATGCGAACAAATGGCCTAATTTAACGACTAAAAAAGATCCTCTTCCACAAGCAAAAGAAATGGATGGCGTTCCAAATAAATTAGAAAAGTATTTTTCAGAAAATCCAGGCAGCGGTGAAGAATAACAAGACTAAATCCCCCTTCCCTTTGCAAATTGAGAACATTCTTTGACAAAAGCAAAAATTCTCAAGTGAAATGATTGATTCTTTTGCACTTTAATGTTAGTGTTTCCTTAACATGATCATCTTTCTAAGTATTTTTCATTGCTTTTCTGTTGTAAAGCAATGTATTTTTGTTGGATTTAAAAGTACGCGGCTTTTATGCTCACAGAATTAATATAATATACTTGGTTAAAGAACTTCAGCGTTCAGGTCTATAACCTGTTTTCCGGTAAATTTGTTGGTCATAAAGGGAGTAAACTAAAATATGGCATCCCAACACGGAACACCCTCTAATGCTAAAGGATTTGCAACTTCTGAATATATTGTCTACCCTACCCATGGCGTAGGGCAGATTATAGCAATTGAAGATCAAGAAGTTGCAGGACATAAATTAAAACTTTTTGTTATTCATTTTGCGAAGGATAAAATGGATGTCAAAGTTCCAATTGCAAAAGCTCTTGCTGTTGGAATGCGCAAATTATCTGCCGGTGATTCTGTTGATCGCGCCTTAAAAGTCCTCTATGGAAAAGCACGGGTTAAACGGACCATGTGGTCACGGCGTGCTCAAGAATATGATGCGAAAATCAATTCGGGAGATCTTATTTGTATCGCTGAAGTGGTGCGTGATCTTTTCCGTTCCAACCTACAACCTGAACAATCTTATTCTGAACGCCAACTTTATACCGTTGCGCTTGAAAGAATGGCCCGTGAAATTGCTGTTATTAATAATCTTTCTGAAACAGAAGCGATCAATCTTATCGAGATGCATCTCTCGAGCAAACCAAAGCGTGAATTTAAAACCAAGAAAGAGCAAACAAACGCAACTGACAAAGCTGTTTATGCTGCCTAGTCAATAGTGATCATAGAATAAAGTCTGTCTTTTGCTGATTTTATTTTTGCGTTCTGAAAGCTTTTAGTGACAAAAGAGCATTTCAAGGGAAAGAGGGTTAAGCATTGCCCTTCAATATCTGTTGATGCAATTCATGCAATGTGCGTCTATCGCTGCCGGTATTTCTCAACAAAGTCAGTATTCCTTAACAAAATTGATCTCTTCATCTTTCTTTTGTCACTCTAAAAGCACCTTTGTGATTGAAAAAACAATTCCATCACCCCTTTGATTTCATCACAAACGATCGAGAACTCTTTTACCAAACTCCTAAAGCATATACGACAATGGATGAGTATCGTCACATCATCTCGCTAAAAACAAAGAGCCTTAGCTTTATAAATGACTTATAAGAAAAACAGTGCTCCTCGAGCGTTCAATATAGGGGACGGAAACAAAATAAAACAAAGTATATGTACTTTAACTGCGTTACACACGGCGACAAAGCGCATAGACAGTGATTGTATCATCACGCAAGAAAACAAACAAGCTATCAGACAATCCCCCACACAAGCAAAAGGCTATCCTCCTCAAAACACTATTGAAAAGAATAGCCCAAAAACACTCTTCACCTGAGTGACAGCCTCTGCGTGAATGAAAGAAATCTTATTGCTAATGATGAGAAGAATTTCAATCTTTTGCAGGCAAAACAACACGTCCGCGATACATGCCTGTCTTCAAATCAATAGGATGAGGGCGACGCAACGCACCAGAATTTTTATCCTCGATATAAGTTGGCGCCTTCAAGGCATTAGCCGAAAAGAGCCTCTGCTTCATGAACACTGATAAAAACAACAAAACTCCTAGAACGCACGATGTTCGTACAAGATATTGATTTATAAAGATAATTCATCTTTTTTCCTGTTGAATGAGCCCCCCGAATATTGTAAGATTCTCTCATCTCAAATCCTCTTATATTCAATCAATCATAATCATTTATTTGCACGTCATAAGCGGGGTTATCGTGTGAGTAAAAACCCTAAAGAAAGGAGCAAAAACTCCTTTAATGAATCGTCTCAATACCAAGAGATGTCGCAACATTGGGGGCTGACAAAGAGTATGATGGTGCTGCTTCACCTTCATAAGCGTAAAGATAGTGGTGCTCCATAGCTTTTACGCTATAGCATCCACAGGCATCGTCGTGAGATGGACTTCTGTGCTTTAAGAAATGCCTCTTTAAAACAAGCACGTATAATGTGCAACCCAATGGCGTTTTGTTCTTCGAAATGGAAAACAAAATAAAACAAAGTCTATATAACTTGAGTCACACACGGCGACAAAACGCATAGACAGTGATTGTATCATCACGCAAGAAAACAAAAAAGCTATCAGACAATCCCCCACACAAGCAAAAGGCTATCCTCCTCACAACACCATTTAAAAGGAAAGCCCAAAAGCAAGCACTATTACGCAAGGAACCTTCTGCGTGAATGAAAGAAATCTTATTGCTAATGATGAGAAGAATTTCAGTCTTTCGCAGGCAAAACGACACGTCCACGATACATGCCTGTCTTCAAATCAATATGATGAGGGCGACGCAACTCACCAGAATTTTTATCCTCGATATAAGTTGGCGCCTTCAAGGCATCAGCCGAACGGCGCATACCCCGCTTTGAGGGAGAGGTTTTTCGTTTAGGTACAGCCATAAAGAGACACTCCAAATCCACTAAAAAGAAGAGGCAATGCCAAAATGACAGAGCCTTTCTCAAAAATCATAAACTCGATATTTGAGATCCTTATACACTGATAAGAAAGAAGAGGCAACGTCAAAAATGGGAATACTCTTCCCAGAAACAACAGTTTTCTCTCTTTATGAAAGCCTTTTCATGAGATTTTCACTTTATTTTTTATTTGGCTTTAACACAACTCCGACATACAGTATGTTTGAAAGCTTAAAAGAGAAATTGATTTTTTCGTAAAAAATCTCATGCAAATTGCCTCAAATAAGAAAAAACGACAACCTTTCTCTTTTGATCTCATTTTGCAAAAACATAAAGGAAGCAAGAATGCACGAATTTACCACCCTTCTTGCAAAACATGGTCACAGCATTGAAAATCGGCTCGACATACTGTTAAATGATCAAGTGCAAAATGGTGAAATTGCTCGCCCTGAAATTCTTCTCAAAGCGATGCGTTATGGTGTCTTAAATGGTGGCAAACGGCTACGTCCCTTTCTTGTGATACAAAGTGCGGCACTTTTTGATATCCCTCCTGAACAAGCTGTTGATGTTGCCTGTGCTTTAGAATGTGTCCACTGTTATTCGCTCATTCATGATGATCTTCCCGCTATGGATAATGATATACTCCGACGTGGACAACCCACTGTCCACAAAGCATTTGACGAAGCAACAGCGATTCTCGCAGGCAATGCTCTGTTGACATTTGCCTTTGAAATCATAGCCGATAAAGCCTGCGCACTCTCTTTGGAAAGCAGAATAAAACTGATCACGGCTCTTGCCCAATCCGCAGGACTTGGTGGTATGGTAGGGGGACAAATGCTTGATCTTGAAGCAGAAAAAAAACCGCAAGAGAGCAGCAACATCATAACGCTCCAACGCATGAAAACAGCCGCCCTTATCAGCTTTGCCTGTCAAGCAGGAGCAATCATCGGCAATGCAGCAAAAGAATTGGTAGAACAACTTGCTTCTTTTGGAACCTCTCTTGGTTTAGCCTTTCAATTAACGGATGATCTTCTCGATGTCACAGCCAACAGTGAAGTTCTAGGCAAAACCGCGGGGAAAGATGAAACGGCGCAAAAAGCCACCTTTGTTCGTCTTTATGGCATTGAAGAAACACAAAAAAAACGTGATGAACTGATCACGAAAGCACAAGCACTTTTACACCCTTTTGGTGAAAAAGCAAAACCACTCCAACAAGCAGCACGCTTTAGCGCAACACGAAAAAATTAAAAACGCCTCTGCTTTACCAATAGCACAGTGTTAACAGTGTACTGTAAATGGGGTCACACCCCTCATGCAAAACAGAACGCCATTGGATTACGCTTCACGTTTTTTTTTAAGAGACATTTCTTAAAGCACAGAAGTCCATCTCACGATGGCGCCCGTGAATAGTATAGCGGTAAAGCCATTGAGCACCACCATCTTTACACCTATGAAGGTGCAAGCCGGCACCCATCATACTCTTTGCTAGCCCCCAATGTTGCAACAGCTCTTGGTATTGAAACGCTTCATAAGAGGCATTTTTATCCTTTCTAAACTGTTTTCACCCCACACGATAACCTCGCTTATAACGTGTAAGTAAGTGATTTTAATTGATACAAAATGGAATGATTTGAGATGAGAGAATCTTACGATATTCAGGAGTCTAATCCAACAGGAAAAATGATAAATTATCATTATAAATCAATATCTTGTACTATTATGAAGAAGCAACGTTAGCACATTATCTAATCGATGGCAGAGGGGATACCCTTGTGATTAATGGCCAAGAACGCCATGTTGTTTCTTATATGAAGGACTTTTTGTTTTTACCCGAACAAGCACGCACACCAATAAAAGAATTATCTGGCGGAGAAAGAGCCCGCCTTATTCTTGCCCGTCTTCTTTCACGACCAGCAAATTTTTTAATTCTCGATGGACTTACCAATGATTTGGTTATGGAAACTTTGGATTTGTTGCAAGAGTTTATTGCCGATTTTTCTGGAACAGTGTTGCTGGTTAGTCATGACAGAGATTTCTTAGATCGAACTGTAACGCATATGTTGGCGCCTCAAGGGGATGGTCAGTGGATTTTATATGCCGGTGGTTATAGTGATATGATCGCGCAAAACAAGCACGCTGCACTGTTAGAGCGCAAAGATAAAAAATTATCACAGCATAATAAGATGCTCGCAAATCCTTGGGCATTGGAGCAGGAAAAACACATCTCGTCGACAAGTCGTAGCGTTATAGGGCGAGAGAAAACAACAGTGCGTAAACTCTCTTATAAACAGGTTTATGCGCTGGAAAAATTGCCTGAGCAAATTGATGCTTTGCAAAAGGAAATAAAAACAATTGAACAAGAACTCTCTGATCCAGCACTCTATTGCAATGATAAAGAGCATTTCGAGCGTTTGTCAACAGCACTGGAAGAGAAGAAAAATGCTTGCGCGCAAAAAGAAGAAGAATGGTTGGAACTTGAATTGTTGCGCGAAGACATCGAGAGTGAGAAGCTATAACACGCTTTAGCGTTAATTTTTTGCGAAGATTTTTATAGGCTTGGCTGCGTGTTTGTTTTTACACCATTCTTTATGCGATGGGTGCATAGCTTGTGCGCAAAAGGAAGAGGAATGGTTAGAACTGGAATTGTTGTGCTACAATACATTGTTATAATGATAATCTATTGTTTTGCATACGGAATGTTCTCCCCCTGAATATTGTAAGATTTTCTCACCTCAAATCTTTTTCTATTAAGTTAAGTAAAATCATGTGTTTGCACGTCACAAGCGGAGTTGGTGTGTGTAATAAAAACTCTAAGGAGTAAAAATTCCTTTAGTGAATCGTCTTAATACCAAGGGCTGTCGCAGCATTGGGGGCTAGCAAAGAGTATGAGATGATGCCGGCTTGCACCTTCATAAGCGTAAAGATGGTGATGCTCAATGGCTTTACCGCTATACCATTCGCAGATGACGTCGTGAATTAGGCTTGGGTGCCTTAAGAAAGCTCTCTTTAAAAAACCGTGAATGCGCAACCCACTAGCATGCTATTTTACCTGATGGTCGTCGACCTCATTAAAAATTGTATCAAATAAAATCACTTACGTGCACGTCATAAGCGAGGCTAGCGTGTGGTAAAAACCCCTAAAGAAAGGAGTGAAATACCTTTAATGAATCGTCTCAATACCAAGGGCTGCCGCAGCATTGGGGGCTAGCAAAGAGTATGATGGTACCATATTGTACCTTCATAAGCGTAAAGATGGTGGTTCTCAACGGCTTTACCGCTATACCATTCGCAGATGACGTCATGAAATAGGCTTGGGTGCCTTAAGAAAGGTCTCTTTAAAAAAACCGTGAATGCGCAACCCAATGGTGTTCTGTTTTACCTGATGGTCGTCGACCCCATTAAAGATTGAATCAAGTAAAATCACTTACGTGCACGTCATAAGCGAGGCTGGCATGTGGTAAAAACTCTAAAAAAAGGAGTAAAAATGTCTTTAATGAATCATCTCAATACCAAGAGCTATCGCAGCATTGGGGGCTAGCAAAGAGTATGAGATGATGCCGGCTTGCACCTGCATAAGCGTAAAGATGGTAGTGCTCAATGGCTTTACCGCTATACCATTCACAGATGGCATCGTGAATTAGGCTTGGGTGCCTTCAGAAAGCTCTCTTTAAAAATCGTGAATGCGCAACCCAATGGTGTTCTGTTTTACATGAGGGTCGTGACCCCATTAAAAGAACATAACAAACAAAAGCGTCGTGGATGGTGTTGGCAATGATGTCTGTCTGTTACTGAAAGAGGTTAGAGGCAATGCGCTCTTTCGCGTGTGAGAATTGTGCCGGTGATTGCAAAAGATGTGGAGCTTGAGGTGTGCTCATGATGTGGTCCCCATGATGTAGTTCCTTGTATAAGAGCCCGTCATGGTAGAAAATTGGGAGAATGAAGGGGAAGAGCGCAGTGATGGTAGCCTGTGGTGCTTGAAAACGCGGTGGTGAAGGTTCGTGTTGATTGAGAGCGTGAAGCAATGCGGAAGAGACAAAGCAGAAGTTTTTCTCTCTTCCCGTTTTTTCAACGATTTCTTTCACCCTTGCCCAAAGCGTGTCTGAATATAATCACTCAAGAGAGATTCAAATTCTTCAGCAATATGGTTGCCGCGCAAAGTTTTTACCTTTTGTCCCTCAATAAAAACAGGTGCCGCTGGACTTTCTCCCACCCCAGGCAAAGAGATACCAATATCTGCATGTTTTGATTCACCAGGTCCATTGACGATACATCCCATGACAGCCACTTTTAGGCTTTCAACACCAGGATATTTTTCACGCCAAATGGGCATATTTTTGTACAAATCGGCTTCAATTTTTTGCGCCAATTGCTGAAACACTGTCGAAGTTGTACGACCACAACCAGGACAAGCCGCCACTACGGGCAAAAATTGTCGAAACCCCATCACTTGCAACAGTTCTTGCCCCACTTTCACTTCTCGTGTCCGATCTCCACCGGGTTCAGGTGTCAATGAAATACGGATGGTATCACCAATTCCCTGCTGTAATAAAACGCCCAGAGCCACAGAAGAAGCAACGACCCCCTTTGTTCCCATTCCAGCTTCAGTCAAACCCAAATGGAGCGCATAATCACAACGCCCTGCTAAAGTACAATAGACCGCAATGAGATCTTGAACATCACTCACTTTAGCAGAAAGAATAATGTGATCACGCCCCAATCCCAGCTCTTCAGCGAAAGCAGCTGAAAGTAAAGCCGACTGCACAACAGTTTCCCGCATCACTTCAGCCACAGATAAGGGATTTTCCTGCAGAGCATTTTCATCCATAAGCCGTGTCAACAACACATTATCAAGGGATCCCCAATTCACACCAATGCGAACAGCTTTACGATACCGACAGGCAATCTCGATAATTTCGGCAAATTGCTGATCTTTTTTCGCACCAAATCCTACATTTCCAGGATTAATGCGATATTTTGCCAGAGCCTCCGCACAAGCAGGATGTGCGGCTAAAAGCTTGTGTCCAATATAATGAAAATCCCCCACCAATGGTACAAAAAAACCTAACCGTTCTAATCTCTCCCGTATTTTTGGCACAGCAGCAGCAGCTTCATCACGATCAACGGTGATGCGAACCAATTGCGAACCCGCCTGCCAAAGAGCAGCGACTTGCGCAACAGTTGCATCAACATCGGCCGTATCGGTATTGGTCATGGACTGAACAACAATGGGGTTATTGCCACCAACCATCACATCGCCAACTGCAACAGCGACAGACCGACGACGTTCAAGAGGTTTAGACAAAGGATATACTGTGCTCATTAAGCCCTCAAATTAAAACTTAGCATCTGTCGAACACCATGCATGGTAAGGCTCACCAAAGGACAATTTTTAAAAGAACACTCTAAAAAAATGCAGAGATTGCGTCATTAACCCCCAACTCTTGACTTTCACCCCATGCCAACAAGCAACACCATCAATGCAACCTTTCAATTTTTAAGCCATTATAGCAAAACCCCCAATACAATAGCAATTTTCGTAGAATAATGTAAGAGATGAAGGAGTTAACAAATGTGTTTATTTTCAGCCCCTACAAAAAATGCTAAAATAAGAAAATATATTATACAATTAAAAAACAAATTCATATCCATCAGCCCTTGGCATGCACGTAACAGTGACTTTGAGAATATCTCCAATCTTCTTGAAAGATGGCAACAAAAAGGCTGTCATGTGCTTCAACACCTCCATGAGCACACTATACAATTGAAGAAAAAAACCAAAGAAAACCCTAAAACAACCATTGCATTGGCAACAGGAGTCGTTTTAACGAGCTTTTTTCTGATACGTAAATTAACAACACGTCGACAGTAAAACTTTTCAATGCCCATTTTGAATTGGGCATTTTCTACATCCCTGCAAGAACCACGTATAAAACATCAGAGTTACTTTTATAAAAAGATAAGAATTTAAAGAGATCGATGATAACCAACCAAATAAAATCTTCTAGAGTAAATGCCCACTTGCTATAAGTAAAAGACGCAAAAATCAAACTCACCAAACCCAAAATCTTACCCTCCAGGAGCACGTTGTGAAGTATCCACATAAGTAACCACAGACATTCCAGGGATGAGCTTTTCAGCCCCTTCCTGTCCAGGATCTAAAGCAATGCGCACCGAAATACGTTGCGCAATTTTAATAAAATTACCAATTGTCGTATCTGTTTTTAACAATGAAAATTCTGAACCTGTCGCAGGCGCAAAACGAACCACACGCCCAGTTAATTTTTTATTGTTCAATGCATCAACAGAAAAAATAACCGGTTGTCCCACACGCATCTGAGAAAGTTGGGTTTCCTTATAATTGGCAATCACCCAAATATCATCAGAAATAACGGACACCAACTGTGTACCAGGCAATACATATTGTCCTACCCGCGCCCCAACCAATCCAATAGATCCTGTTTTAGGAGAGAGAATCTTTGTATGATTCAAATTAATCTTAGCTAATTCAACGCCCACCTTTGCGTCGGCAAGTTCTGACTCTAAACTTTTTCGTTCAAGATCTAATTGTTTTTGTAATTGACGTTTTGTATCAAGAGCAGCCAACAATTGTGAAAGAGGACGAGAAACAGAATTTGTAGCCTCACCAAAACCTAGCTTTCTGTTTTCAGCAAGAACATTGGTGAAAGCGCGCGACCGCGACAATTCTGCTTCTGCTGTATTAATCTCTCCTTGCAAAAATTTATCCTGAAAAACGATACTTTCAAGTTTTGCATTTTTTGCATCAAGAACAGCCTGTGCTCGTGCGAGCTGTTGACGAAACAGAGCATCATCGAGTTCAAAGAGCAGCATTCCCTTTTCAACACGTTGATAATCTTGAACATAGATCCGTGCAATAACCCCAGAGATCTGTGAACTCACAAGAGTTACATTGCCCTTAATGGATGCATTATCAGTTACTTGGATTGTACTCACAAAAGGAGGGAGTTTCCAAGCCCATAAAATCAACAAAACACCCATAACACCTGAGAAGAATGCAACAAGTGTTGCTCTTGACCGTAATGCTTTTATCATTTTTTGCACCCCTCCTCACCAATATTATCCTGCTTTATGAATGTATACAAAGAGCATGATTTAACAAATATTTTGATAAGAAAAACAGCAAATACAATGACGGCAACACAAAAATAAAGGCGAAAAACATCATCATAAGCAAAAATATTCGCTGTTAACTTAAACTTTTCAATCAGCCTCGCTGCCCCTTGCCCATCTCCTAAGAAATTGGGAACAGAAACACCATAAGAAGGCGAAAATAAGGCATTTGTCTCAACGGAAAGAGCTGGATCTGTTATAACAATATTTTGTGTCAAGAATTCAAAATTTTTATGGGCGAAAAAAAATTGCAAACTACCAAAAAGAGCCGACCCCATCAATCCGCCAGTCACTTGTGTGAGCAAAAAAACAGTAATAAAGCTTAAAACGTAACGTGGTCCTTTCTCACCAGATATCACAAACCCCTTAAAAAGAGCAGCGGGCAAAAAAAGTGTATAACTAAAGCTAATCAATCCTTGGCTTAACATCATGTCCTGCGGGAGCGTGTATTGATTCACATGGCTATCTAAATAAGTCCCAAGCGCCAGACAGCCCAAAGAGATCAAATAGAAATAATCCTCACACCCTGCGCGCAAGAAGAAGACACAAATTACTCCCCCTAAAAGAGCACCCAATATCACGGCAAGATACATAGGCATCATTTCACGATTTGACAAACCAAAAAGGTTAAAAAATTCTGCTGCTAAAGTTGACCGTTCTAATAAGAAAACATGAAAGACCAATAAAATAAGGACAGAGTGCACAATTTCTTTACTGAATAACCAGCGTAAATCAATCAACGGTTTTTCTCTATTCAGTTCAATAATAATTGCAATGACCAAAGAAGATACTGCAAGCACAAGTCCCCAACCAATCCAAGGGGCTTCATACCACCAATACAATTTTCCAACAGACATAACGACCGCATTGAGACCAAGACCAAAGGCAATCAAACCGTAACTCAGCCAGTCTAACTTCTGAATGACTTTATTGCGCACCACGGGGGTGAGTGGAAGAGAAAAAATACAGCCCAAACTTATAAGCACCAATCCCATTTCCAACGCCGAAAGACTAGAAAACCCACCATTTTCCAGCAAATCTGGTGAAATCAAGCGAGAGAGAGGGACAGCTAAAGCTGCATTCATATAATTCAAACTAAGACCAATAGTATATTTTTTTGCTGGAGCAAAAGCCTCCATCATATAAAGAAGGGCAAGTGAAGCCAAAGGAGCCGCAGCAATACCAGCGAAAAAACGAATAATCAGTGCCGAACGCAAATCGGTTACAAACAGTTGCAAAACACAAACCAAAACGAAACCAAGAATTGATAATTCGGCAAAAGCCCGCAATCCGAACTGGTAGCGAATTTTGATCAACATGATAGCAACGCTAACATTTGGTGCCATATAAGCAGCAACCAACCATGTCGTTTCCGCTAGAGTTGCATGGAAATCGCCAGTGAGATGGACAATATTAGACTGAACAATATTTGCCCCTAAACCATAAGCCCATTGCAAAACAAAAGAAGCAAAAATATAGACAAAACATTTTGGCAAGGGTCCCGCGAACACACGACCTGGATGTGGAAAAGGCTTTCCTCCCCTTTTAGCGGAAACAACCGTACTTTTTTTTCCGCCCATGTCGCTTTTTCCCGTATAACCCTTTACGCTTCTCTCATCCTAGCACCATCTGCCAATTGATGAAAAAACTCTTCTATCTCACCGTTTACCATATCACCTTCGCCCCCTCCCCAAGTTGCTCGCGCTTGCAAAATCTTCTGTTCCAAGGCTTCAAAAGAAAGATGTTCAACAGGCACAACATGCTCAACCAAAAGAGAACAACCTGAAAAGGTAATATTCGCAACGCCTCCACAAACAGCGAACAATTTTTCCTCTGAAGAGGTACGAACACGAACACTACCCAACACAATGCTTGCTAGCAGAGGCGTATGATGCGCCATAACGGTCAAAGCACCAGACGCTGAAGGAAGAACAACCGACACCACCTGCTCTGAAAAGACAATTTTCTCAGGCGATATAAGTTCAAACAAAAAATGCTCTTCTTTATTCTGTTCCACAAAAATCTCCACGAAGCTCGAGACAAAGAATTTTTATTCCCTTCACAACAAGCATCTATTATGCTCTTAAGCAGAAGCCTCTGCAATAAGACGCTTTCCTTTTTCAATGGCTTCATCAATTGCACCAACCATATAGAAAGCCGCTTCTGGCAAATCATCATAATCACCAGCACAAAGACCTTTAAAACCTTTGATTGTTTCTTCTAAAGGCACCAGTTTTCCAGGTGAACCTGTAAAGGCTTCAGCGACATGGAAAGGTTGCGAAAGGAAACGTTCAATTTTACGTGCCCGCCCCACCAATAACTTATCATCTTCAGAAAGTTCATCCATACCAAGAATAGCAATAATATCTTGGAGCGCTCGATAGCGTTGTAAAATCGTTTGCACTTGACACGCGACAGTATAATGCTCTTCACCAACAATCATGGGATCTAACATACGAGAGAAAGAATCCAATGGATCAACGGCTGGATAAATTCCCTTTTCAGCAATTGAACGTGAAAGAACCGTTGTTGCATCCAAATGGGCAAAAGATGTTGCCGGTGCTGGATCGGTCAAGTCATCGGCGGGCACATAGATAGCCTGCACAGAAGTAATAGACCCTGTCTTCGTACTGGTAATACGCTCTTGCAAAGCCCCCATATCGGTTGCCAAAGTTGGTTGATAGCCAACAGCAGAAGGAATACGCCCCAAAAGCGCGGAAACTTCAGCACCAGCTTGCGTAAAACGGAAGATATTATCCACGAAGAAAAGAACATCCTGCCCTTCATCACGGAAACTTTCTGCAATCGTTAATCCGGAAAGAGCAACACGTGCACGCGCTCCTGGTGGTTCATTCATTTGCCCGTAAACGAGGGCACATTTTGACCCTTCCGTTGAACCATTATTCTCTCTTGGATTCACATTCACATGGCTTTCGATCATTTCATAATAGAGATCATTTCCCTCACGTGTACGCTCTCCCACACCAGCAAAGACGGAATAACCTCCATGGGCTTTAGCAATATTGTTGATAAGCTCCATAATAAGAACGGTTTTACCAACACCAGCACCGCCAAACAGACCAACTTTCCCGCCTTTAGAATAAGGTGCGAGCAAATCAACAACCTTAATACCAGTGACAAGAATCTCTGACACGCTTGACTGCTCCACATATTCAGGCGCATCTTGGTGAATAGAGCGCATTTTTTTTGCGACAATGGGCCCAACATTATCAACGGGCTCTCCAATCACATTCATAATACGACCAAGTGTTGCTTCTCCGACAGGCACACTGATTTGCGTTCCTGTATCAAAGACCTTTTGCCCCCGTTTTAGCCCATCTGTGGTATCCATAGCAATTGTACGGACGGTATTTTCACCCAAATGCTGCGCAACTTCTAGTACCAGTCGATTGCCTAAATTATCTGTTTCCAATGCATTGAGAATATTTGGCAACGCACCTTCAAACTGCACATCAACAACAGCACCAATCACCTGTTTAATTTCACCAACAGCACCTTTTTCACGGACCTCTTGAGAACTTGCCCGCGCATCTTTTTGCGAAGAAGGACGCTTGAGATCTGAAGAATCCTTAACATTCGTTGGAGATTTTGCGGCGGCTTTTTTCACGCCTGAACGAGCAGCTGTTTTCTTTTTCTCAACTTTTTCTGCTCCCTTGCTTGACGTCACTGCTTTTACCATCAATCTTTACCTTTTCTATTTAAAGCGCTTCAGCGCCTGCAATAATTTCGATCAATTCTGTCGTAATTTGTGCCTGACGCTGACGATTATAAGCCACCGTCAATTTATTAATCATCTCACCTGCATTGCGTGATGCATTGTCCATAGCCGTCATCTTCGCACCCATTTCACCCGCAACATTTTCAAGCAAAGCCCGAAAGATTTGCACGGAAATATTGCGCGGTACCAGCGCCTCTAAGAGAGAAGCCGCATCGGGCTCATAATCATAAACCATCGCCCGTAGATTTTGGCTTTCCTCTTTTTTCTCAACACTTCCTCGTGTCCCCATAGTCTCTTCCGCACAAGCCATTGGGATCAGACGAAAAGCCGTTGGTCGCTGATTAATCACTGAAACAAATTCAGAATAAAACAGCGTACAGACATCAAAAGCTTCCTCATTGAACAAATCAATAATCCGCTGGCTAATCACCGCTGCTTCAGCAAAACCAATCCGTTTGACAAAATGCAAATCGATATGATCAATCATCAAGGCTTTATAGTCACGCGCTAAGATATCGGCACCCTTTTTACCGACGGTCAAAATTTTAACGATTTTACCAGCAGCAAGCAGTGCTTTAATCTGTTCACGGGCACGCCGCGCGATTTGCACATTAAAAGCACCACACAATCCCCGTTCAGCGGTACACACCACCAAAAGATGTACATCATCCCGACCAGTCCCGCGCATAAGGGGGGGCGCATCAACCGCATCGACATCAGCAGCAACATTTGCCAAAATAGCAGCCATTCGCTGCGCATAAGGGCGTGCACAATGCGCTGCCTCTTGTGCACGGTGCAACCTTGCTGCCGCAACCATTTGCATGGCTTTGGTAATCTTCTGGGTTGCCTTAACCGAGGCGATACGGTCTCTAAGATCCTTCAACGACGCCATTCGAGCATTCCATCAATTCATCACGAAAAATTTTTCGCATAAGACTTAAGAACAGCGAGTAACTTATCCTTAAGTTCATCGGTTAATTGTTTTTGGTCAGCAATTTCCTGCAAGAGATCTTGGTGATCACCCCGCAGAAGGGTTAAAAGCCCCTGTTCAAACCGCGCGACATCACTAACAGCCAAAGGATCAAGATAACCATTTACCCCAGCAAAAATGACAGCAACCTGCTCTTCTGTTTTCAGAGGAGAAAACTGCGGCTGTTTCAACAATTCTGTCAAACGCGCTCCACGGTTTAAAAGACGCTGCGTTGAAGCATCCAAATCGGAACCGAATTGCGCAAAGGCCGCCATTTCACGATATTGCGCCAATTCACCTTTGATGGAACCAGCAACCTGCTTCATCGCCTTAATTTGCGCAGCAGAACCAACACGTGAGACAGAAAGACCAACATTTACAGCCGGACGAATTCCCTGATAGAACAAATTGGTCTCCAAGAAAATTTGTCCATCGGTAATGGAAATAACATTGGTAGGAATATAAGCAGAAACGTCATTTGCCTGCGTTTCAATAACGGGCAAAGCGGTCAAAGACCCGGAACCATTTTCCGCATTGAGCTTTGCCGCCCGTTCCAAAAGGCGGGAATGAAGATAGAACACATCACCAGGATAAGCTTCACGACCGGGTGGACGACGCAGCAAAAGAGACATCTGTCGATAAGCCACCGCCTGTTTGGAAAGATCATCATAACCGATTAAAGCATGTTGACCATTGTCACGGAAATATTCACCCATTGCACAACCAGCAAGAGGAGCGAGAAATTGCAGCGGAGCAGAATCAGAAGCAGTCGCCGCAACAATAATGGAATATTCAAGGGCTCCCCGCTCTTCTAAAACCTTAACAAACTGTGCCACAGTTGAACGTTTTTGTCCAATAGCAACATAAATACAATAGATTTTATCTTTGTCGTGCCCTGCACCTTTTTCATGGAACGGTTTCTGATTTAAAAATGCATCAAGCAAAATCGCCGTTTTTCCTGTTTGACGATCACCAATCACCAATTCACGCTGTCCCCGTCCAATGGGAATGAGGGCATCAATAGCTTTCAATCCGGTTGACATTGGTTCATGTACGGACTGACGGGGAATAATTCCTGGCGCCTTGACATCAACACGACGACGTTCCGTTTCTTTAATGGGTCCCTTACCATCTATAGGGTTTCCCAATGCATCAACGACACGCCCAAGCAGAGCCGGACCAACAGGAACATCGACAATAGTGCCTAACCGCTTAACGGTATCACCTTCACGAATATCGCGATCTGACCCGAAAATCACTACCCCGACATTATCGACTTCCAAATTCAGTGCCATTCCGCGCACACCATTGGGAAAGGATACCATCTCCCCTGCTTGGACATTATCCAAACCGTAAACGCGGGCGATACCATCCCCTACAGAGAGAACCCAACCAATCTCTGAAACTTCAGCCTTTTGGTCAAAGTTTCTGATCTGCTCTTTGAGAATTTTTGAAATTTCAGATGGTCTAATATCCATCAGCTGACCTCTTTTTTCAATGCAAGCTTAAGCGAAGATAATTTTGTTGCAAGAGACGTATCAATCTGAGACGACCCCACACGAATGATCAATCCACCAAGGATTGCTGGATCCACAACAGTGTGGTGCAAAACCTTTCCCCCAACGACACCTTCCAAAGCCACCCGCAACTCTTGTTCCTGTTGAGAACTCAACGGACAAGCAGAAACAATCTGCGCCGAAAATTCCTTACGAAAGAGTGCAACACGACGTTGAAAAGCATGTAAAATACCAGACAAGGCAGCAAGCCGACGGTTCATTGCGATAACGCGTAAAAAATCACCAAAAATCTGACCAGCGCGCTCATCATCAAACTTGAGAGACCGCACGACAGCACCCATCGCTTTCACTTGCTCTTTTGCTGAAAAAAATGGGCTTTGCACAAAATGCTTTAAGTCCTCATTTTCATCTAAAACGAGTAAAAAAGATGCCACTGCCTTTTCAACCTTTTCAACAACCCCTGCTTCTTGAACAAAATCAAAAAGCGCTTGCGCATAGCGTTGATCTACCAACGGCAGCGGTATAAGAGAAAATGAATCCGACACGAAATACCGCCTCTTTCCCTTGAGCGACTCTCTGATAACTATCAGATGAAATAAATCAGACACTCCAAATTTTAAGAATCTTCTCCTTAAAACCTAGAACAAAAAACTTTTGGGTTTCTAGCATAGACATAACCGACTCGCAACACTTCAAATCGATGCTTTTTGAAAATTTTCAATAAAATATTCAAAATATTTTTTAAAAACAATTTTTCAGAATATGCAGGTAAGAACCATCGTTTTTCTTAACATCTCTCTTTGGCATCTTCTGAGAGATTTTTCAAGTCTCTTTCCGTGTTCCACACACATTCTAACAGCAAAGATAAAAATCTTTCTTTCTATGAGACACTCTTTCACCAAAAAAGCTATCGCTTCTTAAAAAAGGTACCCTGTCAAACTGATATGCAAACAATAAACACTCTCTATTCCCTGCAAAAAACAGGAAAGGGCTCTTGTTATTCTGTTTCTTCAACAGCCCTTCCCAATAAATTGCCCCATGACCTTATCATACTCCCGTATTTCTAGAGAAAACTTTGCGGATCAATATCAATTTGCACCCGAACAGAAGAAGGCATTTTGGGTGCATTTGCAAGCATTGCACGAATAAAACCTTGTATATCAAAGGAACGGTGCCCCTGTAATAAAAGCCGAAAACGATAACGCCCACGAATCAGAGCCAATGGCGCTTCTGCTGGTCCCATGACCGAGAGATTTTTCTCCCGTGGTGCCACTTGGCGCAATATGCGTGCATAATGCTCTGCTGCTTGACGTTGTTGTGAAGACACAATCAAAGAAGCCAGCCGCCCATAAGGTGGAAGATGATAATGCTGCCGTACAGCAATCTCATGCCGATAAAAATCCTCACATTGTTGGCAAAGCAAAGCCTTTATGACGGGATGATCCGGTTGATAGGTTTGCAACAATCCCAAACTTTCTATCCCCATACGCCCTGCTCTTCCTGTCACCTGAGACAAAAGTTGAAAGGTACGCTCTGCTGCACGCAAATCACCATTGGCAAGACCAAGATCAGCATCAATCACCCCAACCAGTGATAACCCAGGAAAATGGTGTCCCTTAGCAACCAGTTGCGTGCCAATAATAACATCCACATCACCCTTGGCAATTGTTTCCAATTCGCGTCGCAACTGACCAACCCCACCTTTAAGATCCGTTGAAAGAATCAACAACCGCGCTTGTGGAAAAAGCTCTCGTGTCTCCTCAGCAATTCTCTCCACCCCCGGACCGCAAGCAACCAAATGATCTAAAGTCCCACATTCAGGACACGCTTCTGGAATCGGTTGATGATATCCACAATGATGACACTTAAGTTGCCCTTGTAAACGATGCTCCACCAACCAACTTGAACAATCGCTACAATGAAACCGATGCCCACAAATCCGGCACAAAGTTAAAGGTGCATAACCACGCCGATTGAGAAAAAGCAGTGCCTGCTCCCCCTTCTCAAGAGTTTGTGTCAAAGCCTCTTCAAGAAGAGAAGAAATAAAACGCCCCTTTTGCACCCCCCCTTTGCGCATATCCACCACCCGCAACTTTGGAAGTGCCGCCGCTTTAAAGCGTGAAGGCAAATGCACCTTTTGATAACGTCCTGACAAAACATTTGCCTGACTTTCAATCGACGGTGTTGCTGAAGATAAAATAACAAGAAAATGCTCGAAAGAGCCCCGTGCCACCGCCATATCACGTGCATGATAAAAAATGCGCTCTTCTTGTTTATAAGCACCATCATGTTCTTCATCAACAACAATCAAACCAAGCTCTGAAAAGGGAAGAAAAAGTGCCGAGCGTGCTCCCGCCACAACCCGCACCCGCCCTTCTGCCACTTGCCGCCACACACGTTCGCGGCGCCGTGGTGCCAAATCGGAATGCCACTCAGCAGCAGCAGCGCCAAAACGCGCATAAAAACGATCTAAGAATTGTTGTGTTAGAGCAATTTCCGGCAAGAGAATCAAAACCTGCTTACCGCCCATAAGCGCCTGTGCAACGGCTTCAAAATAGACTTCTGTCTTTCCTGACCCTGTCACCCCATCAAGCAAAAAAACTTGAAATTGAGAAGACAAAACAGCTTCTCGCAAAAGCCGTGCTGCCTCCTTTTGTTCTCCCTCCAACTGAGGGGGGCAAAAATCAGCATCAGGCATCCCGACAAGAGCAGGAGGCGGCATCACAACCTCCTCAAAAATTCCCAGCGCCTTTAACCCCTCAACAACAGAAACAGAAGTTCCCGCCGCATGCGCAAGACCAGAACGTGTCCAAATTCCACCATCGCACACCAACTGCAAAACCCGCAATCGCGCTGGTGTAAGACGCTCCACATCTCCTCCACAATACCGCAAACCCAGCATTTGTGCTTCAGGTTCTAAAGCCGCCGGCACACACAAAACCAATCGTGCAACCAGTCCAATAGGAGTCATCGTATAACGGCTTACAAAACGCAAAAATGTGATCATCTCCGCCTTTAATGGTGGGCAATCAAAAACACGAAGAAGAGAACGGAGTTTTCTCCCCGCCACAGAAGCACCTTGCCCATTTTTGACCGTCTGCTCTCCAACCTCCACCACAATACCACAAACTTGGCGCCCCATCACCGGAACACGCACAAAACAGCCAATTTCAACCTCCATAGAAGGCGGAACCTCATAACTATAAGCCTGATCAACAGGCAGAGGCACCAACACCGAAACAATCTTCCTCTCCCGCACATCTTCTGTCACATCTGCCTTCATCTTTTGTCTCAAATTTTATCCAACCTCTCAATACAAGATGCAGCGCTTTGCCCATTTTTGACCGTCTGCTCTCCAACCTCCACCACAACACCACAAACTTGGCGCCCCATCACTGGAACACGAACAAAACAGCCAATTTCAACCTCCATAGAAGGCGGAACCTCATAACTATAAGCCTGATCAACAGGCAGAGGCACCAATACCGAAACAATCTTCCTCTCCCGCACGGCTTCTGTCATATTTGCCTTCATTTTTTGCTTCAAATTTTATCCAACCTCTTATACAAGGCTGCGCCCTTATTTTCTAACATCCGTTAGTAAAACATCCTTTGTGGAACTTACCCTTCCCTCTACAACACCTCACCAATGCACCAACCATCGCTAAACCACAAAAAACAGTCCCCTCTTCCCCATAGCAGATACACACCAATAACGATAAACATACACAGCAAAAAGAAACACCAAAAGAGGAACAATTCCTCTGTTCCATGTTCCATCATTTTCTCTAGAAACTGTATACGAACTCTTTTAATTCGTATGCGCGTGTTTCATCTCCATACTGCTTTCCCTATAACTGCACTGCGGAAAACCATTTTTTACCCGCTTTACTCTTCTCTCCTTACCAAAAGCATCATTGTCTACAGCAGTTTCACACGAGTCCTTTTAATCGGTATGCGCGTATTTCACCCTCATACTGCTTTCCCTGTAACAGCATTGCGGAAAACCATTTACCTGCTTTACTCTTCCCTCCTCACCAAAAGCATCGTTGTCTACAGCAACTTCACACGAGCCCTTTTAATCCGTATGCGCGTAATCGGTATGCGCGTATTTGATATTTGCATATTTAATTTTAATATTCACACTTTATAATATTTACATCACTTGTCTTATAGGAGCTTTTCTTGTAGGAGCTTTGTAGAAAGCCTGTAGTCTCTTTTACTACCCTCTTTTTAGCGAAAACATCTTTTCTACAATAAACATTCGCCCACCCCTATTGAAAATAAACAAAAACGCCTCCCTTCATAAAAACAAAGTTTGATCAGTCTTAGCATGAATAAGAATGCCTTAAGAATTGACAATATAAACAATTCTCTCCTCAATTTTGCTCTCTTTGCAAATTTATATCATGACCTATGAGAGAATAATTCTTCCTCTTGCTTTTACTATCAACAATAGCGCATAACAAAAAACAGGGTAAAAAATGAGAGACTTTGAAGTCACGAGCTAAAAAACGAGGAAATTTGATATGAAATTTTTTGTGGACAGTGCTAATATTGAAGAGATCCGAGAATTACAAAATTTAAGCCTCGTTGATGGTGTCACCACAAATCCCTCCCTTATTCTCAAATCAGGACGCAATATTCTTGAAGTCACAAAAGAAATTTGTTGCCTCATTGATGGGCCTGTTTCTGCTGAAGTGACAGCAACACAATTTGAAAACATGATGCAAGAAGCCGCTGTTTTAGCAAAAATTGCTGATAATATTTGCATCAAACTTCCCCTAACACTTGATGGATTAAAAGCTTGTAAAGCCCTTACCTCACAGGGATTAAAAACAAATCTTACCCTTTGTTTTTCAGCCACTCAAGCTCTCTTAGCCGCCAAAGCAGGAGCCACATTTGTCTCACCTTTTATCGGCAGGCTCGATGATTGTTCCATAGACGGCACTGAACTGCTTCATGAAATTCGCACAATCTACGATAACTACGGCTTTGCCACACAAATTTTAGCAGCCTCAATTCGCACCGTTAACCATGTCAAAGAAGCGGCGCTAAGCGGCGCAGATGTTGCAACTGTTCCACCAGCAATCTTAAAAGCGCTGGTCAAACATCCCCTAACCGATAAAGGTCTACAAATCTTCCTAGAAGATTGGAAAAAAACCGGACAAAACATCGCTTAATGATTTGCTAGATCTTTTCAAAGCATCAGTAAAATCTCTTCGGCTCATTCTTCCGCCACACGACCTTTGCGCATCTTCTTCTGCTTGCAAAGTTGCAACTTCTTGGCAAAGTCGTGCAAAAGACGCGCGCATACTGACCGTACTCTCAAGAGAAGCACATCTTTCATATCTTACAAAACAGAGGAAACTTTACCCATCACGTTCCCGCGAATATTGCAACACCGTTAACCATATCAAAGAAACGGCACTAAGCAGCGCGGATGTCGCAACTGTTCCACCAGCAATCTTAAAAGCGCTGGTCAAACACCCCCTAACCGATAAAGGTCTACAAATCACCCCAAAAGATTGGAAAAAAACCGGACAAAACATTGCCTAATGATTTGCTAGATCTTTGGAAAGCATCAGTAAAATCTCTTCGGCTAATTCTTCCGCCACACGCCTTTGCGCATCTTACTCGGCTTGCAAAGTCGCAACTTCTTGGCGAAGTCGTGCAAAAGACGCGCGCATACTAACCGTACTCTCAAGAGAAGCACATCTTTCATATTTTGCAAAACAGAGGAAACTTTATCCATCACCGCTCCCGCAAATATTGCAACACCGTTAACCATGTCAAAGAAGCAGCGCTAAGCGGCGCAGATGTCGCAACTGTTCCACCAGCAATCTTAAAAGCGCTGGTCAAACACCCCCTAACCGATAAAGATCTACAAATCTTCTCAAAAGATTGGCAAAAAACCGGACAAAACATCGCTTAATGATTGGCAAGATCTTTTGAAAGCATTAGTAAAATCTCTTCGGCTAATTCTTCCGCCACACGCCTTTGCGCATCTTCTTCGGCTTGCAAAGTTGCATATTCTTGGCGAAGTCGTTCAAAAGACGCGCTCATACTGACCGTACTCTCAGTAAGAAGAACATCTTGCATATCTCGCAAAACATAGGAAACTTTACCCATCACCGTTCCAACAGAAGGACGCCTCTCTCTTTTCCTATCGTAATTCACCTCTATCTCTACAGAATCTCGTGTAAAGGTGGATGTTTTCAATGCCAATTGATAAGCTGGGGTCAAAGGTTTACCCCCATTTCCATAAAGAAGAAACAGCAAATGATTGCGTACCATTTGACTAAAGCGATCTGACGGTTCTGCAACGATAATAGAAGCCAATTTTTCCGAAAGGCTCAAAGATCTTTGCTTTGCAGATGAATCATCAAAAACAGAATTTACAGAACCCATTGTTGTCGAAATCTGCGATCCCTGCTGATAAAGCGGTTCAATTTTGCACCCACACAACAGCGTAAGAAAACCAGCTAAGCCGACAAAAAGAAATTTCCTAAACAACGACATTGACAATCCTTTTTGGAACAATAATCATTTTCTTGACCGATTTTTCAACAAGCTGCGCTTTTACAAAATCAAGATTTAAAACAGCTTCTTCAATCATTGCTTCATTTGCTGTTGCTGCTACTTGCACTTCACCACGTTTTTTACCATTAATCTGTACCGGTAAAGTATAGCATTCTTCAACGATTAATGCGGGGTCATAAACAGGCCACGCAAGCTCAGAAATCAAAGATTTCTCACCTAAAGCAGCATGACATTCCTCCGCCAAATGAGGCATAATAGGCGCAATCAGTGCAAGAAAAAAACCCAGCGCTTGCCGCAAAGCAGCCTTCATGTCACTTTCAATATTCTCTACATTATTTAATAAAGGTGCCATAATATTCAAGAACTCATAAAGGCGTGCAATGGCACGATTAAAGGCAAATTTTTCCAAATCATCTTCGACAGCACAAAGGATACGATGTGCTGTTTTCGAGAGTTCCAAAGCTGCTCCCTGCTGCCCTGCGCATGGTGTAACGTCCTTTAACACTGGAGCGCTCACAGCCACACAGCGCCAAACACGTTGTACAAAGCGGTGTGCACCCTCAACACCAGATTCCGTCCAGATAACATCGCGTTCAGGAGGAGAATCTGACAACACAAACCAGCGTACAGTATCGGCTCCATAGGATGCGATAATATCATCAGGATCAACAACATTCCTTTTTGATTTTGACATTTTTTCAATCAAACCAATTGTCACTTCACTTTTATCGGACAATTTATAAGCCTGACGTTTTCCATCTTTTTCAACAATTGAAATTTCCTCTGGTGAAACCCACCCCTGATCATCCCGATAGGTTTCATGAACCACCATCCCTTGGGTAAAAAGCCCCTTAAATGGCTCATCAACCGTCACATAACCCATTATTTTCATAACCCGCATAAAAAAGCGCGCATAAAGGAGGTGTAAAATGGCATGTTCAATTCCACCAATATATTGTTGCACAGGCAACCATTCTGTTGCTGCTTTTCTGTCGACGGGTTCTTGTGCAAAGGGCGCAGTAAATCGTGCATAATACCAGGAAGAGTCAACAAATGTATCCATGGTATCGGTTTCACGTCGTGCCTGCTGACCACAGGTAGGACAAGCAACACTCTGCCATGTTTTATGGCGATCAAGAGGGTTGCCCGGTTGATCAAAAGCCACATCATCAGGTAACACCACGGGCAAATCAGCGTGTGGCACCGGTACCACTCCACAAGACGGACAATGGATCATTGGAATCGGACATCCCCAATAACGTTGACGCGAAATTCCCCAATCACGCAATCGAAATTGCACGGTTTTTTGCCCCTGAGGCTGCCCATGAAGCATTTGCCCCTCAAGCCTTTTCGCTGCTTCTTCAAAAGCTTGCTGTGGTGTTAAACCATCCAAAAAACTTGAATTGATCATCACGCCATCACCAGTATAAGGCGTTTCTCCAATCATAAAATTGTCTCTCTCAACCCCTTTTGGCAAAACCACCGGTTTTATGGGAAGATCATATTTACGTGCAAAATCAAAATCTCTCTGATCATGGGCAGGACAACCAAAAACAACCCCTGTTCCATAATCCATCAATACAAAATTGGCGATATAAACGGGAACATGCACCGTTGAATCAAAGGGATGAACAGCCAAAAGTGATGTACGAAACCCTTGTTTTTCAGCAGTTTCAAGAGCGACAGTTGTTGTTCCACCACAACGACATTCTTCAATAAAAGCCTCCAGCGCCTTATCTTTTTGCGCAAGTGCCTTTGCAAGAGGATGATCAACAGCCAACGCCAAAAAAGAAGCGCCAAAAAGCGTATCAGGCCGCGTTGAATAACAGACAACTTCATTGAATGCCTCACAAACTGCATCATCAGGCTCTGTTGACTTTAAAGCCCAACGAATGAGTAAGCCTTGTGACTTACCAATCCAATTTTTTTGCATAGTGCGCACTTTTTCCGGCCACTGTTCAAGCTTTTCAAGACCCGCCAAAAGATCTTCACTAAAATCACTAATTTTGAAAAACCATTGCGTCAATTCACGCTGTTCGACCAACGCACCAGAACGCCATCCCCGCCCATCAATCACCTGTTCATTTGCCAACACAGTGTGATCAACCGGATCCCAATTCACCTTAGCCACTTTGCGTGCAACAAAACCTTTCTGATAAAGATCAAGAAACAACATTTGTTGGCGATGGTAATAATCCACATCACAAGTAGCAAACTCACGTGACCAATCCACTGAAAGCCCTAATTGCTTTAATTGCCCCCGCATCACCGCGATATTTTGATAGGTCCACGCCTTTGGATGCACTTTATTCTGCATAGCAGCATTTTCAGCTGGCATCCCAAAAGCATCCCATCCCATGGGGTGAAGCACATTAAACCCCTTTGCACGTTTATAGCGCGCAACAACATCCCCCATGGCATAATTGCGCACATGCCCCATGTGAATGCGCCCAGAAGGATAAGGAAACATCTCTAAAACATAATATTTTTCACGGTGGTCCTCTTGAACGGTCTGAAAAATCTTCTTTTCATCCCAAATTGCTTGCCACCTTTGTTCGCGGGCACGTGGATTATAGCGTTCGCCTAAATGAGAATGTTCAATTGCCATTGTCATGATACTCTTTATAAAATTGAACTAAAAACTTGTTTTTATGCTTGACCATGGATTAACCTCATCGTCAATATTTTCAATCACTATTTTATTAAGTATCTTACAAAACATTTATAAGCAATTGCTATAAATCATTGTTCAATCCTTTAATAAAAAGAAAAAGAGTACATTTATGCACACAGAAAACAACCCCTCACCTCATTCCTCCTCCAATTCCTCCATTGAAGCGTGGAAAAATCTTCAAAAGGACATTGCAGCAACATGTCAAAGCTATAACCGCTCCCCAGAAGAAGTCCAACTTATTGCTGTTTCAAAAACTGTCCAAGCAGAGAATATTCGCCCCATTTTGCAAGCAGGACAGCGTCTTTTCGCAGAAAACCGTGTACAAGAAGCTGCTGAAAAATGGCCCCGCCTGCGTCAACAATTTGAAAGGATTGAACTTCACCTCATCGGTCCTTTGCAATCCAATAAAACAGCAGAAGCTGTTAAAATTTTTGATGTCATTCAAACCGTTGATCGTGAAAAAATAGCCAGAAGCTTAGCAGAAGAAATGCAAAAACAGAACAAACACCTCCCCTGCTATGTCCAAGTTAATATTGGTTTAGAGCCGCAAAAAAGTGGTATTACACCAGAGGAAGTCGTCCCTTTCGTTACCCAATGCAAAAATCAATACGGACTTGATATTATCGGCCTTATGGCAATTCCCCCCGTGCAAGAAAACCCTGGCCCCTATTTCGCACTGTTAGCAAAATTAGCCAAGAAAGCCAATCTTGCAAAGCTTTCGATGGGCATGTCCAATGACTTTAAAACCGCTCTACAATTTGGCTCTAACGTCGTTCGCATTGGCTCTGCTTTATTTGGACAACGCCCTGTTTAATGCATCTTTACTAAAAGTGCTATAAAACAAAAAATGCTGCAATAAAGAACCCATTTGTTATGATAGAATAATACAGATGCGCTCCACATGAATGGAAAAAAGAAACCACACGATAAACAATAGCAAAAACGCGATAAACCATGGCAAAACCATTGCATATAGTTATTGCGAAGATTCCCGTTTTAAAAAACCACCAATGCCATCAACCACTCCAATCGAAAAAAACGGCGTACTCCTTGCCAATGACGTAAGACAAGTAAAAACAGACTTAATATGGACGTAAATACGACACCCAAATTCTCATGTAAACCAATTAGCTCAATAAGCCCCTCAATACTCGAGAGAATTTTAACAACTATATGAATAAAACCATGAAGCAATCATACGGACAGCATAGCATAAAAATTTTCTACTCACTAAAAAGAATAACAGGTAGTAATTACCTGTAAAAAGAACAACCAAGCAAAGTAAGCAGAAAAAGTCTTAAAACGTAGATACAAAACAACACATTGATTTATAAAGATAAATATTCATTTTCAACTTGTATCATAGCCCCGAAGCTTGAAAGATTGTCCTATCTTAAATCATTTCATTTTGATTCAACTGAAGCACTTGCTGACACATCACAAGCGGAGCTGGTGTGTGGATAAAAAACTCTAAAAAAGGGATAAAAATACCTGTTATGAATCGTCTAAAGACCACGAGCTGTCGCAACATTGGGGGCTGGCGAAGAGTATGATGGCGCCAGCTTTACCTTCATAAGCGTAAAGATGGTGGTGTTCAATGACTTGTACGCTCTATCATCATCATCCACAGGTAGCGTCGTGAAATGAGCTTGTGGGCGGGTGCTTTAAGACGACACCAATTCTTATGCAAACCCATTGGTTAGCCTCTAAAGAACCCCATTAAACACCAAAAGCCATATAACAGCCTGACAACAATCCGTAAAAACAACAAAAAAAGAGAGACTTTCCATACATGACAGAATAAAAGGCGACAAATAATCAATCAAAAAAATAAAACGATTACCCCGCACATACACACAAAACAAGAGAAACGAGACTGCGCTCGATATGCACATCCCTTTCTTCGCGCTCTTTTAAACATCTTCACCAAGAATATTAATTTTCAAAATGTTCTATTTGCTTTTATTAATTTACAAAAAGAATATTATATTAATATATAAAATATTTTAAAATATTATAAATAAAAATATCATTTATTACACAATGTGTATGTATTTTTATACAAAAATATATTTAATTATTTGCAGATATGCTTTGTTCTATAATAAAATTATATTTGATATCTTAAAAAGAAAAATGATAAGCATGGTGCAACAGGTTTTTGGGGAGAGTGTAATATTGGTGATTATATTGCGAATACAAGTGAAACAGCACTCTTAACCAGCGGTGCACTAATAGGAGGTACCGTACTGTCAAATGTTCTATTTCCGGAATTTACAGTACCGTTAGAAGTAGCTGCAGCAACAGGCTATGGAACAGGAGCGCTTGCAGGTTTTTCTAGCACAGTCAAAGGATGCCGTAAATAAGCTCAAAGAGCGTTAATTTAATTTATAAAACTAAGAAAGCTATCTCTAAAGTTAATAACATGATAAACACGCATTTAATAAATATAGAAATAACTGTTCATTATGAATGAATAATACTTTAGAGATAGATATTTTATAATAGATGTATTTTATATTGAGTTTAAATTATAATGGATATTTATCATAAATTATTGGAAGCATTATTTCAAACAATTTTAGTTGGAATAATATTTATAATTGTGCTGAAATTGAAAGGATACAATATTAAAAAGCGTATAATGTACTTATTAGTTATGTTAACAACAGTTTTTACGCTTATATTTTTATATAAATGCATTAAATAACCAAAAGTATTCTATGTATTAATTATATATTTCTATTTTTATTATTTTTCAGTAAAAATTTGCTTTATAGCTATAGCTTACCTATAATATTATTTTTGTTACTAGGTATTCTATGAATTATTATAGTATTTTTGCATAAATATTTCAATTTATAACGTTATAAATAAATTGTCCTAAAGATAAACAAATTTAATTTCAAGGATATCTATTCTGTCTCATACAGTGTAATCAGGGTTTTGTTATAATGAATATCCATTATGAAATCGCAAATTTGTTTTTCGCAATAATTATATTTCCCTCTGTTTTTTTTATTTTTTATAGAAAAATTTTAGGTACAATCGGAAGTCATCTATCAGATCTTCTTTATTTTTAAGTGTTATATGCTTTAGTATTGATTTTTTACGGAGATATTTCAATTTATATTAAGTCTTAATAAAATTTTCTTTTATAAGACAACACAGCAACACAAAGAACATACAAATCGATACATTATCCAGCATATATCTCTACTTTAAAAGAGGATATTTTAGGGCGTGCACCGTCAAAGAGTTCATTTGATTTTTTTGTCGTAAAAAACAAAAAAAGATGTTAATATTCCTATTTTCAATGCATTGCTCACTTATCGAAATCTTTAAGAAACATGTCTCTTTTTCCCCATCTCCCAGCATCACCCCCCTAGAATTATTTGTAAACACTATAACACAAAGCACTAAAGAACACATTTTTACATTTACGCAAAGAACAAATCTCTACCATCGTAATATTTGCCTTTCGTAAATGACTTTACAAATGCTGTCGATAATCTATCACCCACATCCCATCGACGTACAACACTTTATATGAAATTTCTTCAAACGTTCATTTCTTGATGCGCTTATAAAAAACCATCCATAACAATACGTATTTTTACAATATTTATAATATGCTTTGCTGTATTTAAGCCCCGTAAAACAGTGTAAAAAGAGTCTCTGTTTAAGACATCTCTTTAATAAAAACGCCTCAGATTTTAAAATTGACTATACTAATCTTTTTAATTTAGTCTAATCCCCAAAAGAGACTTTTCATTTAAGAAAAGACTTTTGGGAAAATCCTGCCAAAAACACAACAATACAACCGCTGATTTTTCCAAAGAATAAATTATAAAGAGAGGGAACCCATGTTTGAAAAAATCCATCCAATACCAGAGAATATCAAAAAAATGCTTTGATTGATGAAGAGACCTATCAACAATGGTATCAGGAAAGTATCCATGATCCAGAAAGCTTCTGGGCAAAACATGGTCAACGCATTGAATGGTTTAAACCTTATACAAAAGTAAAAAATACGTCCTTTAATGGAGATGTCCCCATCCGATGGTATGAAGATGGTATAACAAATGTTACCTATAACTGCATTGACCGTCACTTAAAAAACCATGGAGAGGAAATTGCATTGATTTGGGAAGGGGATAATCCTTACCATGATAAAAAAATAACCTATAACGCACTTTATGAACATGTCTGTCGCTTTGCCAATATTTTAAAGAACCATGGTATCAAAAAAGGCGACAAGGTTACCATTTACTTGCCGATGATTCCGGAAGCCGCCTACGCCATGCTTGCTTGTGCGCGCATTGGTGCCGTTCATTCAGTTATTTTTGCTGGTTTTTCTGCTGAAGCAATAGCAGGACGGATTGTTGATTGCCAATCGACTTTCATCATCACCGCGGATCAAGGCTTGCGTGGAGGCAAACAGATTAACTTAAAAGACAATGTTGATCATGCCATTGAGATTGCAGCACGCCAACACGTCAATGTAAATCAAGTGATGGTTATACGACGCACCAGTAAAGCAATCAATTGGGTAGAGGAGCGTGATTTTTGGTACCATGAGGAAGTTTCCAATGCTAAGACGGATTGTCCAGCAGAACCAATGAATGCTGAAGATGCCCTTTTTATTCTCTATACCTCCGGTTCGACAGGAAAGCCAAAGGGTGTGTTGCATACAACAGCAGGCTATCTTGTCTATGCATCAATGACACATCAATATGTTTTTGATTATCATCCTGGAGAAATTTACTGGTGCACGGCTGATATTGGCTGGATCACTGGTCATTCTTATATGATTTATGGGCCTCTGTGCAACGGTGCGACCACTTTGATGTTTGAAGGAACCCCAACCTTTCCTGACAAAGGCAGATTTTGGGAAATTGTCGATAAACACCAAGTGAATACGCTCTACACCGCACCAACAGCTATCCGCGCCTTAATGGGTGCGGGTAATTCCTTTGTCGAACGCTCGAAAAGAACATCCTTGCGGCTTTTAGGTACGGTAGGTGAACCGATTAATCCAGAAGCATGGGAATGGTTTTATCATACCGTTGGCGATGACCGCTGTCCCATTCTCGATACATGGTGGCAAACGGAAACAGGAGGGCATATGATCACCCCCTTACCTGGTGCAATACCACTCAAAGCAGGATCAGCTACACGCCCATTCTTCGGTGTTCAACCGCAAATTGTCGACGAGCAAGGAAATATTTTAGAAGGCAAAGCAGAAGGCAATCTCTGTATTATTGACTCATGGCCAGGTCAAATGCGTACCCTCTACAATGATCATGAGCGCTTCATTGAAACCTATTTTTCTATATATAAAGGCAAATATTTTACAGGTGATGGCTGTAGACGCGATAGCGATGACTATTATTGGATTACAGGACGGGTTGATGATATTCTCAATGTCTCTGGACACAGGCTAGGAACAGCCGAAATTGAATCAGCACTTGTTTCTCATCCCTCCGTTTCAGAAGCTGCGATTGTTGGTTATCCTCATCCCATTAAAGGGCAAGGTATTTACAGTTTTATCACCTTAATGGAAGGAACATCCCCAAGTGAAGAGTTGCAAAAAGATCTTATTCAGCATGTTAGAAAGGAAATTGGCTCCATTGCCATTTTGGATAAAGTGCAATTTGCCCCTCAACTGCCGAAAACACGGTCCGGAAAAATTATGCGGCGTATTTTGCGAAAAATCGCTGAAAATAATTTTGACAATTTGGGAGACATTTCAACCCTTGCTGAACCACAAGTGGTTGAAGATCTGATTGCCAACCGGCAAAACAGAGAGTCCGCAGCTTAATATCAAACAAGAATGGTGACTTTATCTTTCCTGTCAAAATGATCTCGACATTCTAAAGTCACCAGTAAAGGAAAAAACATTCTATGGAGTCATTCAAACGCTCTAAAAACAGAAAGTCTTTTTCAATGCCAACACAAACGGATTGAAAAAACATCCCAAGGAGTATCAATTTTAAGAAAATCTAAAAGAGAGAAGCAAAGTAATCACACAACCATCAAACAGAAAAGACGGTTGCTGAGTAAAAACGAGCCCGCTTTCTTTTATGTTTCTGCTAGCAACACCTTGGAATTCCTGTTAAAATCATAAATTAAAGAGGAAATTCAAGAAAAGAATTATATTCTTACAAACAATGTTTTTCAATAACAAACAAGAAAAGGTGGAAGAAAATATTAAAAACAATATCCTATAAAAACGACCAAGAACCTAAAGCAATGAAAGAAAAAACTCTTAGAATGATGCACTATAACAACGAAGTGGTAACGAAAAGTGATTCATTTTGAAAATGTTGGTTTGCGCTATGGAATGGGCCCAGAGGTCCTTCGTGATATCAGCTTTCATATTCCTCCTGGATCTTTCCAATTTCTCACTGGTGCCTCTGGAGCAGGAAAGACATCGTTGATGCGCCTGATGTTTTTAGCGCTCAAGCCAACACGTGGTCATATTGATCTGTTTGGCAACGATACAGCATTACTCAAACGACAAGAGCTTCCAGCACTGCGGCAACGTATTGGTGTCGTCTTTCAAGACTTTCGTCTGCTTGATCACATGACCACTTATGAAAATGTCTCTTTACCTTTACGCATTAAAGGACAAGAAGAAGCAACCTATCGCAGTGAGGTCGAAGATCTTCTTTGTTGGGTAGGTCTTGGAGATCATATTCATGTATTACCCCCCGTTCTTTCTGGTGGAGAAAAACAAAGGGTAGCAATTGCCCGCGCACTTATTGACCAACCTGAAATTCTTTTAGCGGATGAACCAACAGGAAATGTTGACCCCCCTTTAGCAAAACGTCTGCTCCGCTTGTTTATTGAATTAAATCGTTTTGGAACAGCTGTCATCATTGCCACGCATGATATCGCACTGATGGAACAGGTTGCGGCACGACGCATGCTGCTCCATAATGGACGGATGACAATTCATGAATAAATTTTTCTCCCTTTTTACAAGCGGTCAAAAAAACAGCACGGCGATTATTCCAAGTAGCAATATTTCCGGACAAGCACTGGTTGCAGTCGTTGCTATTATGACATTTCTCTCCAGTCTCACATTAATTGGTGTTGATCTTGTACAACGTGCCGCTCACAGCTGGAGTAATCAAATTAGCTATGAAGCAACCATTCAAATACGTCCCATTGAAAATGTGAACATCGAAAAAGCCCTTCATGATGCGGTTAAACTGGTTAAAACATTTCATGGTGTGCAAGATGCCACCATTGTTGACCAAACAGCGACTGAAAAACTGCTTGAACCATGGCTTGGCACAGGTTTAAGCTTAAAGGAACTGCCTCTTCCCCGCCTTATCATCGTAACATTAAATGAAAAAGAAGAAATTGACTTTCGTGCCATAAGTCAGTCCATAAAAACACAAATTCCAGGAGGTCAATTTGACGACCACCATGTTTGGGTAAATCGTTTGACAACAATGGCGCATACAACTGTTTTTATTGGTTTTGCAATTTTAATATTGGTCTTAGGTTCATTAATTCTCACAGTTATTTTTGCCGCACGCAATGCCTTAGCAGAGAATGCGCATATTATTAATGTCTTATACTTTCTCGGGACTGAAACCGTTTTCATTGCACGACAATTTGATTGGCATTTTTTTAAAACCGCCTTGCGCGGTGCATTCTATGGTGGTACCACAAGCGCATTGTTATTTGCTGCTTTTAGCTTTTGGACAAATTATAACATAGGGAGAGTAGAAGCCAGCCAAGTCACTGCTTTATTTGGGCATCTTTCCATAAGTTCCATTCCTTATGGAAAAATCATCGGTCTTATTTTTTTCGTTTCTTTTCTGACTGTGTTTACAAACCGCATGACTATTTTAGCGCAACTGAAAAAAATTGATCAATGCGAAAACGGCTTGTTTTAATTTTATGACCCACAAAGCATATAATTCTCAATCACCGATGCCAGACAATCAAGAGCATTCCCTAAAAAAGCATCCCAGAGGCATTCTAAGCTCTCTGCGCTATTTGTTTCGCTCTGTGCCACCAACCGCATTTTCTCTTTTAATAATCACTGTGCTCTTTTGTGTTGGTTTTGTTATTTTTTCTGAAAAAACCGAACGACTTCAACCGCCCAATCCATTGCCAAAAGCAGATGCTCTCATCGTTTTTACTGGGGGAAAAAACCGAATAGAGACCGGATTGGATCTCTTACAGCAAGGGCTTGGTTCGCGGCTTTTAATCAGTGGAGTCAACGCCTCAACCAATCTGAAAAGTTTTATGCACAGCACGCATATCACCCCACAGCTCTTTACCTGTTGTGTTGATATTGGTCATAAAGCAATGAACACAACAGGAAACGCTGAAGAAAGTGCGACTTGGATCAAAAAACACCATTATCAAACAGTTTATATTGTCACCCATGACTACCACATGTGGCGTTCTTTACGTGAACTTAGGCATTTAATGCCTGAAGTCAATTTTATTGCTTATCCCGTTAAAAAGAACGACCATGAAAGTACAACACAACAGATCAAACACATACGCATTCTTATATTCCAATATATCAAAACACTTGAGGTCTATATCAGAACCATCGTTTAATTTTTTCATATTGGTTTTCTCAAAATCTTTCAAGGCTCTTCACGCCATAAGACATATTTATATAGCATTTGAGATTATAGGCATGACAGACACTTATACAACACTCACCGTTTAGCATTTCGATTTCTGAAATCTCTTCCACTTTAACTATCGATACCACCTTTTTGAGATAAAATTCTTTTCTGAAATCTAGTTTTATGTAAAAATTAGATATTATATAGTTAACTAGACAACTGGAATTTGGTGACTAATTACCTGAGAAGACAATCCTACAAATTGAATATCAAATTTTAATGAAGATTCCACCTTACTAGATGCACTATGAATTCTAAAAGAAATGCTCCATCCATCTTCAAAAATTATAATGAGCTTGTTTTTGCTTTCCGGTTTTATTTCTAAAGATAAGATTCTGCTTGGAATTCTCCATTTACGGCCATATCCTAGAGTACCATTCAAATTAAAAGACTGAATAATAACCTGTTTTTGTTTAGATTTTGTATCTACTATAACTTTATAAAAATCATAAGAACCTATAATATACTGAAACAATGATTTCACAAACTTATCTTGATAATCGAAACAAAGTCTTTGAAGTTCTTTAGAGAAAGCTTTTAAGATTGGAAGGTAAATCCTATTCTCTTTATCATCTATATCTCTAAAAAGCATTTTCTTATTTCTAAGTTCTGCTAAATAATCAAAAATGGGTTTAGTTTCATTGAAATAAAGACTACTACAAGGATATCTCGTCCATTCTTTACCAAAGTCTATTTTATTGGAAAGACGAGGATGCTTTATAGCATTATGATTATGTTTTGCAGAAACACCAACAGGGTTTTCAGGAGTTTCTAAAATAATATCACGGACATCTCCTTTAATACCAACAGAATCTTCTTGAAGGATAATAGTTTTAGTACCCCTAATATTCTTATCATGTAACTGTAGGAAAACAGCTGCTTCTATAGAAGCAAGATCCAAAAGTCTTTTTTTACTATCATTAAGTAAATTATAAAAAGATTCCGCTATTTGAAAGGATGAATTAAACTTTATAGGAGCTTTTGTTACCTTTTTAAACCCCATAGCTAAAGCATATTCAAAAGCTTTCCCATTTTCTACCTGATTCATACAATTCCCAAAAAATCCCTACTCAAAATTAAAAGTTCATTTGACTTCTTATTGTTTCCCATACCGTAGGTCCATTCAGGATTAAGTATTGTATGCCCCTTATAAAGTTCTCTAACTTCTACACAATCATTATAGGATAAGACCCACCCTTGACGATTTTTTAAAAGTTCAGCAAGAGCTTTATGATCAAAAGAATTATGTTTATCGCCTTTTTCACCATAAAGTTTTTGATTAATCAGGTACGGAGGATCACAATAAAGAAAATCGTTAGAATGCCTAGGGATACTTTCTTTAAAATCTAAATGTTCCACTGTAAAATTTTCAATCTCAAAATCTCTAAGTCGTTCAATGGAACGCCGATTAAATCTGGGATGCCCTGGAGACATACCGCCGGAAAGTGTTGTGCCAGAAAAAGAGGAGCGATTGAGAGCAAAAAAAGCAGCAGCAATCTCTAATTGATTTCTAATATTTCCAAAATTTTTTTGAAGATTATAAAATATTGTAGGATTCATATCCTCATATTCTCTAACTTTTTCTGCAAGAACTGAAGCATCTTTCAAGAGCATTTGCCAAAAGATAACGAGCGGCTTAAAAGCATCATAAGCATAAACCCTTGTTCCTCTTTTTGCTAAAGTTAACTCAATTGAACCACCACCTATAAAAGGAGAACATAAAGTTTTTTGTTCCCTTATATAGTTATCAATAATCATAGGAACAGCACGGCTTTTCCCACCTGGATAACGAAGAGGAGACTTTATGATAGGTTTGTCAATAAGATTTTTTTTTTCTAAAGACGTTAATACTAGGTTTTCAAAAGAATCTTCTATTTGCTCTTTCTGAATTGTTATTTTTCTCATACTACCAGCTCCGAGTATTGGATTTTTCAACCTACAGTTATTTTAAATAGATACCCGAAGTGTCCATCAAGATTTACAAATCGTATTATAATGAATTATAAATTCATTAACATACTTTCGCAAGTGTTCATTACTAAAATAGTCATAAATCCTGTTATAACCACACTTTTAAAAGGATACAACTTTACTTACAATGATAAAGTGGGGAAATCAGAGAAGAACCAAAAAGTAATCAATTCCAATTATCTAATTATAGATATAATTCTAAGAAATTAAAAAACTACTGCATAAAACACAAATGCTGTTTCTTGCATAAATTTTGTTTACGACATCTTGTGCAAATTAAGCTATAATAACAGTTTTCCATGTTCAGTTGCTAAAACCATTGGGAAAATATCTCATAACAAAAGCTTTTTCATCAAAGAGAATCTATAATAAATATTCACCATTAAAAATAAAGTCTTAGAAACCTTGTGAAGATCACTCAGCGCGCTTCTTATCACCATTCTCAAAGAGAAACAGAAAAAGTATATACTTCATCCAACCGCTCACCATCCTGTTTAGATATTTCATGTGAACATTATTTTCCTCATCAATATCCCTCTTTTCACAAACATATTCATACAGTATGAACAGAACACAGGAAAAAGCCATATTCACCTCAATGGTTGATGCCTAACCACGCGAGAGAGCAACAACAGGATCAAGGCGTAAAGCTTGCCGTACTGGTGAAAAGCCGAAACAGATCCCTATGAAGCTTGAAAAAGTAAGAAACAAATTGTCATGTTATTTTGCAGCAAAGCGTCAAAAAGCGTTTAAAGAGCGCTTTTATACAAATAGATCAAAATACAATTGGTTAAGGAAATTTTTTCCTTGTGTGAAGCGCACGCAAAATACGTAAAACGCCATTTAAAATATACTGAGAGTATTATGCATTTAATTTAGCCTTTTTAGTCATTAACGGTTACGATTATTTTGTGTTATTGGGAGATGTAAAAGAGCTTAGCTTGGTAGAATTTGTATCTAAAAATCTCTATGAGATAATTTTAAGCTTTTACCTTGCTATTGATGCTGCAACCAGCGATCATGCAAAGCAATAATCATCGCCCCCGTACTAAGCTGGAAAGTATCTTCTCGTTTCTCAACCAAATTTAATAACAGGTGATTGGGTTGATTCATCTAAAAGCGGCATACGCGACGGCTGGGTAATAATAAAAGCCAAGAGTTCAGTAAGTAAGGGCACGCTGTTATTGGTATTCTGCTCATATAGAAAGCGCGGTGGCGCTTGAAGATTTGAAAAGCTTATATCTTGCGCAAGTAATTTACAGCAAATTTGCCGAGCTTTATAAAGTGTGTTCGCATAAGACACAATCAACCTCGCAAGAAGCTGCAGAAAAGTTGATTTACCAGCTCCATTGTTCCTCAAAATAAGCAGCTTTTTATGCGTTCTTTATGATATCGCTCAATCTATAAATGTTTTTTTATTACAATGTTCTGCAGCAAAAAAAGCACTTTGTGCAGCTTAATATTGATCGTTAAAGGCGTAGAGAATTTTAATACAGGACTAAACGGATAAGCTATGTGTCGTAAGTAAGCCTCTCTTGTCCATAGCTTTATAGGTTTCGAAAACAGACAAAGAGAATTTAGGCGATTAAAGATCTGGTCTAAGTTTTTTTAATCCAGTGGGCAAACACGAATAATATGACCGTCGGGATCTTTGATGAGGAAGGTACGTCCAAAAACATCAGTATACGGTTCCTTCAAGACATTTATTTCAACGGTATTTTGCTCTTGCCATTCTGCATAGAGCTTATCTACATCCTCCCCATGAGGCAACATAATGCCGATTTCTGAAAAACGAGGTATATTTTCCTCAGGCGCATCGCCCCCAGACCAGAGAGCAAAGAGTGCATCACCTGAAGAAGAAAATGCAACATAGCGTGGCGAAACGAATACAGGCTCTTTCTTAAAGATGAATTTGTAAAAAGCGGTAGAATACTCCATGTTTGATACGTATACCAACTGTAGGTTTGGGGTAATTGGATAAGAAGGGATATTACTCATAAATTCTCCATGATTTAGTAGTTGTTACCTGCCATGATATACCTATATTCAAATCTTTCAACGAGAGTTTGTAATGCTTACGTTCGTGGTGTGCTCTATTGATATGTTTTTACGCACTTATTACTCTATGCTAAAATACTAAACCGCTGTTACACTGCTAATGGGGCTCTCAAGGGAACCTGTACACCGACCGACACTGCAATACATGAATACTAAAAAAGCACGTGAAGCGAAAACATGAGTGTTGAATTTTTTACAATAGTTAATTTTGTAATGCCCTGAGTATTTCTAGAATTATACATATTTCTCATCCTTAGACATTGTGTCATAGGATGGATTCTGCACTCTTCAATTCGTGATCATTTGAAAAAGCCTTGTCTGTCCTTATGTGACAAGATTTTTTATGCAACCTCACTGAGACATTGCGTTTTGGCTTTTTCAAGTGCATTCATCAGGTTTGATTGTAACCAGCGTGATAAAAAACGATAAGGGTTTTGGTCGTAATCCATTGGTTCTATGACAGTGGAATTTAAAATATTCATAGGCAATCATTTTGCGCTGTCTTTACGCTTATCAAGGAGCAAGGCTACACGATCATCATATTTTCCGCCCCCAATGTTGCGACAGATTTGCATTAAGATGCTTTATAACAGGCACTTTATCCTTTTCTTGCTCGTTTTTATCCATATATCAGTGCTGCTTGTTTCATGTAGGCACGTGATTTGACTTGATCCAAGATGAGAAGGTTTGCAATGAAAGAATCTGACAATGTTTTTGGCTCTCATTTAAAAGACAAAACAATGGGTTATCTTTATAAGTCATGACTTTATATATCACCTCTTGAATAGGAACATGGATTTTTTCAAGAGATGCATGTTAAAAAGAAGTTCAAAAAAATAATAAAATAAATCTTTATATTTAATGGGTTATAATGATGCTCTTGATCATGGTTGGGGAGAAGAGCAGATTCTACCATTTTGTTGCAATTAATATTCCATTGTAAAGAATTCGTTCATTGGGTAAAGCAAATAATCTAATTTTGGGTAGAAGAGTAGACATGAATCACTTTGTCTCGATTCGATAACTAAAAATGTTTTTAAGGGGGGAAAAGCATGACGTTGCAATCGCTTTTACAGACATATCGTAATGAAGCGCGTACCGAGCGAGATAAGGGGACATATTTTGAGCATTTTGCTGTTGCTTATCTCATGCATGATCCTCTTCAATCTGAACAGTATGAAAAGGTTCAAAACTTTAAAGATTGGGCGCATGAGAATGGTTGGGATGGCCGCGATACCGGTATTGATCTTGTAGCAAAGATTCGTAATGAAGATGGTTTTGCAGCAATCCAATGTAAATTTTATGATGCAGCCTATCGGATAAAAAAAGCAGATATTGATAGTTTTATTGCGGCATCAGGGAAAGCTCCGTTTAAGCGGCGTGTGGTGATAGACAGTACTGAAGGTGCTTGGAGCGAAAATGCGGAAACAATGATACGGGGGCAGGATATTCCTGTTATACGAATTGGTCTTGCCGATTTGCAACAAAGTCCAATTCATTGGAAAACTTTTGCCGCCACCGGTAAAGTTGTGCTGGAAGATAAAAAGGAACTGCATCCACATCAGCGTGATGCATTACATTGTGTGTGTGCTGGGCTTACTAAAACAGATCGTGGTAAGCTGATTATGGCTTGTGGGACCGGTAAGACATTTACCAGTCTTAAAATTGCTGAGGATTTAGCAGGTGAAGGAAAGCTTGTCTTGTTTCTTGTGCCCTCCTTGGCTTTGATGTCACAGGTGGTACGTGAATGGACAACGGATACAAAAATTGGATTACGATCTTTTGCTGTATGTTCAGATATACAGGTTGGAAAGCGTCGTAAAAGCAGTGATGATATTGCTGAAATTGAAGTTTTTGATCTTGCTTTTCCAACCACAACCAATGCAGCTCAACTTGCTGAAGGTGTGGGCGATGTTGTTTTAGATAAGATGACGGTGGTGTTTGCAACCTATCAATCTATTCAGGTTGTTGCGGATGCTCAGAAAAATTATGGTCTGCCAACATTTGATCTAATCATTTGTGATGAAGCACATCGTACCACAGGCGCAACGCTGGTTGGAGAGGATGAGTCGCATTTTGTTAAGGTGCATTCCAATGATGTTATTCGGGCCAAAAAGCGTCTTTATATGACAGCGACACCACGCATTTTTGGTGATAACGCGAAAAATCGCGCACAGCAAGCAAATGTCGTTCTTGCTTCGATGGATGATGAGAAACTTTTTGGTAAAACACTTTTTTATCGGGGTTTTTCATGGGCCGTCCAAAATGATCTTTTAACGGATTATAAGGTTATTGTCTTAGTCATGGACGAACAATTGGTCAGTTCAGCTGTGCAAAAGCGCTTGAGTGATTGTCAGTCTGAACTTATTCTTGATGATGCAACCAAGATTATCGGATGTTATAAGGCGCTTACAAAACAAAATATGAAGGCGGATATTGGTGCTGATCCCTATCCTATGCATCGTGCTTTAGCGTTTTGTAAAAATCTTCGAACTTCTAAACTGGTTCGTGATGAATTTTCAGCGGTTATGGGAGAATATCTTGATTATACCCAAAATCAGCCATTTCTAAAGTGTGAAATTGAACATGTTGATGGTGCTTTCAATGCGAAGGATCGCGGTGTCTTGCTCGATTGGCTGAAAGCTGATGCCGGTGAGGATGTTTGCCGTATTTTGACCAATGCACGGTGTTTGTCTGAAGGCGTGGATGTGCCGGCTTTAGATGCAATCATGTTTTTAAATCCACGCAAGAGTCAGATTGAAGTTGTTCAATCGGTTGGGCGAGTGATGCGTCGCTATGAGGGCAAAAAGATGGGCTATGTCATTTTGCCGATTGGGATTCCGCCGGGCAAACCTGTGGAACAGGCTTTAAACGAAAATGAAAAATATCAGGTTGTTTGGCAAATTTTGAATGCTTTGCGTGCCCATGATGATCGTTTTGATGCTACGATTAATAAGGCATCGCTAGGGCAAGATGTCAGCAATATGATTGAGATCATTGGTGTTACACATAGTTCTGAGTTACAGGCAGTGACGACTGTTGTTGAAAATCTTCCTCTACCCTCGCAACCTGCCCTCTCAGGAATTGGAACGCCGGAATATAATTATACTCTTACAGATGCACCACAAGGGGAACTTTCTTTCCCTGTTGATGAACTTTCTTGCGCCATTATGGCAAAGATTGTCAAGAAGTGCGGTACCCGTGATTATTGGGAGGATTGGGCGAGCAACATTGCGCAGATTGCTAAAAATCATATCACACGTTTAACAGGTATTCTTGCTGCGCCAGATAGCAAAGCACGTCAAGCCTTTGAGAGGTTTGTGACAGAACTGCGTGATGATTTAAATGATACGATTACAGAGAGTGATGCCATTGAGATGTTGGCGCAGCATATTATTACGCGTCCGGTCTTTCAGGTGTTATTTGAAGGGTATCAGTTCACGCGTGAGAACCCTGTATCGCGTGCAATGCAATCTATGCTTGATGTGCTTGATGAGGCAAATCTTGAGAAGGAATCCAAAGATCTGACGAATTTCTATGCAAGTGTGAAATTACGAGCAAGTGGAATTACTGATCCAAAAGCAAAGCAGAAGTTGATTGTCGAGCTTTATGATAAATTTTTTCGTTATGCCTTTCCGCGCACTGTAGAAAAACTCGGGATTGTTTATACGCCCGTTGAGATTGTGGATTTTATTTTGCACTCTGTCAATGATATCTTACAGGATGAATTTGGTCAAACACTTGGCTCGTCCGGTGTTCATATCATGGACCCCTTTACTGGAACGGGGACTTTTATCACACTGCTTTTACAATCAGGCTTGATTACATCAGAAGAAATGAAGCACAAATTATGTCATGAAATTCATGCCAATGAAATCGTGCTGTTAGCCTATTATATTGCAGCCATTAATATTGAGACAATATATCATAGTCTTATGGGAGGAGATTATGTTCCGTTCGAGGGAATTTGTCTGACCGATACATTTCAGCTTTATGAGAAAGAAAAAGACCTAATCAGTGATTTGCTGGTGGATAACAGCACGCGTCGGTCACGCCAGAAAGAACTGGATATCCGTGTTATTGTTGGCAACCCCCCTTATTCTTCTGGACAAAAAAGTGAAAACGACAATGCGAAAAATATTGAGTATCCTAAATTGGATCGCCGCATCCGTGAAACCTATGCTGCTCAATCTAAAGCGAGCAATTTTAATGGACTTTATGATAGTTATATTCGTGCCATTCGCTGGGCAAGTGATCGTATAAAAGACTGTGGTATTATTGGTTTTGTCACAAATGCAGGTTTTATCAATGGATATTCTACAGATGGATTACGAAAAGCTTTAACCAAAGAATTTTCCAGTATTTATGTCCTCAATTTGCGGGGGGATATTCGCAAAAATATGATGAGCAAAGGACAAGCTCAAGAAGGGCAAAATATTTTTGGTAGTGGTAGCATGACAGGAATTACCGTGACATTGTTTGTTAAAAATCCTCATGTTTTGGAACCTTGTAAAATTTACTATCATGACATTGGCGATAATCTTACCACAAAAGAGAAGCTTCATGAGATTCAGAGATTGCGCAGTGTTGGAGGTCTCAAGCGTGAACACGGCTGGCAGGTGATTACACCAGATGACCATGGTGATTGGCTGGAGCAGCGCAACAGTGATTTTGAAAAATTCCTAGCCATAGGAGATAAAAAAGGCAGTGATAAAAAGCTCTTTAAAAATTTTTCACTCGGTATTGTCACCAATCGTGATGCATGGGTCTATAATTCAAGCCGTGAAGTTTTAGCAAAAAATATGAAGAATATGATTGCCTTCTATAATAGTGAAGTAAAACGTTTTAATGGTACCTATCCACATGCTGACCGCAAGACACGAGGTAATGCCGTAAATAATTTCGTCAATTCAGATGCAAAAAAAATCAGTTGGAGCCGTTCTATCAAACAAGAATTAGCAAAAAGGAAAGTTTTTGAATTTGAAGATACATGTCTTACTCAGAGTCTTTATCGCCCTTTTACACGACAGTGGCTCTATTATAATCGCACCTTTAATGAAATGGTGTATCAAATGCCACGTATCTTCCCTATGGGAAAAGTGGTTGAAAATAAGGTGATACAAGTTCCCGGAACGGGAGCAAACAGTGGATTTTATGCTCTTATGATTAACAGTTTGTCCGATATTAATGCGTTGGTTGCTAGTCAATGTTTCCCATTGTACCTTTACGAAGATACGACGTTTTCAGAAGATAAAAATGAGAGACAATCTCATTTGTCTGCCAATATTACAGAGGAAAATAAAACCTCTAATCTACAACGCCGTGATGCCATTACTGATGAAGGCTTAGACCATTTTAAAGCGGCTTATCCTCATGAGGTGATAACAAAGGATGATTTGTTCTATTATGTTTACGGAATTTTCCATTCTGAAGATTATCGTGTGCGTTATGCGCATAATTTGGCTAAACAGTTGCCGCGGATTCCAATCGTTAAAAGTGTAGAGGATTTTTGGGCTTTTGTGACAGCAGGTCGAAAGCTTGGTGACATGCATATGAATTATGAAGAGGTTGAGCCATATCCCGTTACTTATGCACAAGGTGATCCAACAACTTGGACAATTTCTGATGAGGTGCGTTTCTACCGTGTTGAAGCAATGAAATTTGCTGGAAATGGTAAGGAAAAGGATAAATCCACTGTTATTTACAACAGCAATATTACAATGACAAATATCCCTCTTGAAGCTTATGATTATATCGTAAATGGTAGACCCGCTCTTGAATGGGTGATGGGACGGCAGGTTGTCAAAACTGATAAAGCGAGTGGTCTTATCAATGATGCTAACCGCTATGCTGTTGAGACGATGGGCAACCCTGCTTATCCCTTAGAATTGTTTCAACGGGTTATTACTGTAAGCTTAGAAACTATGAAAATTGTGCGCAGTTTACCGAAATTGCAAATAAGGGAGACTGGAAATGTTAACTTATCCGTTGTGTTGTAAAAACAACGCTTTTTGAAATGCGGTGATCAAGCATCATCATTGTAGAGCTGGTAATATCAAGTTTGTGTACAGGACTTCTATATGGGGTGTTTTTAGCGTGTGTGGTGAATTCTTTAAGACATGGATTGCTTGTTGCGCTTTATTTACAGACTGAATTGTTGTGCGTGGGTACAAAACAGAACACCATCGTGTTGCACATTCGTGGGCTTTTTTAAGACATGTCTTAAAGCACCCAAAAGCCCATTTCACGACGGCGCTCGTGGATGGTAATACCGATAAAGCTATTGAGTACCAGCATCTTTACACTTACTTTACGCATAATAAAGGTAAGCTGACCTCATCATACCATTTACCACCCCCCAACGTTGCGACAGCCCTCGGCATTTAGACGATTCATAACAGGTATTGTTATGCTTTTCTTTAGAGTTTTTACCCATACGCCATTCCCGCTTATGACGTGCAGATACATAGTTTTTATTCTTTCAACATAAGAGGATTCACAATGAGAGAATCTGACAATATTCGGGGGGCTTACTCAACAGGAAAAACGATAAATTATTATAAATCAATATCTTAATGCATTTAAGATCTATAAGACAACCGCCATGTTTTGAGTATTAAAAACTGAATCAAAGGAATTAACCATTGTTTCCTTTGCTAAACCAAGAACAGGATATCAGACATCAACAACCAGCTATAGCGATCAGAGAACAATCAATGGAGCAATTAACATCCAATAATCTCAAGCGTATAAGCGTGCTCGTCTCATCCTGCATAGAGAGCTAGAATCTCGTGAGAGCCTATATCTCCGCCATAAGGAATCCCAAATCAAACATTACGAAGACGAATACCTCCTCTCTTGCTATCCAACTTTTGAAAAAAGAAGCTATTTACACAGAGATAAAAAAACAGGGAGATCAAAGCGGTTCATAGACCAATTCGTTTTTTAAATATAAGCTATTTTTCATTTAAATCTGCTTATTTGTTAACAAATATACTCTCTGCTGCTGCTGTTTTGAAATCTGCTCCTCCCGCTTTTTTAAAATGAGAAATCGCAAAACCAACGAGTATTTTATAGAAGCATAACATAGAATGCCAACTTACGCATGACCCCGTTATGCTCTATCGTCTTTAGTAGATATAAAGCACACGCTCCTTAATGCATAAAGGATTTTCTAGAAAAGAGCAGCGAAGAATGCGCAACTTTTTCACCCATATTTATGCTTCATGCCAATGAAAAGGGTAACAATATATGTGCAACAATTGATCATGCCTAATCACGCGAGAGAGCAACAACAGGGTCAAGCCGTGAAGCTTGCCGTGCTGGTGAAAAACCAAAACAAATCCCTATGAGGGTTGAAAAAGTAAGAGACAAAATGACGGAATCAATCGTATAAACTAAGTGGATAGGCGCCTTAAAGAGAAGAAACAAACCACCGACAGAAAGTCCAAACAAGATTCCCAAACCGCCACCAATGACACAAACCAAAATTGCTTCAATTAAAAATTGCTGCAAAATATCACTCTGACGCGCGCCCACTGCCATACGTACCCCAATTTCATTGATCCGCTCGGAAACGGTAACCAGCATAATATTCATCACCCCAATCCCCCCCACAATCAATGAGATAGCAGCAATTGAAGACACTAAAAGTGTTAAAATATGCGTGCTTTCCATGATACGTTCACGAAAGAACTCTGAACTTCGAATGAAAAAATCTTCTCCACCGTGCCGCATCGTGAGAAAACGCTTGACCATCGCCTCTGCCAAATGTGAATCGACATCATCAGCAATCTTAACGGTAATGGCACGGACCTGTGTTGTTCCAAGAAAACGCGTTTGCACTGTTGTATAGGGCAAATAAACTTGCAACGTATTAGAAGAGCCTCCCATATGTTGTGGATCTATCACACCAAGAATACGCACAGGAACGTTCCCCATAAGAACAATCTTTCCAATAGGGTTCTCATGACTATGAGGGAAAAGCACAGAAAGTGCTTCTTTTTCAATCACAAGATCAGCAGCTCTCTCATGCACACTGTTCTGACCAAATAAGCTCCCTTGAACAGCCTTGAATCCTTGTGTCTGAAAATATTGTTCTCCTACCCCATTAATCACAGCATTGGCTTTAACGGAACCAACACGTATAGTAGAACTTGTTGAAAGTTGTGGTGTTACACCAGAAATATAAGGCAAGTTAGAGAGCGCTTCTGCATCGGCTTCCACCAAGCTTGTTATTTTCTCTGCTTGTGTATCAGAGAGACTTTTTCCAGGTAAAATTGTCAATGTATTAGAACCCAAACTTTTAAAATTTTCTAGAATTTTCTCTCGTGTACCATTTCCCAAAGCCACCATAGCAATAATGGCACCAATACCGATAATCACTCCAAGCATTGTCAAAAAAGTTCGCATTCGATGTGCATTCATTGCCAACAAAGCCATCACAAATGCTTCACGAAACCGTTCGAAAAAAGAACGAAGAGAACCAAGCTGTTGTTTCCCTGTGAAATTTTCCTCCTCATATTGACTATCGGCTTTTGTTTTTTTTCCCGCAGCTTTTGTTTTTGCACCCTTTGACACACGATCAGCAATAATTTCCCCATCACTAATTTCGATAATACGTTCAGCTCTTTCAGCCACTTGCATATCATGCGTTACGATAATAATGGTGCGCCCTTCTTTATGCAGTTCATCCAAAATACGCAACACTTCTTCACCGCTATGTTTATCTAATGCACCGGTTGGTTCATCAGCAAGAATAACCTCTGCATTATTCATCAAGGCACGAGCGATAGAAACCCGTTGCTGCTGCCCCCCTGAGAGCTGATTGGGACGATGATTGATCCTATCTCCCATCCCTAAACGTGTTAAAAGATCTTGTGCACGTTGTTTTCTTATTGCGACAGGGCGCCCGGCATAAATCGCTGGAATTTCAACATTTCCCAATGCTGTCAATTCATTGAGCAAATGATAGCGCTGGAAAATGAAGCCAAAATGGTTACGCCGCAAAGCCGATAATTCATCAGCAGAAAGAGTAGCTGTTTCTTTTCCTGAAATCCAATAACGACCAGAAGTTGCTCGATCAAGACACCCTAAAATATTCATCAAGGTAGATTTTCCTGAACCAGAAGCCCCTACAATCGCTACCATTTCACCACGCTTAATGGTGAGATTAATGTTTTTCAAGACAGTCACGCATGTTTCACCGGCTGGGAATTGACGCACAATATCTTCTAAAACAATGACAGCATCTGCTTTCTCTGTTTTCATGGCTTAAAACTCATTTTCGTTATGTTTATTGGAAGACTCTGGCATTCCACCATCACGCATGCCAGTGATAACCACCTCCCCTTCATTAAGCCCTGAAACAACCTCTGCAACAACCTTGTTATTCAACCCAATTGTTACCTGTTTATTCACCACTTTGTTTTGCCCCTCTAGGACAGAAACCCATGCTTTATTCTCTTTTGTTTCATCGCGTAAAGCATCACTTGGAACCAACAAAACATTCTGAGCACGCCCTAAGATAATATGCACTTGCGCCGTCATATAAGTCCGCAAAAAATTGTCTGCATTATCAACATGGAGAATTCCATTATAATAGATAGCCGACGATATCAAAGCACTAGAACCTGCCATTCCAGAATTAATACTCACATCAGCACGAATTTCTTCAGGAGCCGGTTCCACTCTTTCTAAAGTTCCCTCATAACGGCGCTGCGAATTTCCTAAAACTGTAAAATAAAGCGGTTGTCCAGCATGAACCTTCAGAATATCCGCTTCTGAGATTTGCGCTTTGACGGTCATCTTTGACAAATCACCTAAAATAACAATTGTTGGCGCCGACTGAACAGCATTAACATTCTGTCCTTCTTCTACCACCGTTGCCAAAACCGTTCCCGCCGAAGGAGCAGTTATTCGCGTATAGCCTAAATTGACCTCAGCACTATCCACATCTATTTGTGCTTGTACAATCTGTTGACGCAGCTGTTCAATTTGCGCCTCGCGTATTTTTACTTGTGTTGCAGCATCATCGAGATTTGCTCGTGAAACTGCATGCGATTCAATCATTTTTTTCTGACGCTCTAAATTTTTCCGTGCCAGAGAAAGATAAGCTTCCTGTTCTACCAAACTCGCCTCATAATGCGCGAGTGCTGCTTTTTTTCTTTTAAGATCATTTTCTTGATCTGTCGGATCAATTTCTGCCAAGAGATCTCCCTCTTTGACAACACTACCGGGGGAAACGCGCATTGACACCACACGCCCTGTTGCCCGTGCACCAACCGCGACCAATCGATAAGGGCGCACAAGACCCGAAGCCAAAACACTTTCTTCGATATCCCCCCGTTTTACCACCGCAGTCATATAAACAGGTGCTGCTGTTCCAAAAAAAACAGAACGCAACCATAATAAGATAATAAGCAATAGAACCGTTAAAAAGAAAGAAAGTTTTTTACGTTTTTTAATGAAATTTTTTATAAAACTTATTTTCATTGCCCTACCTTTGTACGCGAACGGGGTACATTATCAACAACCTCTGGATGAGATGCGTCAACAACACCATCCCATCCTCCCCCCAACGCTTTCATCAGTGCAATATATTGAGTAACCAAAGCAACACGGCTATCGTTAAGAGCCATTTGCGTAGAATAATGGGAACGATCAGCATTTAACAATTCAAGAAAGCTGGTATTGCCATTTTCAAACAGATTTTGTGAAAGTTTTAAAGAACGCAGAGAAGCTTTATTTGCAACAATAAGCTTTTCTAAACGCTGATGTTCTTTGCTTAATCTTACAAGCGCATTTTCTACCTCTTCCAAAGCGCCCAACACAGCCGCCCGATAATGAATAAAAGCTTGATCACGTTGCGCCCGTGCGACGGCAACAGAAGCGATGATTTGTCCCCCATTAAACAACGGGAAACGAAGACCAGATCCAAAAGACCAACCAATTGTTGAACTTTTCCACAATTGATCAATTGCCGTTGCTGCTGTTGAAATATTTCCTGTTAAAGTGAGTGATGGATAGCGATCCGCCTCACGTTGACCAATCCGCGCAGTCGCTTGCGCATATTGGCGCTCTGCTCGCCGTAAATCGGGACGTGTTAACAAAATATCAGCTGGAATTCCTGCTGGTATTGGCCATTTTGGCTGCGGAATTTTTGCTTGTCTGGCATTTTTTTGTAAAAGATCCTTTAAAGCCATAGGCACACGACCCGTTAAGACAGAAAGGCTATGAATACTCATTGCCAAATTTGCTTCCATCTGTGCTATATCGGCTTCTGTATTGGCCAGTTGTGCTTGCGCATTGGAAACATCAAGTTCTGAAACATCTCCAGCTTTTAATCTAGCGCGCATCAAGTCATATGTTTTGCGTTGTGAGAGAGCAATTTGCCGCACAATGAACAGTTTTTGTTGCCATCCTCGCACTTGAACATAATTTGTTGCCACATCTCCTAGCAGCGTCACCATGGTAGCACGCAGATCTTCAACAGTGGCTTCAAGGCCATAACGCGCCGCTTCAACGCCTCGCTTATGTCCACCAAAAAAATCAAGCTCCCAACTTGCATCAAAACTACTGCGATATTGGCTTAAAAGCGCATCAGACTGTCCAGAATCACTACGTGTTCCTGAAATGGAATTTGACACACTTGGCAAAAGAGAGCCCACCACTTGCCCTAAACTCGCCCGCGCTTCACGCACCCGCGCTTTAGCAACAGCAACATTATTGTTTCCAGAAATGGCATAATCCATTAACGCATTCAAAACAGGATCATTCAAATGCCGCCACCACCCTGCAAGCACAACAGAACGCTCCGATATTTTTGCAGACTGCTGCCCCCAACTTTTTGGAACCTGAAAAGATGTTTTAAGATAATTAGGACCGACCATACATCCTGATAATATAAAAACACACAACCAAATACTATAAAGCAATCTGTTAGAAGTAACCCACTCTCGATTTTTGATTCGCATCCATTCTCCCACATGCTTTCAAAATCAATCTCTTAATATTTTATTTACGAAAATCTTATTTTGAATTTATCATAGTTTCAAAATCAATCCATTAATATTTTGTTTACTATGATTTTATTCCCAATTTACTTTGAGAAATCAAAGAGAGTTTGTACTGGAACATGATCTGAAGGTTGCTTCCATCCCCGTGCCCTACGAAAAATTTCAAGATCAGCAACAAAAGGTGCTAAATCTGGAGAAGACCAAATATGGTCAAGCCTCCGTCCACGATCAGCAAGTGCCCAATCGCGTGCACGATAACTCCACCATGTATAAAGCTTGGTCGGAACAGGAATATGCCTCCGCATCAAATCAACCCAGCCACCTTGGCAACACAGAGCTTGTAAACGCTCTGTTTCAACGGGTGTATGACTTACAACCTTCAACAATTGCTTATGAGACCAAACATCCTCTGGCAAAGGTGCAATATTTAAATCACCCAGCAAAAGAGAAGAAAGCCCTTTGCCCTGATCCGCTTGTATAGAAGACATTTCTTCTAAAAAATCAAGTTTATGACGGAATTTCTCATTGACTTCCACATCAGGCACATCACCCCCAGCAGGAACATAAAAATTGTGAATTTGTACATCTCTACCACAAATTTCAACAACCACTGAAAGATAACGACAATCTTGTTTTTGACAAAAGAAGCGCTTTTCGACAGCCTTAAAAGGCAAACGTGAAACAATTGCGACACCGTTATAAGATTTTTGCCCACTCAAAGCGATATGCTTATATCCCGCTGCTTCAAAAGCCTCGATTGGAAAAAGAGCATCTGGACATTTTGTCTCCTGTAGACACAAAATATCTACAGGAAAGAGATCCAAATATTGAAAAACCTGTGCAAGACGCAAACGGATAGAGTTAATATTCCAAGTAGCAATACGAAAGAGCATCTGTTTGAATTCCAATGATGTAACACAAACTATTTCTTTGCCGGCTATTTCTTTGCCGGAAGTGTAAACATCCCGTCAGCGAACCTCACGCCCGTGCGTACATTCATAACCTGAACTGTTGTTTCTAAATTCTGTTGATCAACAATTGTCCATTGGCGTAAAGCCGTGCCTTTAGCATCAAACACCATTCTTATTTGCCCAGGCCCAATGCTTTTATCACGCAGAACAATTGTCACCGCCCCTGGATCTTCACGAAAAGCCACCAAACGCCCTGATGAAACGTCGATTTTATCATCTAACAGAAACTTCATTGGTGTTTGCAAAAGCTGTGAAAAATTCCACGTATTGAGAGCACGATTATTAATTCCTACGAACTGACCATCTGCAATAATCTGTAAGGGTGTTTTTTTATAAATGAAACGAATTTTTCCTGGACGCTCTAAATAAAATGTCCCCTGAGACATTTTCCCCTTTGGACTAAACTGAATAAAATCCCCCGTCATTGTTTTAATGGCCGCAAAGCGATTCACAACATTCTGCGCCCTTACCACTTTATTGGATGATTGCGAAAAAGTAGGAAAAGCGAAGCAACAAAAGAGAATCATTGCAACCAACCCAAAGATTCTTCTTTGTGGTAAAAAAGGCGTTTTCATAGAAAATGCTCCCCAGAAAAATAGTTTTGTTTTATAATAGAATAATCAATAAATACCCTTCTCTAAAAGAGAAAGATATTGTTAAAAGAAACTATCAAAAGATTTTATTTTAAAAGCGTTCTTCCTCAGCAGGTATCAAAATTTCTCGTTTTCCTGCATGATTTGCTGCGCTAATAATCCCCTCTTCTTCCATTCGTTCAATCAATGAAGCCGCACGATTATATCCAATACCTAAACGGCGTTGAATATAAGAAGTTGAAGCCTTACGATCACGCAAAACGATAGCAACCGCTTGACTATAAGGATCATCGGCTGCCGGAGAAGCCGAAGCAACATCCGCGTCATTTTCTGCAATATCCTGCGTAATGGTCTCCAAATAATCAGGAAGTCCTTGTGCTTTGAGATGCGCGACAACTTGCTCCACTTCATCATCAGCCACAAAAGGCCCATGCACACGTTGAACACGCCCTCCTCCCATCATGAACAGCATGTCTCCTTGCCCCAACAATTGCTCCGCCCCCTGCTCACCAAGAATTGTTCGGCTATCAATTTTTGAACTAACAGAAAAAGAAATACGTGTTGGAAAATTGGCTTTAATCGTTCCGGTAATGACATCCACCGAAGGGCGCTGTGTTGCCATAATCACATGGATACCAGCGGCACGCGCCATTTGTGCAAGGCGTTGAACCGCACCTTCAATGTCTTTACCAGCCACCATCATCAAATCGGCCATTTCATCAATAATGACAACGATATAAGGCATAGGACGAAAATCCAGTGTTTCTGTTTCATAAAGGGGCTCACCAGTTTCATGATCAAACCCGACTTGAATTGTACGCGTCATTGTCTCCCCCTGACTTTCTGCTTCCTTAAGACGTGCATTAAAGCCATCAATATTGCGCACACCAAGTTTTGACATTTTACTATAGCGTTCTTCCATTTCACGAACAGCCCATTTCAGTGCAATCACTGCTTTTTTAGGGTCCGTTACCACGGGTGTTAACAAATGAGGAATGCCATCATAAACTGAAAGTTCAAGCATTTTCGGATCAACCATAATGAGACGGCATTGTTCAGGTGTCATCCGATAAAGCAACGATAAAATCATAGTATTAATGGCCACAGACTTTCCCGATCCCGTTGTCCCCGCAACCAAAAGATGGGGCATTTTTGCTAAATCCGCAATAACCGCTTCACCACCGATTGTCTTTCCCAAAGCAAGACCTAATTTCGCTTTACTCTCCATAAATTCTTGCGCTTGCAAAATATCGCGCAAATAAACCATCTCACGCCTTGCATTGGGCAATTCTATTCCAATTACATTGCGCCCAGGCACCACCGCAACACGCGCGGAAATTGCCCGCATCGAGCGGGCAATATCATCTGCCAAACCAATAATACGAGAAGATTTAATACCAGCAGCCGGTTCAAATTCATACAAAGTGACCACCGGACCAGGACGTGCATCAATCATTTTTCCCTTGACACCAAAATCCAACAAGACCCCTTCCAATTCATGAGAATTGGCTTTTAAGGCAGCAGGCGAAAGTTTAGCATCCCTCGCAGTTGGTGGAGAAACCGCAAGATAATCCAAAAGAGGAAGCAGAAAACGACCATTTGAAGAAGCCTTTAAAGGCTTAAAAACAGTTTTTTTAAGAGGAGGAGTCTTCTCTTGCTTTTCCTGACATTTTGCTTGTTCATCCAAGAAAATGGGTTCAATGCGATCTAAGGACTGTTCGCGACGCTTAGAGTGCCTTTTGATGGAAAAAAGGCGAAAAAAACGCGCTTGTAAAAAATACAAAAGATGTAAAATCGCTCCCAAAGTTGTAACAAAAAAACCATGCCGCGCCCCCTCTTCAACTTCTATATCTTCTGTTTCATCAAAGAGAGGAGCAACCACTTCATTTTTTGCGACATTTTTTACTTTTCTTTTCCTTGTTTTGCGTCGCCATACCACATTGCCTGCAAAAGCAGCCACAAACAAACCCAAAACACTCCCACCAAGACCCAACAGAAATTTCTGAAATGGAGAAAACAGGACAGGAAAAACTGCATAAACAGCAGTTAAAGCTTTATCACCCAAAAGACCTCCCAAACCCATTGGCAATGGCCAATATGTAAAGGCAGCAATCGGTGTCATAAGGGCAAAAGAAATTAAAAAACAAATCGTTGAAATCACCCATAAAAAAAGGCGAAAAATCAAATTGTGGATATCCTTTTGTGCTAACAAAAGAAACGACCAAAATAATGGTGGTAACAAAACACCAAGACTTGCCAAACCAAAAAACTGCATGACAAAATCTGAAAAAATTGCCCCAGGCCACCCCATAAAGTTTGTAACACGATTTGTATTTGCATGCGTCAAAGAAGGATCGGCAGCATTCCACGTTGCTAAAGCGAAAACGCAAAAAATAAAGAAACCCAAAAGCCCAAGCCCAATGAAAACACCAATTTGGCGTAAAAACATTTCAATAAGCCGCGAGCCATAAGGTTTTTGTGCTTCTAATAAATCATAAGGTGGAGAACTTTCCTGCATCATCAATTCCAAATACAAAACCTTCGTATTAAAGCCTTACCTTCGCATTAAAGCGTTATAAAATTATGACTACAAAATATTAACACAGTTTTAACTATCATCATTATAACAGCTTCCTTGCCCTCGATACAGTTTCCTCTCCTCTAATAATGCCGCAAAACATTATCCCTCAAGACAGTATGTTGTGAAACACATTCATACACAGTAAAAATACCATAGAATTTCTGTTTGATGTCAGTTTTCTTTTGCATCAACAAATGGAGAAGTGTAAAGTTGATAAGAATATTGAGAGTAAAATTTGCCCAATAGGATTATAAATGTAGGATTGTAAATCTAGATCACACTCAGTGATTGGCAGGAGAAAAAACCAAGAAGAACCAACCATCTCTAGACCAGCGTGAGAATACAACCTTCGTCCTTTAGATGGAAAGGAACAAAGAAGAAATTAAAAGAATGAAAGAAAGTTATCCCTTTTAAGAACCAACAAACAATGGAACAAAATATTGTGCACCCTCATCTCAATAAAAATGACAAAGCGAATAGAAAAATAAAACCCCATAAAAATGTAAAGCAATGCGATATTCTCATTGCTGGAGGAGCTGCTGTTGGTCTTACTTTAGCAATAGCACTCAAACAATCAGCTCCTGAACTGAAAATTAATATTGTTGATGCGACTTCTCAAGAAGACCTTCCTGCTTCGAACTTACGAACCATCGCCCTTGCTGCTGCTTCTATTCGTATGTTAAAACAATTGCAATGTTGGGAACATATAGAACCCTATACTCAACCCATTCATTCAATGATCATTACAGATGCATGCGCAGCTGACCCTGTCAAACCAACACTTTTAACTTTTGAAGGCGATATCACCCCCAATGAACCCTTTGCCACTATGATAGAACAAAGAGAGCTTATCAACGCTTTAAAAAAGCGTATAAAAGATCTCGATATCACTGTCATTGCAAACATGCGCGCTGTTGATTTCTATCAAGAAGACCAACATACCACTGTCACTTTAAGCAATGAAGACATTTGGCAAACAAAGTTACTGATTGCCGCCGACGGAGCACATTCAAAATTACGTGAAAAAGCAGGACTTAAAAACTTTTCTCATCGCTATAAACAAACAGCCATCATCTGCACCATTGAACATGAAAAACCCCATCATGGACAAGCAACGCAACATTTCTTACCTGCTGGACCTTTTGCTCTTCTCCCTCTCACAGGCAACAGATCTGCCATTGTATGGAATGAATACCATAAAACTGCGCAATATTACCTCAAAGCTGACGCTGTTATTTTTGAAACAGAACTGGAAAAACGCATAGGTCACCGATTTGGCAAACTCTCTTGGAATGGAGAGCGTCAAGCTTTTCCCTTGCGCCTTTCTTTAACACGTCACTGTATTAAATCTCGTTTTGCTCTCGTTGGTGATGCTGCCCACACAATCCATCCCCTTGCCGGACAAGGACTCAATTTAGGATTACGCGATAGTGCCGCGCTTGCCGAAGTTCTTATCGAAACAGCACGATTAGGCCTCGACATCGGATCCCTTACAACCCTAGAACGCTATCAAAGTTGGCGACGTTTTGAAACTGTACGTATGGCTTTAAGCAATGACTGGATTAATAGACTCTTTTCTAATGACAATCTCTTCTTGCGCATGCTTCGTGATACTGGTCTTGGAATTGTCAATCAAACGCCAAAAATAAAAAAATACTTCATTCAAGAAGCTTCTGGTCTTACCCCTAATGCTCCACGTCTCTTGCTTGGACTCCCACTTTAAGGAAAATAAATAAAAATTCTCCTGTTCCATTTTTTACAATTAGTAAAAATGGAGGTTCTTTTTCATCAAAATGGACCCTTTACTTATTTTTAAAGACCAAAGTTTTAAAAAAAACTACACATGACTTTAGAAAAATCTATAAATCTATACATGATATGTACAAAAAGTTAGCCACATCCTTTTATCACGGTTTTCCATACACGATACGCACAACCACGCAGCTCCCACACAATAAAAGGAAACAAACAAAAACCCAAAAAATTGCACCTTTTATTTTAAACACGCTCATAAATTCCATTACACGGATAATGAAATTTAAAAACTAACACTTCACACTATGTCACGAAATTATATTAAGACCGATATTAGCCATAAAAAATTTTGTTTTTTAAATAGTTTCTCATCAGAATCACATGAACAATAAAAAGATAAAATGTGATTCTCAATATATATAATTAAAAAATCAGACTTAAACTTATAAAAGCAACAGACTCATGGTGCAGCAGTATTCAAAAATATCAGGACTTGTGTCTAACAATATATTTATTCAGTCAGTAATTTATAAATTATACATAGAGGAATTAGCCCCTTGAATACGATAAGATTCATCTCTTTCAATCCTGTTATGACAATTCAAGAAAAACCATTCGCTTTCGCATTACAAGAGAACAGCGTATAAACACAACTCTTTAAGAGAAAGAATAAAACGCTTCTTATCCATCATCTTTATAGACAACGCACTGTATTGATAGGATAACGTGTTAAAATGTTGTGTAATCAAATAAAGCTATAAAAATATACAAATTCATTCAAACGAAAAGAGTATATCTTCATCATAACCAGTGTTTTATTCTATTTACGTGCTTAAATTACATCAGATTGTTACAACATATTGATTTACAATGATAATTTATCTTTTTGCATGTTGAATGAGACCCCCGAATATTGTAAGATGCTCTCATCTCAAATCATTTCATTTTGTATCAATTAAAGTCACTTACTTGCACGTCATAAGTGGGGGTATCGTGTAAGTAAAAAACTCTAAAGAAAGGAGCCAAAATACCTTAATGAATCGTCTCAATACCAAAAACAGTCGTAACATTGGGGGCCAGTAAAAAGTATGATGGCGCCGATTTGTACCTTCATAAGCGTAAAGATGGTGGTGCTCTATGGTTTTTACGCTATACCATCCACGCGCGCCATCGTGAAATGAACTTCTGTGCCTTAAGAAAGATCTCTTTAAAAAAAGCGCGTGAATGTGCAACTGGGTGGCGTTCTATTTTACATAAGGGTCGTGACCCCATTAAAGAGAACGTGAGAAACAAAAACGTGAAGCAATGCACAATCTCTATTATTTAAAAGATAGTGCTCTTGTTGCTTTTGAAAGCCGTAAAGCAGAATTAAAAAATGATGGTAAAAATGGTGAGTAGTTTTCACCTTTAAAAATTCATATTTTTTCTAAATTAGGTTGTCTACCGGTCTCAGAAATCACGCAAACTGATACGCAATGTGCTCGCTCCTATCTGGCTTACAAAAGCTGCAACAGCCCGTAGAACTCTCATCCGCCTTAATCTTTGTCTTAAATATGCTGCTACCTTGGGATTAGAGGTTGACCTACAAGCAACAGCAAAAGCATATGCGCTCTCAGAAAAACAACGCCACAAAGTCAAAAACATGTCTGCTATGGATTGGAAAGATATACCGGCTTTTTATAAAACACTCTGCAAAACAACACCCCTAACACAATTGGCTTTACGCCTGCTTATTTTGACAGGTGTTCATACCACTCCTTGCGTCATATCCATAAAGATCAGATTAAAGATGCTATATGAACCGCCCCTGCTGGGAATAAAGAGCACACTGTCTAAGTTGATACCCTTCGCTGTTCTTTTACCTTACAAACATTTCCTATGTAAATGCCTCAGCCCCACATCTAACTGAAATTAACCAAAAAGTGAGAAAGACTATTCCGAAGTAATATGTGTCTTATGTTACTTCTAATTCTTCAAGCGTATACCCATTCTCTAACCATTCTTTAATCCACTTAGGTCTACGGCCACGCCCATTCCACAATTCCCATTGGTTATTGGGATTTCTATAATGACGTTCTTTATTAACAAGATCAGCGATATTAATTCCATGTGCACTAGCGATTTCAAGAATTTTCCGCCGTGCATTTTGCTTTTCTTTTGCTTGCCGTTTTTTTAATTCCACCTCAATTTGGGTACGCATTTCTTGTAATTCATCAAAATTCATATTTTTGAGATTATTCACCTTATTACTCCCCTTGCAAAAAAGAATTTCATTATGCCATATTTTAAACACAATTATAAACGATTTCTGCCTATTTATTATCGAAATTTAAATTACGATAAATATATCACTCAACGGAGATGTGCTTTGAACAACGAAGAGCTATTTGTTTGTGTCTCAGTTCTCACGACCGTATCCTTTTCCAGTTTGATTACTGAAATTGGTAAGTGGGGCGTGCAAACCAAATCACACCTCTCTGACTCTTACGAACCAGTAGTCAAAAGTGAATATAAACCGCCATTTTATAAACTATGGCAATACATGATAAAGGACAAGTCCTCTACATGTAATGATAGTGTGGTTTGCCCTAACAATCGAGGTGTTTTTTACATACAGCGCTTTTCTCCTTCGCATTACTACTCCTCAAAAAGATTTAAAAAATTAGGAAATGATGCGAAAAAATCAACCTTACTGACTCCCCCAAAAGGGTTATCTTTTAGAAAAAAGCTCTCTTTCGGTAAACAGGATAATTATAATATTGGTTGGTATAATGTGTTCAATTTTGCATCACAAATTCACATAATGAATTGGATATTATTTTGTATTAAAAATCTTCTCAAAAGAAGTGAAATTTGTATTCACAAGGCGTGTTTTAAACTGAGCAATTTCATTTCACGAATCTATAAAAATATGATGTGCCAACAATTAGAAAAGTCACACAGAACTTATCTTTACATCAATAAGATTCTTCATCATCGGGTGTACTGCTTATGACTCTTCCAGATTTCATGACGTTTGCTGCTGTATGCGCATCTGCTGTACATCCTGCAACATTTTCAACTGTTGCTATGCAAGAATCAAAAGATGATATTTGTGCAATAAATGTGCGTGATCATTTTAAATTATCACATCAACTCTTTACATTGAAAGAAGCAATCAAAACAACTGAATATTTTGGACAAAATGAACATAATTTTGACGTAAATTGGAGGCAATTTAGTGTTCAAAGTTTGATATTCCAAGCAATTTCAAATTTTGATGTTTTTTATCCATACAAAAATCTTAAAGTTGTGCAAACCGCTTTAACGCATTGCTATGAGCAAACGACATCAAAGTACAGCTCTGAACAAACTGAGTTACAAGCTGTGCTCAATTTTTATAACTCGAGAAATTTTAAAAGTGGCTTTACGAATGCTTACGTTCAAAAAATTGCTTTTCATGTTGAAGGAGAAACTCATGCACTTATGAGTGGAGATTTGCAAAAATCTGTAAAACTTCATGCAACAAAGCAGGAACCACAGATTAGTGTAGATTCACTCCCTCCTCCCTCAGAGGAATTAGCAGATGTTTTTACCCATAAAGTAGGTAGTATACGTGATGCTTTTACAGAAGAGGATCTTCCTTCATCGGAAAAGCAATAGGAGTAATGTCCACTGCATTTATGAATTAAAACTATAGTTTTGATGGAGTACGGTAATGAAAGGTAGATAAAAGGATATTAAAGCTCTAAATTAGAAGATTGTATAAAATCTTTTCTAATTGAGGGCATAAATAATGAAAATGATAGAGCAAAACAGTGTTGATATCGCATTCAGTCAAAAGGCAGCCCGTGATATTACAATCGTGATGCGTTCAGAAAGAGAGTGGTATTTTACATTTGTTTCGGATGATCCGGTAACCGGAAAATCAAATAAGTATACACTTCTTACACAAAGAGGAAAGTTAAGGACTTGGGCTGATCCCAAATATCTCTTTAAATTTCTTCATGAAAGAGGTGTTTTTTATGGTAATTTTGAACTTAATCAGGACGAAAAACATGAAAAAAACAAATACTCTTCCAACGATAGTTCGTAATATAAACCTTGCAACTGTCGCAGCTGTGACCGTATTTTTTATATCACATCCTGTATATGCCCAGGCGCAAGGTTTAAAAAATGCAGGAGATGTTTTAACGAAATTTCAGACAGAGTTAAAAGGAATTATCCCTATCGCAGCGGCTGTTATCCTTTTATGCTTAGCAATTGGCTATGCGGGACGTTATATCGAAAAGGACACTTTTGTACGATGGGCAATTGGTGTGGTCATTGCTGGCTCTGCAGCCGAAATCGCTAATTTATTATTCACAAAAGCATGATGAGAATGAATTATAAAGTTATGTGCTTTGAAATATTCTTTTTATTCAAAAAATAAAAATTTCAGTGATTTTTTCCATATCAATATGAGTGTTACTTAATAACTGATAAATAAAGAAACCATTTGTACAACTGACTCTAGATAAAGGCAAATGATATGAAACAAATACGCAACCTTCAAACAAAAATAAATTATAAAACTACCAAAATTATTGCAACAACAAGTGCTTTTTTTATAACACATTCTGTCTATGCTGCAACGGGTTTAGACAATGCAAAAAGCGCACTAGAGAAATTTAAAGCACAATTAGATATAATTATTCCTATTGGCGCTGCTGTTATACTTTTATGCTTAGCAATTGGCTATGCAGGGCGCTATATCGAAAAAGATACATTTGTACGATGGGCAATCGGTGTAGTCATCGCTGGTTCTGCACTTCAAATTGCGAATATGTTGTTCAAACCGACACCATGAGAGTAAAACATAAAGATTTTCTGTAGGATATCTTTTTTATCCAAATAGAGGTGTAAATTTCAATGATTTCATCTGTATTGATAGCAATATGCTACTTACACTTAAAAAGGCTATCAGTAGCAATTATAATTTGAGTTAGGAGTAAACAATATGATACAATTAAAAATTATTCAGGCAGCGATTAATAAATCTATCTCAATTGCCACAATGATAAGCGCCTTTTTTATAATGCACCCTGTGTATGCCCAAGCACAAAATTTAGATCCTGCGAAAAAAGCTCTAGATGCTTTTAAGGCGCAATTAATTGGAATTATTCCTGTTGCCGCTGCTGTTATACTTTTATGCTTAGCAATTGGCTATGCGGGACGCTATATCGAAAAAGATACATTTGTGCGATGGGCAATCGGTGTTGTCATTGCTGGTTCTGCAGCCGAAATTGCTACTTTATTATTTACAGGTAATGCATAATGAAGAGGGGCTATAAAGTTATGTGCTTTGAAATACTCTTTTTATTCAAAAAATAAAAATTTCAATGATTTTTCCCATATCAATATAAGTGTCAATTAATAACCGATAAATAAAGAAATCATTTCATCTGACTGCTTTTATAAGCTGTCTCTAGATAAAGGCAAATGATATGAAACAAATACGCAACCTTCAAACAAAAATAAATTATAAAACTACCAAAATTATTGCAACAACAAGTGCTTTTTTTATAACACATTCTGTCTATGCTGCAACGGGTTTAGAAAATGCAAAAAAGGCTCTAGATGAGTTCAAGAAGCAGTTAGATATAATTATCCCTATCGCAGCGGCTGTTATCCTTTTATGCTTAGCAATTGGCTATGCGGGACGTTATATTGAAAAAGATACGTTTGTGCGATGGGCAATCGGTGTTGTCATTGCTGGCTCAGCAGCCCAAATTGCTGCTTTATTATTTACAGGTACTGTATCATGAAGAGGGGCTATAAAGTTGTATGCTGTGGAATACTCTTTTTATTCAAAAAATAAAAATTTCAATGATTTTCCCATATCAATATAAGCGTCACTTAATAACCGATAAATAAAGAAATCATTTATAAAACTGTCTCTAGATAAAGGCAAATACTATGAAACAACTAAACGCTCTTAAAACAAAAATAAATTATAGAACCACCAAAATTATTACAATAATAAGTGTATTTTTTATAACACATTCTGTATGCGCCCAAAAAAACGGTTTAGATAATGCAAAAAAAGCTTTAGAAGGTTTGCAAAAAGATCTCATTGATAAAATTATTCCTGTTGCCGCTGCTGTTATACTTTTGTGCTTAGCAATTGGCTATGCGGGACGTTATATCGAAAAAGATACATTTGTAAGATGGGCCATTGGAGTCGTCATTGCTGGTTCAGCAGCTCAAATTGCTACTTTATTATTTACAGGTAAACCATAAATTTATTGAAATATGAAAGGTCCTTTTCATTCAAAGAAGCATTTGAAGATCCGTGATTTCATGCATATCAAGGGGAGTTTTCCTTTTCTTACAGAAAAGGTTATTTTCATGCCAACTGTAATTTAATTAGGTTAAACAATATGAAACGATTACTTAATTTCTATTCAAAAAATAATAATATAAGCAATGTAATTGCTGCAACTGTGACTGTGTTTTTTATAAGCAGTCCTGTGTATGCCAGCAAAAATTTGGATACTGCCAAAGGCGCTTTAACAAATTTGCAAAAAGAACTTACTGGAAAAATTATCCCCGTTGCCGCTGCTGTTATCCTTTTATGCTTAGCAATTGGCTATGCGGGACGTTATATCGAAAAAGATACATTTGTAAGATGGGCAATTGGTGTAGTCATCGCTGGTTCTGCAACCCAACTTGCCACTCTATTATTTACAGGTACTGCATAAATTTATTGAAACATGAAAGGCTCTTTTCATTCAAAGAAGCACTTGAAAATTCGCAATTTCATGCATATTAAGAGGAATTTTACTTTTATTACAGAGAAGATTATTTTCATGTCAACTATAATCTAATTAGATTAAATGATATGAAGCAATTATTTAATTTCTAATCAAAGAGTGATAGTATAACGAACATGATTGCTGCAGCTGTATCTTTTTAAGCATCCTGTGTATACCAACAAAGCTCTGGACAATGCCAAAAAACGCTTTAAAAGATTTGCGAAAAGAGCTTGTTAGAAAAATTATTCCTGTTGCAGCTGTTGTTATTGCTTTGTATTTAGCGATTGGCGTTATCATCGCTGGTTTAGTAACTAAAATTGCTATTATGCTGTTTAGATCACAATGAAATTAAATATAGGAATAAAAACACATAACATTTTTAAAAAGATTTAAATGGTACATTAGTTATAATAGGTTAATAATTTCCTTGCCTGTGTTGTAAGTATAAAAGTTGTAAGTATAAAATGAGAGTGAAATATGAAACAAATTAATAATATTCGATCAAAAAATAATAATAAACTCATAACGATCCCTGCATCTATAGTTGTTTTTTTTTATGTCTTATCCTGCGTATGCGGACCTAGGAAATGCGAACAAAGCTTTAGAAAGTCTGAAGAGCCAGCTTACTGACAAAATCATTCCTGTTGCTGCTGCTGTTATCCTCTTATGCTTAGCAATTGGTTATGCAGGGCGCTATATCGAGAAAGATACATTTGTGAGATGGGCTATTGGCGTTGTTATTGCTGGTTCAGCAACCCAACTTGCTACATTATTATTTAAACCATAACGAAGTTAATAACAATATTAAAATAACATAACATTCTTTTAAAGTATTTAAATCGGATATTAATAAATAAATTAATAATTCTATTATTATATTAAAATTATAAAATGAAAGTAAAAGATGAAACGATTAATTAATTTCTATTCAAAAAATAATAATATAAGCAATGTAATTGCTTCAACTGTAACTATGTCCTTTATAAACAGTCCTGTGTATGCCAGCAAAACCCTGGATAAAGCTGAAAAAGCTTTAGCAGGTCTACGAGATGAACTTACGGGAAAAATTATACCCGTTGCCGCTGCTGTTATTCTTTTATGTTTAGCAATTGGTTATGCAGGACGCTATATCGAGAAAGATACATTTGTAAGATGGGCTATTGGTGTTGTCATTGCTGGCTCAGCGACCCAACTTGCTACATTGCTATTTAAACCATAATGAAGCGATAATAAAAATAAAAAATACATAACATTCTTTTTAAGTATTGAAATTATACATTAATTGTGGTAAAATATATTTATTTGATTTATTTAGAAGTATAAAATGAGAATGAAACATGAAAAATAATAATCCCCGATCAGGTAGCAACAGAATTGTTGCAATTTCTGCAGTTGTAGTTGCTTTTTTTATATCTCATCCTGCATATGCAGACCTAAAAAATGCTAAGGATGCTTTAGATAAGCTAAAGAGTGAACTTGTTGAAAAAATTATTCCTGTTGCCGCTGCAGTTATCCTTTTATGTTTAGCAATTGGTTATGCAGGGCGCTATATCGGAAAAGATACATTTGTAAGATGGGCCATTGGTGTCGTCATTGCTGGTTCAGCAACCCAACTTGCTACTATGTTATTTACAACAACTAACTGAAAAAATATGGAAACTGTATGATGTGAAGTGTTTTTTAAGTCATATCTATTTGATTGCAGATGTCTCTGTAATGATTTTTTATACAAAAAGGGGATATTATTTATGGCGATTTCAGTCATAAGGAGGGTGAAAAAATATGAAACTATTAAATATTCTTCAAGCAAAAATTAACAAAAGGATTCAGAGTCTTATTATAACGCCAATTATGTTTCTAATAATCCAGCCTGTATATGCGCAAACAAAAGAGAAGTCTATAGATCTTTTTATAGGTGTGCAGTATGGATTGGGTATGTTTGTTCCTATTATTGGTGCTATTCTTTTTTTATTGCTGTTGCCTATTTATCTGTTTCGTATCATTTCAAAAGCTACGTTTGTACGATGGTTATTTAGTATTATCGTTGCAAGCGCAGCGTTTTATATTAGCAGCCTCTTGTTTTACATCAAATAATCGGAGCAACCTGTGAAACCGCAAAAACATGAAGCATTTCCATTATTCAAGGGAGCAACTCGTGTTCCAACAATTTGGGGTGTACCTATGATGCCGCTTATTATTATGGTTATAGGTGTCGCTACTGTTGCTATGACAATAAGTATCTTTTTGTGGGTAATTGCACCGCTGTTATGGTTCATTATGGTGCAAGTTACCAAAAATGATGATAAGGCATTCCGTATCTGGTGGTTGTGGGTTGATACCAAGTTTCGCAACCGTAACAAAGACTTTTGGGGCGCCTCAAGTTACAGTCCCTCTAATTACCGCAAAAGGAGATAAATATGACCGCTGTTGAAAGCAGCAAACGCCTCGCATCAGAGACGCCAGTAAGTCTGTTCATACCCTACTCACATCATATTACAGATACGATTATCTCTACGAAAAATGCGGAGTATTTATCAATCTGGAAAATTGACGGACGTTCGCATCAAAGCGCATCAGAAGAAGATATTTTTCAGTGGGTAAAAGAGCTCAATAATACTCTGCGCGGTATTGCATCAGCGAATTTGTCACTGTGGACTCATATTGTACGTCGGCGCGTTTATGAATATCCCGATTCGGCCTTTGATCAAATGTTTTGCTATCAGCTTGATGAAAAATACCAGCAAAGCTTTACGGGTTATAATCTGATGGTCAATGATCTGTATTTGACCGTTGTTTTCCAACCGATAGCCGATAAAGTTATGTCGTTTTTTTCCCAGCATGAACGCGAAACGCTTGATCAAAAAAAGATGCGGCAGGAATCATGTATCAAAGCTCTCAATGATATCAACAACACCTTAGGTCAATCATTAAAGCGCTATGGAGCAGAACTTCTTGGTGCTTATGAAAAAGATGGCCATGCTTACTCTTCTGCGCTTGAATTTCTTGGCATGCTTGTTAATGGCGAATATCACCCTATGCCGATTTGCCACGATCGCTTTGCCGACTATATGTCTATCAATCGGCCTTTTTTCTCAAAATGGGGAGCTCTTGGTGAACTGCGTACAACCAGTGGAATGCGTCGATTTGGCATGCTGGAGATTAAGGAATATGATACGACAACGAAACCAGGACAACTAAATGTTTTGCTGGAAAGTGATTTCGAATTCGTGTTAACGCAAAGTTTTTCTGTACTCTCACGACATGCTGCCAAGGATTATTTACAGCGACATCAGCGTAATCTTATCGATGCACGTGATGTGGCAACCAGTCAAATTGAGCAAATTGACGAAGCACTGAATCAACTTGTCAGTGGGCATTTTGTTATGGGTGAGCATCATTGTACATTAACTATCTATGGTGACACAGCGCAACAAGTTCGCGACCATATGGCAAAAGCAAGTGCAGCCCTGCTAGACGTTGCGGTGTTACCAAAACCTGTAGATTTAGCCATAGAAGCTGGTTATTGGGCACAACTTCCAGCAAATTGGAAATGGCGGCCACGTCCTGCGCCGATTACATCGCTGAATTTTTTATCATTCTCATCTTTTCATAATTTCATGTCAGGTAAACCAACTGGAAACCCATGGGGACCAGCAGTTACAATTCTGAAAACAACAAGTAAAACACCGCTTTATTTCAATTTTCATTCCTCTACACTTGAAGAAGATTCAACGGACAAACGGTTGCTCGGGAATACTGCACTCATTGGGCAATCTGGTTCTGGTAAAACTGTGCTTCTTGGATTTTTGTTAGCGCAAGCACAGAAATTCAAACCAACGACCGTTGTTTTTGATAAGGATCGTGGCATGGAAATTGCCATCCGAGCAATGGGGGGACGATATCTGTCATTTAAAGCTGGTAAAGCAAGTGGTTTCAACCCATTTCAACTTCCCCCCACACAAGATAATCTGATTTTTCTGAAACAATTTGTTAAAAAATTGGCAGAAGCTGGTGGTGAAGTCACACACCATGATGAAGAGGAAATTAACCAAGCTGTCACATCTATTATGAGCAATAATATTGATAGATCGCTGCGTCGCTTGTCTTTTTTGGTACAATTCTTACCAAATCCGCATCTGAGTGATTATAATGCACGCCCATCAGTGCATGCTCGCTTAATAAAATGGTGTGAAGGTGGCGATTATGGATGGTTATTTGATAATCCTAATGATGCACTTGATCTCTCAACACATCAAGTTTACGGCTTTGATATTACCGAATTCTTAGATAACCCAGAGACTCGCACTCCAATAATGATGTATTTGCTTTACCGTACAGAAGGGATGATTAGCGGGCAGCGATTTATGTATATTTTCGATGAGTTTTGGAAACCGTTACAAGATCCATACTTTGAAGATTTAGCAAAAAACAAACAAAAAACGATCCGTAAGCAAAATGGTATTTTTGTTTACGCCACACAAGAACCTGGTGATGCCCTAGAAAGCAATATCGCAAAAACGCTTATTCAGCAGTGTGCAACTTACATTTTTCTAGCCAATCCCAAAGCAAATTATGAAGATTATACAGAAGGCTTTAAACTGACAGATGCTGAATTTGAATTGATCAAAGGACTTGGTGAGTTTAGTCGGCAATTTCTCATCAAGCAGGGTGACCAATCTGCACTTGCAGAGCTCAATCTCGGCAAATTCCACGTAACAATAGATGGAAAAACTGTTGAGCGTAACTTTAGTGATGAGCTTTTGGTGTTATCAGGTACACCTGACAACGCAGAGTTGGCTGAAAGCATTATCGCTGAAGTAGGTGATGACCCAGCAGTATGGTTACCAATTTTTTTACAACATGTAAAAAATGAGAGGAGGGAAACATGAAAAAACAAGTAATCGCAATAGCAACAGTAGTAATTTTGGCAAGCCAAAATTCAGCGATGGCTTTTTTGAGTTTTTTTGGAGCGGGGGCAGCAGACTTAGGCGCATCAGTTCCAACAGAGTTGCCCACTTTTTGGGGATCACCGTCACCACCTCCTAAAGAGCCTTCCCCACCACAGCACTATGTAGAACTCCTTGAATTAACAAAGAAACTGCTTGAAATAAACACGAAAAAACTCCAACAGGCAGAGAAAATCCATAAATCTATAACAGGGAATCGAAAATTAAACCCTAAACAACAGGGAGATATACAAACCGATCAGACTAGTTTTTTCCTTAACGATCCTCACTTAATATATGATAAAAGTTCTAATGTGTTCGTATTCAAACCTAAATCGTTCAGTGACATTCTAAAAGAGGAAAAGATTCCTGATTCTCTCTATGAAGCACGCGAATCTATCGAAGGACGTAAACAATATGCAACCGTTGTCGATAAAGCTGTAAGTTTACAAGCTTTTCAGCACACGGATGCTCGTTTGAAGCAAATCTTAGCATTATTAGAACAAATTCATAAAACAACGGATCTAAAACACATTTCTGAATTACAAGCACATATGAAAGGCATGCTCGCTATAATCCAAAATGAAAATACAAAATTACAGATGGTCGCACATTTACGTGAAACTGAACGAGAGTTCATAAAACAGCAGAAATATAAACGCAATATGAAAATTTTAAACAGTAAAAACACAAAGATGCCCACCATACATTTTATACAATAAGTCTTTATGACAGTATTTTTATATTAAGTGTTGTTTTACACGTATAACAGATAGAAAGGTTTGTTAAAAAGGAATACTGTTCTCTTTGAGGTGTTCGCAAAACTTTTCAAAGAAAAATAATCACAAACGACGTATTTTACTTTACAATCGAAATTGAAATAAATCATTTTTGTAGTTTTGATTGTAAGTCTTTTATCTACTTGCAGATTGGCTCTAAAGCAAAACCAAGCAAGCCAATGGGGCTGTTTTCCTGTTAAAAAAACAGTTCCTGATAAAATTCAGCTAAAAACAAGATGAGAAAGACAAGCTAAACCAGTAAAAGCAGAATAACTCAATAGTTATTACAAAAAAATAGGGAATTTGAACACAAAAACCTCAACAAATTTATAAGATCGTAATGTAAATTCCAATTTTTTACAATATGAAAAAAATGATAGGAGGGAAACATGAGAAGAGTAATTATTTTAGCGACAATAGCAGCCGTTTTTACTACAATGAATTCAGCAAAAGCTTTTACGTTTTCACCTCCTGTGGATCTTAGTGTATTATGGTCCGGTTCTACTAACGAACCTCAAAAGCCTTCTATGCCAAAACACTATGCAGAGATCATTGATTTAATAAAACAAAATATTAAATTACATGAAGAGCATCTTGAAACGACAAAAAAAAGTTATGAATCTATAACAGGGAAACGGAACCTCGGTCTTGAGTCAACAGATTATTCTAGTTTTTTCCTTAAAGATCCTCATTTAATATATGACAAAAATTCTAATGTGTTCATATCCAAACCTAAATTGCTCAATGACATTCTAAGAGAGGAAAAGATTTCTAATTCTCTTAGTGAAGCACGCAAATATGTTGAAAAACGCATCCAGTATGCAACAGCTATAGATAAAAATATAAGTTTACAAGCTTTTCAGAATACAGGTGCTCGTTTAGAGCATCTCTTAGCATTATTAAAACAAATAGATAAAACAACGGATCTAAAACGCATTGCTGAATTACAAGCACATATGAAAGGCATGCTCGCTATAATCCAAAATGAAAATGCAAAATTACAGATGGTCGCACATTTACATGAAGCTGAACGAGAGTTCATAAAACAGCAGAAATATAAACGCAATATGAAAATTTTAAACAGTGAAAACAAAAAAATGCCTACCATACGTTTTATACGGTAGTCTTTGTGACAGTATTTTTCATATTAAGTGTTGTTTTATGCCTATAACAGAGAGAAAGGTTTATTAAAAAGAAATACTGTCTTCTTTGATATGTTCGCAAAACTTTTCAAAGAAAAACAATCATAAATGGCGCATTTTACTTTACAATCGAAATTGAAACAAATCATTTTTGTAGTTTTGATTGTAAGTCTTTTATCTGCTTGTGGATTGGCGCCAAAACCAAAACAACCAAGCCAATGGAACCGCATCCCTATTAACAAAACAGTTCTTGATGAAATTCAACGAGGAGCAATATGACAAAAAAACAAGTTAAACCAGTAAAAGCAGAACAGCTCAACAGTTATTACAAAGAAAGCAGAGGTTTAGAACGTGAACTCATTGGTGAATTTATAAGGTCGTAATATAAATTCCAGTTTTTATAAATATATAAAAATAATAGGAGTAAAATATGAAAAAGCTGTTGATTATAGCAGGAATTTTTGCGCTTTCTGGAATGCCAAACTTAACTTTGGCGCAAAATAAACATGTTACGCGTAAACCTACTAGGATAAGTCTTGTGGGGACGAGATTTGTAGACGTAGAAGAAACAACGCCTACATTAAAAAAGCGCCCGAAAAGGCCAAGACCCAAAAAGCCAGATCCCAAAAAGCCAGAACAAAAAGAATCGTCGGATATCTCGCTGCATAAGCACGCTACTGAAATTAAGACAATTGTCGATTTATTACAAGAACAACTTACATTAAATAAAGCTCTTCTTGAGCAAAAAGAAAAAATCTATACTTCAATAACTGGTAGTCGGACAAACGCAAAACAAGTTATCGATGAAGGTTTATACTTTCCAAATCCACACCTTATTTATGATGAGACTGAACACACAAAAGTACTCCGTAACAAATCAAAAGTTCAAGACATTGTGAAAGAAGAAAACAATCTACTTACAAATCAAAGCCATGCACGCACATCTACTAATCAACGTCTCAAACATGCCGTAGCTATTGATAAAGCAGTAAGCTTGCAAACTTTTCATGAAACAGAAGAGCGCTTTACCAAAATAAAAAAATGTTAGAGGAGACCGGAAAAACGCAAGATCTAAAAAGCATGCTAGAAATGCAAGCACACATACATGGCATGCGCGCCATGATAAAAAATGAAAGTATAAGATTACAAATGGTTGCACATTTTCGCAATGCCGAGCAAGCATTTATTAAACAGAGAAAACGCGCTTTACATTTACAGGTTTTCAAAAAAGAACATAAAGACATGCCTAAAATACGGATTAATGGAAATGTTCCTATCTGAGAATTTTGATAACAACATTTTCTAACAATTTAAACAGCCTGTTAAATTTCACTCTACTCTCACAAAATGCCCAACAGATCGCATAAAAATAAAAAATGAAAATTCGTTAAAGAGGAAGACCATGTCCTTCACTGTATTCACGCAACTTTTCGATGTCATTGATAAGACAACGCAAACATATATCACGGAGTTTTCATCAAAAGCGATCGTTACAATAACGCCCTTTGTATCAATCGGATTAACCATCGCTTTCATTGCATATGCATGGCTCATTATGCGCGGGGCAATAGACATGCCTGCCTCCGGTTTCTTAAGCCGTTGCCTGCGGATAAGCATCATTACTTCAATGGCATTAACTGCAGGAATTTATCAGCCAGAAATCGCAAATCTAATAAAAGAAATACCCAACGATTTGTTAAGCACACTGATACCAGAAGCTATGGATAACAGCAAATTGGCTAATCTACTCGATACAGCAGCCACAAACGGTTTCGATTGTGCAGCACGCACCTTCGAAGAAGCCGTTTTCTTCGACTCCGATGGTGTGCTCTATGGCTTCTTCGGTATCCTCATTCTACTTGCGACAAGCTTCCTTGTCGCAATCGGTGGTGCATTCGTCCTGCTCGCTAAAATCGCCCTCATACTCCTCGTCGGACTTGGACCAATTTTTATCATTGCCTTGCTTTGGCAACCAACTTATCGCCTCTTCGAACAATGGATATCCCAAGTCTTAACCTATACAATCCTTATTGTCCTCTTAGCAACCGTGTTTAGCTTTATGATGAAAATCTTTGCAAACTTCACACAAGATTTCACCCTAGATAAGCATTACAACATAGGCTATACGGTCGGAACTATAGTCATCCTTTCTATCATCTTTATCGTCCTGTTGCTTAAAATAGCAAGCATCGCCAATGCCTTGGCAAAAAACATTACATTTGCCCACCTCTGGAAATTCAGTCCAGCAAGCAGAAAGAAATAATCCTATAGCAGCCATACAATCAAAATATCTCCATCACAAAAAATATTTTCACGACAAAAATAAAATTAACCAAAGAAAAACTATCTAAAAATATAGCCTTTTCTTTATAATCAAAATTGAAATAATGATAAAAAAGTGTTAGAGTTATATATTACGATTGAAAAAGAGGATTGTTCAAATGAAACAAATCATTTTTACAGTTTTGATTGCAAGTCTTTTATCCGCTTGTGGATTGGCACCAAAGCCAAAACAACCAAGCCAGTGGAACCGCGTCCCTATTAACAAAACAGTTCCTGATGAAATTCAACGAGGAGCAATATGACAAAAAAACAAGTTAAACCAGTAAAAGCAGAACAGCTCAACAGTTATTACAAAGAAAGCAGAGGAGAGGATTAGAATCTATAAGTTTTAAAACCAGCGGTGCAATTGTCTATCTCTCTATGAGTTGTAAAATTACAAGGAATGAAATATGAAGAAACTGATTATCCTCATAGCAATCAGTACATTTTTTGGAAATTCAAATTTAGCAATAAGTTCATATCCTATTAGCCAGATCATTGGTTCGAATCTCGATCTCAAATATCAGCATAAGAACCACACTCTATATGCCAACATAACATCTCCTGCTCAACCCCCTATACAGACAGTCTCAAACGCACCTACAGTAGATGGACGGGGGACATATCAGGAAATTTTAAAAATATTAAAAGAAAAAATTAACTTAAGTAAAGATCTCCTTAAGAAAAGGAAAGAGATCCATGATTCAATAACAGGTAGTCGGACAGACGCAAAACAAAATGATGAAACTTTATACTTTCAAAGTCCACACCTTATTTATGATGAGACTGAATACACAAAAGCAATCCGTGACGTTTCATCAATTCAAGGCTTTAGGGTAGCAAAAAATTTTCAGCCTAGTAGTAGTGCAGCCTCTGAAAAGTTTTTAACTAATATGTATCTCAAACATGCAATAGCTGTTGATAAAGTAGTAAGCTTGCGAACTTTTCAAGAAGCAGAAGATCGCTTTACCAAAATAAAAAAAATGTTAGAGGAGGTCGAAAAAACGCAAGATATAAAAGGCATGCTAGAAATGCAAACACAAATAAACGGCATGCTGGCCCTGATAAAAAATGAAAATACAAAATTACAAATGGTTGCACATTTTCGCAATGCCGAGCAAGCATTTATTAAACAGAGAAAACGCGCTTTACATTCACAGGTTTTCAAAAAAGAACATAAAGACATGCCTAAAATACGGATTAATGGAAATGTTCGCAGCTGAGAATTTTGATAACAACATTTTCTAACAATTTAAACAGCCTGTTAAATTTCCACTCTACTCTCACAAAATGCCCAACAGATCGCATAAAAATAAAAAATGAAAATTCGTTAAAGAGGAAGACCATGTCCTTCACTGTATTCACGCAACTTTTCGATGTCATTGATAAGACAACGCAAACATATATCACGGAGTTTTCATCAAAAGCGATCGTTACAATAACGCCCTTTGTATCAATCGGATTAACTATCGCTTTCATTGCATATGCATGGCTCATTATGCGCGGGGCAATAGACATGCCTGCCTCCGGTTTCTTAAGCCGTTGCCTGCGGATAAGCATCATTACTTCAATGGCATTAACTGCAGGAATTTATCAGCCAGAAATCGCAAATCTAATAAAAGAAATACCCAACGATTTGTTAAGCACACTGATACCAGAAGCTATGGATAACAGCAAATTGGCTAATCTACTCGATACAGCAGCCTCTAACGGTTTCGATTGTGCAGCACGCACCTTCGAAGAAGCCGTTTTCTTCGACTCCGATGGTGTGCTCTATGGCTTCTTCGGTGTCCTCATTCTACTTGCGACAAGCTTCCTTGTCGCAATCGGTGGTGCATTCGTCCTGCTCGCTAAAATCGCCCTCATACTCCTCGTCGGACTTGGACCAATTTTTATCATTGCCTTGCTTTGGCAACCAACTTATCGCCTCTTCGAACAATGGATATCCCAAGTCTTAACCTATACAATCCTTATTGTCCTCTTAGCAACCGTGTTTAGCTTTATGATGAAAATCTTTGCAAACTTCACACAAGATTTCACCCTAGATAAGCATTACAACATAGGCTATACGGTCGGAACTATAGTCATCCTTTCTATCATCTTTATCGTCCTGTTGCTTAAAATAGCAAGCATCGCCAATGCCTTGGCAAAAAACATTACATTTGCCCACCTCTGGAAATTCAGTCCAGCAAGCAGAAAGAAATAATCCTATAGCAGCCATACAATCAAAATATCTCCATCACAAAAAATATTTTCACGACAAAAATAAAATTAACCAAAGAAAAACTATCTAAAAATATAGCCTTTTCTTTATAATCAAAATTGAAATAATGATAAAAAAGTGTTAGAGTTATATATTACGATTGAAAAAGAGGATTGTTCAAATGAAACAAATCATTTTTACAGTTTTGATTGCAAGTCTTTTATCCGCTTGTGGATTGGCACCAAAGCCAAAACAACCAAGCCAATGGAACCGCGTCCCTATTAACAAAACAGTTCCTGATGAAATTCAACGAAGAGCAATATGACAAAAAAACAAGTTAAACCAGTAAAAGCAGAACAGCTCAACAGTTATTACAAAGAAAGCAGAGGTTTAGAACGTGAACTCATTGGTGAATTTATAAGGTCGTAATGTAAATTCCAATCTTTCTAACTATATGAAAAAAAGGAATAAAATATGAAAAAGCTGTTTATTATAGCGGGAATTGTTGCGTTTTTGGGAATACCAAACTTAAGTCTGGCGAGTGATTTAAAAACGGACGATCTAAAAGAGATTCAGAATTTACTGACTCAACACGCTGAAGTGTATAAACAACAACTTGAGGAAGAAAAGAAAATATATAACTCCATAACAGGGAATAAAAAAGAAATTTCTTCTCTACTTTCTCCTCTAGAGGCATATCTAGACTTAAATCTACGTTCACTAGATTCAAAAACTCCAAAATCACAGTTAACATCGGTAGTAGATTCATCTACATATTTGTTATATGCACGTGATATTTATCGTATGGACAGAAAATCGCATACGTTCGATTCCAAAGAATATGAGGAATTTTCTAAAGCTCAGGAATTGGATCTAAAGCATGAAAAAATTGATCAACGTCTCAAACATGCGATAGCTGTTGATAAAGCAGTAAGCTTGCAAACTTTTCATGAAGCAGAAGATCGCTTTACCAAAATAAAAAAAATGTTAGAGGAGACCGGAAAAACGCAAGATCTAAAAACCATACTGAGAATACAAGCACAAATAAAGGGAATGCTCGCCACACTCGAAAATGAAGCAGGTAAATTGCAAATGGTTGCACATTTTCGCAATGCCGAGCAAGCATTTATTAAACAACAAAAACGCGCTTTACGTTTACAAACTTTAAAAGGACGCAAAGGCATGCCTACAATACGGATTAATGGAAATGTTCCTACCTGAGAATTTTTATAACAACACTTTGAACAATTAATAGCCTGTTAAATTTCACTCTACTCTCACAAAATGCTCAGCAGATCGCATAAAAATAAAAAATGAAAATTCGTTAAAGAGGAAGACCATGTCCTTCACTGTATTCACGCAACTTTTCGATGTCATTGATACGGCAACGCAAACATATATCACGGATATTTCATCAAAAGCGATCGTTACAATAACCCCCTTTGTATCAATCGGATTAACCATCGCTTTCATTGCATATGCATGGCTCATTATGCGCGGGGCAATAGACATGCCTGCCTCCGGTTTCTTAAGCCGTTGCCTGCGGATAAGCATCATTACTTCAATGGCATTAACTGCAGGAATTTATCAGCCAGAAATCACAAATCTGATAAAAGAAATACCCAACGATTTGTTAAGCACACTGATACCAGAAGCTATGGATAACAGCAAATTGGCTAATCTACTCGATACAGCAGCCTCTAACGGTTTCGATTGTGCAGCACGCACCTTCGAAGAAGCCGTTTTCTTCGACTCCGATGGTGTGCTCTATGGCTTCTTCGGTGTCCTCATTCTACTTGCGACAAGCTTCCTTGTCGCAATCGGTGGTGCATTCGTCCTGCTCGCTAAAATCGCCCTCATACTCCTCGTCGGACTTGGACCAATTTTTATCATTGCCTTGCTTTGGCAACCAACTTATCGCCTCTTCGAACAATGGATATCCCAAGTCTTAACCTATACAATCCTTATTGTCCTCTTAGCAACCGTGTTTAGCTTTATGATGAAAATCTTTGCAAACTTCACACAAGATTTCACCCTAGATAAGCATTACAACATAGGCTATACGGTCGGAACTATAGTCATCCTCTCGACCATCTTTATCGTCCTGTTGCTTAAAATAGCAAGCATCGCCAATGCCTTGGCAAAAAACATTACATTTGCCCACCTCTGGAAATTCAGTCCAGCAAGCAGAAAGAAATAATCCTATAGCAGCCATACAATCAAAATACCTCCATCACAAAAAATATTTTCACGACAAAAATAAAATTAACCAAAGAAAAACTATCTAAAAATATAGCCTTTTCTTTATAATCAAAATTGAAATAATGATAAAAAAGTGTTAGAGTTATATTACGATTGAAAAAGAGGATTGTTCAAATGAAACAAATCATTTTTACAGTTTTGATTGCAAGTCTTTTATCCGCTTGTGGATTGGCACCAAAGCCAAAACAACCAAGCCAATGGAACCGCATCCCTATTAACAAAACAGTTCCTGATGAAATTCAACGAGGAGCAATATGACAAAAAAACAAGTTAAACCAGTAAAAGCAGAACAGCTCAACAGTTATTACAAAAAAAGCAGAGGATTGGAACGTGAACTCATTGGTGAATTTATAAGGTCGTAATGTAAATTCCAGTTTTTATAAATATATAAAAATAAAAGGAATAAAACATGAAAAAGCTGTTGATTATAGCAGGATTTTTTTTGCTTTCTGGAATACCAGACTTAACTTTGGCGCAAAATACACAAAATACACATGTTACGAAGAGACATGAGAGGATAAGTATTATGGGAAGTAGAATTGTAGAAGACACAACGTTTACATTACACAAGCGCCCAAGAAGACCAACTCCCAAAAAGCCAAATTCCAAAAAGCCAAATTCCAAAAAGCCAGATCCCAAAAAGCCAGATCCCAAAAAGCCAGATCCCCAAAAGCCAGATCCCAAAAAGCCAGATCCCAAAAAGCCAGAACAAAAAGAAGTGTCGGATATCTCGCTACATAAACACGCTACTGAAATTAAGGCAATTGTCGATTTATTAAATGAACAACTTGCATTAAATAAAGCCCTTCTTGAGCAAAAAGAAAAAATCTATACTTCAATAACTGGTAGTCGGACAAACGCAAAACAAGTTATCGATGAAGGTTTATACCTTCCAAATCCACACCTTATTTATAATGAGACTGAACACACAAAAGTACTCCGTAACAAATCAAAAGTTCAAGACATTGTGAAAGAAGAAAACAATCTACTTACAAATCAAAGCCATGCACGCACATCTACTAATCAACGTCTCAAACATGCCGTAGCTATTGATAAAGCAGTAAGCTTGCAAACTTTTCATGAAACAGAAGAGCGCTTTACCAAAATAAAAAAAATGTTAGAGGAGACCGGAAAAACGCAAGATCTAAAAAGCATGCTAGAAATGCAAGCACACATACATGGCATGCGCGCCATGATAAAAAATGAAAGTATAAGATTACAAATGGTTGCACATTTTCGCAATGCCGAGCAAGCACTTATTAAACAGAGAAAACGCGCTTTACATTCACAGGTTTTCAAAAAAGAACATAAAGACATGCCTAAAATACGGATTAATGGAAATGTTCGCAGCTGAGAATTTTGATAACAACATTTTCTAACAATTTAAACAGCCTGTTAAATTTCACTCTACTCTCACAAAATGCTCAGCAGATCGCATAAAAATAAAAAATGAAAATTCGTTAAAGAGGAAGACCATGTCCTTCACTGTATTCACGCAACTTTTCGATGTCATTGATAAGACAACGCAAACATATATCACGGAGTTTTCATCAAAAGCGATCGTTACAATAACCCCCTTTGTATCAATCGGATTAACCATCGCTTTCATTGCATATGCATGGCTCATTATGCGCGGGGCAATAGACATGCCTGCCTCCGGTTTCTTAAGCCGTTGCCTGCGGATAAGCATCATTACTTCAATGGCATTAACTGCAGGAATTTATCAGCCAGAAATCACAAATCTGATAAAAGAAATACCCAACGATTTGTTAAGCACACTGATACCAGAAGCTATGGATAACAGCAAATTGGCTAATCTACTCGATACAGCAGCCACAAACGGTTTCGATTGTGCAGCACGCACCTTCGAAGAAGCCGTTTTCTTCGACTCCGATGGTGTGCTCTATGGCTTCTTCGGTATCCTCATTCTACTTGCGACAAGCTTCCTTGTCGCAATCGGTGGTGCATTCGTCCTGCTCGCTAAAATCGCCCTCATACTCCTCGTCGGACTTGGACCAATTTTTATCATTGCCTTGCTTTGGCAACCAACTTATCGCCTCTTCGAACAATGGATATCCCAAGTCTTAACCTATACAATCCTTATTGTCCTCTTAGCAACCGTGTTTAGCTTTATGATGAAAATCTTTGCAAACTTCACACAAGATTTCACCCTAGATAAGCATTACAACATAGGCTATACGGTCGGAACTATAGTCATCCTCTCGACCATCTTTATCGTCCTGTTGCTTAAAATAGCAAGCATCGCCAATGCCTTGGCAAAAAACATTACATTTGCCCACCTCTGGAAATTCAGTACAGCAAGCAGAAAGAAATAATCCTATAGCAGCCATACAATCAAAATACCTCCATCACAAAAAATATTTTCACGACAAAAATAAAATTAACCAAAGAAAAACTATCTAAAAATATAGCCTTTTCTTTATAATCAAAATTGAAATAATGATAAAAAAGTGTTAGAGTTATATATTACGATTGAAAAAGAGGATTGTTCAAATGAAACAAATCATTTTTACAGTTTTGATTGCAAGTTTTTTATCCGCTTGTGGATTGGCACCAAAGCCAAAACAACCAAGCCAGTGGAACCGCGTCCCTATTAACAAAACAGTTCCTGATGAAATTCAACGAGGAGCAATATGACAAAAAAACAAGTTAAACCAGTAAAAGCAGAACAGCTCAACAGTTATTACAAAGAAAGCAGAGGTTTAGAACGTGAACTCATTAACGAATTTATAAAATCACGCAGAACAGCATGGCGTGTAACGGGTGTTGTTGGGATTTTTGGATTGTTTGGCATGATGTGTGGCGTTGTTGGTTTTTTACAACCAGCTCCAACGCCTTTGGTGTTACGCGTTGATAACACAACTGGTGCAGTCGATGTAATTTCTGTGATGCGCGAACATGAAACAAGTTATGGCGAAGTGGTGGATAGGTATTGGCTTAATCAATATGTGCTTAACCGCGAAACTTACGACTACGACACCATTCAGCTCAATTATGATACTGCGGCGCTTTTAAGTGCCCCAGCTGTTCAACAGGAATTTTATAAGATCTACGAAGGTGAAAATGCGCGTGACAAAATACTTTCCAATAAAGGGCGCATTACAGTTAAAGTACGGTCAATTCAGCCAAATGGACGCGGTCAAGCAACTGTACGTTTTACAACACAACAACATGACACGACTGGTACTGTTGGACCCAAACAACATCAAATTGCAACCATTGGTTACACCTATGTTGGTGCACCAATGAAATCATCTGATCGATTACTTAATCCGCTTGGTTTCCAAGTAACAAGTTACCGTGCTGACCCGGAAATACTGTTGAACAATTAAGGGATTGATTATTATGAAAAAATTTGTGTTAATGACCCTACTGTCCTCATTTGTCTCTCTTTATACAGCACCCGTACAGGCACTCAAGACTCCGTCTCATTCACAATATGATCATCGTATTCGTTATGTCACCTATAATGTCGCTGATGTGGTTCAAATTGAAACCGTTCTTGGCGTAGCAACACATATTATCCTTGAAGAAGGCGAACAATATATCACTCACGCCTTTGGTGATTCAGATGCCTATGCCTTTGCACATAAAGGGCGGCATATTTTTATTAAACCCAAGGCAGAGCTTGCTAATACAAACCTTATCGTTGTAACCGATAAGCGTAGTTACAAATTTCGACTACAATTTCGCAATGACCGTGCTGGAGCGACTTATGAACTTGCTTTCCATTATCCTGGAGAAACCTCCCAACAATTAGAGGAACACAAGCGACGCCTTGCCGTTGAAAATGCTTTTCATCAAAATGCAACAGGATATAACCTGAGCTATACCATGACTGGTAACCAAGACATTGCCCCAATAAATGCTTGGGACAATGGACGCATTACCTATTTTAAATTTCCCGCCAACATCGATATGCCATCAATTTACCTAGTGGATGCTGAAGGCAATGAAAGTTTGGTACCACGTACTGTCATAGGCAATTCCAATGATATTATTGCTGTTCATAAGGTCAATCCTAAATGGCTGATACGACTTGGTAAACGCGCTTTGGCTGTTTTTAATGAAGCCTATGATCCCATAGGTATACCAAACACAACTGGAACAATATCTTCGGCAGTTCATCGTATCAATAAAGGAGACAAATAATGTTCGATAATAAGAAAGGGGATGAGAACAACAAAGCTACAGAACTGGATTACACCCAACAAAAACACATTGAAGGTGCGTATGGCAGCTCTGAACTAGGAAAAGAACGTCGTCCAACAGTTCCTGGTGCACGCGTATTGTTAATGGTAGGGCTTGCTGTTGTAGTAGCGGTACCAATTGCTCTAACTTGGAAAGCTTTAAAAATGCGCAATGCTGTAGACGTTGAAGAAGAAAAACCTCAACAAACAGTGCAACAAATTATCCCTAGCTATACGCCTCGAATCATAGAAGAACCAAAGGTTGTAGAAGAAGTAGAAAAATCAACAGATCCAGAGGATTCAACAGAAATTCCACAAGCTTTGGCAAAACTTTTTCAAACAACACTTCCACCACAAATGCTTCAAGATTCTGAAGATTTAGCACGAAAACGTATGCTCAGTTCAGGTCTTAACAACGGTGGTGGTAGCGAAGGTTCTGTAGAAAATTCAAAAAACCGCACATCTGCAAATGATAGCAATAGTGGCGTATTATTTGACCATTTACAGCCTGTACGGTTAGGTCAATCCTATGCCGTTCAACTTCATAACCGTGATCTTTTGATTACACAGGGAACACAGATAGACTGTACATTAGAAACAAAAATCGTCACATCACAACCAGGAATGACGACCTGTCATTTAACGCGTGATGTTTATTCTACGAGCGGTCGTGTTGTTTTACTAGATCGTGGTTCTAAAGTTGTTGGTTTTTACCAAAGTGGCTTACAACAGGGACAATCACGTGTCTTCGTGCAATGGTCACGTATTGAAACGCCCTCTGGTGTTATCGTAAATCTCGACTCACCAGGCACAGGTCCTCTTGGTGAATCAGGTATCGGTGGTTGGGTTGATAACCATTTTTGGGAACGATTCAGTGGTGCAATTATGGTGAGTATCATTGGTGATTTAGGAGAATGGGTAAAAGGAAAAATTGGTCAAGGGGATAAAGAAAAAAAACAATCTCAAGGTGCACAAAATGCTGAATCGGTGGTAACCGATGTTCTTCGAAACTCAATCAACATTGTTCCCACACTTTATAAAAACCAAGGTGAGAGAGTGAATATTTTTGTTGCTCGTGATCTGGATTTCAGTGATGTCTACAGCCTCGTTACACACTAACCCAATACAGAAAGATCAGGCAGTTGCACAACTTCTGCAACCACTTGATCATTTCTTAGAAGATCCAAAAGTTACTGAATTATCAATCTGCCGGCCCTGCGAAGTGTGGACGAAAACCCTCACGGGTTGGCAGGTGCATAGTGTACCTGAATTAACGACCGCTTTTTTGCAAACACTGATCACAGCTATTATCGTTTATAATGGTATGGCCCCTCAAAGCATTAATTATGTACGGTTGCCCGGTGGACAACGTGGGACGATTATACAAACTCCAGCTGTCGTCGATGGTGCACTATCCTTTATGATTCGTAAGCATTCTCTTACGGTTAAGACGCTAGAGGAACTCAACGAAGAAGGTGCGTTTAGTGGTTTTACCGATGTAAGCTTTAATAAGCCCTCAGAAAAAGAAGCAAATGACTTATTATTAAAACAAGATTTCACCCGATTAGAACCGTTTGAAGTGCAACTCCTAGGTCTCAAACGTAATAGAAAAATTCTTGAATTTTTAGAAGGGTGTGTTCTTCACAAACGCAATATTATTATTGCTGGAAAAACAGGATCAGGCAAAACGACATTTGCTCGCTCCTTAATTGAAAAAGTACCCGTAGAGGAACGCATTATCACAATTGAAGATGTTCATGAACTTTTTCTTCCCAATCATCCTAATCATGTGCATATGCTTTACGGTAACGGTGCCGGTCGTGTTGCAGCTGATGAGTGTTTAGATGCCTGTTTGCGTCAGTCACCTGACCGTATTTTTCTTGCGGAACTTCGTGGCAATGAGGCATGGGAATATCTCAACTCGTTAAACACCGGGCATCCTGGATCAATTACAACAACGCATGCCAACAATGCTTTGCAAACATTTGAACGGTGTGCCACCTTGATCAAAAGGTCAGAGGTTGGTCGTCAACTCGATATAGAAATGATAAAGATAGTACTCTACACTACAGTGGATGTAGTATTGTTTTTCAAGGATAGAAAGCTCTCTGAAGTCTTTTATGATCCAATCTTTTCTAAATCGAAAATAGTTTAAGTCCGTCTCTTTTCTGAAGAGAAGCATGCAAATAATAACAGACGCAGCAATTTGTTGCGTCTTTTTTATATAACCCTTTAAAACAAATTTTTTCTTCTAGTTATTACTCTGGTGAATCTCTCACGCTTTTATAACAAAAGGAAAATTGGCAATAAATAAACCTAAAGAAAATCAAATCAGACATGAAGCTTTATTGTATGCAATTCATTGCTTTTGATCATTTTTTATTTATTCTTGAAAAAGATATCTTTTACAGTAAAGAGAAGGAATCATTGTAAAAACAGATCTTATAGCAAAAGAAAATATCTTTGATTCGTATGTCAATGACAATTCTGATACGCACACTTGAAAAGTACCAACCATTGCTATCTCCGAACGACAATGGCTTACCATTCAAAAACTCTCTGCCTCATTTGCCCCTCATCGATATATATTGTTCATCGAACAATTTTATACAATCTGCCGATAGGCATAATTTAACGTATTAAATTTTCAATTTAGCACAAACACATTATATTCCAATTTTTGTAATGGAGGACATCAACAGCATAATATAGAAAGTTCCATTATCGTGTAGTAATAAATTGCAGATCAACCTTCTTTGCACAACAATGCATTTTGATAGCAAAACTTTGCATTTAAAAATATCTTAAAAATCAATTTTATAACAACTTGATTGAACGCATCCCCATTTTTGGTTTTTTAGCATTATTTTGTAGTGTTGCAGAGCGTCTATAACCCATTGGAACGATTGTACATATCAGCTTTATTCTCACATCGACACAACATTTCCCGCTAGAAAAAGAAGAAAAGGCGTCTTAATTATACCATCATGAACAATAGCAGCAACAAACAGTGATTCGTTATGCTATTGATCATTGCTATAAAGTTTTCTCTTTTATGTTGGGAAGTTATAAGGCATTTTTCGTTTCTAAAACAGGTTTTTTGCACTTTTACGTAAGCGACAAGAGAGTTCTCTACACAATTACAAAAAGTTCTATTTTTCATGGATGAATAAGAAAGAATGCAAAATTGTCACTCATAAAGATTCACTAGGATTCAGCAACATTTCTATGATAGTTACATCCATTGCGATAGTATCAATTCCTTGCAACCTATTATCTATAGGCAAGATATTGATTTATAATGATAATTTATCGTTTTGCATGTTGAATGAGAGATCCGAATATTCTGAGATTCCCTCATTTCAAACTTGCTGATGGTGAATCAATCAAACCATTCCTTTGCACATCACAAGTAGAATTATCGTGTGGATAAAAAAGAGAGAAGAAAGGCGTAAAATGCCTCTTATGAATTGTCTAAATACCAAGGGCTGTCGCAACATTGAGGGCCAGTAAAAAGTATGATGGGGCCGGCTTATACCTTCAAAGGCGAATCATGAAGAAAAATACAATAAAATCAATATATTAAGTGTATTTATTTTATTTGAATTCACTTTAGAATCCACACTTTTATGCACGATTCAATTAAACATTTTTTACAAACAATAGCCATCTATAAACAGAGCATAAAAAGCAAATCATGATGCCAATGTTATAATATATGAGAGCATTCAAATAAAATGCAAAGCAGTTATCATTCATAACATCTCATAAATTTGATAAGACGTTTTTATCATAACATAATTGTATAGACGTAAAGAATAATATGGCTTTTGCTCTTTTTTGAGCAAAAAAGGAATTAATCGTTTTGAAGCTGTTATAAGGTTATAGATTTTCACTCATTGAGAATCGCATAAAAGGATTTAAAGACAATCGATTTTATAACGCTTACTAAAAATTTAGAAAACGGTAGATAGCCACCATATTATCTCTTATGAAAGCGATATCCTTTTAATGATAGAACGCAAAACACATATCAAAAGCTGTTTTAATAATAGGTTTAAAGTAATAAACGCAATTTGGATTGAGTGATCAGGGTCACCCCAAATTTGGGGACACCTCTTTAAGATAATATAGCGTCTTTAAATGCAGATATTTGAAACGTTTTTTTGAAAGGAGTTAATCCAAATTTGGATTGAGTGATTTTAGTTACCTCAAAAATGAGGGCACCTTTTTTCATAAGCAGAGAGAAGTTGAGAGATAACATCATTAAACGCAAATGTTTAAAGAGAGCTCTATAGCTGTTTTTTGTTTTATGAGAGATTGCTTTAAAAACCAACGCTTGCTTTTGATTGGCTTGATATAACTTACAAAGCGTTTTGATTTTAGAATGTAATTTCTTTGAAATTTACTCAACTCAAAAATGAGCTTAGTATTTTAATACGTTTAAAAGAGGTTTTATAACCATTAAGAGAGTTAACATGTTTTTTCATTCAAATATGATGATCTAAAAGAACGCTTTCATAATCATTCCTTTATATTATTTTGGATAAGTTTTTATAAACAGACTAGAGAGCTTGCAATACTAATACGTTTTGTATACATGCGTTTATTCATTTGTTAATTTGTATTTTTTAGTTACATTTCATTTGCAAGCCGCGTCACGTAAAAATGGCACGGCTTTCTTTTTTGCTCTCTTGTCTTTTAAGATGGCATGAAACCAACGCCCCCCGCATTTGTTATTTATTCTTCAGTATCAACAATCTCGATAAGAATATCGCTCTTATTAACCTCCTTATTTTTTGGAACCTCTCTTATCTCACTTCTTCGATTGAGTTTTGCACGACCACAAGCACGACCAAAGACTTTGATCGTATGGGAAACCTGAGCTTTACCATAAACAGAGCCATAAATCTCAGCACAGCCACTCACTTTTGCATAGTCATAAACCTTGCCATAAATTTTTACACGGTTATGAACAACAGCATAGCCATAAACATGTGCAGTGCTAAAAAGACAAGCAGAGCCTGACACCCTAGCGCTACCATAAAGCCTTGCATATTCAAAAAGACAGCTATTATGAGAAAGATGCGCCTTGCCATAAACATGGGCATCAATTGAAACGCGGCTATTGCCATAAACACGAGCCTTGCCATAAACATACCCAGCCACATACGCATTGTCATAAACAAATGCATTGTCATAAATTTTTGCATATTGAGAAATAAACACCTTATCATGCACCTGAGCATAGCCATAGACACGACCACAAACTTGCGCATTGCCTCGTATTTTTGCATTCTCATAGACACGGGCATGTTTATAAACCAATGCATCATCATAAACCCAGCAAAGACCGTTATGAGAGAGGTTTTCTTCCTTTTCGATAAAACCACCCAGTTGACCAGCTTTGACATCAGAAAAGCTTTTTAAAGCCTGAATGCGATAAAGCGTTGTAATTTTTTGTGTAATTTTATCTTTCAGTTGTTTTGTTTCATTGGTTCGTTTGTATTTTTTGGACATCATAAGACCCCTCACAATCTCTCTTGTGAAAAAAGTTGCATGGAAAATGTTGGAAAAATGGAATGACCGCGGCGCTTTAAAGGTTTAAAAAGGCTTTATTACGCAGCCAGATGATTTTTATTTCATTATCGGAAAGCAATTCGATATAAGACCTTGTTTCAATATCATCACGGGTCTTTTCTAAAATCATAACAACGCCGTGACTATTAGCATTCTCATAAATATGAACATAATTGACGACACGGGCGTGATCATAAATTTGTGCATTGCCATAGACATGGGCATGGTCATAAATGATCGATTTACCAAGAACGATAGCATTGCCATAGACATAACCAGCGATAATAGCGTTATGATAGACCCTAGCATTCTCATAAACACGACCTGAGTTTAAAACCAGAGCATTACCATAAACCCAGCAATTGCCATCATGGGAGAGGTTATTTTCATTTTCGATAAAACCACCCAATTGACCAGCCTTTACATCAGAAAAGCTTTTTAAAGCCTGAATGCGATAAAATATGCGATTACCAAAGAGACGCGTTTCATTTGTTAATTCATATTTTTTAGTTACAACTGTACTAATCATGAGAAAACCCAATCTAAATATTTAACAAATTTTGAATGAAATGTTCTTAAGAAGGGGCGCCCCCCGCACCCGAGTGTCATTTATGCTGCTTTGTTGTCACCAATCTTTACAACTGTATCATCTTCATAAATTTCACAATCCTCAGGAATCCCATATAAATAGTAAATGTTTTGTTCGTGATATGAATAACCATCTCTTTTTAATATTGCATTGCCATGCACCAAACCTCTAATGGTATGATAACCAGTCACTTTTGCATTGCCATAAACAGAACCGTAGACCTTAGTATAACCTCCCACACTAGCATTGCCATAAACAGAGCCATAAATTTTTGCAGCCCCATTAACAACGGCATTCTCATAAACTTTTGCCTTTACTTTAATACGAGCACTACCTGATACTTTTGCATTACCATAAACCCGCGCCTTATGATAAACCCATGCTTTATTGGAAATATGGGCATTGTCATAAACATGGGCATGAGGATAAACGCGGGTTTTGTCGCAGACATGGGCATTGCCATAGACATGACCACAAACTTGCGAATTGCCTCGTATTTTTGCATTCTCATAAACACGGGCGTGACCATAAACCCATGCATTATCATATACCCAGCAGTTACCATCATGAGAGAGGTTATCTTCGTTTTCAATAAAGCCCCCCAATTGACCAGCCTTTATATCATCAAAATCTCTTAAAGCACGAATGCGATAAAGGGTATAATCATCTAATACACGGGTTTCATTTGTTAATTCATATTTTTTGGATACAGTTATAGTGGTCATAGGTAAGTTCCCAATCTAAATAATGGATTAAATTTCAATGAAATCTAGAGAGGGGCGCCCCCGCCGCGCCCGTGGTGTTATTTACGCAGCTTGATTTGCATCTTCAGAATTGCAATCATATTGGTAATCATCATCATAACCATAATCATCATAATATTCGTGACGATAATAATCATCTTCGCTACCAAATTCGGGAACCGCGGCATCATAAATATCATCATCAGATGATAAAGAGGCGTCACTATGAATACAAGAATAACCAGATACGGTAGCCCCACAAACCACGGCATCATCAATGACATAAGAATTACCACAAATATAAGCAGCGCCGCTTATTTTTGCATTGCCTCCAATTTGAACATCATCACAAATCACGGCATCATCAGAAATATGAGCATGCCCACTTACAGAGGCGTTATCATAAATTTTTGCATTGCCTTCAATAACAACCGCCCCTTTAATATGAGCATTTCCATAAAGGCGCGCATTGCCCCCCATAAAAATAGATTCGAAAATAGCATTTCCATAAATTTTTGCATTGCCACAAACGTCTACAAAATAGCTTTTTACTTTTGCATTGCCTGAAACCTTTGCATTTTGAAAGACACGGGCTTTATCATAAACCCAGCAATTGCCTTTATGTGATAAGTTGCTTTCTTTTTGGATAAAACCGCCTAGATCCCCTTTTTTCACATCACCAAAGTCTTTTAAAGCACGGATACGGTACAATGTGAGACCAGTCATAAAATCCATTTCATTGGTCAATTCATATTTTTTGGATGATTTTCTATTTTTAACAGTAGCGTTCATAGCTAGTGTCTCCTTATCATAAAGTTTCTATTGACCCCCATACGGGCGCCGGGCGGTAGAAACACGGTGATAAGTCCGTCGTTATGTTTTCCTCCATAAAAGGAGTATTATATGACATAACCACACCCGACAAAATCATTATATGCTAATCAACGCATAAAAGACAGTCAGTTTTTTTATAAATGGAAAGGCTGTATCGTAACCTATCCGCTTATCAAAAGTGTTTCTAGCACTTGAGTATTTATATAACAAAATACGTATTTATTGTCAACTATCTTTTATTCTTTTTTGTGTTTTTTATAATTATTTTTTATACCATTGTGTATAAATATGCGTCATATGCTTATGAATATTTTCTGTTTTATTGACTCTATTTGACTCTATATTACGCAATTGCGTTATTTTTCTCTTTTAAACATCATAATAACTAAAAACGCTCTCATAATGCCTATTTTTAACTTTATAACGCATCATTATTTTTATGAGATAACTTGTGAATATTTTTGTGAATTTCGTTGTCATTTTATAAAGCGACCGCGTCTTTATAATCAATGCTTTTGATTCAAAATCTATTGTTTTGATTCATTCTCTATAGCCACCGCATCATTCTCATAAAACAAAATGATAAATATGATCATGCGGTTTTGATTTTTATAAAAACATTTTGAATTCTTACATCCTTATCAAAATGCCTTTTTATGGGCTTTTGTCTCTTGTCAGTTATTAGCAGTCATTTTACCCCCTCATTTTTAAAAAAACTTTTTGATAAAAATAAAAACCATTATATTTCAATATGTTAGTATGTTTTGAGAAATAATCAGTGCTAATAAGATGATTTATATAGACAATTAATGAGATAAGTTGATTAAAACTTGTCAGTATCTGTCTAAAAATTTAACAGACAACATTTATGATTAGAGTGCGTGTTTAAATCATGTTTTATGAGAGGGTATATAATCCTTTAAAGCCTTTCAAAAAACAGCTTGTGATTATAAGAAATGCTATCAAGGCTTTTATAGCTATTAATTTTATAGGTTTTGAGGGTTTTGAAGGTTTTGAGGGTTCTTTTTTAGTCTCACTTTAAAAAAAAATTTTAGTAAAAAATAAAAAGTGTTATATTTCAATATGTTAATTTTTATCAACTTTCAAAAAACAACCGATAATTGACGGCATATCGTATAAATACAACCATTACTATATGTTTTGAGGGTTTTGAAGGTGTCATAACGTAAAGATAAAAACATTCATTCTTCTCTTTAAAGAGAGCTTTTGAAAGATATGATGCTCTCATTTGAGATTGCGATATAATCTTTTAAAGGCAATGTAAAAAATCTTATCTTCTCTTTTTAGAATTGCGCATGGTAAATCATTCCTTTTAAGATTGTACATAAGCAACATAACAAGAGAAGTATAGATTACGGTTATAAGATCTATACCCCTTATGAGATTGGCATGTTCATATGATAGGCATGCTTCATAAGTCTTAAGTCTCTTCAGTTTCTCTTAATTCCAAATTTGGTAGGTTCTTAACAATCTTCATTGTTTCTAAACTCACTGTAATAACCCTTTGGAACAATTCCAATGGATAAGCAGGATTGCCAATGGTCTCAACCGCATAGCGATTGGCATCATTAACAATGCCACTCTTTTTATCAGTTTTTACACATTGGCGCCCCATAACCCATTCAAGAGCAGATTTACCATTTACGATATATTCATAAGCTTCCTTGGGTATATCTGTTATTGTGATATTGCTATTGTAAATAACAGTGGTTTTATCCTTTTCCTTACTATTGCCAGCGAATTTCATTTCTGTAACGTAATAAAACTTTTCGGGGTTATTGATATCTGTAAGTTTTGGATTGCCTTTTTTAAAGGTCACGGGATAAGGCTCTACAGTTTCATAATTGACGTGCAAATTGCCTAATTCACGACCCGCATTAACAAATGCCCAGAAATCTTCAGCACTCTTTACGCAAGGGATGCGAGGCAATTCCTTAGAGAGGTTATCAGCATAGCGAGCACGGTAATCTTTTGAATGCAAGAGACCGTAAACATAATAGAAGATATCATCTTTAGTGATGTTCTCATTAGGATAAGCTGTTTTAAAATGTGCTAAACCCTCATCAGTAATGGCATCACGGCGTTGTAAACCAGCGGCTTTGCTTTCTTCTGTAGAACTTGTAAATAAATGAGTTTGTTTTTCGTTTTTATCTTTTGAAGGCACAACCTCTTCGTAAAGGTACAATGGAAAGCATTGACCATTATCTATTGCATAGTAATCAGGTAAACTTTTACTCATCAAAACAGAAAAGCCACTTCGTGCTCCGACAGCAGAAACTTGTATCGCCCTATTTTCAAGCACTTTTCCCATAGGGAACATATAGGGCATTTGACAGACTGCTTCATTGAAAGCACGATTATAATAGAGCCACTGTTGTGTAAAAGGACGATATAAACTTTTTGTGAGGCATGTTTCTTCAAATTCGAAAGCTTTTCCTTTTGCTAATTGTTTTTTAAGATTAAGACTCCAACTAATTTTTTGTGCATCTGAATTGATAAAACTATCTACAGCCTTTGTACGTATTTTGCGGTCAGCATGTGGATGAGCCTCATTAAAACGTTCTACTTCGCTATCATAGAACGCAATCATATTACGCATATTTTTTGCTAAAACCTTACGACTTGAGTTATATGCCCATGCATCACGATTGGTTTTAAGAGCACAAGAAAAATTTTCAAAAAGCTTTTTATCTTGCTTTTTTCTGTTACTCATAACTAAAAATGCTTTGAAACTGTCATCACGTTGATTTAACCAATCGCCATGCTTGTCTGGTGTAATCAGTTGCCAACCTAATTTATCGCCAAGACCATCAACACTCCTGAGGTACTCAAGAGCCGCAAGTTTACCTTTTGTTGTAAGATTATTACCAATATCATGATAGTAAATTTTACAATCTCCAGAAACATTGGGATTTTTGATAAATAATGTTACGGCAATACCGGTCATACTACCACTACCAAAGATATTCTGTCCTTCTTGAGCTCTACCACCGCTTAACATGTTTTTGCGAATATCTCCTCGTAAATTAAGCACATAAATACTGGTAAATTCTTGAGCTAAAGATTTTCGCAAGCCATCCATTGTTGGCTTTTCTATATAACTAGAACCAGAAACAAAGCCGATAACCCCAGCATTCTCAATACGGTCACTTGCCCAGCGAATGGCACGAATATAACTATCATAAAGCGCTTGCATAAGACTTGCTTTCGATTGAGCAACATAGGTTTTACGAATACGGTTATCTAAGAGTGGATAAGAAGAGTTCTTCGCATTATCATTCGCACTTTTTTGCCCTGTTGAATAAGGAGGGTTACCAAAAATAACTTCGATATTCAGGTTTTTCTGAAGTTCTAAATAGACGCTGTTTTCCTCTAATAAACCCTTCATCAGATCTTGCTTTTCAACCCTCTGAAACGTATCGGTTAATCCAATATGTTTAAAGGGAATATAATCTCCTTTCATAAGACTATGATAGGTCGTTTCGATATTAATTGCTGCTATGTAATAGGCTAAAAGAACAATCTCATTGGCATGGATATCATGACGGAACTTATATTCCATATCTTCCGGTTTTATCAGATTAGAGTGTAATAACCGCGTGATAAAGGTACCGGTACCCGTAAAGGGGTCAAGAATAGAAACACCCCGTGAACCCAAGCTCTTGCCAAATTCCTTGCGTAAAACATCATCAACCGAATGAATAATAAAATCCACAACCTCAACAGGGGTATAAACAATGCCAAGCCTATCCGTGGTCTTTTTAAATGCCTTGGCAAAAAAGCTTTCATAAAGCTTGATAATAAGGTTCTGTTTTGCATGAGGTTCGGTAATCCCTGCTGTACAGAACGTGATACTTTTGTAAAATTTATCAAGATCTTTCAACTCTTCTTCGATATTCGTTTTATCGAGTTCAATGAGTATTTTGTCCATTGCTTGCGAGATGGCATTGTTCTGTACGAATTCATTGCCTTCAAACAAAGCTTTAAATATAGGACGCGTTACAAGATGCTGCGCTAACATCTCAACGGCTTCCTCTTGTTTTATTTCACTGTTTACATTGTTTTGTAATTCCTTATGAAATGCATCAAAAGCAAGGTAAGCTTTGCTCTTGTTATCGGAAAGCGTATCTTGAAGACGGACGATATGGTTTTGCGCAATCTCAGCAACATTGTTCGCCCAAATGCCCCAATAATCCGTGATTTTAAAGCTATCCAGAAAAATGGCTTTGACAAAATCAAAAAATTCAGAACGGTGGAATAAGTCTTTTTGCTCTTTATACCACGTTTGAGATTTGCTTTCTGCTGTTCCTATGGTCCGTCCAGAACTTTCTGCTTTTGCTTGTATCGAGATCTCATCAACCGTTGTGGTGAGCTCCTGTAATTCATTGGCACGCTTAATCTCTATAATCTTAATCGTATGACTGCTATCTTGTCCTAAAGACATTTGATTAATCGTCCTAGCAAACCTTTCATCATGGGAATGTAAAGCATGCAAAACTTGCCAAACAACACGATATCTCTTATTGTTTCGTAAAGCTTTTTTAGCTTCTAAGTGTGAGGGAATGATAATCGGTAAAATGATATAACCTGTTTTCTTATTGGGAGCCCGACGCATCACACGCCCCACCGCCTGTATCACATCTACTTGGCTATTACGCGGATGTAAGAACATGATCGCATCAAGAGCAGGGACATCAATCCCTTCAGAAAGACACCTTACATTGCTTAAAATCCGACAAACGTTTTTACCGGCATCTCCTTTAAGCCAATCCAGTTCTTCATTGCGTTTTTTGACACTTTGTTTTCCGTCAATATGTCTTACTTCACAGTTGAGAAAGGGAACTGTTTGAAGGAAATCATTGATATGAGATTTGATAATTTTATTGAAGAGCTTTGTAATATATTGAGAGGTATTGATATCTTTGCAAAAAGCCAAAGCACTATGCATGGGCTCTGTATCATCCTCATCAATAGCTGCTTCCTTATCTATTTTGGTCAGGGCTCTATAACAGCCAATAATTTTTGCAGCATCATCTAAATCAATTTCACGGTTTTCATTGGCAATAATATCTTGTATGGCTGGTGTAATATAGGTTTCATCAATGCCTAAGACCACAATCTTGTAAGGTGTTAAAAGTTCATTATCGACAGCTTCCGCAAAGCTATAATGATGCAGTTGTTTGCCATAAAGCGTTTCATCATCCATAGAAGCCAGCACGGCATTAATCTCATCCGCACGCCTTTTAGCAGTATCACTAAAAATGCGCGGGGTTGCCGTCATGTACAGACGTTTTTTTCCCTGAACAATACTGTTATCATGAACCTTGACAAATTCAGATTCATTGTCGTCACTTCCTAAGGATGTCCCAGTTGTTCTATGAGCTTCATCACAAATGATCAGATCAAATTCGGATAAACCATGGTCTTTTTGCGCATCGGATATCACTTGGATGGAATGATAAGTCGAAAACACCACAGTCATTGCATCTGCTTGGTTCTCACGAGCTTCTTTGGCAAGTGCTTGTGCATCTGTTGTAGCAGGCAATACAAGATCGGATGTTTCCATGCCAACAATATCATCTTGGCTTTTACGACGCTTGCCAACTTTTGTATCCGAACAAACAGCAAAGGAATGCAATGGGATTTGTGCATCCGCTGTCCATTCCCTTATGGTTTGTGAGACTAATGCAAGAGAAGGTACCAGAAATAAAACCCGCTTGCCTTTTCCGGCTATTTGTTCTGCTATCTTAAGACTGGTGAAAGTTTTACCTGTTCCACAAGCCATAATCAGCTTGCCACGGTTAGCTTCTCTTAAACCCTCACAGACTTTTTGAATTGCTTCTATCTGATGAGGGCGTGGTTCTTTTGTCGATTTAAGGACAACTTCTTCTTTTGTTGCAAAGATTTGCCAGTCTATACGACTGTTTTCCATATGACGAAGGTCAATGCGATAAACCGGTATCGCTTGTCCTTTAATCATTGCATTCACATTGTCACTTAAATTCACTTCAGTGCTATCAACCAGAAGGCGATATTTGAAGATATCTTTCCCAGAGGCAGCAATAAAGCTATCAATATCCTTTTTACTGATCTGATGATCTGCTTCATAAAATTTGCATTGAATTGCAACATACCCATCTCGATTACGAAGTTTTGCAACCAAATCAATTCCAATATCCCGCCCATCTTCATCACGCTCTTTAGCCCACTCGTAATAGCTCTGAACCTTTTCATAGCGCCCGTAATGAAGAGGGTCATGCATAAGGTATTTAGTAACAAAGCTTTCAAAAATTGTTCCTTTATGTGCATTTGAGGTTGCCTGTTGGCGATAAGACTGTAAGAGAGAGCGTAAAGAAGATTGTTTCTTATCAGAATTGAGGTTTTGAGGCATTATTCAATAAACTCCATCGTCTTATAAGATTAGAAGAATCACAATGGCGTTTCATAAATACATTTAGAACAAATATCGAGTACCCAATAAACCAAAATGGCGCAAAAACCTATCAAATGCTTTAAAAAAATTTACAAGATGCAATTATAAACAGCCTATAAACAGCAAAGTAGTAAAATTTACTATTCATTTTATGGAAATCAAAACAAATTCGAACCGTGTTTAAGAAATCAAAATGAATAGTTTGATAAATATCAAATGAAACCTTCAAAACCCTCAAAAACCCTCAAAACATATAGTAATGGTTGTATTTATACGATATGCCGTCAATTATCAGTTGTTTTTTGAAAGTTGATAAAAATTAACATATTGAAATATAACACTTTTTATTTTTTACTAAAATTTTTTTTAAAGTGAGACTAAAAAAGAACCCTCAAAACCCCTCAAAACATATAAGAAAAGTTGTTTTTATGATTCCTATATCTCTTATTACTTGTAAAAATCTATAAAAAAGGTAAGGATAGAAAAGAATATGTTTTATCAATAAGTTATATTGAATTGCCCAATAAGCGTTAAGTGGTGTTGTAAAAGCAATTTTTACACTTTTTGCTATAGGTTTTGAGGGTGTGGTAAAAAGTGCTTCATTGTTGTGTTCTCTGATTTTTCACCAAAGGATGCCATTCATAGCGTATGGTAGGACGACCGCCTTTTTGCGCCTTGTCTTCACAGATTTCACGAAGATAGTTGCAACGGCATAAAAGCTCTAAAGCTTTTTTAATGGCTTCCTTGTCTTTTAAACGCGTCCAGTTACGCTGGAGAATATCACGAGCAGTAAAGACACTAGGCAAGTATTCACAACGCTCTACAAGCAAATTTGCATGCTCTATTGTTAAGCTATCATCCGCCGCATAAAGACGTTTCGCATGGCTTAAAAGATATTTTGACCAATGCAAAGCCATAAAAAGATAAGGGTAACTTACTTCAAAACGATTACCATCAACAAGTTCGAAGATTAAGGCAAGACTTGCTATGGTTTTGTCCATTTTTGCACAATGGGATTGCAAAGCTTCAGAGAGATCATCCCTTCTGATCGCTTTCTGATGATTTTCCCACCACTCACTAAACATCTCTTGTGCTTCAGCAGAAAAATGCATGGTCGTTGGATGTTGAGAAGATCCTACCGGTTTATCATAAAGACAACGAAACACTTTTTCATAAGCTTCCCATGCCTCTCTATTGGGATATTCATCCCTCCATTCTCTCTCTTTATTGTTATCGGGCCAAACGATTATTTGAAACCGTTGCAATAAACCATCATCGTTTATCCCACGCTTTATCGCTTGTACAATGGGAATAATCCGAGAAGGTTGAATGCCCCCAATCATAGAAACCGTTGCATTGGGAATATAAATTGTTCCACGTCCAATACGGTCATAGGTAAAAGAAGAATTTCCATTAAAAGCCGTCAGATAAAAAGAACGGTCTGTCTGATATTCCTTTCTTTCCATATTGGCTAAAAAACCAGAAAGTTCATCACGGACCATTAATAATCCCCGCGGGTTTTCTCTCAGTAATTCTCCAAGCTTTTCGACGGTCACATCATTGACCAGAAGACGCCGTTTAACAAGAGTTTCATCCTCACTTTCTTGGTCTTCAAGAGATTCATTAAGAAGAGCGAGAGCTTGTTCCTTGTTTTTATTTTTTAAAGCTTTTCGGATTTGTTTTTTCTTTTCTTGTCTCTCTAATTCAATGAGAAGATTTTTTGTCTCTTTCTGTTTTTTCTGTTTCCGCCATTGTTGATGCCATTCATCTTGAAAGCGATAAAGAGGAGCGAGAGCTGCTTGCATATCTGGTGTTTTGAGAGTTGCAGATCGCCCGATAATGGCGCCCCATAGATTAGGAACAATTTTCCAATTGTGCGTATTTTGTTTTGGAGCAATGCGAATTCCATTTCCAATCAGGGCAGCTAACCCACACAGAGCCGAGACAGCAATAAAATCGAGAGAAGATTGTTGGCACTCAGCCACGTCATAAATATAGGGTCTTAACGTTAAAGGCATTTGTTCCGGATTAAAAGATTCAACCGGTAAAAGCGCTTTGTTTATTGGTTTTAATTCGCCCCAACCCATTTGTTGCAAAGCCTGTTCATAAGGAATGGCTTGTAAACAGGGATGCTCCTTTAAAGAGACAGGGGTGTTATCATTATCAGTATTCTTTACAGAGCTATTCTCATTATTATCAAGACTATGTTTTGTCATTATTTTTCTCTTTCATAATTTAATAATAAAACGTTAAAATCAGCTCCTTCGGGAGCTTGCATCATCAAGACTTCAAAGCCTTGGCATTGCGCACGGGTAGCAAGGGCAAAACCTGCTTTACGACCCGCCTCATCGCCATCCATAGCTATGGTGAGATGGGCTTTTGATTTGATATGGGGTAAATTCACATGCGTCATGCCACTGGTTGAAAGGGATGCCCATAAAGTCACAGGCTCTGATAACAGACCAGACAGCAGAGAAAGACCTGTTTCAATTCCCTCACAAATGACCAGATGTTGATGATTGGCTTGGCTTAAATGTACAGCACCGCCCTTAACAGAGCCCAGCATGGCTTTTGTTGGTAACTGTTCTGTTTTGCATCCATTGTCTTGTAAAAAGGTTCTATGGATTGCAAAGGAGCCACCACCCTCAACAAGAGCAACCAATGCGGGGATGGTTTTCCCAGAGGGATGAGGGCATTTGCTATGAAAACGTAAATTGGAGGGTAATTCACAAGTGATACCACGCTTGCGTAAATAAAGCTCTGCTATGGTCCCTTTAATGGGTTGACTTTGCTTCCAAATCTCTTGTGCTTTAGCAACTTTCTGTATTGCTGTTTTCTGCTCTAATAAAGAGCGATTGTAACAAGAGGTTTTATGAACGAAATATGCTTGCTTCTCTTTTTGACAGTAAGCATTTTTATCAATCAACCCAATATTCTTAAGAGCTTGTAAGATTTCTCTAAAAGAGCAGCCGGCATAACAATAGAGTAAGAGACGCCCATCATTTCCATTGGCAAGAGCTAAACTAGGTGACCTATCATCATGGGCAGGACAACGGGCAAGTCCATAATGCCCGTGCCAAACACCATGCAAGGCACAAACCATGCTTTGAGCATTTGTACAATGCATAAAATACCATCCTGCTACTTGCATTACAGGACAGATTTTGTTATTTCAGAATTTGTGAGACTTGAAATACTTTTGTCTGTCCTATAAGGCAAAGTTTTTCTTTAAGCGGCGTTGTTGCTACGTTGGTTTTTAGCCTTCTCGATTACATCATGAAGGTCTGATGCTAACCAACGGGATAAGGCACCAATTTTTAGAGGTTTTGGTACCGTTCCATCAGCAACACGCCGCCAAAGTGTTGTAACGCTTATACCAAGCAGTTTTGCACTCTCACGAGTTGTGAGAAGTCCTTTATTTGTATTCATGGAATCCCCATTTATTTAAACATTCAAGTGACCGAATCACTATTTAATGACCGTATATAAATAGCATTTTGTATCAAACATTACCAGCAAAAACATACGTTTCTTGCATAAAAAACAATATGTTGTGGTTGTGGTCTTCATAATAAGCAATAATTTGTGGTTGCTATTATTCATTATGGATATAATAAAGGCAAAGACATAGAGTTATTCTTAACTTTTATGATTTTGCCCCGTGACATAAGCCGCCCATTTATCCATATAAACACGGCGCTGTTCTAAATAATCAGTACGACGGTAAGCACGCTCTACTTTACCCCCGACCGTATGACCTAGAATGGTTTCTGCTACCTCAAAAGGGGCATCGGTTGTTTCTGCTAACCAATCGCGTAAACTAGAGCGAAAACCATGGGGACAAGCATCAAGTCCAGTTTTTTTCATATATTTTGACATGCAAGTATCAGCAAGGGAACCTCGACCGGTTGCAGAAAAAAAGAAATCATTACGAGAAAGCAAGCGCGCTTGTTTTAAAATTTCCAATGCCTCTGATGATAAAGGCACGCGAAACTCTGTTGTAGTATCACGCCTTCCTTTCATATTTTCAGCAGGGATGGTCCATATATCACCATCAACTTGATCTTTACAAATATGACGCAAAGGATAGGTACGAACACCTGTCAGAATAAGCAGACGCAAAGCTAGTTGTGTCATGGTTGTTGTTTCGCAAAGTGTTTTATAAAAAGCCGGTATATCTTTCCAATCCATTGCTGGTCTATTTTTAACTTTATGGCGTTGTTTCCCCAGCAAAGCTTTTGCTTTTTCTGTAGCCTGTAAATCAACATCCAAACCCAAGGCAGCAGCATGTTTAAAACAAAGATTGAGACGCATCAGTGCTGTATTTGCTGTACCAGCTTTTGTATGCCAGATGGGAGCAAGTGTATTGCGTATATCAGTTTGCGTGATTTCTGAGACCGGTAGACAACCTAATTTAGGGAGAATATAAAGACGTAAAGGTGAAAACCAATCTCCATTTTTACCATCTCCTTTTAATTCAGCTTTACGGCTTTCAAAAGCATCCAAAGCGATATCTTTGAGATAATGCAGATTACGCATTGCCTCACGCTTTTGTTTCTCACGTTCTTTAATGGGGTCACGACCCTCACGTAAAACAGAACGCCATTGGGTTGCACATTCACGGGCTTGTTTTAAAGAGACATCTCTTAAAGCCCCCAATCCCATTTCACGACGGCGTCCGTGGATGGTATAGCGTAAAAGCCATTGAGCACCACCATCTTTACGCTTATGAAGTAACAAGCCAGCACCATCATTATATTTGCCAGCCCCCAATGTTGCGACAGCCCTTGCATTAAGACGATTCATTAAAGGCATTTTTGCTCCTTTCTAAACGGTTTTCTACCCACACGATAACCCCGCTTATGATGTGCAAGTAAGTGACTTTAATTGATACAAAATGAAATGATTTGAAATGAGAGAATCTTACAATATTCGGGGGTATGATACAAGTTGAAAAAGGATGATTTATCTTTATAAATCAATACGTTGTATACCTTCATAAGCGTAAAGATGGTGGTGCTCAATGGCTTTACCGCTATACCATCCACGGGAACCATCGTGAAATGGGATTGATGCTTTAAGAAATGTTTCTTTAAAAAAAGCACGTAAATTGGCAACTGGGTGGCGTTTTGTTTTCCATAAAAGTCGTAACTCCTTAAAGAACGTGACAAACAAAAACGTGAGGCAATGCGTAATCTCCATTACTTAAAAGATATTGCTGTAGATGCTTTTGAAATTTGTAAAGCTGAATTAAAAAACGATGGTAAGGCTGGAGATTGGTTTTCATCGTTTACAACTTCATATTTTGCCAAAATGAGGCTGTTGACCGGTTTCAGAAATTACGCAAACTGATAGACGCAATACGCTTACCCCCATTTGACATACAAAATGAGACAGCTAAAAAAGTACTAAATTACCTTAATCTTTGTCTTAAACATGCTGCTACATTGGAATGAGATGTTGATTGACAGACTACAGAAAAAGCACGTGCTCTTAAGCAAACAACGGCATAAAACGCAAAATAGACCAGCAATGGATTGGAAGAGATACCGGCTTTTTATCAAACACTTTACTTTGCAATACACCAACCCTAACACAATTGACTTTGCGCTTACTTATTTTGACAACTGTTCACACATATCCCTTGCGTCATATCCATAAAGATCAAGTTGAAGATAATCTATGAACCGTCCCTGCTGAGAATATAAAAGGAGAGTACCAAACCGCCTTAATCTTTGTCTTAAACATGCTGCTACATTGGAATGAGATGTTGATTGGCAGACTACAGAAAAAGCACGTGCTCTCTTAAGCAAACAACGCCATAAAACGCATAATAGACCAGCAATGGATTGAAGAGATGTGCCAGCTTTTTATAAAACACTTTGCGAAAGATCAACCCTAACACGACTGGCTTTGCGATTGCTTATTCTTACAGGTGTTCATACATATTCAGGATATATTTTTATAATGAGACATCTCTTTTGCGCAAAAGAAAAAGAAGCCCTTTAAAAAAGCGATCAGTGCTCTTTTTAATGCGCATACAAAAGCCAATAAGCTCCTAGAGATTAAACACTTCAAAAAACGCAACAATCTCACAAATATCTTATTTCTTCTATGACTTTCATGAACTGGTAAGTTTTAAAGGCGGCGTTCAACCATGAGTTTTTTAATCTCAGCAATTGCCTTCGCTGGATTTAGCCCCTTTGGACAAGTCTGTGCACAATTCATAATCGTATGACAGCGATAAAGGCGGAAAGGATCTTCTAAATTATCAAGACGCTCACCACACATCTCATCACGTGAATCAGCAATCCAGCGATAAGCCTGAAGCAAAATTGCTGGTCCTAAATAACGATCACCGTTCCACCAATAACTCGGACAAGATGTTTGACAACATGCACATAAAATACACTCATAAAGCCCATCGATTTTTTGGCGATCAGAGTGGCTTTGTAACCACTCTTTTGCAGGTTCTGGAGAAACGGTTTGCAACCAAGGTTCAATCACACGGTGTTGCGCATAAAAGCGCTTCAAATCAGGCACCAAATCTTTGACAACGGGCATGGAAGGCAGAGGATACACCTTAATGGGATGCTTCACATCATCCATTCCTTTGGTACAAGCCAATGTATTGGTTCCATCAATATTCATGGCACATGAACCACAAATTCCCTCACGGCATGAACGGCGCAGTGTCAAAGTTGGATCAATATGATTCTTGATAAACAAAAGTCCATCGAGAATCATCGGACCGCAGGCTGAACGATCTACATAATAAGTATCGAGATGAGGATTTTCCTCATCATCAGGCGACCAACGATACACATGAAATTCTGTTAGTTTAGTAGCGCCTTCAGGCTTAGGCCAAACTTTCCCTGGTTTTACTTGAGAATTTTTGGGAAGCTTAATCTGGACCATCGTTCATTCTCCCCTTAATAAACACGTTTTTTAGGCGCGATACGTTTTAAATCGATACCACCATCTGCTTCAGACGTTAATGGATCAACATGGACAGGCCGATAGGACAAAGTTACCTTCCCTTCTTTCGACAAATGTGAAAGGGTATGTTTACGCCAATTTTTGTCGTCACGCTCTGGATAATCTTCACGTGCATGCGCACCACGACTTTCTAAACGTGCTTCTGCAGAATAAACAGTTGTAATTGCATTAGCCATCAGATTTTCAAGCTCTAATGTTTCAACCAAATCGGAATTCCATATTAATGAACGATCTGTCACTTTGAGATCAGACAATTCATCCCAAATTTGGCTTATTCTCCGACATCCTTGTTGCAACGACTCTTCGGTACGGAATACCGCAGCATCTTCTTGCATAGTCCGTTGCATTTTTTCACGCAACACAGCAGTTGGTGTTCCCCCCTGGGCAAAACGCAAACGATCAAAACGCGCCATAATCTGGTCAACAGCTTCCTCATTAATGGGTGGAATTTCCGCATCTCGATCAATAACCTCACCGGCACGAATTGCAGCGGCACGCCCAAATACGACAAGATCAATCAATGAATTTGACCCCAAACGATTCGCCCCATGGACAGAAGCACATCCAGCCTCCCCCACAGCCATCAAACCTGGTTGAACACGATCGGGTGAATCAGCTGTTGGATTAAGCACTTCTCCATAATAATTGGTAGGAATACCGCCCATATTGTAATGAACCGTTGGCAGAATGGGGATAGGTTCTTTTGTCACATCAACCCCTGCAAAGATTCGTGCTGATTCAGAAATTCCTGGTAAACGCTCATGCAATATCGCGGGATCAATATGGTTGAGAACCAAATGGATATGATCTTTTTTGGGACCAACACCGCGTCCTTCACGAATTTCAAGTGTGATACAGCGTGAAACAAGATCACGTGAAGCCAAATCCTTAAAGGAAGGCGCATATCGCTCCATAAAGCGCTCACCTTCAGAATTAATCAAATAGCCTCCTTCACCACGTGCCCCTTCTGTAATAAGGCAACCCGAACCATAAATCCCTGTAGGATGGAATTGAACGAATTCCATATCCTGAAGCGGCAACCCTGCACGTGCAATCATTCCCCCGCCATCACCGGTACAGGTATGCGCCGATGTTGCTGAAAAATAAGCACGCCCATAACCGCCTGTTGCTAGCACAACCATCTTTGCTGAAAAACGATGGATTGTACCATCATCAAGATTCCACGCCACCACACCGGTACAGACACCATCAGTCATAATCAAATCAAGCGCAAAATACTCAATAAAAAACTGCGCATTATGTTTTAAACTCTGCCCATAGAGGGTATGCAAGATAGCATGCCCCGTGCGATCAGCAGCAGCACAAGTGCGTTGCACAGGTGGACCTTCACCAAACTGTGTTGTATGCCCGCCAAAGGGACGTTGATAAATTTTTCCTTCTTCCGTTCGCGAAAAAGGCACTCCATAATGTTCTAATTCGTATACAGCGGCAGGTGCATTACGCACCAAATATTCCATTGCATCCGTATCACCCAACCAATCAGATCCTTTTACCGTATCATACAAATGCCATTGCCAATTATCAGGCCCCATATTGGAAAGTGAAGCAGCAATACCGCCCTGTGCTGCAACCGTATGTGATCTGGTTGGAAAAACCTTTGTGATACATGCTGTTTTTAACCCCTGCTCTGCCATACCAAGCGTAGCACGCAAACCGGCTCCCCCAGCACCAACAACAACAACATCAAATTTGTGATCTACAGTGCGATAAGAAGCATTACCTGCTCTAGCGCTAAGAGGAGTTTTTGTACTTGCCATATGATTTAACCCCCTAATGCAATTTTCAAAAGAGCAAAAATGATGACACCACCCAAAATAAAACAAAAGAGAATATTCAATGCCAAGAAGAATATTCGAAAACCCTCACGAGGAATATAATCTTCAATAACCACCTGCATTCCAAGTTTCATATGATAAAGGACAGAAAGCGTCATCAATCCCATTAAAACAGCAACAATAGGATGCGCAAGCCGCGCACGGATAATGCTATAGTCCTTTCCAACCAATGAAAGAATAAGCACAATGAAAAAGATCAAAAGCGGTAGATTGATAAAACCTGTCAAACGCTGCAACCAAAAATGCTGTGTCCCTTCATGCGCACTCCCGCGTCCACGGACTTTTGCAAGTTCTGTTCGAAAATCTTTTTTCATAGCCTCTCCACCCCCAAGCTAAACAATACTATATCCGATAACCCAAATGGCAAGAGTAACACTAAGAGAAATAAACACTGTTGCCCAAGCAGTCGTTGTTGCCTTTTCTTTAGCCAAAAGGCAAGGTTTTAGGTCCCAAACAATGTGACGAATACCACCAACCATGTGGTGGACTCCGGCAAGAGTATAAAGAAACAGGATACAAAGCCCAAACCAAGAACTATAAATCTCGTTTACGGTTTTAAATGCTTCATCCCCACAGCTAATGGCAAATAACCAAAGAGCGAGAAAGACTATTCCGAAATAAAGAGCCATACCGGTAATACGATGTGCAATTGACATCGCCATTGTGATGCTCCAGCGATAAATGCTTATATGGGGAGAACGCGGGCGCTCTTTCATCCTAATTGTCTCTGTCATAAACATCCTGACCTGTTTTTTTTTACAACTGCGTTATGAGCGACAAAACGCACAAAACAACAAACTGCATTATCATTTCCATTTAATTTGGCGTCTCAAACATACCAATATTACAGGTCGGTTATCTCAAATAACGGATTAAAGGTCACGCTTAAAAAAAACCGATTGTTCCACAGATCCAATCTGTAAAACGCATCTTAATCTAATACAATTTTATCTTCACGTCAAAGGTCTAACATCTTTTCTCAAAGAGAAACATACATTTTTTCAAGCGTACGCACCTTTTTCTGAATATCAATGACACAGCTCATGAGAATGAAAATTTAAAATCTATCCATCATTATAAGGGGAATAAGATACTGAAACTTCGAGAAATTCGACATTTTTGTATTCATTTCAATCTCTATTCACTCAAAGTTACTTCTTTAAGTTATAAACACGAACCACTGTAGACACAAAAGAAGCGATAAAAATTACTTTTGCATAAATCCCAGCAGATACAGTATTTACTCAGCAACTTGTGTTGCAGCATCGGAATCAATAGCTGTTTCTTTTGCAAGTTCAGCAACTTTTTCAGCTTTCTTCCGGTAATCTCTTTTTTCAGCGATACGCGCAGCTTTACCTCTCAAACCACGAAGATAATAAAGTTTTGCACGACGCACTCTACCCCGACGCACAAGTTCAACAGCCTCAATCAAAGGAGAATAAATTGGAAAGACGCGTTCAACACCTTCACCATAAGAAATCTTGCGCACAGTAAAGGTCTCATTCAACCCACCACCTGAACGTGCGATACAAACGCCTTCATAAGCCTGAACACGAGTACGTGTTCCTTCAGTCACGCGCACCATAACACGAACTGTATCCCCTGGTTGAAAAGCAGGCAATTGGCGTTTTGCTTCAATTTTTGCACATTGTTCAGCTTCAAGCTGCGCGATAATATTCATTTCTTTTATCCTTCATAGTTTTTATCGAACAGTCAGAGCGCTCAACTCTTGCCGCAAAAACCTTTTCATAAAAGGAAAAGAAGTTCTTTAGGCTATGCTTTATGCAGGAGCGAATACACCATCTCTTCATTATCTTGGAACGATAGAACACCTTCACAGAAAAACGCTCTCAAGAGAGAGCCATGCAATACACCACCTTACAACATGAATCAAGTTTTCTTATGATTTTTATGATAACGCGCATAAAGATCAGGACGACGTTGACGCGTTACCAGTTCGGCTTGGCTTTGACGCCAATCCGCAATCGCTTTGTGATGACCCGATGTCAACACTGGTGGAATGCTTCGTCCTTCAAAAAGGGCAGGACGTGTATAGTGAGGATGTTCCAACAAACCGTTTTCAAAACTTTCACACTTTCCAGAAAGCGCATTCCCCATAACGCCAGGAAGAAGACGAATAATGGCATCCAGAAGAACGAATGCTGCCGTTTCCCCTCCTGAAAGGATATAGTCACCAATGGAGACTTCTTCCAATCCCCGTGCTTCTATCACCCGCTCATCAACACCTTCAAAGCGCCCACAAACCAATGTTACTCTCGATTCACGTGCCAAAGAGCGTGCATAAGTTTGGTTAAAAGTCCGCCCCCGCGGACTCATCAACAATCTTGGCGAATCATTTGGGCAACTATCAAGTGCAGCCGCTAACACATCCGCCCGCATCACCATACCAGCCCCACCACCAGCTGGTGTATCATCAACGCTATGGTGTTTATCGAACGCAAAATCCCTAATTTGCACTGTCTCCAATGACCATATCCCCTGCTTTAAAGCCTGCCCTGCTAATGAATAACCTAAAAAACCAGGAAACATTTCAGGATAAAGTGTTAAAATGCGCGCTTGAAACTTCATTTTCACTCTTTCATTTCACCTTCAACCCAATGAGTACTCAATCAGCACCAACCCGTGTATCGCCAACACTATGGTATTTATCCAAAACAAAATCCCTCATTTGCACTGTCTTGCCCTGTCTCCAACGACGATCCCCCCCATTTTAAAGTTTTTTTCCGTTAAAATACGCTAAAAATCCAAAAACATCTCAACAGAGAGCGCTAACATATATGTTTATCAGCTATTTTTGTGTTCTTTACTTTCCACTTTTGTTTTATTTCCTTCACTTTTCTTTTTACCTCACATCATCATTCTTTCTCAGAGCTTAAACCAGCGGCAACGGGATCAACAACAAGAAAACCAGAATCAATACAAATTTTTGGCACAGCTGCCTTGCTAAACGGAATAAGCACAGTTTTACGCGTATTCAATCGTATTTCAAGCAAATCACCAGCGCCAAAATTAAAAAAACCATGCACCTCACCCAACACTTGCCCAACACAATCTTGAACACAAAGTCCAATGAGATCAAACTGATAAAATTCATCCTCATCCAAATCATTGACCAATTGCTCTCGAGTAACATACAGGCGAATTCCTTTTAAGTTTTCAGCAGCACTGCGATCTTCAATCCCTTTAAAACGCACAATTGCATTCTTTTTTTGCACGCGAAGCCTTATAATTTCATAAGTCCGCCCCATATCATCGTAAAGAGTAGCATAAGTCTTTAAACTCTGTGGCTCACCATTTAAAACTTTGACCAGAATGTCTCCTTTTATGCCATGAGGCAAACCAATAATGGCAAGATAGACTTTCTTTTTAGGCTTTTTTTTATTATGTTCCATATGAAATACCATCTCTTCAAAATGATTCCTTAAATTTTGTCACTTTGCTATTAAACCTTGTTGCCATATCGAAATCTTCACAAAAAGACCTTTCTTGGTAACAAAAACAAATGAATAAAAGGAGAAGTCTTATGGCAAATATTATGCTGTTTTACAAAGATATTACCCCAATTAATAAAGTTACTCATAAAAACCTCAAATTTTCTCCCCCAAGTGACATGTCCTTTGCTAAAGATACGCATTGGGTTCCTTTAGCAAGCAGTGAATATTTTCAAGCTGCCCTAGACTACCCTATTTTGTTTATGTGCGCAGAAGACGAGAATAAGAAAAAACATTATACATCGGCTGCTCTTGTGGGTCTTTCTAACGACGAAAATGATTACATCACCTCCGATAAAAATTGGGAACGAAACACTTATGTTCCCGCTTTTGTCCGTCGCTATCCTTTTGTTCTTGCCCAACTGCAAAATGAAAAAGAACTTTCCGTTTGTTTTGATCAGCAATCAGGTATGTTCAATGAAGTTGCGGGAACAGAGCTCTTTAATTCCGATGGATCTATTTCCCCTTTTATGGAAGAGCGTATTCATTTTCTTGAAAGCTTTAAAATTGCTATGGAAAAAACCACTGAGTTCATCAATGCTCTTGTAGAAATGGATCTTCTCAGTCAAAAATCTATCAATGTCAAAAATGACCAAGGTCTTTCAGCACAATTGGAACATTTTTGGGTTGTTGATGAAGAAAAACTGAATAAACTCTCTGCAAGTCAACTTGCCAAACTTCATAAAAATGGCTTTTTAGGATTAATTTTCGCGCATTTGATGTCAACACATAATCTTTTAAAAATACTCTCTTTAAAAGGTGAAAAACGCATCATGAATCACGAAGAAGCACAACAAAAAAACAGCGGTAACTCTGGAAGCGAAAAGCAGAAAAAGAAAGAAACCCTCAATTAAGAAATGCCGATAACGAAAGACAGTAGAAAAGACAAAAATATTTTTCTTATTCCAGCCAACCACGCCGTTTTAACGGCAAGGAAAAATTGGTTAGAGGATCTTGTCCAAACACGGCGTATGGCAACAAAAACAGCACAAGCTTATGAACGTGATACACGGCAATTTTTGTTTTTTCTCTGTCAACATTTAGGGTACGAACCAACCTTTGAGGATCTTGCCAATTTGCGCGTTATCGACTTGCGTGCTTATTTGGCTTATCGTCGTACACATGACGTAAGCGCCCGCTCTTTAAGCCGTGGGATGGCGGGTTTACGCTCTTTTTTCAGATATTTATCGCGAGAAGGCATCGTCAATGTCCCTGCTGCTAAGCTTATCCGAACCCCAAAACAACCAAAATCGCTTCCAAAACCCTTGGCTATAAAATCCGCACTTCATCTTGTTAAACAAGAAAATCAACAGGAAAATGAACCATGGATTACTGCCCGCAATGCTGCTGTTTTGATGCTTCTTTATGGCTGTGGCATGCGGATATCAGAAGCTCTAGCACTCACACCGGAGCAATTTTCTGATCCTGAAAAAACAAGCTTATTTGTCACGGGAAAAGGTCAAAAAACACGCCTTGTTCCGCTCATAAAAATTGTCCACGAAGCGGTAAACAGTTATCTCAAATGCTGCCCGTATCCTCTAGCAAGTAACCAACCAATGTTTCGCGGTGCGCGTGGTGGTCCTTTGCAGCCCGCCATTATTCAACGTGCTGTTCGCAATTTACGCGCAAGTCTTGGTTTACCAGAGACTGCCACCCCCCATACCTTGCGTCATTCTTTTGCCACCCATCTTTTATCACGCGGAGGGGATTTACGTACCATTCAAGAACTTCTTGGCCATAGCAGCCTCTCCACCACCCAAGTCTATACTCAAGTTGATACAGACCGTTTATTGGAAATTTATCAAAAAGCGCATCCCCGTTCTTGAAAAATTTAAAAGGAAAGAGCAATTAAACAGACTCAACTTCAAGTGCCAAAGCATGAACACAAGTTGCGAGTTCTTTTTGTAAAACTTGGTAAATTGCTCGATGTATCTCCACACGCGTCATACCAACAAAAGAAGAAGAGAGAATTTTTACCCGAAAGTGCGTTTCTCCTTTCCCATCAAAAGCATGCTCTTCATGGGGATGCCCTTCATGAAGGTGACTCTCATTAATGACTTCAAGTTTCTGTGGATGAAAAGCCTCTTGGAGTTTCATCGTAATGATTGATTGAATCGGAGTAGACATGTTTGTTCCTTAACGAAATGAATTTCTGGAATAAGCTTTTTTAATCAACAAAGAGAGTGTGGGAACAAATTTTTCAAAAGTCAATTCTTGTCAAACCGATCAATTTTGCATAAATCTAGAGACATGGTAACAACATCTAAATTATTCGACTCAATTCGAATCAGTTCCAATAGAAAGGAACGGCCTGAATCGCAAACACAACAATGTCAATGGGAAGGTTGTGAGCAAGCAGGCACGCATAAGGCACCAGCAGGTCGCAATCACGAAGGTCAATATCTCCATTTTTGTATTGATCACGTGCGTGCTTATAATAAAAATTTTAATTACTTCTCTGGTCTTAGCGATAAAGATATTGCAAAGTTCCAAAAGGATGCCCTTACAGGGCATCGTCCGACATGGCCTACCGATTTTAGCAATGGCACCTCAAAGAAAACCGCTGCGAATTATGCACAAATCCGTTCTGGAACAGCTGCTTACCAAAACCGTATGCGTGATCCCTTCACGCTCTTTACCCAACGTCATTCAAGCAGACATTCCTCAAGAAAATTAAAGCCCTTAGAAGCGAAAGCTTTTGAGACATTGGGATTAGCAGCAAATGCTTCATCTGAAGAGATCAAAACAAAATATAAAGAGCTTGTAAAGAAACACCATCCTGATTCCAATGGCGGTAATCGTTCTTCAGAAGAACGTTTTCGTGATGTTTTGCACGCTTATAATTTGCTCAAAAAATCTGGTTTGTGCTAGAATAATGCATCCTCCTGCGATATGCTTTTACAAAGCGCAGCTTTAGCAATGTTACGAAGCATATTTATAGACAATATATTGATTTATAAGGATAATTTATAATTTTTCCTGTTAAATGAGAGACTTGAATATCCTCAGATTTTCTCATTTCAACCCTGCTGATGTTGAAGCAATCAAAACCATTCCTTTGCACATCACAAATAAGACTATCATGTGGATAAAAACGAGCAAAAAGGAGTAAAAGACCTTTAATGAAGCAATGGAACGTCTAAACGCAAGAGCGATTGCAACATTGGAGCCTGAAAAACAGTATGGTGATGCCGGCTTAATGCAAGAGATGAGGAAACATCTGATTAAAGGCTGCTTTGAGATCTAAAACTCTCATGATAGGGCATTGCATAAGTACTCTAACTCTTGTATCGTTTTCTAACGAATAAAAAGAGCATCCTTTCCCTTCCGGAAAAACAATGACAGAAAAAAAACTTACAGTTGAAAATATGCCCGATATCACAGTTTGTGCTCGTGATTTGTTTCATGTTGATACGGATATGAAAGTCCCTGCTTTTAGCACAAAAAGCGCTCACGTTCCCGATATAGATCCCGATTATCTTTTTGATCAACAAACAACTTTAGCAATTTTAGCAGGCTTTGCCTTTAATCGCCGTGTCATGATTTCCGGTTATCACGGCACTGGTAAATCGACACATATTGAACAAGTTGCCGCCCGTCTTAACTGGCCTTGTATACGCATTAATCTCGACAGTCATGTGAGCCGTATTGATCTTGTAGGAAAAGATGCCATTGTTTTAAAAGATGGCTTACAAATCACTGAATTTAAAGAAGGCATTTTGCCATGGGCTTATCAAAACAATATTGCTCTTGTTTTTGATGAATATGATGCGGGACGTCCTGATGTTATGTTTGTTATCCAACGCGTTCTTGAAGCTTCTGGACGACTAAGCTTGCTTGACCAAAGCCGTGTTATAACGCCTCATTTGGCTTTTCGTCTTTTTGCCACAGCAAACACCATTGGCCTTGGTGATACAACAGGACTTTATCACGGCACACAACAAATCAACCAAGCCCAAATGGACCGCTGGTCCCTTGTGACAATCCTCAATTATTTACCTCATGATAAAGAGGTTGATATTGTTTGTTCCAAGGTTAAAGCTTTTCAAACAGCAGAGGGGAAAAAAACCATTTCACAAATGGTCCATGTTGCTGATATGGTGCGTCAGTCTTTTATCAATGGAGATCTTTCAACCGTCATGAGCCCACGCACTGTCATCACTTGGGCAGAAAATACGGAAATTTTTCAAAATGTTGGCTTTGCCTTTCGACTCACTTTTCTCAATAAATGTGATGAACTAGAACGTGCTACTGTTGCAGAATTCTATCAACGTGCCTTTGGGGAGGAACTTCCTGAATCACACATTCATGGTGTTTCGCCTTAAGGAATAGGTCAATCATGACGACCGGTACTGGTGATAACAGCAAAAATTTAACCAATAATTCTCCCAACACAACTTTTAATGCTATAGCTTTTAAAAAAGCACTTTCCACCTGTATCCGTGCTCTTTCTGGTACAGCAAAGCTTGAAGTTTCCTTTAGCCATAACAGACCATCTTTGCATGAACATTATGCACGTTTACCGGAATTGCCACAACACGCAACAAACAAAGATATCACGATTACGCGTGGATTAGGCGATTCCATGGCTCTGCGCACAGCATGGCATGATAACCGCATTCACACACAATTTGTTCCACAAGAATCAGAAGCCCGTGCCATCTTTGAAGCTCTTGAACAAACACGTGTTGAAGCTATCGGCACCTTAGCCATGGAGGGAATTGCGCAAAATATCGATGCTATGCTTGCCGATAAATATCAAAGGGCCGATTACCAAAAGATTAACACGCAAAGTGAAGCTCCCATCCAAGAAGCCATTGCACTTTTATTGCGTGAAAAAATAACCAAACGCCCTCCCCCAAAAGAATCTGGACCGGTCTTAGAGTTATGGCGTCAAGAAATCGAACAAAAAGCTGCAAAAGAACTAAACGAACTCACACACCATATTTACAACCAACCTGCTTTTGCACGCGTTGTTCGTCAAATGCTTGTGACATTAAAAATGGCAGTCCAACTAGAAGAAACTTCTGACAGTGAAAATAATAAAAAATTAGAAAACCAGTGTGAACCCCAAAATCAAGCAGAGGAAGAGAGCACCAACGAAAAAAAAACCCAAAGTGAAGAACAAACAACAGCAGAACAAGAAAGTGATGCGCAAAACAAGGGAAAAACACAAGCGACACAAGCCAATGACAGCGATAAAGCCGAAGAAGAGCAAGAGAGAAGTTCTTGGCAAAAAAAATCGAGCCAAGCCAAACACCTTTTCACTGATTCAGAACAAATGGAAAAACTTGGCAATTATAAAGTTTTCACCCGACAGTTTGATGAAATTCTGGAAGCGATAGATTGTTGTCCTGAAAGCGAATTAGATCAGTTACGCCACTCTCTTGATAAACAAATCAATCATCTGCAAAACATTGTTGGGCGTTTAGCCAATCGCCTACAGCGCCGTCTTATGGCACAACAAAATCGCAATTGGAATTTTGATCTTGAGGAAGGATACCTCGATACAGCGCGGCTTCCCCGTCTGATCATTGACCCCATGCAACCTCTTTCTTTCAAAATGGAAAGCAATACCCCCTTTCGTGATACCGTTGTTTCACTGCTCATTGATAATTCAGGCTCAATGCGCGGACGACCAATGACTGTTGCAGCCAGTTGTGCAGATATTTTAGCACAAACCCTTGAACGTTGCGGTGTTAAAGTTGAAATTTTAGGCTTTACCACAAAAGCTTGGAAAGGTGGGAAATCACGCGAACAGTGGCTTAGCCAAAACAAACCGGCTAATCCAGGACGCCTCAATGATTTGTGTCATATTATCTATAAAAGTGCGGATACCCCATGGCGTCGAGCACGACGTAATTTAGGTTTAATGATGCAAGAGGGCATACTGAAAGAAAATATCGATGGTGAAGCATTAATCTGGGCGCATCAACGCCTTTTATCACGGCGTGAACAACGACGCATTCTCATGGTTATTTCTGATGGAGCCCCTGTCGATGATTCAACACTATCGGTTAATACCGGTAATTATCTGGAAAAACATTTACGCGCTGTCATTCAAGAAATCCAAACCCATTCTCCTATAGAACTCATTGCCATTGGCATTGGTCATGATGTCACACGCTATTATCAACGTGCTGTCACAATTATGAATGCTGAAGAACTCGCCAGCGCTATAACAAAGCAATTAGAAGAGCTCTTTAGCAATAAAACATTCTATCGCCATAAAAGATTAAAAACTTTTTAAATCAGTCCCATGATAGCATAGTGTGACATTGAAAGAGATGCTCTACAAACCAGCACGACGATTATACGCATCATTATATTTGTCCGCTTTATATTTATCCGCTCTCAATAGTGTCAAAGGCTCTTATATTTAAGCGCTTCTCATGAAGTCTTTTCAGTTTTTAAACGATTTTACCACCACATCCCTACCTGTAGCGTAAAAATAAACACTCTTTATTGGTTTGTGATGAGAACATTTGCAATGAAAAAATCTTATTGTATTTGAAGCTCTCATTCAAAATGCAAAATGATAAATTATCACTACAAATCAATATCTTATCATATAAAACGACAAAGCCCTCCCTCTTCTCTTTTCAAAAATGAGAAGAGGATAAATCAATACTACTCATTACCAACAAAAGGTGATTTATCCTTTGAATAATTGTTATAAAGAGGGATTTTTACAGCTTTAAGGATTGCTCCATAAGGAATCAACATGAACAGACTCATAATAATTTTTATTGAGAAATCGCCAAAAGCAAGCGAGAGCCAAATAGGAATCTCCATCCCCCCCCAAAAAGTCGCCCCCAAGATTGAACTATCAGCATAGCCTGTCACCTGATCGATAAAGGAAAAACAGCTAGCGAAAGCAAGAGAAAAAAACAGAACCGTATCCAAAGCAGAACCAACCAACGCCGCAGCTAAAGGCGCTTTCCACCATGTTTTACGTCGTAAAGGCGTAAAAACCATAATATCAAGCAGTTGCCCAAATAAGAATGCTAAACTAGAAGCAATTGCAAGCCGTGGTGTAGCCAAGATCCAAGAAACAAAAACACCAGAAACAAAACCAGCATAAACCACACGCCGCGCTGCGGCTGGACCACAAAAGCGATTGGTCAAATCATTGATCAGAAAAGCAATCGGATAGGTGAAAGCACCATAGGTTAGGAGTTCGTTTAAATCAAACCAATAGACAGGATACTGTACCAAAACATTAGAAGCAGTTACAGTAAAGCACATCGCAAGGATAGAGAAAGCAATATACTTTCCCTTTTGCTGCGCGAATAAAAGATTCTGTACTGAAGACATTTTTTTTACTTGGGTTATGGAACCAATAAAAGACAGCAATCAAAGAGTAAAAAGCCAAAACAAAAGCTTCAAAACGAAAAACAACTATGCTGCTTGTTCAGCCTTATTTTCAGCTTTTTTCTTAATGATTTGGCGTTTTAACAAACGGGCACGTTGCGACAATTCTTTATCATCAGCTTTGACCAAAAAGCCATCAAGACCACCGCGGTGCTCAACAGAACGCAAGGCACTTGCTGAAACACGCAAGCGATAACTTTGCTGTAACACTTCTGAAATCAATGTCACATTGCAAAGATTTGGTAAAAAACGACGACGTGTTTTATTGTTCGCATGGCTAACATTGTTACCATAAAGAACTGTTTTTCCTGTCAATTCGCAGGCACGAGACATAAACTTCACCTTTAAACTCTAAGAAACTGTAAAATCTCAATACCCGAAAAAAGAACAACGCAAAAAGTTCCCTCAAACGGGCATTATTGAGAAAGTATGTTTCTAATAGGGTGTCAACAACAAAAGGTCAAGTCTTTTATAGAGTCTTTTGCATCCCTCGTAAGCGAATTTTTGCATGATTTTCCAGAAAAGACGTACAAAATGTTTTTTTTAACGCCCAATAGTGCTAAAAGGATGCTTATCATTCTAAAAGGGGAAGTGTTAATCATGAACAAAACAGTTTCTTCCATGACAGAACTTAAAGGAAAACATATTCGCTTTTCTTCACTTCTCTTTGGCATTTTATTGACGTGTTTTTTCTTTCTCTTTAGTGCACTAGGTGTATGGCAAATACAACGCTTAAACTGGAAAACAAATCTTATCATCAGTGCCAATCAACGTGTTCACTTGCCTCCCATCAAAGCACCACCGCAAAATCAATGGGGGCACGTTACTTTTGAGAAAGATGAGTATCGCCCTGTCGTCATTACAGGAAAGTTTCTGACAGACAAAAATATTTTTGTTACTGCTGTTGCTCAAAATACTACGGGTTACTGGGTTTTAACCCCCTTACAAACAGCCGATAACACCCTAACCTTCGTGAATCGCGGTTTTATCCCCATGGATGCACGTCAAAACTTTCAAAGAGCAGAGCAAGCAGACATGGAGCAATCCAGCCAGCAAGATTCTACACAAAATCCAGAGCAAACCACCATCATAGGTTTATTACGCATGAGCGAAAAAAATGGATTTTTCCCACGTAAAAATAATCCTGATAACGATTTGTGGTATACACGTGATCTTCCCGCTATGGCACAAAAACTTGGTTTATCCACCGTTGCCCCCTATTTTATTGACGCTGGGAAAAAAACAGCTCCACAAAAAAAGCTTCCCATTGCTGGCTTAACGGTTGTGCATTTTCGCAATAATCACCTTGTCTATGCTATCACGTGGTTTATCTTAGCTGCTGGTGTTCTCGGTGGTTCTCTTTTTCTATTGCAACAAAAACGTTAAAAAAAGACAAGAAACAAAGCATTCACCTCGTGAAAAGGGACTGCTAAACAATTTTATTTTGATAAGCAAATATTTCACAACAAAACACCCCCCTCAGCGTATTGTGTTGAGAATTTCACACATAACTTATATGTGCTTTTTCAAAAAACAGCATACAGAAACAGCCACTACACCCAAATAAGTGCAGCCCATCCCCATACTCTTTGTCAATGCTACTAAAAAAATTAGAAGGATTTATGCGAATAATAGCGTGCAATTGAACGAATATTGCCACGATAAATGCCAAGATCATTCAATTCGTGTGTTGAAAGACAACCCAACGCATTAACTGTCCGCCGATAACGACGCCAATTACTATAAGAACGTAGGATATTCATATTTTTACCCCCAAACCTTATTTGAATCAGTAATAGATTGTAAGATAAAGCAAATTACACAAAAGAGTTGTGTTATAACTTCATAACAGATATGCACTTATGACATGAAAAGCTTATCCCATTAGCAAAAAGCAATAATCCTGAGCATCAATGGCGAAAATGCCATATATCTTGTAAAACCATGGCTAAACCATGGGCATCAGCAACAGCAATCACTTCCTCATCACGCATGAAACCACCTAGTTGAATAACAGCTGTTGCACCAGCGCCAAAAGCTGCCAACAAACCATCTGCAAAAAGAAAAAAACAGCTCCACAAAAAAGCCTCTCATTGCTAGCATAACGGTTATGCATTTTCGCAATAATCATCTTGTCTATGCTATCACGTGGTTTATTTTAGCTGCTGGTGTTCTCAGTGGTTCTCTTTTTCTATTGCAACAAACTCGTGAAAAAGGGCTGTTAAACGATCTTACTTTGATAAGAAAATATTTCACAACAAAACACCCCTCGCCCTATTGTGCTGAGAGTTTCATACATGGCTTTATGTCCTTTATTTTCTTTTGCAAAAAAAGCATACAGGAACAACCAGCACACACGAACAGGTGCCGCTCATTCCCATACTCTTTTAAATATTATCACAAAAACAATTAGAAGGATTGATGCGAATAATAGCGCGCAATTGAATGAATATTACCGCGATAAATACCAAGATCATTCAATTCATGTGTTGAAAGACGGTCTAACGCATTAACTGTTCGCTGATACCGGCGCCAATTACTATAAGAACGTAGAATATTCATATTTTTACCCCCCCCAAACCTCATTTGAATCATTACCAAGTTATAAGATAAAGTAAATTACAAAAAAGAGTTGTGCGATAACTTCATAATAGATATGCACTTATGACATGAGAAGTTAACCTTGTTTATTAAACAAGATATTGATTTATAACGATAATTTACTGTTTTGCATGTTGAATGAGGTCCCAGAATATCCTAAGATTCTCTCATATCAAATCATTTCATTTTGAATCAATTAAAGTTTTTTACTTGCACGTCATAAGCGGGGTTATCGTGTGAGTAAAAAACCGTTTAGAAAGAAGTAAAAATGTCTCTTATGAATCGTCTAAATACCAAGAACTGTCGCAACATTAGAGGCCGATAAATAGTATGATGGAGCCGGCTTGTACCTTCATAAGCGTAAAGGTGGTGGTGCTCAATGGCTTTTACGCTATACCATTCACGGATGCCGCCGTTAAATGGGCTTGGGTGCTTTAAGAAATGTCTCTAAAAAAAGCGCGTAAATGTGCAAGACAATGGTGTTCTGTTTTACATGAGGGTCGCGACCCCATTAAAGAACGTGAAAAACAAAAGCATAAGGCAATGCGTAATCTGCATTATTTAGAAAATATCGCTCTCAATGCTTTTGAAAACTGTAAAACTAAACTCAAAATGACGGTAAGAATGGAGATTGGTTTTCACCTCTACGCCTTCATATTCTCCCTAAATTAGGTTGTATACCGGTTTTCAGAGATTCCCCAAACAGATTATACGCAATACACTTGCACCGATTTGACATACAAAAGCTGGAACAGCTCGTAGAGCTCTCATCCGTCTTAATCTTTGTCTGAAACACGCTGCTGCAATGGGTTTGGATGTTGATTTACAGGCAAAAGAAAAAGCAAAAGCTTTATTATTAGGAAGCAATAATCCTGAGTATCAATGGCGAAAATGCCGTACACCTGTAAAAACCATAGCTAAACCATGGGCATCAGCAGCAGCAATCACTTCCTCATCACGCATGGAACCACCTGGTTGAATAACAGCTGTTGCACCAGCGTCAACAGCTGCCAATAAGCCATCGGCAAAAGGAAAAAATGCATCCGATGCAACCACCGACCCTTTGGCAAGAGATTCTGTTAAGCCCGCTCTTTGCGCACTTTCTTCAGCTTTACGCGCAGCAATTTGAGCCGAATCAATACGGCTCATTTGGCCGGCACCAATACCAACAGTTGCACACTTTTTTGCATACACAATAGCATTTGATTTGACGTGCTTCACCACCCGAAAAGCGAATTGAAGATCACGCATTTCATCTTGGCTTGGGGCCCGCTTTGTCACCACTTGCAGATTAAGATCATCCACCACCATATTATCACGCGACTGCACTAACATTCCACCAGCAAGTGTTTTGGTAACAAGCCCTCCACATCGTGGATCAGGAACACCACCTGTTATCAACAAACGAAGATTCTTTTTCTTGGCAATAATTTCACGTGCTGCCATTGTTGCATCAGGAGCGATAATCACTTCCGTGAAAATCTTGACAATTTCTGCTGCACATTCTTCATCAAGAGTTTGATTTAACGCAACAATTCCACCAAATGCGGAGACATTATCACACATGAGTGCTTTCAAATAAGCTTCTTTCAAACTCTGTCCTTCTGCAACACCACAAGGGTTGGCATGCTTAATAAGCGCAACAGCAGCAGTCCTTTGAGGATCAAATTCTGCCACAAGTTCAAATGCCGCATCTGTATCATTCATATTGTTATAAGAGAGTGCTTTACCTTGTAAAAGTTTAGCTGTTGCAACACCAAAACGTTTCTCATTATTACGATAAAATGCCGCCTGTTGATGCGGATTTTCTCCATAACGCATGACACTTTCAAGATGACCAGAAAAACTTTGCCATGATGGCGTTTCGATTTTTAAATCCTGTGCGAACCAAGCCGCTATAGCGGCATCATAAGCCGCAGTGTGTGCATAGGCACGTAGTGCTAACTGACGGCGCATAGACAAACTGAGACACCCATCATGTTTTTTTAATTCCGCAAGAACAGCATCATAATCACTCACCGCCGTGATAACACCAGTATAGGCATGATTCTTTGCTGCCGCACGAATCATTGCCGGTCCACCAATATCAATATTTTCAATAATCATTTGTCTCTCAGCACCAGATTGAGCAGTCTCTTCAAAAGAATAAAGATTAACCACCAGAAGATCGATTTCACAAATACCATGCTTTTCCATAGCTTCCCTATGGCTAGGGTCCTGTCTTACACCTAACAGAGCACCATGAATCAAAGGATGAAGAGTTTTAACACGTCCATCCATTATTTCTGGAAATCCTGTAATTTCAGCGACATCTTTGACAGCTAACCCCGCAGCCATCAAAGCTTTGGCTGTCCCTCCTGTCGAAATCAATTCAATACCATAATTATGAAGCGCTTGCGCAAACGGGACCAAACCGGTCTTATCCGACACAGACAGAAGAACACGACGAACCCGATGAAGATCAGGTATGGGAAAACTTTTTGCAACAACACCCATAAGAAGAATCCTAAAAATAATGACCATTTAAGAAAAACGCACTCACATATCTATAGCATATGCCATTCTCAAAATACACTGAAAGGAGAAAATATCTTTTTTAACGCACAAAGAAAGATCTTATCTTTACCAGTGCAAAGAAGACAAGACATTGATTTATAATGATAATTAATCGTTTTGCCTGTTGAATGAGAGACCCGAATATCCTAAGATTCTCTCATTTCAAACCTGCTTATGTTGAATCAATCACAATTATCCCTTTGCACATCACAAGTGGGATTATTGTGTGGATAAAAAACTCTAAAGAAAGGAGCAAAAATGTCTTTAATGAATCGTCTCAATAACAAGGGCTGTCGCAACATTGCGGGCTAGCAAAGAGTATGATGGTTTATTGCAACGGTTTCAAATGATGGTGTGGCCTGATGATCTGATCATTATTTTCACGGATGGCACGTAAAACGCCAACACACTTTCTCTTGGAATGCAGGACGGAAATATAAAACGATCTGCTGTGTGCGTTGCGGACCTTTAGATTCAGCAAAATCAATCGAATCTTCAAGAAAAATATCAGCGTCAGGTGACATAAAATACCACTCTTGCCCACCTTGAACGGCTAAACGCACACCATTGCCATCATAGTTAACCTCAACTTGGGGATGAAGATGAAACCGAACAGCAACATTATGCTGTTCATTTTGCTCTGCCTTATGTCTTTTTACAAGCCCCTTAGGTGGCGCGAAAAAGCGGTCAAAACCTTCAATCATTGTTCCATTTGTTGCTAAAATAAGACCACGCTCATGGATAAGATTAAAAGGCCGCACATAGCCATCATGGCTCGCAATAAAGCCCGTTTTTTCTGAATCCTCTATACGGCGTACTTTAACATCCGTTGGCCCTTCAAGCAAAAGTGAAACGCCTTTCCTCTTTTTTTCACGAAAAATGCCCACTGAACAATCATTAACCGTTGCGGTTGAATGGGCTGCGGTAACACGTCCTAAATGTCGATATTCCTCACGTCCATAAGGGACACCTGTATTGATAATAAAGCGGCTTCCTTGTGAAGACATCTCAAACGACAAACATCCAGAACTCGCATGTTGTGCAACAGAACGTGGCGGAAATTTTCCTGTATCGGCAAGCACTGTCGTTTGATGCGCTTGTAAACGTTGAAACCCTGAATAACGTGCATAGCTAAAAGGATGCCCAGCTGTCTCATCAAGCTCTAAAACGGTTGATAAGTGCTTAGAGACAAGTGGTCCAACTCCATTAAAATGCGCCAACGTTTGATCTTCATGAATAAAAAACCGTAAAGCTGGCAACATACGTTCAACAGAATCAATGAGGATCTGTGGTGCTGTTTCATGACTCTTCACAAACAGATGACGGAGCGACAATAAATCTGATAACAAATTGAGCAAAATGGCAGGACTACGTGAAATATGACCACCATCAACCAAAATCTGGCGGGAAAGCTCCTCTATAAGAAAGTTTTGCACCTTTTTTTTGATTGCCGCAGAAACCGGCAAAGCAAGAGAGGCAAATGTCAAAGCGGCAGCGGCTTGTAAACGTTGATCATCGCTTTCCATGCTACAAATCACTGTGCGCAAATAACGAAACTGAAAGCCAAGTGCACGTAAAAAGCGTTTTTCAAACCGTTCACTTGCCCCTTGCAACAATATTTTCGAATGGCAAATCCACGAAATCAAACGTCGAGCCACAACCGGTCCACTCCAAGCAAGCCCTTTTACTGTTTTACCACCATGATCAAGCCAATCTTCTAACAGAGAACGCGCATGTGCTACAGCCAAATCACTCTCTGCTGCCGCCATATGTCGCAGCCAATGAAAATCATGCAAAGCGGCTTCCCATTCTGGTGCTGGTGGGACTAAGGCAAAAGGTGAAACAGCACCAGCATCAACAATATGACCAGCAAAAGCAAAACGACCATGATAAAATTCGTGCGCCATCACCGGATCAGCTAAATGCAAATCAATGGGATGCGCTAAAATTTTATGGGGACGAAATCCCGAGAACCGCCAACGAAACAGAGGACCAACGGATAAACGCCGTATCAATTGGTATATCCTATATCCAAAATCCGACGCCTTTACCTGATAACCTTTTACTGCGACCGCCACAATTTCAACTCCGTACGTACCAAATCACGTACAATTTCAGCCATTTTAGTAAATGAACCGTTAATTAAGCCACTTTTCGCAGGCGTGCCGCAAAAAAACCATCCATTCCTAATAACAGGTTTTTCTCAGCGTCAAAATTTTGCTGACAAAAATCAGCAGGAGTCGTTCGTAAAGTCCCTCTCACAGAGAGCAAATGCGCCATTGCGCCCATTTCTTCTGCACCAATAGGTTCCAAAACAATGTCATTACGTGTCGATAAAATTTTCTCAATAAGATCTTCACCCTCTTCCCTTGCTAAGGAACAATTAGAAAAAACAAGACACCCGCCTATCTTCACCAAAGCAATCGCCACAACAAGCAAATCATATTGCAACGCCGCTAATTTGACGATATCGTCCATTGATTTCGTCCATAAAATATCCGGATGACGGCGTATTGTCCCTGTAGAAGAACAAGGAGCATCAAGAAGGACAGCATCAAAAAGCTGTTGAGGATGAAAATCTCTCATATCCCCCAACCACGTATGAACTGTAAAATGCAAGCGCTCCATATTTGCTTTTAAACGTTTTAACCGATGAGCAGACAGATCAACTGCTGTCACCTTAGCCCCTTGCAAAGCCAATTGTGCTGTTTTTCCACCAGGGCTTGCACAAAGATCAGCAACATTTTTCCCCTGAATATCCCCAAGCAAATAAGCAGGCAACGCCGCAGCAAAATCCTGAACCCACCAAGCGCCCTCTGTATAACCTGGTAAATCAGTCACAGAACAATCCAAACGACTCAATCGAACGGAACCATTCGGCAAAACAACACCCTCAAGCCGTTTAGCCCACCCAACACTATCGGATTTAACAGTTAAATCGAGGGGCGGCGGCGTACTTTGAACAGCCAAAATTTGATCTGCTTTTTCTTTTCCGTATGTTGAAACCAAAAGCTGCGAAAACCACGCAGGAATCCCCTCCATGGTCGAAACCTGTTGGCGCAATAACACCGCCTCACGCGCAACATTGCGCAAAAGAGCATTCACCACGCCTGAAAAACGGCGCATACGCGGATCAATTTTGGCCACACGCACAGCCAAATCGAGAGCAGCATGATCAGGGATATCAAGGTAAAGGATTTGCGCCACACTGACATGCAAAAGATGCTGTAGTGCAAGCGCTTGCGCGGGCAAAGGACGCACCAAAAAGCGTGATAAAGCAGCGGTAATTTGCCCCCGATGACGCAATGCTGCTGTCAAAATAGCACGACACAACGAGCGATCGCGTTGTGAAAGCCCTAAATATTGCGGATGCCCATGTTCATTATCCGTTAAACCAGCAAGAGACGCCTTCTTATCAAGCACCGCTCCCAAAAGACGAACACACACCTGTCGAACAGCTAGTCCTGGAACATTTCTTTCGGACACATGCCCCGCTTTCTTGTCTTTCAAATCAATACCCTTACACCTTTATTCCCCCTCAAAACTCAATAATCAAGATTTCTTTGTCTTTTCATAACGAAGCCAAGAAGGACGCTTTGTAACACGTTGAAAGCCATTATTTTCACGATCACTTGATAGATGGGTTTGAGCACCAAGATTCACATTTCCATAATCTAATCCCGTGCTTTTTTCCTGCAAACCACCTTCTCCATTCCACTCCATGTCTTTGACGATTAATCCTTTCATTTCTTCCGCCTGCCGATAAAGAGCAGCAATACGATTTGCCGTCGCCGGATGGGTAGAAAAAAGGCTATCAGCGCCTTCCCCACTCAAGGGATTAATAATAAACATATGCGCTGTTGCTGGATTATGCTCTGCTTCTTCATTATAGATCCCCCGTCCACCATCGGCAATTTTACGCAACGCAGAAGCCAACCATAAGGGATTACCACATATTTCAGCCCCGCGACGATCAGCAGCATATTCACGTGTGCGACTAATCGCCATTTGCACCAGCATTGCTGCAAAAGGCGCCACGAGCAGAGTTATAAGACTGCCAAGCCCTCCACCATGAGAATGTTCTGAAGAATGACGCTGCCCACCCATAAAAAAAGCAAAATTACCAAGCATCGAAATCGCTCCAGCAATCGTTGCCGTCAACGTCATTGTTAATGTATCACGATGTTCAATATGTGCTAGCTCATGCGCCATAACGCCAGCAATTTCCTCTGGACTCAACATCTTCAACAATCCAGTACTCGCAGCAACAGCAGCATTTTGAGGATTGCGTCCTGTCGCAAAAGCATTTGGCTGTGCACTCTCAATAACGTAAATTTTTGGTTGAGGAAGAGAAGCTCTCCTAGCTAAATCGCTAACAATTTTATAATAAACCGGCGAGGAATTTTGATCAACTTCACGTGCATTGTACATTCGGAGAACAATTTTATCCGAATTCCAATAAGAAAAAAAATTGAGACCACTTGCCATCACGAGCGCAATGATCATACCCCCGCCGCCGCCAACAAGATAACCAACTCCCATAAAAAGAGCCGTCATAAAAGCCAAAAGCATGGCTGTACGCATTATGTTCATTACTCAAAAAACTCCATAATAAAATACAATCAATGTTATATGATGGGGTTTTCTTTCTGCTTCTTCAATGGAATAGGTGTAAAATGGATAACAAAGACCAGAAAATAAGCAAACAAAAAACAACGAATCAACAGCAGCCCCTCTCTCCCGCAGCACAGCGTGCCCTCCATGAAGCTGAAGAAAGGCGCAAGCATGAAACAGATAAAGAAAAGCCTTTAGAAAAGGGTGGACGCGGCGGAAAAGATCCCTCACGCTATGGAGACTGGGAAATCAAAGGTCGCGCCATTGACTTCTAGAAGAACCAATTTTGATTTTAAAAATCAAATGCCCCTTTAGAAAAAACCCGTTTTTGTTTATCAAAAACGGAGAATTATCGTTGTTCTTCAAAAAACGTGTAGAAGGAATGATGTTTTCAGAAACATTATACTTCTTCTGCTGTTGAAGCAGCAGCTTCTTCAGCAGCTTGCTTTGCCGCAGCAATACGTTCTTGTGCTTTTTTGCCAGGTTCACCTTTTTGTGGATTATTGCGGGTTGGGCGCTTTTTCAAGCCAGCAGCATCCAAAAACCGTAAAACACGGTCTGTTGGTTGTGCTCCATGACCAAGCCAATACTGAATACGTTCCTCATTCAGTTTTACACGTGGTGCCTCTTTAGGCAACATTGGATCCCATGCACCAACACGTTCAAGAAACCGCCCATCACGCGGACTACGAACATCCGCAACAACGATATGATAGTAAGGACGTTTTTTTGAACCTCCACGGGACAAACGAATTTTTAATGCCATATTTCATCTCCTATTATCAGTTTTGGCTTTCGTTTAAATTGATTTATTTTGTTTGTGCTCTTCAGCAATAATTTCATGCTGACGCACCACCTCTTTAATGACAAAATTCAAAAATTTCTCAGCAAAATCGGAATCGAGATGGCTCTCTATAGCCAATTGTCGCAACCGCGCAACTTGGTTTTTTTCACGCGCAGAATCCACCGCAGGCAAATCATACTGGGCTTTTAAGTGTCCAACAGCCTTTGTACAACGAAAACGCTCTGCCAAAATATGAACCAACGCTGCATCAAAATTATCAATGGACGCTCGTAAATGCGCCAATTCATCCAATATCTTTTCCTGCATTATATTTCTTTCCCTCTTTACATCTTATTTTTTCTTGGGATGCTGAGGAAATTTTCCCCTCTCTGCAATGTCATTGGCAAGCCCCGGAAATGTAAATCCATGCCCTGGAAGACCGGGTAAGCCCTTCCCTCCATTACCGTTCTCAATTTGCTTTTGAAGTGTTGAAAACTGCTTTGGATCAAACCCTGATAAATCGGGAAGCGCCCCAGAATCTCCACCAACAGCTCCCATACTCCCCAACCCCATCTTAGCACCAAGCCCCCCTAACATTTTTCCCATCAAGCCGCTTTTTCCTTTGCCGCCTATGGCTTTGACCATATCAGCCATTTGTCGATGCATTTTTAAAAGCTTATTAATATCAGCAGCACTTGTACCAGACCCCTTAGCAATCCGTTGTTTACGGCTATGTTTCAAAATTTCAGGATTGGCTCTCTCCAAGGGTGTCATTGACGAAATGATAGCCAATTGACGATTAAACAAACGGTCATCAAGCCCCGCAGCAGCAATCTGATCTTTAACTTTACTAAAACCCGGTAACATCCCCATAATGCCACCCATTCCGCCAAGTTTTTTCATTTTTTGCAATTGCTCTGCCAAGTCATTGAGATCAAATTTTCCCGCCTGCATTTTTTTTGCCAAAGCGGTTGCTTTTTCATGATCCATTGTTTCCGCAGCTTTTTCAACCAAAGAAACAATATCGCCCATTCCAAGGATACGATCAGCAATACGACTAGGATGGAACTCTTCCAAAGCATCTATTTTTTCGCCAATTCCAATTGCTTTAATAGGCTTTCCGGTCACGGCACGCATTGAAAGAGCAGCACCACCGCGACCATCACTATCCATACGTGTTAAAATAATTCCTGTAATTCCCACCCGTTCATCAAAAGAGCGTGCCAGATGAACAGCATCCTGCCCCGTAAGACTATCGGCAACCAACATAATTTCATGGGGAAGGGAACATGCTTTAATTTCGGCTAACTCCAACATCAAAGCTTCATCAATATGGTTCCGTCCTGCTGTATCAAGAATCAGCACATCATAACCGCCCAATTTTGCTGCCTGTACCGCACGGGATGCGATATCAACGGGAGACTGTCCGGCAATAATAGGTAAGCTTGCCAGTTGTGCCTGTTCTCCTAATTGGCGGAGCTGTTCCTGTGCTGCAGGACGGCGTGTATCTAATGACGCCATGAGAACTTTTTTATTATTTTTATCCGTAAAACGCTTTGCAAGTTTTGCTGTTGTCGTTGTTTTTCCGGAACCTTGCAAACCAATCATCATGATAACAACAGGTGCTGGAGCATTTAAATCGCTCAAAACGCCTTCACTACCCAGAACTTTAACCAATTCATCATGAACGATTTTAACAACCATCTGTCCAGGTTTAATTGATTTAACAATTGCAGACCCAACAGCTTTTTCACGAACCCTATCGGTAAAAGAACGTGCGACATCAAGAGCAACATCGGCTTCCAGCAAAGCACGACGAATTTCGCGCAGTGCCTCCGTCACATCCTGATCCGACAAAGCACCCCGCCCTGTCAAATGAGACAGTATGGAACCAAGCCGTTCTTGTAAGGATTCAAACATTATTTACCTCATTGCTACATAACAAACAAATCAAAAAGGCACCCGAGGACGCACCGCGCCGTCGAATGTTGACCTCTGAGATCTCTTTATACCCTTCAACTGGGGTCTCAGTCGGTGGCTCCAAGTTTATTTTGTCACTGAAAGCTTATTCTTTCAAACAATAAAACCCCACATTTGTCAAGATTTATCATGTAATAGCTTTCATTTTAAAAGTTATTTTAAAAAAGAGCAAACATTACACTTCAAGATTTCTCAACCTCAACACGCACAAAATCACCTGTTTCTTGTTCTATACTCCACAATTCACCGCTTGAGATATCAAACCACACCCCATGTAGCGTCAAAACGCCCTGCTCTTTACGCGCTTTTATCCACGGAAATGTCTCTAAATTTCTCAACGAATGACGAATAGAAAGCTGCTCTAATGCGATCTGCTGCTCTTGCCTAGACAGTGATTTATTGCCAACAACATCTTGCGCGGCTGGTGTCAAAAGATCAATCCATTGCCCAATAAAATCTTTTGACGATAAAGATTTATAGGTCCCTTGAAGAGCCGTACTCACCCCTCCACAGTGCGCATGACCGAACACAACAATATGCTTAACTTCAAGCAATTGTACAGCATATTCAAGAGCCGCTGATGTTGCATGATATTGATTATCAGGGGAAAAGGGAGGGACCAAATTTGCCACATTACGCAACGTAAAAATTTCACCAGGCTTAGCATCAAAAATCGTTTCTGGTACTGCTCGTGAATCACAACAAGCAATCACAAAAACCTCAGGTTTCTGCCCTTCAAGCGCCAATTGTTGATAATGTGCTGTTTCATAAGAAAAGTGATGTTTTATAAAAGACCTGTAACCGCTTAAAAGCCTTTCTGGTAAACACGTCATTCTCTTCTTACTTTCCCCTCTTACTTTCCATTTATATATTTTACGAACAGATAATGAATACAAAAATACTCAAAATATTCTGCCATCAATACAATCTCTTTGCCAAAAGAAGCAGATTATTACTTTAAAATGAAAGAAACAAGTAAATCCTTTCTCAAAATAATAACTATTCTCTTCGAGAAGAAAGTGTTACACTGCGGGAAATGATATAATGGTCTACTTAAAGACCTCTAAGAGCAAAAAAGGGAAGTTTAAAGGGAATATTATCGTGTTACAACAAAAAGCATCAAAAACAAAAAACAATCAAAATGAAATAGAACAAATCCTTTTTGCTCATACCGATAAAGAAGATATTGTCTGTTATGAAAGCAAGGAACTCCAAAAAGCCGCAAACACCGCTATTGAAGCTTTCAATCGCCACCAAGCAGGAAAAACCATCATCTGCTTTGAACAAAACTTGACCCGTAACAACAAACCTATCACCGTTATCACGCTTGTAAATGATAACAAACCATTTCTACTCGATTCTATTTTGAATGTTTTCAATCAGAATAAATATCATATTTATTTGATTGCACATCCCGTACTTGATTGTGCCTCTGGACAACGCATCAGCCTGATGCAAATTCACATTGAGTCCTTAAACGAACAGCAAGTACAAAAACTCAAAGAGGAACTTACCCTCGTTCTTGAACAGGTTAATGCAGCTGTACAAGACTGGAAACCTATGCTTAAAGAGGTTGAAAAGCATATTCATATTTATCAAACAAATCTCCCACAACACTATAAACAAGAAGGTGAAAAAGCCATAGAGTTTCTTCACTGGTTGATGGACAACAATTTCATCTTCCTTGGCATGCGGACTTATCATTTCAGAAAAAACCAAGAACCTACAAAAGCTTTTATAGCCAGCGATGTTGAACTTGGTATTCTCACAGATGCCTCTATTCGCATTATTGGTGACGCGTGTGTGGAAGAACCTCCACAAGAAATTTTATCCTTTATGGAAAGTGACAACCTGCTTATTGTCACAAAAGCAAACAGTCGTTCAAAAATTCACCGTCCTGTTTGGCTTGATTATATTGGTCTTAAAATCTTTGATAAAGAAGACAAGCTCTGTGGAGAATTGCGCATTGTAGGATTGTTCACCTCCTCAGCTTATACACACTCTATTTCGCAAATCCCTTTCTTAAAAGAAAAAGCCAAAACCATCATTCAACGCCTTGGACACAATCGAACTGACTATTCTGGAAAAGCGCTTATCAGTGTTTTAGAAACCTATCCAAGAGATGAAATGTTTCGTTCCGACGTTGATACATTAACAGAAAATGCTAAGCTTATCCTGCAATTAGATGAACGCCCCCGTTTACGGGTACTTGCCCATACGGATTCTTTTGGCCGCTTTGTGTCTATACTTGTTTATGTCCCCCGTGACCAATATAGCAGCAACATTCGTGAAAAAATTGGCGAATATTTCGTCGAACTCTACCAAGGTGATTTTTTTGAATCCTATCCGCTCTTTTTAGAAAGTACACTCATTCGCGTTTATTATGTTATCCATCGTAAAGGAAACGAAACTGCCCCTATTATTGAGCGTATGGCACTTGAGCAAAAGGTTCGTTTGATAGCAAGAAGTTGGGAAGACAATGTTCAAGCCATCGCCCTTACCTGCAAAGCAACAGACCAACAAATGCATTTGGCTAGCCGATTTCCCAATAGTTATCGTGACTTATTTTCAGCTGAAGATGCAATTGAAGATGCCGGTCACATTCTCAGTCTTAATGAGAAAAGGCCTCTTTTCGTTACTTTTTATCATGCACACAACAAAGAAAAGCAAACCTTTTCTCTCCGGCTTTTTCACCGCCATCAAGCACTTGCTCTTTCTAAACGCGTCCCCCTTCTTGAAAATATGGGATTTCGCGTCATTGCTGAACAAACACTTGAATTACCAGATGGCAACGGAGGCTCTGTCTACCTTCATGATATGCAATTGGAGAGTGCTTTCCAACTCTGTCTTGATTTTGAAAAAAACGGTCAAAAACACGCCGAAACATTCGAAGCAGTTTGGTCGCAAAACGCTGATAATGATGCCTTTAATGCCTTAACCCAAACAGCTGGATTGAATTGGCATGAAATTGTCATTTTGCGCCATTATGGACGCTATCTCCAACAAGCTGGAATTCCTTATTCACAAGATCGTGTTGCCCAAACTTTAAACGCTTACCCTGACATTACCCAAGATCTTTATACTTTATTTCATTTAAAGTTTCATCAAAGCCATACAGAAAAAGAGCGGGAAAAGAATCAACAGATTATTCAACAACGCATTGAAGAAAAATTACAGAAAGTATCTGGTTTAGATGATGATCTCATCCTACGCCGTTATCGTAATCTCATTGACGCGAGTTTACGAAGCAACGCCTTTACTCCTCTAGAAAATGGCGATCCACGACGTATTTTAGCAACCAAGCTAGACCCTCGCCAAATTGAGGGCTTACCTGAACCGCGTCCCTATAGAGAGATTTTCGTTTATGGACCAGAAGTTGAAGGGGTTCATTTGCGCTTTGGCCCTATTGCCCGCGGCGGAATCCGTTGGTCTGATCGTGCCCTCGACTATCGCACTGAAGTGCTTAGCTTAGTCAAAGCACAACAGGTTAAAAATGCTGTTATTGTTCCTGTTGGAGCCAAAGGTGGATTTTATCCTCATCGCCTTCCCCAAACAAATGATCGTGCTGTCATAATCGAAGCCGCACGACAAGCTTACATTGATTTTATTACAGCTTTACTTTCCATTACCGACAATTTGGTGAACAACCAAATAAGCGCTCCTCACAATGTTATCTGCCATGATGGTCATGATCCTTATTTTGTTGTTGCAGCCGATAAAGGGACAGCAACATTTTCTGATACAGCCAACACCATTAGCCAAGCAAATCACTTTTGGCTCGATGATGCGTTTGCTTCTGGAGGTTCAGCAGGTTATGACCACAAAGCCATTGGGATTACAGCGAAAGGTGCGTGGGAAGCCGTTAAAAGACATTTTCGTGAATCCTTTAACCACGATATCCAAACAACACCTTTCACCTGTGTCGGTGTTGGTGATATGTCTGGTGATGTTTTTGGCAATGGAATGCTTCTTTCCAAACAAACAAAACTCATTGCTGCCTTCGACCACCGCGATATTTTTATAGATCCAGACCCCAATATAGCTGAAAGCTATGCAGAACGGATGCGCCTCTTTCAACTTCCTCGCTCAAGTTGGCAAGATTACGATCAAACAAAATTATCGAAGGGTGGTGGTATTTTCTCACGAACAATGAAAACCATTACTCTCTCACCCGAAGCCGCACAAGCAATCGGTTTTGAAAAACAAACAGGCACCCCTTTTGAAATTATCTCTGCTCTTCTCAAAGCACCTGTTGATCTTTTATGGTTTGGCGGCATTGGGACTTACATCCGTGCAACAACAGAACCGGATGCACAAGTAGGCGATCGTGCAAATGATGCACTCCGCATTACTGGTGAACAAGTTCGTGCAAAAGTTATTGGCGAGGGCGCTAATCTTGGTGTCACACAACGCGGCCGTATTGAATATGTCTTAAATGGCGGACGGTGTAATACAGACGCTATTGATAACTCCGCAGGTGTTAATTGTTCAGATGTTGAAGTCAATATCAAAATTGTTCTAGCATCAGCCCTTCGTGCAAAAACGCTGACCCGTGAAGCACGCAATGAACTCTTGAAAAAAATGACCCCCCAAGTTGAACAATTAGTCTTACGCAACAATTATTTACAATCACTTGCTCTTTCTCTAGCTGAAAGCCAAAGCGTTGCGGATTTGCCTTATCAAATACGTTTTATGCATGATTTGGAACAGAAGAAACTTCTCGATCGCAAAGTTGAAATTCTCCCTGATGAACAAATTTTGCGGCAAAGAATAACACAAGGTCAAGGACTAATCCGTCCAGAACTTGCGGTCATTTTAGCATATGCGAAACTAACTCTTAAAGAAGAAATCGCTCATAGTGCCATTGTTGAGGAAAGTTATTTTGACAAAATCTTATTGCACTATTTCCCAACACAAATTCAGACAAGTTTTGAAAAAGAAATCATTAATCACCAATTGCGTCGTCATATTATTGCAACCCTCATTGCCAACGATATTGTGAATCGTGGAGGACCTACTTTTGTGAGTCGACTCCAAGATGCCACTGAACAAAAAATTGAAAATATCATTCGTGTTTTCGTCGCATTGTGTGATGGCTTTGCAATACCCCAATTGTCTGATCAAATTGATAAGCTTGACAATAAAATACCAGGTCTTGTCCAAAACAAATTTTATGCAGCCATTTCATCAATGCTTTTTGAAACAACGAATTGGGGCTTGCGCAATATGGATCTCTCGACCCCATTAGAAGAACTTGTAAAAACGATAAAACAAGCGCGTACTGTTCTTGAAGAACTGCTAACACATTCCAATGATAAAGATATCAATCAAAAAATCAAAGAAAAAACAACACATTATAGTGAAGAAGGTGCACCAAAGACTTTAGCAAAGCAATTAGCTCTCTTGGATGCAGCTCCCATAATTTGCGACATTTCTTTGATTGCCAAACAAAGCAATAGCGACCTTATTAAAACAGCAGAGATCTATTTCTCACTTGCGCAAATCATTCGTATAAATCGCATTAATGAAGCAAGTCGAACAATTCCTGTCGTTGATTATTATGATAGTATGGTCTTAAGCCAAACTAAAGAAAATATTGCCGAAAGTTTACGCAAAATTGTTCTGAAAATCCTAAAAAATTATGGAACAAAAGAGAATCCTTTTGCAGCTTGGAGTAAAACAAAAGAAGATCAAATTCATAACGTCACAAACCGCATTGGTGCCCTCATTGAAAATGATCTCAACATTTCTCGTTTTACCTTCGCAGCAGGTATGATTGCACAACTTTAAAGCATACCGGTCAGATTTAAAGCAATGCAAGACATCAAAGTTTTAAAAATTTTCACTTTGTTGTCTTGTTATTGTCTTGTCCATAAGAAGTAAAAGGAGAGAGAGAGTTTGCCATCTGCGCTTTTAATTTAAACAATGCATTGATTTATAAAGATAATTCATCGTTTTGCATGTTGAAAGAGCTCCCCGCATGCCCCCGCATATTGTAAGATTCTCTCATCTTAAATAATCTCATTTTGAATCAATCAAAACCATCCCCTTACACATCACAAGTGGAATTATCGTGTGGATAAAAAAACTCTCAAGAAAGGAGTAAAAATGCCTCTTATGAATCGTCTCAATACCAAGGGTTGTCGCAACATTGGGGGACGGTAAAAAATATGATGGGGGCAGCTTGTACTTTCATAAGGGTAAAGATGGTAGTGCTCAATGGCTTTATCGTTAAACAAAGCACTTAAAACATACCTTATCCCCATAGCAAAATTACCCCAATGCTGCAGCATGTTTGAAACAAATATTAAGGCGGTTCAGTGCTTTTTAGCTGTCCCAACTTTTGTATGCCAAATCGGTGCAAGCGTATTGCGTATATCAGTTTGGGTAATCTCTAAAATGAGTAGACATCCTAATTTTGGGAAGAATACAAAGACATAAAGGTGAAAACCAATCTCCAGCCTTTCCATCTCCTTTTAATTCAGCTTTACGGCTTTCAAAAGCATCCAAAGCAATATCTTTAAATAATGCAGATTACGCATTGCCTCACGCTTTTGTTTCTCATACTCTTTAATCGAGTCACAACCCTCATGCAAAACAGAACACTATTGTCTTGCCAATTCACGCGCTTTTTTTAAGAAACATTTCTTAAAGCCCATAAGTTTATCTCACAACGGCGCCCGTGAATGGTATAGTGTAAAAGCCATTGATCACCACCATCTTTACACTTATGAAAGTACAAGCTGCCCCCATCATACTCTTTACCGTCCCCCAATGTTGCGACAACCCTTGGTATTGAGACGATTCATAAGAGGCATTTTTACTCCTTTCTTGAGAGTTTTTTTATCCACACGATAATTCCACTTGTGATGTGCAAGGAAATGGTTTTGATTGATTCAACATAAGCATGTTTGGAATAAGAGAATCTTACAATATTCGAGGACCTCATTCGACATGCAAAACGATTATTATCTTTATAAATCAATATGTTGTACTATCATAAAATTGCCCTATGGTAGAATCGATTGTGCAACATAAAAAGAGTAGAGTTTAGACTTAAAGTGGTGCAAGACGACCGAGTTTTAAAAAACCTAATTTTGCCCATCCATGGGTAATCTTCAAGGGCAAAATGGGGTAGCCATCGGGACTTTTAGGCATCACGCTCAAAACAAAAAATAAAGCTTGCAGATTATTAGCTTGCTCAGGAAACAAGCGTTGCAGAGTGGTAAGAAGCTCCATATGCTTCACAAAAACAAGATCAAATTTTGCGGTCAAATAGCCTTCATCATCAAAGGAAAAAGGTCCACTGATACGCAGGAAACCACCTGTATGAAAAACCAATTCACCATGCTTTAAAACACCACTTTTCCCATACAAACACCGCTTCTAACTACCTCTCTCATTTTCAAACAAATGAGAGACATCATTGAAAATCTACTTTAAAGAAACTTAAAATAACTTTGTCCTTATGGTAAGATTGATTGTGCAACACAAAAAGAGCGTACCTTAGATTTAAAGTGGTGCAAGACGACCGAGTTTTAAAAAACCTAATTTTGCCCATCCATGGGTAATCTTCAAGGGCAGAATGGGGTAGCCATCGGGACTTTTAGGCATCACGCTCAAAACAAAAAATAAAGCTTGCAGATTATTAGCTTGCTCAGGAAACAAGCGTTGCAGAGTGGTAAGAAGCTCCATATGCTTCACAAAAACAAGATCAAATTTTGCTGTCAAATAGCCTTCATCATCAAAAGAGAAAGGTCCACTGATACGCAGGAGACCACCTGTATGAAAAACCAATTCACCACGCTTTAAAACACCACTTTTCCCATACAAATACTGTTTCCAACTGTTTGCCCCATTTTCAAACGAATGAGAGACATCATTGAAAGTCCATTTTAAATTGCCATCAATTTTTGGGAAATCAACAAAGTAAGGTGCAAAAAACAGAGAAGAGTCAAAATCATCGACAATAAGGTGCCCTGATAAATGATTCTTCTCGTTTTTCAGATCAAGTCGCAAAAATTCTGCCGTTATTTTTTGCGACCTATTCTCTTGATCTAACGAAGGTGCAATCACATCCACAGCATCTTTCAAGAATGCTTTATCCCTAATATTTTCTTGTGCTTCCTTTTTGTTTTTTGTTTGTGATCCAAATTTTTCTGGAAATTTCTGATCCTTAAAAGAAGAAGCAATGGTAGAAACCTCAAGCCCTTCAGCCATCAGTTTAAATGTCTTCGCTGTTTTCCAATAAGGTTCTGTTTCAATCATTAAATTGCGCCATTGCAACGCAATAGGCATTTTTCCAGAGAAAACAAGGGATGCCGGAGAAGAAACATGAAACTCTACAAAACGAGATGTATAAATTGGTGCACCAACCATCAAACGCGCAGTTGATAAGGAAAGCTTGTGCAAAGGCCAAGAAAACTGGAATTGATCACAAGAAACACCAATACGTAACGGATAACCATTCTTACTGAGATGTTTGCATACAATCGTTATATCACGAGCAGAAGCTCTTGCGAGGAGATCAGAAACACGGTCTTCTATTTTACGTGAAAAAAAAACCAAAGTGCACTATAAACGCATATCACAACAAGACAAAACAGCCCACAAAGCAAATAACGCAAAGAAAGGCTTTTTCGTATTGATGTCAATTGAGAGATTATAGACACAATGATAACTTTCCTTATCTTCGATGAACAAAATTCTTTAACGTTCACGCACAAACGCTGGGTACACAAAAAATCTGTTGTAACGCATTTTCAAACCATTTACTCAAAGCCTGATCATAAATTAAACGACCTTTCAAATGCGCAGAAGCAGGTTGGGCACCTTTTTCGGTCAATTTATGTGCTGAACGCACCACCAAGCGTCGCATCATAGCACGGGTGAATTCGGCATGGAATTGCAAACCCCATGCATTATCTCCATAACGAAAAGCCTGTGTAGGATATGTATGACCTGTTGCCAACAGTGCAGCCTCTTTAGGTAAGTCATAAATACCTTCATCATGAAAATGGTAGACCATTTCTGGCCAATTCATTAACGCCTTGCCTTGTGAGGTTGCTTCCAGCGGGTACCAGCCAACTTCCACAACTCCATCACTTCTTGTGCCAACACGTCCCCCTAGATTTCGCGCTAACATTTGTGCTCCAAGGCAAATTCCCAAAAAAGGCTTATTTTCTTTCAAAGATAAGGAAATCCAATCAATTTCCTTGCCAATATAAGCTTCCTCGTCATTGACACTCATCGGTCCCCCCAAAATAACCACACCAGCATAATGCTTCAATGTATCGGGAAGTTTTTGTCCTAAAATAGGGCGATAAATATCAAGAACAAAACCATTTTGTTGCAAAAATTTTCCCAAACGACCAGTATATGTAGACCGACGATGCGTCACCACCGCAATTCTTGGTCTGCATTTTTTTTGCTTTTCACTAAAACACCTTTGATGTAAAAACATTTTTTAATCAATCATTTCCGCAACCAAGTCACTTTTCATTTTTTAAAAACAAGAAAATAATTTTTGCGAACAATCCGCACTCCAACTTTCTTTATTTAAAATAAACGAAATTTCTTTCTTGACAAAAATGCCTCCTCTTCCTCTGTTTTAACTCCTGGATCATCAACATTTAAGTGGGTTTGACTCAATGCCGTAAGATCTTGATCTTTTGTATCTTGTTTCTGTAGCGGTGCATGATATACAGGAGAGCTCTCTACGGGAGATGACTCTTCAAGCATATTATTTTCCACTTCAGCACTTATTCCCATCATATCTGCTTTATCTTGATCCTGCTTTTCCAACACACTTTTGGTCGCCTCCAATGTGTAGGGAACCATACGAGGAGGCGCTTTCCATTCAAAGCAGCCAAGACGCCCACTAATTGGAGAAACAACCGACCAAGAAGGGAAAATAGCTCCATCACACATCCATACCGGATCACGTTCCGCACGAAGTGCCAAAGAAAGCCATTGACGCACGGCACCCTGATTATTTCCCTGAGCCTCTTCGATATCCGCCAACAATAAATAAACACTTTCGCGCGGATGATAGCGTAGTGCTTTTTCAGCCTGCTCTCTTGCTAATACTGTCTCACCAGCATCCAACGCAGCTTTAGCAATAAGGAAAGCCGCTTCGAATGTCTCTTTATTATAAGAAGCAAGTGCTTTAGCCCTCTTCAATCGCCCAACAGCCCCTTCTTCTTTTTCAAGATAAAGCACTGCCAAATCAGGATGAGGTTCTTTCTGCCAAGCTGTAATAATCATTTTATCCGCTTTACGTGTTTCATTGAGTTTATAAAGAATATCAGCAGCAACAACCGTTATAGGCACAAAATCAGGCAATAATTTATGCGCTTTTAAAATAGCTCCCCGTGCTTGCGCAGGATGTGTTTCAAACAGATGAAGCGCTTTCCCACATAACAACAAAGCTTGTGTATGTTGACGTTCCGCAGTTGAACGAATCGCGCGTGGCAAGGCTTTTTGTGCACGTTCAAAAACAGTAAGTGCCTTATCCCATTTGCCCTCAACACTCAACCGCTCAAGCACAGCCTGATTTGCCCATAAAAGTGTTGGTGATAAAGCCAATGCTTCTTCTGCATATTGTTGTGCTGCTTCATAAGCTTTGCTTTTTAGAGCTTCACGAAACAAACCGTAAAGCCCCGCCAATTGTGTTGGTGCTTCTTTTCTCATCTCCTCATAAAGATTGATGGCAGGAACAGAGTCATTTTGCAAAGAGAGAATTTGAGCTTGTAAGAGTTTTACCAGCGGTTCCTGTTTATCAGCAAAATATTTGCTAACACGTGCCTCCATTTGTTGTGCCAAAACACCATCGCCAGCAAAAACAGCAAGGATTCCCTGTGAAAGAGCTTGATAACCACGCTTTTTACGACGTTGATAAAAATAATGAGAGAGAGCATGAGGTACAGAAAAAAGGGCAGATAAAAGCCACCATAAAAGCGCTAAAACCCCAAGCAATAAAATAAATGCGCACAAAAGCGTTAACAATGAGACAGAAAACCGAAAGTGCAAAAATGTTATAACCAAAACACTATTGTGATTAGCAACCCATCCAAAAGCTAGACCGATCAAACAGACAACAAAACTGTAAATAAAAACACGTATCATCTTGCGCCTATTTACCTCTTCGTTGCCTTGACAGATCCCTGCTGTGCAGAGAATAGCAACTTCTGAAGCAGCTGATGAATAGCAATATGCCTTTCAAGTTGATGAACAAAATCCATAGAAACATCTTTTGCATTTTGAGGCAATGTTTGCCATTCGCTCAAAGCCTTTTCGTAATCACCCGCTTGAATAGCAACTTCCATTCGTGCCGCAATCGCCTCTAGCGTCATACCTTCGATATTCCCAATTGGCCGTGCAACAACCAAACCTTTTATCCATGCCCAAATCCGTTTAGAAAAAGCAGCATCTGATGCAACACTATTCTGCATACGAACGATTGCATCGGCAACTCTAGCAAATTCATCTGAAAGTTGCGCTGAATTTGGAAGTCCTCTCTCTGCTGTTTTTTGCAACAAATCAAATCCATCCATTGAAGGCGCTAATTGCTGTAATGTTTTCAGTTCGTTGATATAAGATCCTCCGCGCTCTATAGCATTTTTTAGCGAACTGATTGCAATAAACAGCGCAGTACTCACCTCTTGTTTTTCACTATCTTGAGCAGCAATCCCTTCCTGCACAGTTTCTAACTGTTGCTTTAAGAGAGCAAGAGCGGTTGCATTGCTTTGCCCAACGGACAAAGCCTTGTCCATATTTTTTGATATATCAACTAAAGTCTGTACAGACTCTTCTAGACCTCTCACTTTTTCTTCTAAACCAATGAAAGCTTTTTTGCTTTCTTGTTGCAAGTCTTCATCACCTTGAATTGTTTCAACCTGTTGCGATGAAAAAGAAGAAAAATCTGTTTTTAAAGTATCAATTTCTTGAACCACACGCCCCAATCGTTCTATCGTTTCTTCCCCTTGACTTTTTGCGATTTCAGCAATTTGCAAAGCCTTTTTGTCTCCAGCATCATTTTCTACAAAAGAAAGAGGCAGCACACGTGCCCATTGAAGCCCTATGAAAAGACCTAAAGCAATAAAACCACCTAAAATTCCTGAAAGGAACAAACACAGCCAAGAGAGATGAGATATGGATTGAGACGGCATGTTTTTTATGTTCTGTTTCTCTTGTGCGTCAAATTCTACAGAATTTTGTGTTCTCTTTTCTTCATCATGGCTTACAGCTTCATGTTCAACCACCGGTTTTTTACGACGCGTAGCAGTATAATGTGTTTTCGCTTTTGGTTTTGAAGAATCTACCATCTTATTTACTTTTTGTGCACATTTTTTTACAATTGTAAAAGAATAAAATGAAAAAAGTTTTAAAAATAAAGCTTTTCTCAAATATCATAGCTTGTTTCATAACATTTTTACAACAAATATAACTTTATAGAAATTTTTAATACCGTATCTTTATCATAAACATCTCCAATGATATACTTTAATAAACAGCGTTAAAAAACATCATCATTTTATACTCAACAATAGAACCTCATTTTTAATGAACATGAACTCCTATATTCAAAGAAAACATTCCAAAGCATTTTTCATGAGAACTCTTAACATCAAGAGAAATTCTTTGCATCTTTGCTTATCCGTGGTAGGCACACAATAAAGAATCTTCAACACAAGGTTTTGTCTAAAATGCGTCTGTTAGGAATAGAAACAAGTTGTGATGAAACTGCCGCTGCTGTTGTTGAACAAGACAATGAAGGAAACAGCAAAATTCTTTCCAATATTGTTTGGAGTCAAATTGATCATCATGCCCCTTACGGGGGTGTTGTTCCTGAAATTGCCGCCCGCGCTCATGTTGAAATTCTCGATAGTTTAATTCTACGAGCGCTAACAGAAGCAAACATAACATTAAGTGATATCGACGCTATTGCCGCCACCAGTGGACCGGGTTTAATAGGAGGACTTTTAGTAGGCGTTACGACGGCAAAAGCGCTTTCTCTTGCTACAGGAAAACCTTTTATTGCCGTAAATCATCTGGAAGGTCATGCCTTAACAGCCGTACTCACACATAATGTCTCTTTTCCCTATTTATTGTTGCTGGTCTCCGGTGGTCATACACAAACAATTCTTGTCCACGAAGTAGGCAATTACCAACGTTTAGGAACCACCATTGATGATGCCTTAGGGGAAGCTTTTGATAAAACAGCAAAACTCTTAGGTCTTCCTTACCCTGGTGGTCCAGCACTTGAAAAAGCTGCTTTATTGGGTGATAAAAATCGTATTCCTCTTCCACGCCCTTTAAAAGGTGAAAAACGGCTAGATTTTTCCTTTTCAGGTCTCAAAACGGCTGTTCGCCAAGCAGCAACAGCCATGGCTCCCCTGACAGAAAGTGATGTAGCTGACATTGCAGCAAGCTTTCAAGCCGCAGTAACTGATACCGTGCATGATCGCGTTCATTTAGCTTTGCAACATTTTACCCACCAATATCCCCTCTCTCGTAATAAAGGGCATCATCCTCCTGCTTTAGTGGTCGCAGGCGGAGTTGCTGCTAATCAAGCCATTCGATTGACATTGCAAGAGCTCGCTTATCAACATGGATTTGAATTTATAGCTCCACCTCTTTCCTTGTGTACCGATAATGCAGCAATGATTGCTTTTGTTGGTGCACAAAAACTCGCACGGGGCGAAACAAGCCCCCTTGATCTTGCCCCCCGCTCACGCTGGCCATTGGATGAAAAATCCACCCCCCTCATTGGAATGGGACGTCGTGGAACAAAAGCATAACAAAATGAATGCTTATGCTATCTAAAAAACGCACGATGAAGCACCATAGTAGAACAGCTTATTATTCATGATTCCTATAGACTTTTCTCTTCCTAGAAGCTGTTTTCTTATACCATTTTTAAACATGACTTTGAGATGCAATACAATCATAGTCTTGTTTTTTAGATCCAAGTAAAAAATGACAAAATCTTTTATGTTCACCGTTTCACTTTAAATTTATTCTTTGACACACACATCTTGTCTTATAACAGTAAACCAAAGACAAAACATCCCATGCAATCTATGCAAACAGGCAGGCTGTATGACATATCACGTCACCGCAATTATATTCTCTCTCAAAAAAGAAGAAAGAAGCCAATATTGTACATTCTTTACCTCATTTTAAAAATCATACAGAATGGTACATTTATAAATGCATGGTAAAATACTATCTTGTGCAATATCAATAATCTAAAAAAGGAGATTTCATGGCTTATTGGCTTTTTAAATCTGAACCTCATAAATGGTCATGGGAGATGCAGAAGCAAAAAGGCACGCATGGTGAACAATGGGATGGCGTGCGTAATTATCAAGCCCGCAACAATATGCGCGCCATGAAATTGGGCGATAAAGGCTTTTTTTATCATTCTAATAAAGGACTAGAAATTGTAGGTATTGTAGAAATATGTGCTGAAGCACATCCTGATTCCACCACCTCTGATCCACGCTGGGAATGTGTAGATATTCGTGCACTCTGCGATATGCCAACACCTGTTTCATTAAAACAAATTAAAGCGAATCCAAAACTGAACAATATGGTACTCGTCAACGTCTCTCGCTTATCAGTACAACCCGTGACAGAAGATGAATGGAAAGAAGTCTGTTTGATGGGCAATCTTAAACAATAAATTGATTTATAATGATAATTATACTTTTGTAACTTAAATGAGAGCCCTAAACAGAATAGTATTCTTTATTCTCATCCCATCTTATAATGAATTAATAACGATTGCTTGTTTTTCATCACAAGCAAGATTAATAGTGGATGACCGTTTAAATAAAAACGCCCACTGTTTTCATGAACCATTTCACCACAAGAACAATATAAGCAACGTTAAAATTCAGCAAAATGAATGATGGTGATCACTTATACATTACAGAAGGAACAAGGGTTGTACCCGATGAATTTTATATTACATTCTTCACAAAAGTCACCGTGAGATAGAATGAAAAACCACGAGAATGACTTTTTAAGAAAGGCTTTCATCTTAAGACTATCATTTCTGTCTGTGAACAAACATGCCGGTCAAAGATAACCCCTATCACAGCCGATAGGCACAATATATCTTTACTCTAGGCATGTAAGTTTTGCCTGCTCAATAAAGAATAAGGGCACTCTCTCTTTATTTTTCACTCTATAATATTCTGTTTCACAACCAAAACAATTTCATAAAATTCATCTTTACAATACATCATTTCCCCATTGTTATCATGAGCAAAACACACAAAACAGCTACAATTATCAACGCGTTGATTTATAGTGATAATTTATCGTTTTGCATGTTGAATACCTCCCCGAATATTGTAAGATTTTCTCATCTCAAATCCTCTTATATTGAATCAATCAGAACCATGTTCCTACACGTCACAAGTGGGGCTGGTATGTGGGTAAAAAACTCTAAAAAAAGGAATAAAACGCTTCTTATGAATCGTCTCAATACCAAGAGCTGTCGCAACATTGGGAGACGGTAAAGAGAATAATGGTGCCGGCTTTCTTCTTTGATAAGCGTAAAGATGGTAGTACTCAATGGATTTACCAGTATACTATTCACGAGCGGTGGTGTGAAATGAGCTTGGGTGCTCTTTAAAAGATGTCTTTTAAAACAAGCCCGTGAATGTGCAACACAATGGTATTGTGTTTTGCATGAAGGGTGTGATTTCATTAAAGAACGTAACAAACAAAAGCGCTAAGCAACGCGTAATCTCCATTGTTTCAAAAATATTGCTTTAATGTTTTTGAAAGCAGCAAAGCTGAATTAAGGGATAGTGGTAAAAATGGATTTTGGTTTTCTCTTTTATAACTTCATATTCTTCCTAAATTAGGCTGTATGTCTCTTTCAGAGATTACTCAAACAAAGTTATTGCTGCTATTTGGTATAGAAAGCTAGGATAGTCTATAAAGCACACACTCGTTTCAATTATTATCTTCAATATGTTGTTGCATTGGAATTGGGTGTTGATTTAAAGGTAACAGAAAAAGCACGCGTGCTCTTTAAAAAAATATTTCTTAAAGAGCACGCAAGCCCTTTTCGCGATGGCGCCCGTGGATGGTATACTAGTAAATTCATTGAGTACCACCATCTTTACGTGTATAAAGAAGAAAACCGACATCATCATACTCTTTACCAGTTCCCAATGTTTCAACAATTCTTGTGTGGAAACGATTGAAGCATTTTTACCCTTTTCTTTTCGTGTCTTTACCCGCACGCAAACTCAGCTTATGACTATCAAATAAATGATTTTAATTGATTCAAAATGAAATGATTTAAGATGAGAAAATCTTACAATATTTGGGGTTATGATACAAGTTGAAAAATATAATTTATCTTTATAAATCAATATGTTATTATTAGATAAACAACGTTATAAAACTATAATTATAAAACTATAAATAGAGCGGCAATGGCTTGGAAAAAAATATCGGATTTTTCTTAAACACTTTGTAAAACAACAACGATTTCACAACTGACCTAGCGTTTGTTTATTCTTATAGATGTTCACACAAATCCTTTGCGTCATATCCATAAAGATCAGATTGAAGATGATCTATGGAACATCCCTGCTGAGAATAGGAAGTTTGGATTGATGGTGGTTGATTTGAAGACCTTGGAAGTTCTATAAAGTAAATTCTTTGTTTATAAAATTTATTTTTTTTAAATAAAATAGCGCTTTTTGAGAGAAAAAAATGACATGCACCGGTTATTTCTTATTTGTAAGCGGTGAATTGACAAGCTTTAGGGCTTGATGTTACGTGTTTTATCTCTCTTTTTCATATTTCCTAGGTAAAAAATAATCTGTTGGTGGTTGATGTGGGTCATTATTGGAGATGCGTGACTTTTATTATCTATTTTCTCGTAGCTTGTGTTTTTTTAATGTTTGATACATAAATCTTGAATAAACAGTAGAGACAAATTTTTGTTTTGTTGCTGTTTTTAAAGAATTTTTAAAGGAAAAAGATGCTCCAAAGTCAATTTGAAAAAATAGCACTTATTGGGATTGGTCTTATTGGCTCTTCTTTAGCAAGGGTGATTAAAAAGAAAAATCTTGCAGATTGTATTTCTATTGCAACACGTCGTCAAGAAACCCTGAATAGAGCGCGTGAATTAGAACTTGGAGATTTTTATACAACGGATAATGCCAAAGCTGTTGAAGGAGCAGATTTAGTGATTGTTTCTGTACCCGTTGGTGCAAGTGCGGAGGTAGCAAAAAACATTCGTGATCATTTAAAAACTGGGGCGATTGTGAGTGATGTTGGTTCTACAAAAGCGTTGGTCATTGCAGAAATGGCACCTTTATTACCAAAATCCGTTCATTTTATTCCTGGTCATCCAATTGCGGGAACAGAATATTCAGGACCAGATGCTGGTTTTGCTGACTTGTTTATGAATCGATGGTGTATTTTAACGCCTTTTGCTGACAGTGATGCTGTGGCTGTTGCGCAATTGACAGCGTTTTGGGAAGCTTGTGGTGCGCGTGTTGAAACAATGGATGCTAAACATCATGATCTTGTTTTGGCTATTGTTTCGCATTTACCGCATTTAATTGCTTATAATACGGTTGGGACAGCGAGTGATTTAGAAAAAGTGACAAATTCTGAAGTGATTGCTTATTCTGCTTCGGGTTTTCGTGATTTTACGCGTTTGGCTTCTTCTGATCCGGTTATGTGGCGCGATATTTGTTTGCATAATAAGGATGCTATTTTAGAAATGTTGAGCCGTTTTAGTGAAGGGCTTGCTTCTTTGGAACGGGCAATCCATTTGGGAGATGGTGAGACGCTGTTTAACTTTTTTACACGTACCCGTGCCGTGCGCCGTAATATTATTGAAGCGGGACAGGAAATTGATGCTCCTGATTTTGGACGCCAAAGCGTTTCTAAAAAAGATGCGTAAAGAAATTTTTATTAAATTTGTAGGTTTCTTTTAGAAATCTCTGTTCTCTGAAGGTGTGAATTACCATAAAGAACAAAGGGAATTTGGGGATAGAGATGATCAGTGTTCAAAAAGTTTTATGAAGGTAAGATTATTCTTTGGAGCATTTGTAGATGTAAAAAACTCACGAAACTTCAGAGAAATTCCTCACATTGGGTGATTGGTGTGTTTTGGAAAATTAATGTTTTTACACTCATTTAAAAGGTTATTTCTCGATAATCTTGTGTTTGCATTTGTTTGCTTTCTGGCTGTCGTTGGTCTATTTTGAAATAAAAAGATTATTGGGTCTCTTCTTTAAATTTGTATCTCAGATTTCTTGTCTATTGGGATATATCATTTGTTTTATCGATAATCTCAAGGATTGTAGTAACAATCGGCAACATCATTCTTTTTGCTAATCCCTATGTTATCAACCCTTGCATTAAAGACGATTCATAGCGCATTTTTACGCCTTTCTTTAGCGTTTTTACCCATATTCCAACTTTGCTTACAACATGTAGGTGGGTGATGTTACTTGTTTCAAATGGGAGAATTGAACATGAAAGAATCTTACAATATTCGAGCGTTTAATCCAATATGCAAAGTGATAAATTATTATAAATCAATATATTAGTGTATAGGCATTTTCAGTTCTTCATGCGTAAAATTTGCTCGTTTGTGTTTTTGAGTTTTAGTACGTAGTGAGGCTTGACGGCATTAATCATTACCATTTATAGTGAAAGGGGTTTTTTAAATCTTGATGATTTTTGTAAAACTTAGGACGATGAAGAAGAGAGTGTTACCCGAAAGTATCGAGATTTGTTAAAAAATATCTTTTGGTATAGTTATCGTATTCTTGTTAATGCAGTAAGCCATTATTGGCGTGATAATGGGAGTGCTTTCGCTAGTCATATCGCGCTTTCAGGGCTTTTAGCATTTTTTCCTTTTTTCATTTTTGGAACATCTCTTGCGAGTTTTATCGGAGCTTTTACCTATACACCACAAAAAATCAAAGCTTTGGTGCAGTTATTACCAGATGTTATTGCAGAGCCTTTATCTAAGGAAATTATCAATGTTTTAACTGTTCAGCGGGGAGGAGTCTTGACGATTTCTGTCATGGGGGCGGCTTATTTTGCTTCGAATGGGATAGAGGCATTACGTACTGCTTTGAATAAAGCTTATCGTGTTGTTGATCGGCGTAGTTTGTTGTTTTGTCGTTTTCAGAGTTTGTTTTTTGTGATCCTTGGAGCTGTTGGCTTGGTTGTGATCAGCTTTTTGTTGATTTTAACACCTCTGTTGATCAAGATTATGCACAATCATCCTTTTTTTATGACTGAATATATTGGGGCTATTCGTTTATGGCGTTACATAATCGCAGCAGTTGTTTTATTCGCAAGTCTTTTGATTGTTCATAAATGGCTACCAGCAGAACGACGCAAATTTACAGATATTCTCCCAGGAATCGTGGTGACAATGTTTGTGTGGTTTGTCGCTTCTATTGCTTTTGCACAATATTTGACAATGTTTGATTATATTTCTACCTATGCTGGGTTAGCATCTATTATGGTTGCTATTATTTTCCTTTATATATTAAGCGCAATTTTTATTTTAGGCGCTGAAATAAATGCGGCGGTCATGTTTTATCGCAGAAATTTGCAACATTTAGATGAATGAAAGAACTTATTATTGCGTGAAAATCAAGATATCAATAGCTTGGTAAAGCCTGCTATTACTTTGTTAATTGATGCCGATGCTTGTCCTGTAAAAGACGAAGTTTATCGTGTGATGAATCGTTATCAGCTTAAAACCTTTGTGGTGGCAAATCGTTTCTTATCCCTTCCGGATGAAGCACTTGTTGAAAGAGTGGTTGTTGCTGGTGAACTCGATGGTGCCGATGATTGGATTGTAGAACACGTGCATGAGGCGAGTATTGTTATTACCAGTGATATTCCTTTAGCCGCTCGGGTTGTACAAGCTGGAGGTGCTTGTCTTTCGCCAACGGGGCGTATTTTTGATGTAAGTTCAATTGGTCAGGCTTTGGCAATGCGCAACTTGATGGAAGATTTGCGAGGACAGGGCAATATGATAGGGGGGCCGCGTCCTTTTTGTCGCAAAGATCGTTCTGCTTTTTTATCCGCACTGGATCTCCTTATACAGCGTTTAAAAAGGCGTGGTTATTAGTTTATAATGCTTCTTTTATGACAGCTTTTATAAGGGTTTTGGCATCGTTATTTGCCCATGGAGCTGCGCCATTGAAGGAAGCAATAAGATGCCCCTTTTTATCAATGAGAAATGTAATGGGTAATCCTAAAGCGAGCCCTTGTTTTCTAACATTGTTGAAAATATCCATTGTTTCATCACGATAGTATAACAAATTCTCAGCATGAACATCTTGTAAAAATTGTTGAATTTTTTCAGGAGAAGTCGTTTTATCGATATTAATAGCCATGACATCAAAATTTTCTCCAGCCAATTCACGTTTTAATTGTGCCAATTCTGGCATTTCTGTGCGGCAAGGTGCACACCAACTTGCCCATAGATTGACCAATATTGGTTTTCCGGTAAATTCACTGAGTTTATGGTTGTTTCCTTGAATATCTTTGAAAGAGAGTTGTGTCATATCTAATGGCGTATCAGCAAATCGTATGTGCGTAAAAAATCCTTTTGCTGCTTTTTGGATCGCTCTCATTTTTTCTTCTTGTTCTTTTTGGAATTTTGCGGTCTTTTCTCCTGATATAAAATTGGTAAAAGAGAACTCTCTCTTGTCAGAGGGGCTTTTTAGTGCGTATAAACTGATAGCAGCTAAGATTATGACAGCAAAAAAGGATGTGATGAAAAGCCTCTTTTTATTCTTTTTGTTTTGGTTGGTAAAATTTTGAGGAATCATGATCTTTATCCTTTTTATGGGTGTTTTAGAATATGGCAGATGAAAAATTAACGAACCAGATGTGGGGTGGCCGTTTTATAGCAGGACCGGCTGCAATTATGGAAGAAATTAATGCCTCTATTGATTTTGATCAAAAACTTTATCGGCAAGATATTGAAGGTTCACTTGCTCATGCTGCAATGTTAGCGCAAACAAAGATTATTTCACAAGCGGATTATGAAAAAATTGTTCATGGTTTAAAACTTATTCGTCAAGAAATCGAGGAAGGAAAATTTCTTTTTTCACGAAAGCTGGAAGATATTCATATGAATATTGAAGCGCGATTGGGAGAATTGATTGGCTCTGTGGCAGGACGTTTGCATACGGCGCGTTCCCGCAATGATCAAGTGGCTGTTGATTTTCGTTTGTGGGTGCGTGATGCCTCACAGAGAATCATGCAAGCTTTAAAAAGATTGATAGAGCAATTGCTTGTTCGAGCAGAACAACATGTTGAAACCTTTATGCCAGGTTTTACGCATTTACAATCAGCGCAGCCTGTAACATTTGGTCATTATATGATGGCGTATGTTGAAATGTTTGGTCGAGATTTGTCACGAATGCGTGATGCAGTTGAACGAATGAATGAATCGCCTTTAGGAGCTGCGGCTTTGGCGGGAACAAGCTTTCCAATTGATCGTTTTATGACAGCAGAAACATTGGGCTTTCGAGAACCAACGCGCAATTCGATTGATAGTGTTTCGGATCGTGATTTTGCACTGGAATTTTTAAGCGTTGGTGCGCTTTGTGCAATGCATCTTTCCCGCTTAGCGGAAGAAATAGTTCTGTGGTCCAGTGCACAATTTCATTTTATTCGTTTATCGGATGCTTTTTCAACGGGTTCGTCTATTATGCCACAAAAGAGAAATCCCGATGCTGCGGAACTTGTGCGTGCTAAAAGTGGGCGGTTGAATGGTGCATTGATGGGGCTCTTAACAGTGATGAAAGGGTTGCCGCTTGCTTATTCAAAAGATATGCAAGAAGACAAGGAATATGTGTTTGATGGAGCTTTGAGCTTAGAATTATCATTGCTAGCAATGATAGGGATTGTTGGTGATTTGCAAGTCAATAAAGAAGCTATGAAACAAGCTGCTGGTGCTGGTTATGCTACCGCAACTGATTTTGCTGATTGGCTGGTGCGTGAGTTAGGGCTTCCTTTTCGTGAAGCACACCATATTACCGGGTGTGCTGTAGCTTTGGCGGAAAAAAAACAATGTGATTTGAATGAGTTATCGTTGAGTGAACTCCAAACGATTTGTCCAGAGATTCATGCAACGCTTTTTGAGGTTTTAACAGTTGAAAAATCAGTGAAAAGCCGTAAAAGTTTTGGTGGTACCGCGCCTTCAGAAGTGCTTGATCAGATTTCTTATTGGAAAAAACGCCTTGTAACTGCCTGAATGGTTGGTTTGTAAATCCAAAAAATAACGAGAGGGAGAGAAAAAGGCGTATGAAAACCGTTTTGAAGAATTTAACAATTGTTCTGTTGGGGAGTGTTGTTATTGTTGGATGTGGGCGTAAAGGGGCGTTAGAGTTGCCTCCTTCAGAAGTGGTGGATTCTTCGCAAGGAGCATCCGTTCCGCAAAACAAAGCAAATGAGCCTTTTATTCTCGACCGATTGATACAATAGAGGTTTTTATGCATTTTTTTTCTTATCAGCACGATGTGCTGCATGCTGAAGGTGTTTCGCTTTTGCAACTTGCACAGGAGGTTGGAACACCTTTTTATTGTTATTCAGCAAATGCACTCATGACACATTTTAGAGACTATCAGGATGCATTTCGGGATATGCCAAGTTTGATTGCTTATGCGGTTAAAGCAAATTCTAATCAAGCGGTTTTACAACTCTTGGCGAATAATGGAGCGGGAGCTGATGTCGTCTCAGAGGGAGAATTACGGCGTGTGCTTGCTGTTGGTATTCCTGCTCATCGCATTGTCTATTCTGGTGTTGGTAAAAAAGTTGAAGAGATAGATTTTGCTCTTGCGCAGGATATTTATTGTTTTAACGTTGAATCAGAGCCAGAACTTGAACAATTATCGGCACGGGCTGTAGCCCTTGCAAAGAAAGCACGTATTTCTTTGCGTATTAATCCAGATGTGGATGCTAAGACTCATAAGAAAATTACAACAGGAAAATCTGAGAATAAGTTTGGTATTCCTCTATCGTTGGCATGGGATGCCTATAAAAGGGCTGCACAATTGCCTGGTCTTCATGTTTGTGGTGTTGATCTTCATATTGGTAGCCAAATTTGTGACTTAAAGCCCTTTGAAGATGCATTTATAATTGCCGCAGATTTTGTACGTCAATTATGGAATGAGGGTTATGCAATAACCCATGTTGATATTGGTGGGGGGCTTGGTATTTCTTATGGTTGCGAGCAGCAGTCAGTACCAACTCCTGTTGATTATGCACAACTGGTAAAGAAACATATCGCACCTTTAGGAATCAATATTATCCTAGAGCCGGGGCGCAGTATCGTTGGTAATGCCGGTCTCTTGGTGACATCTGTTGTGTATTTAAAAAAGGGCGAAGGACGGAATTTTGTTATTGTTGATGCGGCTATGAATGATTTTATGCGCCCAACACTTTATGATGCATGGCAGAATGTTATACCAGTGCAAAAAGCACCAAGGGATGCTCCGTTGATCAATGCAGATATTGTTGGTCCTGTTTGTGAAACTGGTGATTATTTAGCATTAAATCGCTCTATACCGGCTTTCGCAGCGGGTGATGTTTTAGCGATTACTGGAGCGGGTGCTTATGGTGCGGTGATGGCAAGTACCTATAATAGTCGACTTTTGGTGCCAGAAGTTCTTGTCCAGGATATGCGGTATGCAATTATTCGTCCACGTCTTGATTATGCCCAATTGATAGGTTGTGATCATATTCCAGATTGGATTGAAGCTTGTTAAGGATTATTGGTCTTATTTTTACTAAACTTTAATGAAAAAATTGATTGTCTGGAAATTGTTTTATGGAGAATTTCTCTGTAATGTCGTTTCTCATGGATTTTAGTTTTCTTTTGCATCAGCTAAGTGTAAAACTATAAAGTTGAATGGGGTATTCAGGGTAAGATTTGCTGGGTTATCCTATGAAATGAGTCACATAAATGGTCAGAGAGTAAAGCCTATTTGAGAGGAAATAATCTGGTTACGAATGAATGGGGGATGGGAATCTTCGCCTTTTAAGACGAAGAAGAGATCAAGATCTCAATTCACCGCTGCAAAAGGGGACAATACTTGTCTATGAGAAATGAAAACATCAAAAGTTTTGCAAGAATAAAGCTTTTGTGTGTGCGCATTTTTATGTGGTTTATCCTCTTCTTTGAACGAATATGGGTGCGGTTGTTGCCGTTTTTTCTCGTTCTTAGTCTCTTTTGTTCGCTTAGTTGGTTGGGTATTTTTGCCATTCTAGGTTATTGGCCACATGTGCTCTTACTTGGGCTTATGTTGTTTTTGGCTGTGGGGAGTTTATTTTTTCTTATTCGTTTTCGCTTTCCTACAATGCGGGACGTTGATCAGCATCTTGAACGCATAAACGACCTCATAAATCAACCTTTAAGCGCCCAAACAGATCGTTTATGTTCTGAGAATGATGAAGATTTGACTGTACTTGTTTGGCGTGAACATCAACGCCGCATGGCAAAACAGTTATACCATTTAAAAACCGGATTTATCGACCTCAAAAGTGGGGTTTATGATCCTTTGGCTTTGAGGACTATATGTATTCTCCTTTGTGTGTGTGCTTTTAGTTTTTCTTTTGGTTCATTAGGAGGGCGTTTGGCAGATGCATTCGATTTACGTCCTGTGATCGATGAAACATCAATGCGGATTGATGCTTGGATAACACCCCCTGCTTATACCAATGTTCCCCCTCTTTATTTGACAAAAGATAACAAGACACAGTTTGCTGTTCCTGAAGGGAGTGGTTTGGTTGTCCGTGTTGTCAATGGTGCTGGCGTTACAGTAAAAGCAAGTTCTAAAGAAAATGCACGAGAAATTTCGTTTACGAAGAAAAATGAAAAGGGTGCTTCGCATGATCCAATCGTTCATTTTGAAACACGGTTAGAGCGTTCAATCAATCTCGTGGTGTCATCGCGGCATAAAAAACAACAATGGGATTTGCAAGTGATTAAAAATCAGCCTCCAACAATTTGTTGGGTGGAAAAACCAGGGCGAATTTTAACGGGTTCGTTGGAACTTCTCTATGAAGTCAATGATGATTATGGCGTGACAAAAGCTTTTGTTGAAATAGAACCTTTTTTAAATCCGCATAAAAGGACGTCTTCTCTTTATAAGGCACCTGAAATAAAACTCCTCCTGCCCCGTGGGGGAAAGGGTAAAATGCGCACAGTGCAAGATGTATCAGGGCATCCTTGGGCTGGTTTAGAAGTTAAAATTACTTTGGTAGCAGAAGATGGGGCGGGGCAGAAAGGGCGCAGTAAAACTTTTGTGATGACACTCCCACAGCGTGTTTTTTCGAGTCCTGTTGCGCGTGCAGTGATTGAATTGCGTCGTATGTTGGTTTTGGATGCTGCTAAAAAAGAGCGTGTTCTTGATATGCTTGCTGCTTTGCTGGTGCGTCCAAAAGAGGGATTGCAAAATCTCACACATTTTCTTGTTCTACAGAGTGCGTGGACAAGGCTTTCTATGGCAGAAACAGAAGATGATTTGCGTGATGTTATCGCGTATTTATGGCAGATTGCTTCGGGAATTGAAGGAAATCAGCTCGACTCTGTGCAAAAAAATCTCAAACAAGCGCAAGCGGCTTTGCGTGATGCTCTTCGTTATGGTGCTCCAGCGGCAGAAATTGAACGGCTGATGGCAGATTTACGACAAGCTATGGATAATTATATTCACGCTTTAGCCGAAAATGCACAAGATAAGAGTAAGTCTGACAATAACAATCTTAGTCCTCCCACTCTTTCAGAAGATTCATTAGAAAAAAAGCTGAATTTAATTGAGGAAATGGCCAAGATGGGCTCTTCTTTAGCAGCTGAACAGTTGTTGGCAGAAGTCGAACAAACGCTTGATCATTTGCAAGTGCAAAAAGGCAATCAAAGTGGAGGACAAGATCAGAACCAATCTGCAAGGATGAAAGAAAAAATGGATCAATTGGGAGATTTGATGCGTCGTCAGCAAGAAATCCTCAATGAAACACATCAATTAGAAAAGCAACAACAACGTGGAGAAACTGTTCCTGAACAACAAAGACAATCTTTAAAAAAACGTCAAGCTGAATTGCAATCTGAATTATCAATGTTAGAAAAAGAATTATCAACACAAGGGTTTGCGTCGAATGATGCATTCAAAAAAGCAGAAGAAAAAATGAACTTCGCAGAAGATGCTCTTGATCATGGTAACAATCAAATGTCTATGCAAAATCAATCAGATGCTTTAGAAGCTTTGCGGCAAGGTGCACAAAGTGTTTTGGAAAAAATGCGTGAAAAGCTTAAAGAAACTGGGGGAAGTCAAAATGCTGTTCGTGGTCGTGAAGATCCATTAGGGCGTTCAATTTCTTCAGAAACAGACACAGACCAAGAAGGGCAAGAAGGCGCAAGACTACCACAAGAAAATGATCAAATGCGTGCACGGCAGATTTTAGAGGAAATTCGCAAACGTCTGAGTAAAGAGCATATTCTAGAAGCAGAGAAAAGCTATCTTGAAAGGCTTCTTCATTTTAATTAATGATTCCCCTTCTCATGGATGTCAAAGGACCAATGTGAAAAAGCGTATTGGAAGCTTTTTAGAATCTAAAGTTTGAAGAAAGAATATAATAAGAGCACTTTTTCGTGAAGTGATTATGAGAAATATTCTGTGCTGTTGTTATTATTTGGGTTTAAAATATGAAATATTAAAATTTTTACCATTGCGGAGAAAAGGCAAAAGTCCATATAAGTGGGGTATATGTAAGCGCCTGTTAGGTTTAAAGTTTTTCTATACGGTATGTTAAGTTGGATATAATCACACTGAGAGATTTTTACGATTCTGCCCTTGGACTGCGTGTACAAAGGACGTTGTGTGAGCAATTAAATTTATGGTGGCCTGATCTTATTGATAAACGGGTGATGGGTTTAGGCTATGCGCTTCCTTATCTTTCCGTATTGTGTTCACGCGCCCAGCAATGTTTTGCCTTTATGCCGGCTGCTCAGGGTGTTTCACCTTGGCCTTGTGCTGATAAGGTCGCTACAGCACTTGTTTTTGAAGAAGATTTACCGCTTCCTGATGCTTCGGTGGATTGTGTTTTATTGGTACATGCTCTGGAATATACAGAGAATTCACTTGAAACGTTGAATGAAATATGGCGCGTTTTAGTTCCCAATGGTAGTCTGATTGTTATTGTTCCTCATCGCCCTGGTTTTTGGGCACGCAATGCTTCCACACCTTTTGGTTATGGTGAACCCTATAGTCGGCAACAAATCGCTCGTTTGTTTGAAAAAACAAATTTTATTTCTGGACCAGTGCAAGAAGTTGTCCATTATATGCCTTCTTTAGGACGTACCTCACGATTGTTCTCATTTTTTTATGAGCCCTTTGCACGTTATCTTTTGCCTTATTTCGGAGGTCTCTTGATGTGTCAGGCACAAAAACGTGTTTATCAAGGACTGCTTGTAAAGCGCCGTCAATCGCGGCGGGTTTTTATTCCTGCGTTATCACCACAAGCCTATGAGAGTTCTTCTCACGTTGTTGCCAATTCCCTCTCACAATCGCATCTGTGAAGAGATTCAAGATCCATTGGGCATAACCTTTGCTTATAAGATAAACTATAACTTATTGATTTATAATGATAATTTATCATTTTGCACGCTGAATACCCCCCACGAATATTGTAAGATTTTCTCATCTCAAATCCTCTTATATTGAACCAATCATAATCATTTATTTGCGCGTTATAAGCAGAGCTGGTATGTGGGTAAAAAACTCTCAAGAAAGGCGAAAAATGCCTCTCATCAATCGTCTCAATACCAAGGGCTGTCGCACCATTGGGGGCCGGTAAAGAGTATGATGGTGCCGGCTTGCACCTTCACAAGCATAAAGATGGTGATGCTCAATGGCTTTTACGCTATACCATCCATGGGTGCCGTCGTGAAATAGACTTCTATACTTTAAGAAATGTTTCTTTAAAGCAAGCTCGCGATTGTGCAACCCAATAGCATTCTGCTTTATATGAGGGTCGTAATCCCATTAAAGAACGTGAGAAACAAAAGCGTGAGGCAATATGTAATCTCCATTATTTAAAAGATATTGCTCTCTATACTTTTGAAACTCGTAAAGCTGAATTAAAAGGAGATGATAAAAATGGTGAGTGGTTTTCGTCTTTAAAACTTCATATTCTCCCTAAATTAGGCTGTTTACCGGTTTCAGAGATTACGCAAACTGATAGAGAACCGGCACTCCCATTTTCTCCGTTCGCTTAATATCACGATTGTTATTATCTTATATTGAGAGAGTTTTTGGGAGGCATAAGTGCGCTTTTGCTAAATGGTTATCCCTCCACGAATCCTCTTTGTGATGGGTAAGAAAAATCGCCCTGTTCTTGGGCACACAATGCTTGTACTGCTTTTGGTTATGGACAATATCTTATAGGTGGCAACAAATCGTTCGTTTGTTTGAAAAAACAAATTTTATTTCTGGGTACGTGAAAGCAACTGTTCATTATATACCTTTTTCAGGACGCATCTCACGATTATTCTTATTTTTTATAAGTAACTGATTTTACTCATTCATAATCAGATGGATTGGAAAGAGGGAATTTTACTCTATTTCAGACTGTCGTTAAAGTTATAAATCATGAATGATCTTTATAAATCAGCATAGTGTATTTTTTTCGTGTTGTTGTGTTTCAGAGAAAGGGAAGAGAAGAAAAATTGCTTTTGAAGCAATCAATGTTAGAGAAGATTTAAAGATTTAAGCGATAGCCATTTTGATCGGTAATAAGAATTTTTGCATGAGAAGGGTCTTTTTCAATTTTTTGTCGCAAACGATAGATGTGGGTTTCTAAGGTATGAGTGACAACATCTTTATTGTAACCCCAAATTTGTTCTAACAGTGTTTCACGACTGACAATTTTATCATTGGTGGAATAGAGGTATTGAAGAATTGCCGCTTCTTTTTCTGTGAGGTGCATTTTTTTATTGCATTGATCAATAAGAAGTCTTTGTCTAGGTTTAAAGCTATAGGGACCAATGGAAAAAACTGCATCATTATTTTGCTCATATTGACGCAATTGGGCACGGATTCGTGCCAATAACACCGCAAAACGAAAGGGTTTTGTTACATAGTCATTGGCGCCTGTTTCAAGATCTAAAAGAGTATCGCAATTTGTATCATGATTTGTGATCATAATAATGGGCGCACGAAAGCCTTGGGCACGTAATTTTTTAACAGCTTTGCAGCCATCAAAATCAGACAATTCAATTCCTAAAATAACGAGATCAATATTTTTCTCTTGGGTTATTGTTATTCCTGCTTCAGCTGTTTTTGTTGGCAGTACTTCAAATTCTTGATGCATTTGTAATTGTTCTACCAAAATAGGGCGCAAATCATCATCATCTTCAATGATTAAAAGGGTATAATGGTCCATTTTTTTCCTTATAAAGATAAAATATGTTGATGCATCAATTGGTTGAGAGTAGTTTCATGAAAAATGTGTTTTCATGCAAGAAAAATTAAAAAAGTAAACCTCTAAAAAACAAAATTTTGCTTCTTCTATGGTCATTTGCCAAAATTTTTCCAAAAAATGAAGAATTACGCGTGAGGTAATGTATAGATTGTTTTCGATATTTCTACAGAAACTATTATTGTTCTTTTTACTCTTTTCTCTGCATTATAAGAGGGATGCTGTGCCGTCAATTCACGCGCTTGCTTTAATAGAAACATCTCTTAAAGCACACTCAAGCCCATTTCACGCTATCGCCCGTGAATGGCATAGCGTAAAAGCCTCTGAGCACCACCATTCTTCACGCTTATGAAGGTATAAGTCGGTTCCCCTTATACTCTTTGCCGGCTCCCAATGTTGCAACAATCCTTGCGTGAAGACGATTGAAACATTTTTATTCCTTTCTTCTCGTGTTTTTACCCACATGCCAACCCACTTGTGATATGCAAAAAAAAATGGTTTTGATTGTTTCAATATAAGTAGGATGGAAATGAGAAAACCTTTCGAGACTCTCATTCAATATATAAAACAGTAAATTATTATAAATCAATATCTTATATGTTTTAAGCAGCTTTTTGACGCCGCGCAGTAATTGTAAGTCCCAGTAAAATTTGACGAACGATCGCTTCGCTCAAAAGCGGATTTTTACGACTTTCTAAAACAGCACTTTGAATTCTTTCCATTGCATAGGAAATATGTTCTAATTTCCAATATCTTAAAGCCTGTTCAACAATTTTTTTCCGTTGAAAAAAAATGGGAGGGCGAGCTTGAGAAATCGCTATAGAAGGAGATTTTCCTTCAACCTCAACTTGATAACGTAACAATTGCAATTGTTGAAAATGCCTTTGTGCCGTACTTAAAATAAGAAAAACTGTGCTCTGCACTGTTGCATGTCTGCTAAAATGAGTCTCAAAACCTGTTATATCACCCAATAAAAGAGCATCAATCACGTCATCAAGAGAAAGAGCACTGACATCACTCACAACAGCTTTGACATCCTCGAGAGTGATATGAATATTCGAAGCGTAAAGACAAAGCTTTTCTAACTCACTTCGTGATACAAGACGATCACCTCCCAAACTTTCGTGCAACCACTTACGTGCATCCAAAGAAAGGGTCTTCTTAAAATGGCCCAAAACCTCATCAATCAGTCCATCAAGAGCGCGAACATCATCTGCAAAACAGGGCAAAGCCATTGCTTTTTCTGCCGTTTCAACGGCATTACGCAATCCTGTTCCTTTTTTCAAATCCCCTGCCTCAATGAGAATAAAACTTTTCTCTGGTGGTTCGTCAATTAAACGCTTCAAAGCTGTCAGAAAACCTTTTTGATTAGCACCGTTAGAGATCCATATTAAACGATCTCCTCCAAAAAGTGATAAAGTACGTGCTTCATTTTCCAAACGGGGAGGGTCTTTATCAATTTCAGTTGCATCCAAACGAATCGTTGAAAATGGATCTTCTATAGCTATCTTTGTAAGCTTAGCAAAACGCTGCGCACGTTCACAAACAAGACCTCGATCTGGTCCATAAATGAGAACAATAGGAAAAGAGCGTGAAAAACGCGTTAGAAAATGATCGACTTCATGCGCTTTTTTCTGAGCCAAAATATTAATCCATTAAAAGTTCATCATCATCGAGAGCTTCACCACGAACTTTTTGAAACATACCGATAAGATCGCTTACATCCAACCCCTTACGTTCCTCTTGACGCACATCCAAAATCACTTTTCCCCCATGCAACATCAATGTACGATCTCCATGATCAAGGGCCTGGCGCATAGAATGTGTTACCATAATAGTTGTTAATTTTTTCTCTTCAACAATTTTTTCGGTCAACCGCATGACAAAATCAGCCATTCCAGGATCTAATGCTGAAGTATGTTCATCAAGCAATAAAACATCTGCATGGGCTAAAGTGGCCATCACAAGACAAACGGCTTGCCGTTGTCCCCCTGACAAACTATCCATAGGATTATGAATATATGTCTCAAGCCCAATGCCTAATTGGGCAATTTCATCACGAAAAAACTGCCGTTTTTTATAATTCAACGCTGAACGCAAACCTCGACGCTTCCCGCGCATAGCAGCAAGAGCCAAATTTTCTTCAATGGTTAAAGAACCGCAACTACCCATTAATGAATCTTGGAAAACACAAGCAATCCTGTCTGCTCGCTCACTGACTGATTGCCTAGAAACATTTTGCCCATTGATAAGCACTTTCCCCTCTGTAGGGGGAATGGCACCCGCTAACACGCTTAGCAAAGTTGATTTACCAGCACCATTCGAACCAATAATTGTAACAAAACTCCCTCGATCAATTTTGAGATTAATGTCAATGAGGGCTTGTTTTTCCAAAGGCGTTTTTGGTTTAAATGTGACTCCGACATGAGAAAACTCAATCATGTTTAAGTTTCCCCCAATAACGTGGTATAATGAGAGCTGAAGCAACTAACAGCGCGGTAATCAATTGAAGATCGGTCGACGTATCAACACCAATCGCGTTTGCTTCAAAAGCAAACTGCACTGCAACACGGTAAAGAACAGATCCAACAATACAACTGATGATAATCCACAAAATATTACGCGTACGAAAAAGAGTTTCACCAATAATAACCGCAGCTAAACCGAAAACAATCGTCCCAGCGCCCCCAGTAATATCAGTAGCAATTGCGGTTTGAATATAAAGGGAACCTCCAAGCGCAACGCATGCATTTGAAAGCCCCATACCAAAATAAATCAATGCAGATCTGTGAACTCCTTGTGCCGTAGCCATACGTGGATTGGTGCCCATTGCTCTCATAGCAAGACCTATTTCGCTTTCTAAAAAGCGCCAAAGAAAAAATGCCACAATCAGTAAGACTGAACCAATAAAAAGAGGACGCACAAAAATATCAGGAAACCCCCATAGACCATAGAAAGGAGTTAAAACAGTATCAGAAAGAGCCAAATTAACATTGGAGCCTCCCATAATACCCATGATACGAAGATTAACCGTATAAAGCGCTGACATTGTTAAAATTGAAGCCAAAAGATTTAAAATACCAAAATGTAAATTCAGCAACGCTGTCAACAAACCAGCCATCATACCCGCACAAAAAGCGCATGCCATAGCCGCCCATGCATTGAAGCCCAAAAGAATCAAAACACCACAGACACATGACCCGAGAAGAAACGATCCATCAACAGTTAAATCAGGAAAATCTAAGACGCGGAATGAGAGGTAAACTCCAATTGCAACAAACGCATAAATAAGACCTAACTCTACAGCACCAGAAAGCGCAAATATATTCATCCAAAACATTCCCCATAAAAACTTAATACACGTTTACCGTATCAACATCACATTAATGGAGACCTATTGAAGAATTTTTGTTGCGCGTTCAATAACTGTTTGCGGGATAACAATACCAGCTTTTTTAGCTGCTTTCATATCAATACGGATATCATTATTAGCCGCTAGCACAACATCAATATCGCCAGGTTTTTCACCCTTTAAAATACGCACAGCCAACTTCCCAGCATCAACCCCTACATCATAGAAATTGACACCTTGGGTCATAAAAGGTCCACGTCCTATAGAATTATAGTCGACAGAGAATACAGGAATATTTGCTTCCTGAGCAACTTTTACTGCTCCTTCTAAAGAAGACAAGATTGTATTATCAGCAGGAATAAAAATAATATCGACCTTACCAATTAAGGCACGTGTTGCCGCTTGAACATCAGAAAGCTTAGGTGCAGAAGAAGGAACAACTTCGATTCCCACTTTAATGGCTTCTTCTTTTAACGTCTTAAGTGTTGACACGGAGTTTGCTTCAGAAGCATTATAAAGATAACCAAGTTTTTTCAAATTGGGTTTTACTTCCCGCAAAAGATTAAGACTTCCCGCAATATCTATACGATCAGAAGTCCCTGTTACATTACCACCAGGCTTGATAAGGGAAGGGACTACTTTTGCTCCAACAGGATCAGAAATTGCAGCAAAAACAATAGGAATTGTCTTTGTTGCCGCAGACATTGTTTGCGCTGAAGGCGTCGTAATCGCTACAATAACATCAGGTTTATCACCAACAAATTTACGTGCAATTTGCGTTGCTGTAGAAATATTACCCTGTGCGGATAAGAAAGTGAGTTCAAAATTTTCACCCTGCTTATAGCCACTTTCCGCCAAAGCATCTTCCACTCCTTTGCGCACAGCATCCGCAGCAGGGTGCGACATAATTTGTGTAATTGCCACTTTAACATGTTTAGTATGATCATCTGCTTTTGCAAAACCATTTATGATAAAAACAGCTGCAACCACTATCCACAATATATTTATTTTTTTAAACATTCTACTCCGCCCCTCTTGTGCAATAATTAAGGAGGGACAATCTATTAAAAAATACTATTTAAATCAATCTTTATTTTCATTTTTGAAACACTTACAAAATAAATCAAACTAAAATGTTATTTTTTTGTTGCAATTCGCTAAAGCCTAAGCCATACAAGCGGTATCTGAAGCAAAATATGTTTCGAATCGGTGAGCGGGTGTAGCTCAGGGGTAGAGCACAACCTTGCCAAGGTTGGGGTCGTGGGTTCGAATCCCATCGCCCGCTCCATAGATCGTAAAGAAGTTGTAGCTTGTGTAGCTTGCCACTGTGTAGCTTGCCTGTAGCTTGCCACTAGGTTTTGCATAATTTGACACCAGGTTTTGCAGCAATTCATTTTTTTTCACAGAGTTTTTAAGCGGTTCTCAGAGAAGCTTTAAGAGGTGTTTAGAACCGCTTTCATGAGTCTTATTTTGCTCTGCCCAGAATCACAATTTAAGATGATACATCTCTTCCAATAATCCCATTATTTGACATCTAAAATCTGTAAAACATGCATGCAGAGACCAACAAATTTTGTATCATTTGCATCATATTTTGTAAAAATGACCTCCTTTTCAAAGGATTTTCATTTTTTCAAAGGGCTCTCAAAGGGTCTTCAAAGGTCATTTATTGCCTCTTTTAGGGGAATTGAATAATCGTTTTTTCCTATCCCAAGCATATTACTAAAAAGAGAAAAAGCATTTGAGCAATTCGGTCAACTTGACCCAATTGCTAATCTTCACGCACTTGGTACAACTTGTACCAATTTCTTCAAATGCCTATCATCATCAATCAAAAGGTCAAGTTGACCCTTTGATTTTTTATCCCCTTCACACTTTAATATATTGTGATTTGAAAATGCATTATCGCTTCTCTGAGCAATAGGGGCAACTTGCACCTATTGCATGATAACAAACAATTCGGTCAACTTGACCCTATTTCTCATCAGCAAACCAAAGTGCAATGTTTACACTTTGATTCACATGCGCATCACCGATCAAAGGATAAACTTTACTTTTTGATTTTCTCATTCTAGTAGCTACCCTCTTCCCATGGCTGTTTTCCCTTCTCTGGTGCCTCTAAGGTGATTTCTGTGGTATAGCCGCTTTGTTTCTCATAGCGGTGGGTCACGGTTGCGGCTTTCCATGGACCATTGATTTGCTCACGGAACCCTTGCAAAAGGAGAGGTTGATCGGCCATGATTTCTGGACGCCCTTCTAAAACCAAAGAACCACTGCCCATGCTACGGCACAGCCGGTCTGATTCTGATGCGGCAGCAGCTAAAGCTTCCTCTCTGCAAGGATAGCAACCACGCAAACGCCGTGTGGGACCTTTGAGGTTTGTGCGATATTTGACAGATAGCTGTTTACCTTGCGAGCGATCAAAGTACGTTGATTCAACGCTGCCATATTGGGTGCGTGGCTCGAGGGTAAATTCCCAACTGGAACAATCATGCTTGGCAAGAGTGAGGGGCGGTAAATTGTTGCCGCTTAAAAATAAAAATTTATTGTCTTTGATTAAAAAACGTGCCTGCATACGCTCTGCAAGGCGGGTTAAAAAATCAATTGTCGATTGATCAGTGCGCACCACATAAGGCAAGGTTTTGCTATAAAATTCTTGGTCGACTTTGGCTTGATAACCATGGCGCTTGGCTAAGCTTTCAACAATCTCACCAATGGTTTTATTGTCAAAATGCTCACTTGCTTGTTCTTTGAGTTCGCCACGCATTGAAGCGCTTTTGCCGCAAAGGTGTAAAACCTCTCCATCACTGCCCCCGATACTGACAACAGATTCAACAACAAAACGCCCCATAACCGCACTGATGCTGTCCTGATAACCAAACAGCACCTGCAAGGTGCTGTTCTTTTGTGGAACCTCTAAATCATTGTCCCTATCATCAAACTCCGCTTCAAAACGATCGGCTTCATTGCCGGCATGATCGGTAATGGTGGCGCTAAGAAGACGCTGGTAAAAAACCTCATGGACGGGTTTGTCTCCAACCTTAACCTCGATAAAAGGATATGTCCGCCTTAATCCCATAACCGCTTCACTCTGCTTTGAGGAGGAACAAAGACAAATTCAGGCAAAGTGATCTCTAAACCCCGTGGCAAAACAGCACCATATTGGGCAATCCCTGGATTGGCTCTCAAGGTGGCTTCTAAATAGCCCTCTAAGAATCCAGCCTGTTGACGGTCTCCCAACACCGCCATGGCATGTTGAAAGCAAATCAGATCGAGGCTCATATCTTCTAACTCTACAACAACGTGCTTTGCTGGTAGCTTCATAGCTGTTGTCCCTCTTGGAAATATCCTTGTGGTTTGCCCCCATCAAAAAAGGGCAACAGACTGATGGAATAACGGATACGCTGCGATTGACCAGAGCGACTGATATAATCGTGGTCTTTCGTGATGGAGGTAATCACCACGGGACCATGGAATATGGCACTATAACTCATATCATTGACCCAACGAAGCATCTGCACCGGTTTTGCTGCTCGTATGGTCATGGTGAGTGCATCAATGGCTATACGATCACCAAACTCTTCTGGAAACCACACGCCATGGATGGTTTTGGCATCATTGCCATAGCCGGTAAATTGCAAGCTGGGGGCTTTGCCAAAACGCTCCATAGACACCCATGAGGCGGAGAACTCTTCTTCAAAGGATTGGAAATTCAGCCAATCGACATAAAATTGATGCGGACCTAGCATCATCAAAGGATCTTTCATTTTCCTCCTCCCCTCATTGTTTTCCCTCCCCTTATTCTGTGCCGCCATGCAAGGCATTGGCTTTTGCCCGTTGGAGGGCATGACTTACCGCACGGCCGGTAGCAAGAGGATCACGCGCCCCATTGACATGCACGGTGACATTTTGATGGTGATAAACGGATGCGCTCTGCTTGCTTTTGTCCGTTGCCTGCGTTGTCACAGGGCTGGTTTGCGGGTGACCGGCAAATTGTACAATCGGCTGCAAAGCTGTTTTGCCACCAAGCCAACTGGGCAAATGAAACATGTTGGAGATATCAATCGAACCAATCCATCCTTTGATGCGACCGGATAAGGATTTAAAAAAATCAGCCAACTTTGTGATGGAGGACATAAAGCCATCGACAATCCCATTGGCAAGATCTTCTCCAGCCTGTTCCATACCCGCCTTGGCTTCTTCTGAGAGCTTTTCGCGAGCAAAAAAACTGCTCAACCAGCTCCAAAAGCTGGAGAGACTTTGCTTAAAACCCTCCCAGACATTACCAAACCATTGGGATATAGCGACAAGCCCCTGTTTGAACTTTTGCCAAGCTTGAGAAAAGTCAAAAGCAGCAGAAAGGGTATTTTTCCACTTGGTGATGGTTGCGGTATCAGCACCAAAAAAGCGCATGACAGCTTCAAAGATACGGCCAAAAGCGTGGACCAGCCCGCGAGCAAAACCTTTGACAAAAGAAGAAAACCGGTCCCAATATTTCCACAAGGCAAAACAAGCAGCCATGATCACTGCAACAACAGCGGCAATGAGCGCCCCTATCGGGGAAAAAACAGCACCAACAACAGAGGCAATGCCTGCGGCTACCACCTCTATCACTGTGCCAACCCAACCAAAAGCAGCAGCAAATGCACTGCCTGAAACCATAAGCCCGCGAAAGCCTGCCACCAACAAAGTCATGGGTCGCAAGAGACGAAGCGTGCTCCCACCAAGAGTTGCCGCCATAATTCCCAAAGAGCGCCCTGAAGCGATTAAGCTGCGCCAACTTGTTTTAAGCGCACGACTAAGCGTTCCAAGCTTAACAAAAGAAGTCATGAGTTGAAGAAGCCCAAGGCGTGTGCCAGCCATGGTAAAGCGCAACACCCGCAGAGCAATATTAAAAGCCATAAGGGTGCTAATGGTTTTGACAATCGCACTGGTTAAGGCGGGATGGGCATTGGCCCATGCCATCAAGCCATTGATAAAATTGCCAACACTTTCCATCAAACTGTTAACATGGGGCAACAACACGTTGCCAATGGTAATGCCCAAAGCCACGATGCGGTTTTGCAAAAGTTCAAATTGCCGGATGGCACCAGTTGCTTGTTTATCCGCTTCTTGCTCTACGGAGCCTTTAAAAACTTTGGGGTCTTTAACAAATTCGAGCGCTTGGCTTAACAATTCTGGATTGCCAACCAATTTGGCAAAGTCACCGGTAAAATCGCGCCCAGCAATGGCAATCAGGGAACGCATACCCTGTTCGGATTTGGCTAAAACATCAAAAAAGCGCACTAACGTGCCGGTTGCATCTTTGTCGATGTCTTGGAGAAACTTTTGCCGTGACAGCCCAATATTGACAAAAGCATCTTCAATATGTTTGCCCCCTGCCTGAATACGCGAACTCATGGCATTAAAACCACGCGCCGCACTCTCAGGGACAATCCCCGCAGAAATCATCGCGGTACCAAAAGCAGCCGTTTCACGGGCAGTGAGCTTAAACATGGTGGCAGCACCGGTGGCACGATTGGTAAAATCAGACACTTCACTGGCTTTAGCCGCCATATGGTTGGAGAGATGGTTGATGGCATCGCCTAACTCTTCAATGCCTGTCTGATTGAGTTTGAAGACATTGCGCAATTTGGCAAAGCGTTCACCAATCTGGTCCCCCGTCATATCAAAAGCCACAGCCGCTTTGGCAGCGTAAAGACTAAAAGCTTCGAGATCTTGCTCGCCAATCCCCGCTTGGCTGGCACTGGTCATCAGTTCCAAAACCTCACGTGCAGCAAGCGGGATTTTGGTTGAGGTCTCAAGAGCAAAGCGGCGCAATTCCTTTAAGCGATGCAGAGGCGCATCAAGAACCTTTTCCAAGCCCTTCATCGATTGATCAAATTGCATGGCCTTATAGAGGGGGGCAATCAAGGTTGCGGTTTGGGCAATTGCCCCCACCATGCGCCCTCGCGCTTGGATAAAAGCCATTTCAGCATTCTTGGTTGCATCCTCAAGATGTTGAGGATCAAACCAATTTTTAAAGTGTTGTCGTGTCTTGTTTTGCAAATGGGCAACATCGGCACTAAAGGCTTGCAAATCGCGCTTGGCAGAGGCTATCCCTTCTTGCAGATGATTGACAAAACGCACAACAAGGGAAACATCCATAACAGCTCCTATTCCAACATCTGCTGTTCATATTCTTGGGATTTCAAGCGTGCTAATTCATTGCGATAAAAAATGACATCCAGCCAATCCATCTGGTTGATCTCTAAAGCCGACCAACGAAAATGAAGCGCTAATTCGGCTCCAAATTGTCCAGCATAAGGGATTGGCGTCCCATAAAAAAAGCAAAAAAAGCCTTCAAGATTGCCATCATATCAACAGTATCAATCCGATCAATCAGTTCAACCGTTTCATGGGACATATCCGCCAAAAGCGCTGTAATGCCTTCTGTCGCCTCATTGGTGAATAAAACTTGCGAAAGCTTGACAAGCAGAACATCATTGGAGAGCGTTTTCTGCTTGCCAATTTCTGGAGCCAGCAATTGTGTCAATTGCGGTCCTATCAGCACTGCCAATTGCTTGGCATGTTTGAAGGTGGGGCGATAAAAGGTTAATTTATTGCGTGTTGCTTGCTTACCATCACTGTCTGATATAAGCAGCGGCACTTGCAATTCCACAGCAATGCTTGTTTGTAAATTTGTCATCATAGTTTCCTATAAATTGAGGATAGAGCGCCTGCGCCCACCAATATCCTGCCCATTGCGCACAAGCCAACCGCCCCGTTTAAACGAAAAGCGATGCAAAACAGCACCATCCCAATATTCGCTATAGTCCCAAATATTCTTAATCTCACAATCATAGCCCGTTGCTTTTCCAGCAGTAAGCCCTTCGCTATCGACTTTGACCAAGCGCCCTGTGACATCAATGGAATGTTCATGCTCGCGCCCATCTTCTTCAGACACAACATGTTTTTTGCCAGTAAATTTATGACGAAGACCAGGGGGACCAGCAAAGATACCAATGACTTCGGGGGTGTGGCTGCGGATCTTCATTTGCAAGCTTAAAGCTTTCACACCAAGACCGCTCACATCAATTTGCATATCAGAACCGCCCGGTTGATAGGTTTCGGTGAGTTCTTCTAAGGTGGGCAGTTTCAGCGTTTCAAGATCAAGATGAAGATTGACATCATCATCAACAATCAGGGTAAAACCGCGAACAATCCGTAAAGTCATGCTGCACTCCTTGCTGCTTTGCGATAGCTCTCTAGCGTATCGCCAAATTGATAGGTCATTTTCTTTTGGATGTCTTCAGCCAATCGGTCAAAATAAGCGCCATTGCGCCGGCTCCCAAAACTTAAATCTTCGAGAGGAGGCACTTCTTCGGCATCAAATTCAACCCGCAGCTTGCCCAATTGCAAAGTGCTATTGGAATTCAAATCACGATCAAACCAAACACGTCCACCAAGCAGGGCACCACGAGCAATCATATCATCAAGAAACTGCGTGAGAGAGCGGGTAATGGCAATGACATGTTGACCGGTCAAATTCTCATCATTGGCAAAAGGGCGGAAACTATTGATGATGGTCTTTTCCAGTGCTGCACGGGTGCGCACCACATTGACAAAGCGCCAAAGCGGATCAGAAGATGTGGTATGATTGCCCCATAAAATCCGTCCATTGGCAGCCATTTGACCTTGCGCATTTTGGCTAAGCCGTGCCGGAATAAAGGTAGCAATATCGGCTTGGTTAAGACGATTTGCCTCATGATCGATTTCGCCATCAAAATAGCTAATGGGGCGCGCTGTGCCTAAAATGCCGTGCACATCTTGGTTTGAAGGCGACCAAAAAACACCCCCCTTTTGCTTATCGCGTTTGATAAACATCGCTGCGGCAAAGGGACTTGCCGGTTTAATACAATAACCACCCTCACCGTTTGCCACCCGCACGAAGGGGTCAATCAAATAACAAAAGCGTGAGGAAAAATCGGCGCGATAAACAAGGCTTTCTTCGGTGTTTTTGCCCCCTGTGTCAAAAACCGCAATCGCTTGCAGCTTTTCGGCAACCTGTTCAAGTGCGTCAGCCACGGGGTTCTTAGCATTGTCAAGGCGCCCTGCACTATAAGCTGGTGCCAATAAAATCCCAGGTTCAACCCCTAAATGCCCACGCGCATGGGTCAAAGCATGAACACCAGTTAAGGCAGCATTGGACCCTACCATTTCGGCTTGTGTTTCAGAAATTGTCGCCTTTTCCTCTACCCGCACAAGGACAATTTTGGCCTCAACCCCTTGCGCGCGCACAGCATGAATCACATCAAGAGCTGTGCCTCTTTGCCCCAGCTTTTGGATTTTCTCTGTTTCATGGGTAAAGATCAGAACAGGTTCGTTTACCGGATAAATTTGTCCATCAGCATCAGGGGCTGTAACAACCGCGCCAATCGCCGTCTGATCAAATGTTGCCAACGGCCTAGAGCTTTCACCAGCCTCAACAATGCGGATACCATGATTAAATTCTGTTGCCATCTTGCGCTCCAAATCAATAAAGCAACAATAACAACAAGGATCAAACCGCATAAGACTGACACTGTCAGTCAAAAAATCCCTTTAAAAAGGTTTTGAAACCCCTTTGAGAAAGACTTTAAAAGAAAATGATACAACTTAAGCTATCACACAATAAGCTTGCGTCAAACCATTCGATTATTTTTGATACAAGAGCGTGCGTCCAACAATGTTGGTTATAATCTATTCTCAACAATTATACTAAACTTGTTCATCTTTCTCTTGTGGTTCTTTCATAGATTCTACCGATGCGTCTGTCTTAGCCTTTTCAGAAGACAAAGAATTGTTTTCTTCATCAATAATGGGAGGAGAGAACACCCCATCTTTATAAGTCCAACCAATTTGCGCTTCGCTTGAGGGGATCGCCTCACCATCAAAGGCATGAACATAATTTTCTGAGGCAACGATAATATTTGTTACCACACCCTTTTCAACAACTGCATATTCCATAAAAAACTCCTATATAAAAAATCTAAACAAGATTGCTCCGTCGCCACCGTCACCGCCAATTTTACTGCCATCTTTTCCACGAAAATATCCACCGCCACCGCCACCACCGTTAGCTCCGTAATCACCACCATTACCTCCCCCGTTATTGCCACCATAACCGCCTTTGCCATTCTTTTTGCCACCGCCGCCGCCACCGCCGCCGCCATAAATACTGTTTCCACCATTGTCGCCATTGATATCGGAGTTGTTGCCGCCTGCACCACCTAATCCACCAGAAAAAATAAAACTTTCATTTTTCATAGCCGCATCGCTTTTTTTCCAAGTGCCACCGCCTATACCGCCTAACCCGCCTTTGCCACCATTGCCGAGAGAGCCATAGGCATTATAATAGCCACCAGGGGTGTTGTCATTGCCACCACCATAACCACCACCACCAGCACAAATAATTCCTTTAATAATTGTGTATCCACCATGATTTCCGTTGCTTCTGCCACCTTTTCCTCCCCTACCAATTTGAACTGTTTTCGCTTTTTTTAGATCGGCTCCCTTAATTTTAACACGTGCATATTGAGCACCTCCACCACCACCTCCACCGTTATTATTATTTCCACCATCACCTCCGCCGCCTCCACCGCCACCCCAAGCACATACTTCAATTTCTGTGTTATCGGTCATACCTTCAGGAAACGGGATAGTGCCGCTTTCTGTCATGAGGATTTCGACAGGTTTTTTGTTCAATGAAGCCACCAATTTATCTATTTCACTTTTCGTATAAACAGCTTCACCATCAACTTTGAGTGGTCCTTTGAGCTTGCTTCCCGTTGCAGTTAAACTTGTCACAACTCTACCATTTTGGATGAGGTTCAAGGACGAGTTTCCCGAAAGCTCTAAGCTATCACCAATGGTGACTTTGCTGGTAAACTTATTGTAATTTTGCCATTCATTGGCTTGCGCTAAGCGCCCATAGCTTGTCAGATCTTCATTAATCTTAGCTCTAAACGCATCAAGACCGACAATATCTTCAATTTTGTGTTGGTGCGCTCCAAGAAGGGAGACAGCACTGCCAAAGGTAAAATGATTGTTGCTTGCTTTATAGAGAACATAATTGTTAGCAGCGTCCTTAGCGCCCTCGATATCGCCCAAATCGGTTAAAGTGAAGGTTTTATCTGCTGCCATTTTGCCTTTGAGGGCTGCTTCAAGATCTGTAACATCCCCTATGCTATGCGTGTGTTTTGCAGGGGCTTTTTCATCTAGCTTTTCCTCAACTTCCATGATGGCTTGATCAATTTTTGTCAAGTTCTCACGCAAAATAGGGAATTCAGAACTGATAAAACGCCCTTCTTTAGGCAATTCCATTGCAAGCTTTTTGCTTTTTGTCATTTCCATTCTCCAAATTTTCCAAATCTCTCAAGCAGTCTAAAATCCCATCTCTCAAAGCGAAGGGGCATCACAAGATGCCAGCACCAAAATCACGCAGCATTGACCGTGCGCAAGGTCCACCGGTTAGCGTGAGTTTCAAGCGCGCTTGCTTTGCTGTTTGGTCGTGACTGACAAATTTTCGCTCTGTCCAAAGGGGTTCCGTAAGCTGTTCTGTTTCCTCTAAGGTGAGGGGGGTAAAAGCACCATCATCCAGTTGCATCTCGAGGGTGAATGTGGAGCCGCCTGGTAAAAAGGTCTTGATATAGCTGGTCAATCTTGCCTTCTCACCAAAGGCAAAAGCACGGGTGACATAGGTTGCTGTGTTATGGATCTTGCCGGCAATCAACTGAATGGGAGCAAACAGAACCGGTGAGAGTTTCTCCGTGCCTTTAAGAATAGCACGTAATCGAACTGTTTCACTGATATATTCGGTAAGACTGAGCAATTGAAAGGGTAAGAGTTGATAAATTGTGCCGTTGTTTCTTTCAATTTCAAAGATCACCGAACAATCACTAGAAGGCAATTCAACCGCGCTACGGATTTGTAAATCAGAACAGTCAACAAGATCAAATGTGCCAAGATCTATGGTTTTTGTTGTTTGTCTGTAGCGAGCTGCCAAGACACGAAAAGCCAAAGCCTCATCTTGATGGGCACTCCATGTTTGCGCATTGACAGAGGAAAAACGAGGACCGGTCACATAAGGGTGGCTTGAGACAAATCTTTGCTGTTCTTCATCAAAATCGCCAAGCTTTGCCAAAGAGAGAGAATGATCACTATCATCGGTTTTAATGACAAAAGCCGTTAAGCGGTCATTGGGCACGAGGAGTGGGACAGCATAGCGTGCCTGTGCCCATCCGGTTTTTGCCCCCTTCATGGAATAAAAACTTTGTGCTTGGATATTGGCGGTGGGATAGCCGTTTTCGGTTGTGACCAAATCAATCACCAGATCATGATTGGGATTGCCAATTTTGCAAAGATGAAAGTCAATACCGGTGATTTGCCGTGTTTCTTCTGGTGTAAAGACTTGCGCTTGCGGGTCCACTTGCGTCCAGATCTTGACTGTTGTGGTGTGCCGCATCACTTTCACATCAATAACACCTTGCCCGGTAAAGAGACCGGTTGCAAGGGTTCCCCCTTTGCCTCGTGCTACAACATTTTTTGTACCAGAAGGAATATTTTCAGGGATCTTGAAACTGCCTTCCAAAATGCCAGTGCTATTGGCAGCAAGGCGGTTTGCTGGCAAAACATTCACACCATCAAAGGTGAGAGTGTCTAAAATTTCCCCCTTGCCAAAACCTTCAATTTTAAAGCCAAGGGTAATTTGTCTTAAGAAATCGATTTGTTCTTGATGCGTATTGATGAGATCATCACGCACTTCTGTGTTACGGATAGTTCTCCCACGGTTCCATCCCATGTTCAGTTGATTGGTGACACTTGAGAGCCAATCGGTACGCTGCTCGTGCCAAAAGTCTGTTGCGGGTGTGAGGGTTACTGTACCAGGTAGGGGAGCAAAGTTTTGATAGGGGTTGATTTTTTCGCAAGCTGTTGTCAATTCTTGGGCAATGATCACTTCATTGGTCCAGTCAAGGGTGACAGGAGCCTTTAAGGGGGCGGTATAAAAGGTTGGATCAATAGCCAGCTGTAAAATGCCATTGCCGACAGCTCCTGTTTGCGTGAACCCTTCATCACGATAACTGTCATCAAGAAACGGGTCAGCAAACATGCCTTTTTTGGCAACGGGCTCTTTAGAGTCAACATTGCTTTTAATGCGCTCTAATTGCATCAAGCGGTCAAGGGAAAGCACCCGTTGAAAATAACGCCACATCTCATCATAGGGGGCAACACGCGTGCCATCATTGACCACAAGCGGCGTATCCAGCCAACTGTTGGTGATGGTGGCAAGGGAGAGGACATCCTCAGGGACACTGGGTGCCATCGGTTGATCTGCCGAAATCCCCTTGATATAAACCACACTGCCGCCTGTATTAAGCCCGATACGGTCAATACGGGGCAATTTGTAGGTGTAACTGACAATGATATCCCCCCCTTGCGCACCCCCTGAGACCGTGATTTCCTGTGCCGTGACCTTATCGGCGGTCACTTGTGCACGATAGCGATAGGTTACCGTGTAACTGCTGCCAGGACGCGGTTCATCTCCCACCGGTGCCCAGTCAATAGTATCACCGGTCTTCTTAAAATCTGTTCCTTCTTTGAATTCCTTGTTGCCTTGTGTGACTTTGAGAAAAGAGGTGATGCTTTTATCGGGAACACCATCACGCCCAGCAACGACCGCACCGCGGGTGACCGTCACGGTTTTTTCTTTTGTCAACAAAAGAGAGTGGATATCGGCAATGGGGGCATAATAGCTTTTAAAGGTAAAGCTTGTTTTGCCTTTTTGAGGGGCAAAAACATGGGTTTCACTAGGCACAACGCTTGTCGAAAACTCTTCTCTCTCTTCATGGCGCAAAGCAGCAAGGCGCTTGCGCTTAAAGCCATTGATATTGGCTTCCCCTTCTTGAATGCTAAACACTTGGCAACCATTGTTTGGTCCAAGAGCCGTCACCCGGCATCCACTCACGATATAATGACCATGGGCACGGTCATAAGTCGCAATGGCTTGCATGGCGGGTTCAAGCAATGAGGGGGACTTTTGATCAATCAAAATGCCATCTTGTAAGATATAAACAGGAAAGAACGTGCCTTGCTGCCCATCCTCTTTTAAGGCCCAAACAAGCTTTGCTGTTTCGCGTGCCGCACCGGGCTCTCCTTGTGCCAAGGTGCCGGGAACTTGCCCCAACAGCTCTGGATCATCCTCATGGGTAATCCATGTTTTTTGCAACTTTACACCGATTTCAAGACGGCCAACCATAGAAACGGCATTCAGAACCGCTTCTGAGACCGGAAAGATATCGCCTGCGATATAGATCTTGCCTTCTGTTAAAGTAACGGTCTTCGCGTTTTTATTGACAAAGGCATCGGCCCGTTCAACACGGTCTCCCTCTTTGGCAACCAAACGCCCCAAACGGTTATGGCGCCCCCTGATGATGGTTTGCATCTCATTGAGTTCACCACTTTGGATAAAGGGACGTTGCCCATAAAAGACAACGCTTTGTTGTTCGTCTTTGCCGCAAGATCTGTCAATTGCAAAGGGTAAACCACTTTCATGCTTCATGTTAAAACCTCAATAAAATCTTGAATTGCTCGCGAACATCACCGCGCAAAGGAATAGTAACGGGCGTTTTGATGATCTCCACCCCGCCAATCAGTTCATTGCACTCACACCAAAGTCTGCCCAAAGGGATATGTTGTTTGGGGGTCGCATGAACCAAAACAGCAAAAGAAGCAGCTTGTTTTCCATCAACATTTTGAAAATCCGTGCGTGCTGCAATAAGAAGGGCGGTGCCCCTCGAGGAGGGTTGATAACAATCGCCCAAATGGTGATAAACACCCGCCAAATTCTGTTCTACTGGCTGGACAATGTTGCATCTGCGATACCCAATCACATCATCCTCACTGTCTCTTAACACGAGATAAAGGGTACGGTTATAAAACCATTCTGCCATCAGCATATCGCGTTGATGCTTTTTAACAGAACACCAAGGGAAATTTGCCATATCCCATGGATAATCAATTTGGTCGAAACTTAATTCCCCGTCCCCGTCATCCATCCAATTGCCAATCAACAGTCCTTCTTCTTTTGTCAGCCTGTGCGTAATTTCTGTTATGCGCCCAAAGGAAAACAGTGTGTTCCCCGCTGTTAAGCGCACACCACTTTCATATTCCAACAGGCACGCATCAAGGCGTGACATATTACCTTCCAGTGTTTGCACGTCATAACCATTGACACCGCGGCGAAAATCAGAGCGCAAACTTTTGGAAAGCTCTGTGATGGCTTCAATGGCTTCAAGAGCACTTTGTTCAGGCAATTGATCAAAGTAAAGTTGAAAGGAATTCCACCACGCACGCCCTGACCATGCTGGTGTAAAGCGTGCTGTAATCTGAAGCCATGAAAGCCCTCTATCAATAGCCGCTAAAGAACCACGCAAACGCTGCCATTGGAGCCCTTGGTCAATCAGATCATAAGGATTAGAAAAATATGGGCTTAATTCTTGTAAACCATATTCGTCGATCAAGTAAGGCAACCACGAAGGGGGACGGGTGATAAATTTCGCGCGGGGGATTTCTTCGAGAGTATTTTTGACCTGCGGATCAAATGCCATTGCTTCGGCTAAACAGCGTTCAAAAAAGCTTGAATTTTGCGGTAAAAGTGAGGAAATCATCAATAAGCATGCCCCCGTTTAGACAAGACAATCTCCCCTAAAGCCACCGCCTCATCAGGCGCGACCACAATATCTGTTAAGGGCTGTGTTAAAATCACATGGTGGACACCTTCAACCATCAAGCGGCTTAGTATCCAACTTAAAGACAGATCACGCCCAAGCCTTTGCGCGCGTGCCCATTCCGTTTGCAAATTGTTCACGGCCTTTTCCAAAACAAAGGGACCTTCATTGGGCAACAACCAGAGATCAGCATGCACATCGATAATCCGCTGTACAGCACTTTTTACAAGGATATGATCATTGGTCATTTTAACCTGTTTTTCATCAAGAGCTGCTTGTACCTTGGCAATCAAAGCCTCATCGGCAATACCAGAAGGGCTATCGCTAAAAAGCGCAACATGAATAAGCGGGCTTTTTCCCACACGATAAACAAAAGCATCCTTGACACGGATATCGCTTGAGAGGGCAAAATATTGATAACGTGGGACTGTGCCACCCGTGGAGTGCCCTTGTCTATTCAAACGAATACGGCGACGATAGCGTTCATCATCCTCATCCAAAAGGCGGGTAACCCCATGAAAATCCCCCAAATGGTCTAAACTTGTCCCACGCGCAAAAGCAAGGAGATTATCCCGCGCAACCTCATTTGCCCGCTGGCGCAACAGCAGTTCTTCATAAGCGGCTGCTTGCAATTGAATAACCACGGGATCATAAGCCGTCTTTTCCACATTATAAGGGATATTCTGTGCGGCAAAAAGCTTGGTTAAACGGGTGATTTTTTGCTCTAAAATGGCCTCAACAGAAAGTTCTTCAAGAATTTGTGGGAGGGGCAATTGCTCAAATTCTGTCATCACCCACCTCTAAATCGAAACTTATCGGCTCCTTATGTGACCAATCCCCCAAATGCCCATCGGGATAAAACACACCTGTGAGAACAAAGTGGAATGTTCCCTCCCGCGTTGCTTTTATCAGATCAATCTTTTGCAACGAAAATCCAGGCTCTCCACATTCTGGATCATTTAAAGCTTGTACAATTGCTTGATAAAGCTGCAATATTGTCGCAGGATCAGCATTGGCATCTTGGAAAGCTCCAACATCACACCCATAATGACGCCGCAAAACCCGTGTGCCAATTTTTGTTGTCAAACATTTACGAAGGGACTGACAGCAGTGCGCCCAACCATATAACAGAGAGCCATCCTTTTCGTTTACTCCACAGCGCATGCTTTAAGCACCTTTCGCTGCCTTTGTTGAAGAAACGACAGATGTTTGTTTCTCAGCAATCTGACCAAGCAGCAATGGGTATTTTGCCGCCTCATCGCTTAAACAAATTTCTTCACCTTTTCCCGGTGAACGATTGCCTGCCACAAAATCCGCATTGGTTAAAATGACATAAGTTTTTTCACGCATGATAAACTCCTTTAAAGAGGACTAGAGGTTGTAGAGGGACCAATTTTGACCCCACCATGTTTGTGGTCTGCTCCAACAGATGTTTGATTATGGTACAAATCTTCTGCTTGAATCTGTACGCTTTCATTGAGCGCAACACGGGTTTCCTGATGACAAAGCAGCAAACCTTTTTCACTCAAATGGATTTGATTTTCCCCATGGGAGAGGATAAGTCCCTCTTTTGTAATACGCAAAGCGCCACCGGCATAACAGAGCGCTAACTCTTGGTGTTGATGTGCGGGATTTGGCGCTTCCTCACTATAGCTATCACGAACCACCAAAGAAGCCGAACCTATTTCCCCATGGGGATTAAACAACCGCACCGGATCACCAACATTTAAAGGCATATTGCTCGAAACAGCCCCTGCTGCTTCTTGTGCTTGCAACCAAGGCGATAACACCGCCTGCCCCTTTTCTCCCTGTGAGAAGACTTGCACCCGCACCCTATGACCATCAACTTCTGCAACCCGCCCAATCATGTGCTGGTTGGCAAGACAGAGTTCAAGCTTATCCAACCGTTTCATAATTTGCCGAAAGGTCGCAGCAATGAGATGGGCATCATTCATCACACGCCCTCATCTTCCAAACAGATTAAACCCTTTTTAAGCTGCTTACTCTCATAACAAAAAATATCGTGACCCAAATGATATAAATCTTGGTGCCATTCAACCACGCTTATTGCCACACCGCGTTGCTTAATCGCCGCGGAGATAACCGGTTCAATCTGCACTTCACGGGGCGCACCCAAATGCGTTAACCCCCACAATTGCCCGCTATGACAAAGCACCGCAATGGCTTCAGCCAAAAGCCAACTGTGAACATCACGTTCTTTTCCTGTGGTGACAATAAAAGCACCCAAATGAAGATCAGCACTCTGCTGCCCATTGGAGACAGAAGTCAAACGGCTTTCTAACACCGCAACACGAATTGCTGGTGCAACCAGCATTTGGGTTTCAAGTTCTTCTAGATTAAAACGCCCAAATTGGCTCTCGCAATCACGCACATCAGGCAAAGCGCTTTTAAGGCTCTTTATAACCGCTTCACGAAGCGCATTGATACGCCCCATCTGCTTCATCCTTTGACTCATGAAAAGGTCCTTTCCAACCAATCCTCTGCTGCTTTGACAATTTCCACTTTATTGCGCTCTGAAAGCCCTAAATAAGGGCGTGCTGGCATCGTTACTTGGTGGACACAAACAAAGCGCTGTGCTTTGCTGCTGTTAAGAAAAAAGCGAAGGGTGCTGCCATTTTTAGGGCGGATAACCCCACCCAATTGGTGAATACGGGCATAAACCAAACCACTGCCAATGATGACCTTTTCTGGGGATGCCACCATATCAATAGAGCGTGACAATGCTCCGCTGGCATAAAGAATGGAGGTGCGGGCGTAATTGTTTTGCCACTTCTCTCCTTGAGGAGAGGTTTTTTCACTTTGAATCCGCCGCCTCGTGCTCTCTTGCAACAGACGCCCCACCCCTTGCGCTAAAGTTCCCATCGAACTATCAGCGCCTTTTTGCAAAAAAGACAGAGCCGCTTCAAGCCCCATTTCTTTAATTTCAATAGGGGTGGAAATGCTCATTTTACCGCCCCATCAAACGTGGTTTTGCGTGAAAAAAAGCACCATCACGCACCGGCCCATCTTCACTCATAATTTTTGGTTCATCTAAACCTAAACCCGCTTTGCCCTCCGCAATGCGTTTGAGAAGATCAATCGCCTGTTTGTGACGATCTTCAATAGTGGTGGTAAGAGCCGTATGGCGGATGGCTAAATTATAAACAGCAATATTGACACAAATCATGCCCAACGCTGTTGGCTGTCCGGCAATCGGGACGCAGTAGCGATGAGACAGATGGGCATCAATCTCACCACTTGCTTGTTCTAGCGCACGAAAAATTGCTTGATCAGAGAGTGCTTTGTCTGGATTTTCGCCAATCCCGCACAAATCATCCAAGAAATCGTCACCCCAGAGCTCTTCAATCAAGGTTTTATTTGCATAAGCCATCGAGACTCTTTTCCTCAGACAACCTCTTGCAGCAAAACACCAGCATCTTTGGCTGCCACCAATTCACACACCCGTTCACCCACACGCACCCGTTTACCACCCGATAAACCGATATCTGGATCAGAGATCACCCCAGACAAACGCTCTCCCAATTGGGCGCTAAAGCCCCAACTAATCACCGAACCATCCGCCTGTTGTTTGGTGGGATCAATATAAAGCAGTGCTATCTTATTGCCCCAAACCCGCGCCAATTGTGCTGCGCGCCCTTTGCGTGCCAAATTCACTTGCGATTCACCAATGAGTAAACGCTCAGGGTGTATTTCCATCAGATCGGCAAATTGCGCCTTGGTGACAAAACCATCCGCAGTGCCACCCCCTTTAACAGCTTTGATAATTTTGGGATGGCGTTTGAGTTTTGACCAAACGACTTTACCCATAACAATGGTGTTTGGCGTATAGACAAGGCTTTTATCCATTGCCTCATCTAAAGTAGCATAAGGATCTGATTTGTCGTAATCGCTAAACTTATTCTCGCCCTTAAGATCAATCACCCGCTCTGGAGCATAATTTTCACGCGCTTGTACAAAGGCTGCAACACGCACTTCACGCCCCAATTCCAGCAAATTGGCAAGACCCTCCACAGCTGTCTTTTCGGGGTTATAACGAGAGCGTTTTTCTGCCCGTGCCCTTGCCGCTGCTTCAATATCCGAATTGGGAATGAGATCATCAAGCCCATAATCTTTGACACTGGCTTCCCGTTCAAAGGCCGAAAATTCTATCACATTCGGGCGTCCTTTGCGGCCAACCTCAAGTTCAGGAACGGTAAAATTTTCCGCTAAGGGAAATTCACTATATTTAAACACCTCGCTTAAAACAGAAACACGGGGCAAAACTTTGTCGCCAATAAGAGAACCTGCTGGATTGCGATAACCAATAGCAATAGCGGTAAGTGTTGGATCAATGGGAAAAGGTCTGTTCATTTTAAGCCTCGACTAATTTATTTTAAAAGAAATAACATCACCAGCAGAACCATCACTCATGGCAAGTCCAATCGTGCGATCTGTTCCTTCAGCCTTTATGGCGCGCCCCTTAGCATCGGAGGTCAAAAAATCACCAAAGGAAACATTGCCTCCACAAACCACTTCGCCCCAACCACATTGGCCAATATCAACCATCTCACCAGCCTTTGCGCTCAAAGACCCTGCAGTCCCTAATAGTTTATCTGTCTTACCAGAAGCGGTGACCACACATCCCTCACCGCGTGCTGCAACAATGCAATAAGGCGAAATCTCATCACCGGCGCGAAAAGATTTAATCAAAATCATTGTACTCATAACTGGCGCTCCTTTTGTTCGCAAACAGTGTCAACCGCTTGGCTAATGGTGATAAAGTGCCCTTTTTGCGCTTGTTCTTGTTGATAATGGCGTGCCGCAACAGCAACATCTTCTGGTGCAAGATTTTGTTCTTGTCTCAGAAAAGAGCGCTCTAAAGGACTTGTTGAAGCAAGAGTGGGCAACTTCTCAAGCAAACTTCTAAAATGCTCCATGCCCCCTTCAAGGCTACACAGTGCCCGATATTCCTCACGCGCAGCTGGCAAAATTTTGCCCTCTTCAATAGCTTTATCTAAAAGCCTCTCAATCGCATCATTTTTTTGCTCTGCCTGTAAAAGAGACAATTGATCGCGTGCCTCTGTTAATTGGGCATTCAATTCCACACGTTCCTTTTCGCGTGCCGCAACAGCGGCTAAAATTTCATCAAGCCGCACATCTTTTGAAAGCGAGAGTGCGCTAGCAATGGCTGTCAAATCCATATCTTTCTCCACATCAGTTGTTAAAGGGGGGTCTAAAGGCTGTTGACTGCTTAAAGCCGTCATGACAAGGGCTGGACGATTGACCAAACCAGCACCAGCTAACTGCAAAATTTCACCTTTCTTAGAATGGCGAAATTCAGGCGAAAGATAGCGATATTCGCGGGCAATAATTTTTTTGGCTGCCACCTCAGTCCACTTAACCCGTCCCCAAATCGCACCATCCCGCTCTGCTAATTCTTCAATCCAACCACTAGCCGGTGCTTCTAAACCTTTTTGTGCACGGTGATGTTGCCCATGCTCATAATCAATCACAAGCGGTCCTTTATTTCCCTCAAAAGCTTTTAAAATCCTTTGCGGGTTATAATGCCATTCCCGCCCATCACGCGCTTTCACATTGGGTGCTTTGGGTAAAATCTCTACCCACTCAGGCGCTTGTTTGCCTGTCATGTTTTCACATAAATTGTCTTCACAGAGATTGTCTTGGCACAAAACCTCTGGGCAAAGATCAATCAATGCGGTATGAACTGCCCCATCATGAAATGTCCCAGCATGCCCATCCTCTTGATCTTCGTGAAATTCCTGTTCCATCATTGCCTATTGCTTTACAGTTGTCATTGGCAATAGAATGCACGAAACCCATCCACGCTATAAGTCTGACACTGTCAGTCAAAAGAGCGTATTTTTAAAAGCACTTTAAAAGCGCCCTTTTCCCCACTTCTCCCTGATGAGAGAAAAGTCTCTTCCAAACACTCTTATAAAATCGTTTTCAAAGGCACTTCAAAGGCGATAGAGCGCCGTTATAAGTTTTAAGGTACAAATTATCGTCTTATACCAAAAAGCCTTTCTCAAGCCGTTTTTTTTTAAAGATTGCTTTTCTGCTTAAAAAGACTATAGTTTTAAACTGAAGGTGTGAGCCAGTTTTGCCAGGACGGCTTTGCCGGATCTGCGAGGAGTTGACCGCCCTCCATGCCTTCTTCATTTTTCTTACCCCTTCTCCTTTAAGACCACAGGAATTTCTTTCCGTTGTTTTCCCTACAACAACCCTCTCTCAAACCGTTTTTTAAAAGATTGCTTTTCTGTTCAAAAAGACTATAGTTTATAAACTGAAGGTGTGAGCCAGTTATACCAGGACGGCTTTGCCGGATCTGCGAGGAGTTGACCGCCCTCCACGCCTTCTTCATTTTTCTCACCCCTTTTTTTCTAAACCAGCATGGAATTTCTTTCCGTTGTTTTCCCTACAACAACCTCTCTCAAACCGTTTTTTAAAAGATTGCTTTTCTGTTCAAAAAGACTATACTTTTAAAGCGAAGGTGTGAGCCAGTTATGCCAGGGCGGCTTTGCCGGATCTGCGAGGAGTTGACCGCCCTCCACGCCTTCTTCATTTTTCTCACCCCTTCTCCTTTAAGACCACAGGAATTTCTTCTTGTTATTTCTCTACAACAATCTCTCGCCCTTTTTTTCGGCAGCATTTAATAAACGTTGAATTTCTCTAAAGCTCTTTTTATGCATAGAGATAAGCCACCACTCTTGTTTGCTAGCTACCCATTTGACCGCAAACCGCCACCATGCTCCCTCATTTTCACCTAAAAACACAACGCTCTGTGCATCTTTTCGCCTGATGATACCATGGGGGCGGATGAGGGTTTGAATGGCACCACGAAAATCATCCAAAGTCAGATCACGGGCTTGATGCTCCAACAAAATATGCTTCACACTGTCTGAAGAGAGGCGGACAAGGGAACTGTCCGTTGCAAAAACTTCACACACCTTGCTTGTCATCGGGGCAATGGGAAGAAATCCACGCGGCAAACGCTCTTCAAACATTGCTTGCAAAAGTGGAGAACCAACAATATCTTCAATGGCAATGCGCTTGCGCTCTTCCGGCATCCCAGAAATTTTATCACTCAAGAAACGGCTTAAGTTTTGTGCCCGCTGTTTTCCAGGGTTAGAGTTCCAACCAGGATCAATTCCTTTTGGGATCTTTTCAACTTTCCCTGTCCGTTTATTGTGCCAAACCTTCTGTTCCACTTGGAATGGGGCTGCATCCTCTTCATAGCCTAAATTTTCTGCTTCATAACGGCTCACCTGTCGCACACTGCATTTACACCGCCAACCATTGGGCGGATAAAGCCAATCCCAAACTGGGTCATCAACCGGTGCTGTAAAACCTACCCAACTTTCATGTTCTAAACGTTTGTGCTCTGAACTGGACAAAGCATAGGTCAGATAAGGCAAAAACTCTTTATTATTTTGCGTACGCTCCCACTCACCTGCCGCATGCGCACTCATGGTATTGGCCCAATAGACCGTTTCTAAACGCCGTGGGCTGCCCAACTGTACAACGCTCTTCTCACCGCTTTGTGGATCAAGGACACTCTTCCTCCCCCACCAGCCTTTTTCCTGTAAAAGCGGCATCAGATTTTTTTGAAAATCCTGAAAGGGAAGTCGATTTTTTATCGCCTCTCCAACCGCTCGCTTAAAATCATCTAAAATATCATAGCCAACCGATTTTGCCACCGTAAAGGAAAAAGCATGTTCCTCTGGTGCTATATCACGCCAATCAAAGCTTGGAACAACAGCCTTGGCGGCAAAATAACGTGTGACCTCTTTGGGAGCTGTTTTGAAAAGTTCCTCATCCATGATGCCCAAGCCCTCGTGCAATCATTTGCACCTTTGCCAAGCGTGCGGCTAACGCATGATGATCCATTTGACCTAGCAATTCATCTAAACCTTTGAGGATATCCTCATAACTTTTTGCTTGTTCAACAAGCTTTTTAAAGGGCTTTAAAAGGGGTTCTAAATCCTCTTCCCAGTCGCTTAAAGCCTCTTCAGAAAGCTGGTCCAATTCATCGTGATGATCTCCACCCTGCTCTCCTCCACTCTTGTGCTCTCTTGTTAGAGAAACATCAAAAGACCCACCACAATCGGCACAAACACTTGTCCCTTTGCTTTCCTCACCGCCCTCTTGTCTTGCCTCATCACCGATAACATGATCAGGAGACTTTAAAATATCTTCCTCTTTTGTTGGTTGCGAAAAACCAATCTTATTGCGCACTTCTTGCGCACCAACATGCAACCCCAAAGGCACAAGTTTTGCCAATGCATCACTCAAAGCCTTAATATCTTCATTTTCAGAGATTGGCCAATAGACAAGCGGGTAGTGCTCTTGACGACCGAAATTAATATCAACAAACGGCACAATCAAATCACGATTAGCAGTAAGCGCCAATTGGCGTGCATCAGCTCTGGCAATATCATGGCGGACATTTTCATGAATACGCGCTTGCGAAAAAGACGAACCATCATCCGTTGTCATGGTTTGCCCTAAAACACCCTTAGAAATCTGCCGATCTAAATATTCCGCTTTCGCAGCAAAAACAGCATTGCCACTGCCCCCCGCTGCTTCAATAAATTCAATCTCCATTTCTTTAGGAATGATCGCTGCCGCATCACTGGATAAATCACGCACAGCCTGAATAAGCACCCGCCGCTCCTCATGGGAAGAGCTCGCTCCATATTTTCCCAAACGCAACGGCATGCCGTAAATTTCTAAAAAGGCCATCCAATCCTTTAAGGTATAAGACTTAAAAAGGAAAGCCCAAGCCGCAAGCCTCGCAAGCCCTGTCCGGATTGGCAAACCGCTTTTAAGCTTTGGTCGATGAATGGAAAATTTATAAGCAGGCAATTCGCTACCATCTTGAGAGCCATCTTCTTCTTTTAAACGCAAATGAAAACCATCCCGTCTATCCAATTGGAAAAACCGCTGATCACGCCATTTCCACGCAACAGGCCACCATGCTGTGGCACTTTTGTCCCACAAGGTTTCAACAACCGCATAACCCTTGCCCAAAGCATCTAATAAATCCGTCACATAATCATCAACAAAAGTTGGTGCCCTAATCACTTCGTAAACAGCATCGGCAATTTTTTTGTCCAAAGCACTCTCACTTGCGGCAATCACTCCAGGTTCCACCCCTGTCAGAGCATTTTTACGCATGCCAAGCACAGCACGATAATGCAAATCACGCTCTTCCATTTCATCAGCAAGCTGGAAAAATTGTTCTGGAGTGCCTTGCGCTGCCTGTTGCAAAATATCAGCAAGTTGCAAAGGTGTCAGACCACTGACAAGGGTTTGTGACCAAACATCACGAACCCCACCAATCGTTGGTGCCGCAACTTCACGCTCCAACCCTTTGACTTTAAGCGCCCTACCCCATTGGTCGACAAGTTTTACCATTTCACAATTCCCTCAATAAATCTTTGACCGCATTGTTGAAAAAAAGGGGGTTGAAAAAAGCGGATTTTCCTCAAAACCATCAACAGCACGAACAGGTGTATAGTCGTAAATCTCAGGGGTTTGACGGCTAGCAAAATAAGCCAAAGCACAAGCAATAGCGCTATCACCATGGCGCATAAAACCATCACTGCCTTTAAAACGATGATTATCAGGAATTTTCACAATGCCATTCACATAAGCAAGGGCTTGATGATCAGCAACAATGTCACAATCGCGCGGCAAAACAATAGAGCCATCCCCAAAAGCTTCTAAGTAAGCAGGCATTTCTTTGCCATACCAACTTTGCGATAATTGCACTTCCTTTACACAAGCCCCATAACGTTGTGCCGCTTTTTCCGCTAAATAAGCCCCATTGCCCCGTGCATCCAAAGCGCCCCCCAACAAACGCGGCAAACCACTCACCACATAAAATAAAATCTCTCTTTGTTGATCAAAGGGTGTATTGCGCAACTCCACCATAAACCGGACACGGCGCACCAGATCTTGCCCAATTTCTAAAACCACAATCGAGGTTGCATCCCCAGATCTGGCAAAATCAACTCCAAAAACATGTTGGCGCCGCCGATCAAGCCCCGCATGAAGAGGCTTTAAGTGCCCATCACACCAGTTAAGCGCCGCAACACTTCGTTGATAATCCGATTGATTTTTAAAAGCATCCACACAAGCAAAACGCAACACCGCAATATCAGGTGCACAACAATTTTCAATCTGTAAGCGCGTTAAAGCGGCCCCTTCTTGATCTGCTGGGATAGCATCCAATTCTTGCCGCATCGCAGAAAAACGCACCCCATAAGACGCACGAATCTGCTGCTCCCATTGTTGCTCCGCCCTTGCACTCCACACCTCCCCCTTCATGGCACAAACCCGTTTAAACAAACCATTTTTAACCGCCTCAACAAAGGGGTAACAATGCACAGAAAAAGGAACCTTCCCCGCCCTTGCCTCACGGATCAATTCATTGAAAGGGTTTAATACGCCATTATGCGTGGAAATCACACGGATCTTACCACCCCAAATCAACAAAGCATTGACCGCATCCAAAACAGCCCGCACATCTTGATGAAAAGCCGCCTCATCAACCACCACAATCCCCTGCAGCCCGCGAATATTTTCAGGGCGGCTCGAAAGCGCTTCAATACGAAAACCAGAAGCAAAACGCACACGGTAAGCAGAAATATATTTTGTCGAGCCATCCGCCTTTTGATCAGAAAATAAAAATTCCTCCACATCGCCACTATTGCTGGTAATAGCCCTTGCAAAATTGCTCACATAGCCAATAAATTCCCGTCCCTTTTCTTTGCTATCGCCAATGTAAAAAACATTATCACCACCCGCTTCTCGCTTAGCCGCAGCAATCAATGTATCATCTAAAGCTTCAGCAAAAGTAATGCCGGTGCGCCGCCCCTTTTCAACCAGTTTTAACGGTGATTTATCTTCAATCCATGCCCGTTGATGTGCCATCAAAACACCATCCGCTAAAGGATCTTGCTCTTTTGGAAAAACACTTGCCTTCCAAACATCACAACCGCTTTGATGATCAGCATGTTTTTCTATAAAAGAGCACCTTTCAGCCATGTTTTATCCCCAACACTTGCGCACGAATGGCCCGCGCTGTCTCCTTGGAAAGTCCCGCCGCTGCCGCTGCCGCATCAACCGCTTTGCTCGCTTGGGTCGCAAAATCTTTCTCAAGCTTTTGCCGTCTGGTGGTCGACAAATGTTCCGCAGCCAACACACCCTTTAGTGCATTTGCCAACTCTTGTGCCGCTTTTGGTGAAAGGTTTTTCCCACTGCTTAATGTAGAAAAAATAAGCTCTTTAATCGCCGCTGCCGTCAACAGCGTAATATTGTCACAAGCTTTAGCATCAAAGCGCTGTGAAAGGCTTGCCGCTATTTCCCTTGTCTGTTCTAGGCGCCGTGACATCACAGCCAAACGCAAAGAATAACGATTAAAACTGGAAAAAGAAGGGATCGAAAAACTTAATCCCGTTTCCTTTTGCAAAGCCTTTAAAGCCGCTTTAAAATCACTATAAATAGCCATTTGTGTTTTCTCACGCCCATTTAAAGCCTCAGCAGCCGCAGCAATAATCTGATCACAAGCTTGCGGCAATAAATCAATCGCCGTTAAGCGTCCACGCCCGACCTTGCGCATCCTTCACCTCATATTTTATTGATGTGCGTTTGGGTCGTTTAATCCCTTCAATAGGAAAACTCCGGTCTAAATGACGCGCCCCCCGTTCTGTTAACGCCGCAAGCAAAACCGAACCCACCTGTTTTAATGTGACAGCACCCTGATCTTCCATCCATGCCAATTCATTATGCACAAAATCCCGATCGCGTCTGATACCATAGCTGTATAAAAGCCTCTCAATCATCGCACTCGACAAAGTCTCACTGCGCTCACAAAAAAGCCCTTTTAAAATAATCAACCGCGCTTCTTCACGGATGATCTTATCCATATCTGCTTTCATTTTTTGGCATTCTCCAGTAAAAACTCTTGCAAACGCTCTCCAATCGCCGCCACCGGTTGCAACTGCGCAGAAAGTGTATTGAGACGCCCATTCAACCGTTCCATATTCACTTCCAATCGTTGCAGTCCGTCACGATCAGGCAAAAAATCCATCTCCGTTTCTAACTTTTGCACACGCTCCTTAAGCAGTACGAGATCTTTCAACATTTCTCGCGCACCAGAAGAAAAATAGGCTTTCAAAACACCACAAATTGCAACAATCGACAGCAGTAAAGACAACCAGCCATTGGCAACACTAATATCCAAATTCACTTCAATTCCCCCTCCCTCTTGGCTAAAACCGCTCTCACAGCAGCAGCACGACGCTGTTCACAGATCAATAAAGCCGCACGGTCACGCCCCCAATAATGCACCACTTCTCGTGTGTTCAAAGCACGCTCTGGAAGAAAAAGCGGGCGAGAACACGCAACTTGGGCTAAAGGCGGCAATGTAACCGATAAAAACCGATAAGAAAGATTATCCACCGGCTTGCTTGTTGAGCAACCGCACACGTTCAAGCTCAATACCACAGCCAGTAACCGGCAAAGTCCCATTTGCTGCCTCCATTTTTGTAAGCTTTTGTTCCAAAGCTGCAATCATCCTTTGCGCACGACTTTCAGCAACATCTGCTGCTTGCCTTTGCCGCTCTTTCTCAAGCTGTGCGCGTGCCGAAATCTTGGCAATTTCCAATTGCCAATACAAATCACGCGCTTTTACCGCTTTGAAAACTTGCGCTTTCATAAAGCCAAATTCCACCAACAGCACACTTGCCAAAAAAACCATCCCAAAAGACAATTTTGAAAGAGGGCTAAACATTGCGTTTATCCCCCAATTGCATGGACATAATCCTCTTTTGTTTTTGGCTCTTGCCCCTGTTATCATGCTTCCTATTGGAAAAATCCAATGAACCAAAGCCGCGGTGCACACCCAAATTGCCAACGATAATCGCCACCATTGAGGGAATAGAAATGCCCGCCAAATCAACAATGCGCTCCACACCTAACAAACCACCAAAAACAAGCAAAAAAACAACCCCCCAAGCAAACCAAAAAGACCACCATAAATAGAGCCTCGAACCACGATAAGATGGCTTCATAGCTTCGCCTCGCAAAAAAGCCCCAAAAGCTTTTTAGCGCGATTCAGATAGGTCAAGCGTTGCACAAGCCCGTTCTTTCCTCCATTAATCGCCTTGGTGATCCTGAGACAATCATCTTGATCTGCTAACCTATTCAAACCTTTCATCTGCCAAAACCAAATGGCCGACCAAAGCGCTGCTGGAAACCTTTCCACCATTTCTGGAAAAGCTTCATAATCAACAGCCTGTTCATTGATCGAACACCAAAACTGCGTAAAACGTTGATAATTCTTGCGCCCTGTTAATTGGATCAAACCGCGCCCCTTAAAGCGCACTCCATCCCCTGGCTTAACATTGCCTAAATCTTTGCGCCCCTCATAAGCACGCCCAGAAGCATATTCACACACCGTAAAAAAACCATCACTTTCATGCGCACATTGGCTTAGAAAATGCGCAATACGCAAGGGTGTTGTCAGTGCAGCATAAGACAAAGCTTCAGGCAATGCCCGTGCCATTTCCACAATAATAAAATCTTGGCGCGCATGATGCGCCAATTTAGGAGCAAGCTTATGAAGAAAAGAACTGTCTATCGAAACCATAACAAAACACCGCATGCATAAAATTCATGCGCAGTTTATTGGATTTCTAATCGCAAAAATAAGTCTGACACTGTCAGTCAAACAATTTCAAGACTCAATTAAAGTTCTGGAAATAAGAGACCTTGGGGTTCTTGCAAAGAAATTTTCTTCTTCAAGCGATAAGCTGTACGCACATGCATACCAGAAACAGCAGCCGCAGCATCGGCAGACCAGCCTTTTTGCAAGGCTTCTATCATTTTTTGCCGCCGTTCAGCATCTTTGCCAAGGGGGATCAGAAGGCGCACACCAGAACCATTAAAACAAAAATGCTTGATCAGTTGCTCTGTTTCTTCAAGCCCTACAATTTCAACCAACCAATCAGCATTTTCAAGGCGCCCAGGAAGATAAACCTGTCGCCCTCCAAAAGCCCGCATCATATTCCATGCCGCCTCATTGCCAGCAACAGCGGCTATTTCACGCAATAATGCAGGAAAATCGCTATAAGCTTCCTCTTGCACGCTCGCTTATCCCCCATAATCTTTCCTCCCGCGAATTTTCCGCCCCCAAACATTCATCACTTGCCTCAAAGCAAAAACATCCATCTCGTCCAACCCCTTACCACTCACAGCCATAACACCTTGATGAAAAGCCTCAAGGTCAAAGGACCCACGGGGATGCAAACGCTTCCATTGGGCACGCAAAATCAAATATCCCAGTAGTTTTTGCCCCAGTCGTTTCTGTAAAGAATCTTGAATCTTTTTCCCTTTCCAGTCAACCCCGCCCTCACGCTGCAACCAATTTTTTAACGCCTCAATAGCTTTGGCCGCATCATCTCCATCCCGTAAAAAACGAATATGATCAATCCCCGTTTGCCGTTTGACAAAGGCAAGCAATGCCTTATCTGAACGATCACGGATAATGCCAAGATTCCATCCCGCAATCCATAAAGCCTGAAGCTTTTTAGCATATTTGCCCTCTAACCGTTTTCTATCTTCCTGAAAACCGAACGCTTTCATCTCATCAACAACAAGACGCTGTTCTAAAACAGTTAAATCTTTTGCCGATTGCTTGCCTGTTAAGCGAAAAAGCAGGGCGCGATAGGTCTCATCATCAAGACCTAACGCACGTTTGCCCATATGAAGAACAGCCAAAGACATGGGACCGCCTCCTCACGTCTTTGCCAAATCAATCGTGACAGGATGCCAAGGATGCTCCAAACTCTCCCGTTCATAAAAACGCACATATTCCTTACTGGTCGTCACACGGATCGCTTCACGAATTGCACGCATAGCTTCCTGCCAGCGAGGGTCATCAATATCCAAACGCAACAACATAAAGATTTCGCCACGATTAACTTTCCCTTCTTTATCGGTATTAAAAGCACGCGTAATAATAGCGCGGATTTCAGGACGCGCATCCGCAGACCACTCATTTAAACATTCATCAAGAAGGCTTTTGGCTATTTGCAATTGCGGACCAAAATCAAAGCTCTCTTGCACTTGCACCCGAATGCGTTGCAAACCATCAAAACTCTGGTAAGTACAATTGCCCTTTTTGCCGCGCCGCTCCACACCATATTCTTGCGCAAGCAAACTATCAAAGGCACTCAAATCCGCAATCGTATGATTGTTAAAACGCGCAACCCTTGCCGATAATTCTTTGGCAAAGCCCATAATTTTACGCACCGTTTCATCTTCTAATAAATCCGCAGGACGGATCAGATTGACCGGCACCAAAGCCCCTTTCGCATCCTTCATATAATGCGTGCCTTCAAGCTCAATTCGTTGATTCATCACAAAAATCCTCCTTGTTTTTTTGCAAACGGCGAAACGGTATAACTTCACCTGATTGCGGCTGATACCCCGCTTTTATTTGCCAACGATACCGACAAAGTTCATGACCCAAAATGTGGTTATAGCGCGCCAAACGACGCAAATAATCATTCAATTCTCGAACATCTTTCGCACTCAAAAAAATGCCTTCCAACTCATGCTTTAACAAAGCAGAACGCATGGCAACCAAACATTCGCCGACCATATAGGGATTGCGTTTCATGACTTGCCTCCTCCAAAATCTATAGGAATAACTGTACCTGTCTCACCAATTGTTTTTGTCTCATCTCCTGCCTCATCCCTCTTTGAAGAAGGATTTTGGCAACGGGCAAAAGAGTCCACCACTTGGTTTTCTAAAACCGCTTCTGCTTCGCTTAGACGGTGAATACTCAATTCCAATTCAAGCGATAACGCCAAATCAACACAAAGTTTAATCTGGTCGCCAATCTCAAAACCACGTTGATAATCGTCATAAAGACCAACAAGCGTATTGGATAATTCTTTATCGCATAAAGGGATCATGCCAATTCCTCCACATCACGGTTTTTCCAAGCCGCTTTGACATGTTTAAGCGTGACCTCACACCCATCACCAAGGGCTGCCATGCGTGCCAGCATCATGGTTTTGTCAATTTGCCGCAAAGCGCCAGCCTTTAAACCAATCCCTGTCAGAAACTTAATCGCCCCAGCATCTTCAATCCCCCAATCATGGATACGAGCGGCAATATCTTCACTATAGGGCTTACGGCGCTTCAAATGCATCGCCAAACGGCTTTTAATTTGCGCATAAGAAGGACCATTTTGACGGTGAACCAAACGTCCAGAAATCTCATCATTGCCAACCAAAGCCAAACCCGTGCCATTGACATCAACAAAATGGCGCAATTGATTAATCGCCTCATCCGTTAAATTTTGCGCCTCATCAACAATCAGTAACGTCCCACCACCTACCCGCTCTAACCTCTTGCCAATAGCGCGTGTTAAGCGGGTGGGATTATATTCCACCACTTCCAATTCTGCTGCCATATCATTCAAAATACCATGAACACTGCGCGTATGCGGACTTGCTGTCACTAAATAAACATGCGGGCGCGTCGCACGATAATGGCGGCATGTTTCTGTCTTGCCACTGCCCGCATCAAGCGTAATCATCACCATATCACCCGTGCTTTGTGCCAGTGTTAAAGTGTCAATGATTTCCTGCGCAATACGATTCCTCTGAAAAGCCGGCTTTTCAGGAATACGCTCCAAAAGTTCATCCACCTCCTTTAAAGCCTCCACCCACTGTTGAACTTTTGTATTCTGCTTACCCAATTGCCCCGCATAACTGCCCGCATACCATTGCGAAAATGTTCCATCCGGCATGCCAATGCGCCGCGCAACTTCCGCCTTCGTCCAATCATGCATTTTTGCGATAGCTCTCACCGAATCCACAAGTGCATTCCATAAGGCAATATCATCACTGTTGCGGTTTGCTGCTGTTTCGGGCTGGATTTTTGGTCGCGCCCAAGGATTTTTCTCAACTGTTGCATTGATCGCGTATTTCATCTATAATCCCCTCTTGTATTGATTTTAGACTATTGAATGGGTAGGGTTGCAAACCTACCCATTTTGTTTAACCTAAAGCCGTACGCGATACTCAACCGGCTCCCGACAATCTCCCCCCTGCACCTTTTCACTCAAAAGGGAAACTTAAATCACTCCATACTCCTCACCCAATCAGGCAAAGACGCATAAAAATTGGATTGTATTGATTTAGAAATTGAAATGGATAAGACTTCTCCCCCCTTTCTCTGTTCATTCTTCAACCCCGCACATGGACCTCAACCAGTCCCCTAAAATCCCCCTCTCCTTTTCCTATTGCTTAGGAAACTTTATCACTTCACGCCCCCCATCACAGACAGAAAGCCGTCTTAAAGCCTTGTGAAGATGTTGGCTAAATTCTTCTTCTTCCAAAGCCTCATCCTCCTTTGCTGTCAAAGCCAAATTCCCCCTATTAGCCAAATTCCCCACATTGTTTGCAACCAATCGTGTAACCTTTGCTTTGATCGCAGATTTGCGTTTTAACTCTTTGCCCTTTTTCTCAAGGCACCCATAAACATCAGCCAATTGATCAGGGGCAAGTTTGGCTGCCAACTGCTTTTCGGCTTTCACAGCCTTCACATATTCTTTACGCAAACGCCCATTCAAACGCGCCGCCTGCTGATCGTAAAAACCCACATCACATAGACAAGATGCCATGCAAATAAACCGATTGTTCAAATCATAAACCCGCAAATCCTGATGCAAATCATCCGGATCAAAGCGCACAATCACCTTCTGTCCCGCATATTCGTTCAACGCACGCGCCCAGTAACGATTGCCATAAAAATGGATCTCACCCGTGCCCTTTTGCGCCCGAAGCGCTTGTGAAGTCAAAAGCCATAAAGCCCGTTGCGCCGCTGTTGCTTGCCGAACAATCGTCCCATCGGCTTTTAAACTCTCAGCAAAGGTCACATCAAAACTGCGCCCCGCACAATTAACCGCCTTGCGCCCCGTTTGCTCATTATGCGCCATAATCTGCGCGCCAACATGGGCTTTAAATTCTTCAAATCCAATCGCACGCTTACCATAATCCTCAGGCTTGGCATCCGGCTTATTGCCCGTATAAGCCCCCGCACAAAAAGGATGTTTCGAAATCCCTTCCGCCAAATCACGCCATGCCCGTTCAATCGGTTTCGATTGCCCACTATAAGGCGTCGTCCATTGCAATTGCACACCCAAACTCGTCAAAAGTCCTTGCGGATCATCCGGCTTAATCTTAAAGCGAAAACGGTTTTGCACACCCCCAGAAATCCATTTGCTGGTAAAGGCGCGCCCATTATCCAAAGTCATGCGCTCCGGTATCCCATAGGCTTCAACCATATCACCAATCACCAAACGAACGATTTCCCAGCTTTCAACATCCGATAGGCGCCACGATAAAATCTTCCCCGAATAAAGATCTTGTATAGCTATCAAATAAAGCCGCACAGGCTTCTCCGCCCAAGGCACAGTCACAAAAACATCCAGCTTGTGCCCATCCATATTCACCGCTTGCAAAGCATGCAGGCTCGAGCGATCACGCCGTTGTGCTGGATAAAGCTTTTTTGCCTTTTCTTCTCCCTCACGCGCCAACACCACAGCCGCCTTGGAAACTTCTTTATGAAAACGCCGCCGCAAAGCCCGCTCCGAAGGAAGTGGTTCCCAACCCTTTTCTCGTGCAATCACAACCATCCGCCGATAACACGCCGAAAAAGCCGGTTTAGAGGGACGTAAATAATCCGAACAGAGAACCTCCCAAGCCTCCTCATGACAAGGCGCAAATTGTGAAAAATTCTCCTCACCATAACAAGGCGCTAAAGCCGCAAGCCAATCAGGGCGTTCATAACCTTCCACCCTTTGCCACCAATGAAACAGTGACCGACAACTGATACCAAAATGAACCCCCGTCCGTACCGCCGCATCATGCACGCCAAGACCTCCATGGAGTAAATCATCCATAAAACAAAGTGCCTTCAAACGCTCTTCACAGCGCCTTTTATGCTCCTTTGAAAGCCCCTCATAACGCGCCCAAAGGTCTTCTTTTTGCCCACGACTCTCCCCCGAAACACACCCCGCACCAGAGCGCACCAACAAAGCCGCCCGCGCCTCCTCCGGCAATAACGAGAGATGATACTCCCAAACCGGCTTGGTCTTACCTAATGTTTGGCGAAACAATTGTTTATTCAAACGCCATTTTTTAAGCGCAAAATTATTGAGACCAATTTTTGTCTTCGGCAACCCTGGCAAAGCCGCTTCAGCCAATTCAGCAATACTAAACCATTCCTTCATGGCTGCCCCCGTCTAATTCTCACAGGGGTCGCACGCATAACCTTTAACCGTGCCGCAATCTCTCGCTGTTCTTGCTGGAGCCTTGCAATCTCTGCCAAGCGCGCTTCATCCCCTTGCAACAACAACAAACCATCTTCACGCACCACCTCATCCCAGAGCCAAAAAGCTTCTGTCGCCCGCACAAAGGCCTTAAAACGCGGTAGAGAAATATCCACCTGCTTACTCTCAGCAACATAAGCATCCAAACTCGCCTTACTCAAACAACCAATGCCCAAATAATGCGCCATACGTTCCGCAACCACGCTGCGTTCAAACCGGCATTCGCGTAAAGCCCGTGCCATGGCGCGCTTCATGTGTGAGCGAAACCGCTCCAAATCAATCTGCGCAACCGGTTCGCGGCAAGGAAAAACCGGCTGTTGAAAAAAATCAAGCTGCCCGCAACCATGCATCTTCATCATTGCACCTCCACCGCTTGCTTTTCTAAATAGGCGCAAAAACGCGCCCGCGTTTGCTCATTCGCCCTTTGCCACACCCCCAATAATTGGGCAAAAATCCGTTCCTGTTCATTAATTTGCGGGGGCGTATTAATCCCATTGACCAAATCAAAAGCCCGTCGCAAATCCCCCTCAACCTGTTGAAACGCAACCGCCACTCTCCGCTGTGCCAACGGCTCCATCTTTGCCAATTTTAACAATTGTGCCTGATTATCCGCCAAGGCGGTCCCACGCAAAACCGACCGCAATTCCGGCTGTAAATGCTGCGCAATCTTTGTTAAATAATGTACTGCGCGTTTCGATAAACCAATGCGGTCCGCCACATGTTTAGCAAAAGGGTAAACTTTACCCAATTGCTCTTCATCATGCAATTGTGCAAACTTTGCACTATTGCTACTCCTTTGAGCAATTCGGTCAACTTGACCGAATTCCTCCAAAGACCCATCATTTGGCAAAGGTGCAACTTGCACCTTTGCTACTTCGTCCCCTTCACGGGCGATTTCATTGTCATTTGAAGAGGCATTATCACTGATTTGAGCAATAGGGTAAACTTTACCCAATTGCTCTTTTTTGCTTTTATGCTGGTTACTACCGTCCCCACCACGTTGAATCTCCCCATACTTCTTCTCCCACAATTCACGGTAGGTCTGGACAAACAAAGCACGGTCAATAACAGATAATTCATTACGAAACAGATTTTCCGCAACCTCTAATAGTGCAGCATTCTCCTTATCCGCTTGCACAACAACCGCATCAATTTCGCCAAAACCCAAAAGCGCAGCAGCCCGTAATCGGTGCGCACCGGCAATAAGCGTATAATTACCCTCTTTTGCATTGGGCGTATGGCGCACGGTAATCGGGTTCATCAACCCTTCTCGCGCTATCGATTGCGCAAGAGCCTTAGCATGCTCATCATCCACAGGGCGAATACGCTCCGGCACAACAATCACATCAAGAGAAAGCCTTTGAAACTGTGCCATCACCCCGCCGCCTTTCTCATTTCTTTAAAAAACAAATCCATCGCACGGCACACCCATCTTCGATAAGCCCTAGCAAAAACAGGATCGTTCAAACGCTGACTAATCACTTGAAGAGACAAAGATATAGAAGTCCGCTGCCGTGCTTGTATGGCGACAATACGCCGCCGCGGCACTTCAAACTGATAATGCAAAATATGAATAACAATCTGCCGTGCTAATGCCGCATCAAACAAACCATGCGGCGGATCAATAATATACCGGATTGGAAGATGCCTAAAGCCTCCATTCACCGCCTTAAAACAACAAGCAAGCATCGTTTCTAACCGTTCAACTTCTGAATAAGGGTTGACGATTTCTCTTTTTGCCTCTGGGGTCCATAAATTACAAGCTGCAACCATAACACCCCCCTCTAAAGAGAACCTGCTTACCACCTAAGCGCCAAAACAAACCTATCCAAACAGCCGTTTGACCATGCAACTCTCTGCAATTTATCTTGCCTATTTCGTATTGATGTTTAGACATTGATAACTCTTTTTATCTTATGATATTTAAATTCATGGGAAATGCGTAAAACACACGCACAACCTTGCAACAAAGTTCAAGCGGCATTACCGCGCAATGTGGAATGTGCACTCAAATCCGTATTGGCATGTTTTGCTGCTTTAAAAATGCGACGGTTCGTTTTAGGGTAGCGGTCGCTAAAAACCTGCTCGACGGGCAAGCCGATAAAATCGGCAATGGCACGTTCAGCTTTTTCATTGGGCCGTGTCCAAATGTTTTTGACACTGGATGACGGGATTTGATAAACTTTCGTGAGTTCCGCCAAGGTCATATTACGGCGGCGTAGCTCAGCTAAAATACTATGGCGATCCCATGTTTGTGTGATAGTCATAACTTTCGCTCCTGCTTGAAACGGATGTCGCAACCATCCGTCTTTTGTGGGGTTCTTTGTGTAATAACTGCCCTTAATAACGGGCTGTAATATGAGGTATAATGCAAGAATTGCATTATGTCAATTCAATATTTGCATTATTTTGTGATTTGGCAAAAAAAGAAATTGAACCAAAAACTGAACAAGCAAAACGATTACGTTTGATACGAGAAAGCTTACAGCTTAATCGAGATCAAATAGCTACCCGTTTAGGTATTAAGAAGGCAATTTATGACCACGCTGAAAGAGGTACTACCTTTCCCAATGTCGAGTTTTTGACTGCTTTGTCACAGAAATTACAGGTTAACTTAGCTTGGTTTGTTACAGGCGAAGGCGAAATGTTCGTAGATATAACGAAAGTGCTTGGTTTAAAAGCACCTACCATCCCTACTGGGCTAATGAAAAAGCTCGGTCGCATAGCTTATACGACCTATCGCGACGCAAAAATAAAACTCCCCCCTGAAGATATAGCGGAATTAGCGGCAGAGCTTTATAGAAAGTTGCAAGAGCTTGTTCAAAACATCAATGACCCAGAAGAAGTCGAAGCGACTTTTCCTCTTCTAAAGTTGCACTTAAAGCGACAAATTGAAGCTGAAAAAGCACATCTAACAACCACACAAAATACGGCCTAATGTCCCTTTAAAAGGAAAAATGTAGGCGCGTTTCTCCTTACATTAACAAAATAAATTAAATTATTGTTTTTAAAAGATTATATGCGAAAAAAATAGAAATGCGCCATATGACGCGTTTCTTTTTTGCTTTTTTGGTCATTTTGGGCTGATTTTGAAGGTAATTACATTTTTTGCTTCATTTTTTTCAAAGGGTCTTCAAAGCCGGTTTTCTGGGATTTCACAGACTTTTTAAAATTCTTCAAAGGATTTTCAAAGACCATTCAAAGCTTTTTCTTATTTTTAGTGCAAAATTCTAATTTTTGGCATTTTTCGCTCTTTTTGCCATTTTCAGGTGTCAAAATCTCTTTTGACAAAACGCGCATTTTAAGGTAAAAAATATGCATAAAAACAACAAATTACCACGTATTCCTACCTAATCCCACCTCTTCCCACTTACTGCAAAACCTACTGTCAAACTACATCTTCCAACAATCCCATCATTTGACACTTAAAATCTGTAAGATATGCATGCAGAGACCAGTAAATTTTGTATCATTTGCATCATATTTTGTAAAAATAACCTCATTTTCAAAGGATTTTCATTTTTTCAAAGGGCTCTCAAAGGGTCTTCAAAGGCCTTTCAAAAGCCATTTATTGCTCCTTTTATGCCTGTTTTTCTCTTATGATTTTCTTCATAGATCACTAAAACATGTAAAATCAGCTTGGAAAGCAAGAGGAACAGTGCATGTGGGACTATGACGTTGCTTGGCTATAATCACTTCAGCTTGCCCCCTCACCTGATCCATCTTCTCTTGCCATTTAACAGATTCAACGCTGCCTTCCTTTGGCTGTTCATTTTTCAAGTAATATTCTTCACGATAGACAAACAAAACAATATCTGCATCTTGTTCAATCGAACCGGATTCACGTAAATCAGAAAGTTGTGGGCGTTTGTCTGTACGGTTTTCAACTTGTCGTGAAAACTGTGAAAGAGCAATGATGGGAATATTTAGCTCTTTTGCCAGTGCCTTAAGAGCCATGGTAATGGCTGTCATTTCTTGCACACGATTGTCTGAGGAACGCTTTGTATGACCCGCCATGAACTGGATATAGTCAATAACCAAAACATCCAAACCATGTTGTCTCTTTAAACACCTTGCACGTGCTGCCAATTGAGCAACAGACAGACCACCCGTTTGGTCGATATAAAGCGGGGCTTTTTGCAGAGAACATGTCATGTGGATGAGTTTAGTAAATTGCTGTTCTGAGAGATTGCCCCGTCTGATATCAGAAGAAGAGACTTCTGTTTGTTCAGAAATGATACGGGTTGCTAGCTGCTCTGAGGACATTTCTAACGAGAAGAATCCAACGATACCTCCCTCATTGTTTTGTTCCTGTGTTTGATCATCGCTCTTGCAAGCATTGGCAATATTAAAGGCAATGTGGGTCGCAAGAGAGGTTTTCCCCATACCGGGACGACCAGCAAGAATAATGAGATCAGATTTTTGTAACCCTCCCATTTTCTCATCAAGGGTTTTGATATGGGTTGCTATCCCTGAAAGTCTTGAGGAACGCTTTATAGCAGCACTTGCCATGGTAAGCGCCTTTGTGAGAGCGTCTGCAAAATTTTCAAATCCACCGCCATATTTTCCCTTTTCTGCCAACTCAAACAATTGCTGTTCAATTCTTTCAATCTGTTGTGAGGAACTCAACTCTACAGGAGCATCAAAAGCTGTATGAACAACCTGATGCCCAAGAGTAATCAAACAACGTCGAAGGAAAAGATCATAAAGAACCCGCCCATAATCTTGCGCATTAATGATCATAACAGTTTGAGAGCTTTTCTTTTTACTATCAGATTTTGATTTTAGTAATTTTTCGTTCTTTTAATTTTTTAGGTTCGCAATCTAAATTGCAAAAAACACATTAAATGATAAAAAATATAAATGTAAAAAAATGAATTATCACATCTTGTAGTCAATCAAACCTTTATTAGTCTTTGTATAATTGAAAACAAAGCAGAACGAATCAACAAATCACAGAGTAAAATTTTTTTTACATCAATTGCATTATTCATTCTTCCATAATTCATAAAAATGATGCAGTGGTCCTCGCCCTTTTCCCACGTGTAAAGCACTTGAAGCAGATAAAGCGCCATTCAAATAGTTTTTTGCTTGTTTAACAGCACAAACCAAAGGCTTTGTCGGCAACAAAGCTGCAATAGCAGCAGAAATGGTACAACCTGTGCCGTGATCATGCGTAGTAATAAGACGAGGAGCTTCAAGCATGATAAGGTCTTCACCGTCACAATAAAGATCCGGACTAGAAGAATTGTAATTTTCTGTACTTTTGCTTGCCAGAGTACTTAAATGCCCCCCCTTCAAGAGAACTGCATGACATCCTAATGCCAAAAGCTGTGGTCCATATTGGTACATAGTCTCTAACGACCACTGCGCTTCACATTCCAATAACAAAGCTGCTTCAGGCAAATTTGGTGTAATCAAAGTCGCTATTGGCACAAGAACATCACGCATAACTTCAATTGTATCAGGTGTTAAAAGAACATCTCCACTTTTTGCCACCATAACCGGATCAAAAACAATAAAACGAGGTTTATAGTAAGCCAAACGCTCTGCTACAATCTGGGCAATCTGAGCATTTGCCACCATACCAATTTTAACGGCATCAACATCAATATCTTCAAACACAGAATCAATTTGATCAGCAACAAAAGAAGCGTCCAATGCCTGAAAAGCACGCACACCTTGTGTATTTTGTGCAACAACAGCTGTAACCACACTCATGCCATAGGTTTTCATTGCTGAAAACACCTTTAAATCCGCTTGCATTCCAGCGCCACCAGAAGGATCTGTTCCTGCAATAGATAAAATTCGTGGAATAAAAAATTTGTCTTGGCTATTTTGTGGTTTCATCAGCCTATTTCCTTATGTTTTTAAATATCAGAAAAGAGGTTCCCCAAAAAGAGATCTTTGAAAAAACATAAAGAGTGATGTTTTCTCATGTAAAATACGTTATATACACAGTCTCACTACAGAGATAAAATGGAAAATTATAGTGCTTATTCTTCGTTCTCTTCTTTTTACATTCGCTTTTTATACAACAACTTTTATACAAATGATTCTTTACGCTCCGGTCTATTTTCTAATGCCACGTAAAAAAGCATGGATTGTTCCTAAAACATGGGCACGCGTTACACTCTTTTTACAAAAATACATTGCGGGTACAGACTATGAAATTGAAGGATTAGAAAATCTCCCCAAAGGGGCATACATTATTGCTCCAAAGCACCAATCCGCATGGGAAACTTTTGGTCTCGTCCCCTTTCTTGATGACCCTACTCTCATCCTAAAACGTGAGTTGACATGGATTCCACTTTTTGGCTGGTACATGGCAAAAACACAAATTATCCCCATTAATCGAACAACACCCATTAAAGCTTTAAAAACCATCATACAAAAAGCGAAAGAAAAAGCAAAACAAGGGCGCCAAATCTTGATTTTTCCAGAAGGGACACGTCGACAACCTGGTCAGGAACCAGATTATAAATCGGGGATTGTTGCTCTTTATAATGAACTAGAGCTGCAAGTTGTTCCCATTGCACATAATGCTGGTTTATATTGGCCTCGAGGGAATTTTCGCCGCTATCCTGGAACAATTCGTGTTCGCTTTCTTCCCCCCATAGAAGCTGGTCTAAGCAAACGTGATTTTCTAGACCAACTCGTGCAAAAAACAGAAAAAGCTTGCGATGAATTGCTTTTATTAGCAGCCCAAGACCCTAACTCTCCACCTCTGCCACCTTCTGCTGTAAAAAGGCTTCAAGAACTCAATCATGATGAAACCACACAATGATTTAATAATGGGTAATTTATCACTTTTATATCGAACTGAACGTATAGAGTAGGGGATATTTTTCGCGTTTCTTAAATAATGAAGCATCAAAATTTGCCTACAGCCTACAAAAGAAAACAGTATGTAAATAAAAATATGTGAAAAAGAAATGAACATATCTCTTAGTGAAGACTCTTAAATGCAAAAGCCATTGAAGATTTGAAAATGAGCAAAAAGAGTACGATGTCAACTTATAGCTCTATAAGCACAAAAGTGATGGTGCCCTATGGATTTTATATTACACTCTTTGCAAGCAGTGCTAAAATATGGAACTGGAACGAATGAAATATCTCTAAAGAAAAAGCTTAGATGAACAAAAGATAAAGCATTACACAATGTCCATTGTGAAAAGATATTGCTATAGAAATGTTTTAAAACTGCAAAGTTAAATTCAAGGGGAAAAAGCAAAGACAAATGCTAATTTTATCTCATAAGAAAAACGAAGACAATATAAAGTGTATTAACCATCTATCTTCTCTGTTCTGGATTCAAAAGTTTTGTGTGCTACATTAAAACAGTTCTAAATAATGAATAAGTAGAAATTGGACTTCAACTTAATGCGGCAGCTTTTTTATAATTTACTCTTAGTTTTCATTTTAAGTTTTACGAGTGGTTTTGCTTTTGCTCAACCCTTTATCTCTGTTGACGTTACAACTGGACGCATTTTAGAACACCATCAAGCTTTTGAACGCTGGTATCCTGCCTCTTTAACAAAATTAATGACCGTTTATGTCATTTTTCGTGCTATGAGCCGAGGCGAAATTTCCCCCAACAAACACATCACCATTAGCGAAAATGCAGCAAAAGCCCCAGCTTACCGTTCAGGTTATAAAGCTGGTTCCGTTCTAAGCCTTGATACAGCCTTAACGATTACTCTGGTTAAGTCCACCAATGATTTAGCTATTGCTATGAGTGAAGCGGTTGCTGGTTCGCAAGAAGCTTTTGTACAAAAAATGAATGCTGCTGCACGACGTCTTGGCATGTTTGGAACACATTTTGCGAATGCAAGTGGATTACCAAATCCACACAATTATTCTACAGCCCGTGATATTGCTCTTTTAGCGGTTCAGATTCGTCGAGAGTTTCCTCAATATGCGCATTATTTTTCTATTCCAGCCATTGATTTTGGTAACAAACGAAAAATTCAACAAAATTCAAACAATCTCATTGGTCGTTTTTATGGAATAGATGGCATGAAAACAGGCTTTATTTGCGATTCTGGCTTCAATCTTGTTGCCTCAGCAACACGCAACAACCGCACAATTATTGCTGTCATTTTAGGTTCTAACAACGTAAGTGAAAGAGAAGAAAAAGCAGCACAACTGCTTGAGACAGGATTCTCTCATAACGGTATACCCCAATTAACACTGGCAACACTAAAACCCTATGGTGCCAAGATAACAAAAGTAAGCAATATGAGACAGCAAATGTGCACTCCTGAAGCCATAAAAATGCATGCGAATTCTTATGACGATCAAGGAAAGATTATCCTCACCTCACCTTTTATCACTCCTTCACCTTCTTCTGTACCTCCTTTACAAGTACGCCTTATTCGTGCACCACAAGAAACTAAAATCACAGCCAAACCGCCAAAAAAACTCTACATTCCGCATAAAAAGCCATCCCCTCCCCCTCTAACAAAGGCAATAAACCACGGTCGATGATACATATGAAAACAAAGCGCATCCCTCTTACGCTTATTACTGGTTTTTTAGGCTCTGGTAAGACAACTTTACTCAACCGTATGTTGCGAGACCCCCTTTTGGCTGACTGTGCCGTTATCATCAATGAATTTGGTGAAGTAAGTATTGACCATCTTCTGGTTGAAAAAACAACAGAAGGAATCATTGAACTTACAAATGGTTGCTTATGTTGCAATTTACGCAGCGATCTTATCGATACATTAACCGATTTGATTGACCGCGTTCATAGAGGACACCTTAAACCACTCAACCGTATCATCATTGAAACAACGGGATTGGCGGATCCCGCCCCTATTTTACAAGCTCTTCTAAGCCATCCCCTCTTAATTCAAACATTATCAATCGACGCTGTTCTTACAACATTTGATACATTAAATGCGCCTTCCATATTAAAGTGCTATCCTGAAATACAAAAACAACTTGTCCTTGCTGATAAAGTTATTCTTACCAAAACAGATCTTATTGATCAAAAAACGCCCTCAAATATACTCATCAACACACTCAGAGCAATAAATCCTACAGCACAAATTATAGACGTCCATTCTGAACACTGTTGTTTAAATATGTTAATGGGTAAGACATTATGGGATGAAAAAAAAGAAAATACAGCGCTTAAACAATGGCTCACTCTTGCTCCACACGATCATACGCTCCAGAGCACCATTTATGCCTTTTCACTAGATTACGAAGAGTCTATTGATTATACGACTGTTGAGAATTTTTTAGATCTCTTAAAAGAGCGTTATGGTACAAAATTATTACGCTTCAAAGCAATTATTGCATTGCGTGATGACCCACACCATCCCCTTGTATTACACGGTATACAAACATTTTTTCATCCACCCATAAAGCTTTCAACTTGGCCACAAGGAATGATACACAGCCGTTTTGTTATCATTGTCGATGGGGTTAAAAAAGAAGCAATACAAAAAATTTTCGATGCTTTTTTTAACAAACCCGCAATAGATACAGCAGACAAAACTGCTCTACTGGACAATCCTTTGGTCATTCTAGGGATGAAATTTTAATTTTTTCTCTCATTCTCAATCAATGAAAATTTTTCATGAATACATAAAATGGATTTTTAAACACTCTCCACTCCATCTTACCACAAGTGCCCACGCACCTTTCGTGAAGAACAAAGCATTCTAAAACGAAGAGAAAATAGACCTTTATCATTCAAAATTCATACAACACATTGATTTATAACGATAATTTATCGTTTTTCATGTTGAATGAGACCCTCGAATCTTGTAAGATTCTTTCATCTCAAATTCTCTTATGTTGAATCAATCATAATCATTTATTTGCGCGTTATAAGCGGAGTTAGCGTGTGGGTAGAAAACTCTAATGAAAGAAGTAAAAATGCCTTTAATGAATCGTCTCAATAACAAGGGTTGTCGCACCATTGGGGACCGGTAAAGAGTACGATGGTGCCGGCTTGCACCTTCATAAGCGTAAAGATGGTGGTGCTCAATGGCTTTACCATTATACCATTTGCGGGCGCCGTCGTGAAATGGACTTCTGTGCTTTAAGAAATTTTTCTTTAAAGCAAGCTCGTGAATGTGCAACTGGGTGGCGTTCTGTTTTGCATGAGGGGTGTGACCCCATTAAAGAACGTAACAAACAAAAGCATGAGACAATGTGTAATCTGCATTATCTAAAAGATATCGCTCTCGATGCTTTTGAAAGTCATAAAGTTGAATTAAAAAGAGATGGTAAAAGTGGTGCGTGGTTTTCATCTTTAAAACTTCATATTCTCCCTAAATTAGGCTGTTTACCAGTTTCAGAGATTACGCAAACTGATATACGTAGAGCAGATCTTCAAACATTTTCCACTCCATTTCATCACAAATACAAACACACTTAATGGAGAATAAAGCATTCTAACACAAAAAGAGAAAGAGACTCTTATACTTCAAAAAAATTTCACGGTGTTAAAGAAGCTGAAATTTTATCAGTATTATGACTGAAAACATAACGTTGTTCATAAACCTCAACAATTGGAGGTTTACGATTTTCTTCAAAGAAATCGTACCCTTCCTTCAGCATAACCCAAAATTGATAATGGGGGTCAGAACGATGGCGTGTCATATTAGTATCAGTCATGCGAAAAGGGAAAGCTTGCAACTGAAATTCTTTCTGTCCCCCTTTGAAAGAGTCCCGTGCAAAAGCATAAATTTGCGCCATATTTCTATCACTCATAGCGTAACAACCTGCAGAAATACAAGATCCATGGACCATAAGATGCCTTCCTGTGCGACCATGCGCCTGATCATAAAGGTTTGGAAAACCTATATCAAAAGAAAGATAATATTTTGAGTAAGGATTCATTTGGTTTGCAGTAATCGTATAAAAACCTTCTGGTGTCTGGAGATCCCCTTCTTTATATTTGGGTCCAAGCTTCCCTGACCATTTGCAAATGCCATAGCGAGCAACCAGTATGAAAGAACCTGAACGAGATTGTTTCCAAATTTCAGCAACATTTTCCTCTTTAAAAAATCGCATCAAAATTGGAGCATAAGGGTCGATATCGTAGAGAGCCATTCTGTTTTGGATTTCTTGTGGAAGGGGTTGCTCAACTTTAGCCCGAATAGATGCTGGCAATCTTCCCCCACATCCCGTCAATATACCCATTGCAAACAACACACACACAGTGAGGAATCTTTTGAATGTCATTGAATAAAACTCCAATCTATCCCCTCACAAAAATAATTTATGCCAAAGACCTACCAATTTGCAGATATTTTTCCCAACGTTCTCGTTTAAGAACTTCACCAGCTTTGCCCGCCATAGAATCCAAAGCAGAAGAAATCACATTCCCCGTCTCATCAATCACAATCTCTTTACCACGATGTGCGCCACCTAAGGGTTCTGGAATAATATCATCAATAATTTTTAATCGGTGTAAATCTTGAGCGGTAATACGCATATTCATTGCGGCATCTTTTGCACGGGTTGGATCACGCCATAAAATAGAAGCCGCTCCTTCTGGAGAAATAACAGAATAAATAGCATGTTCTAACATATAAACTTTGTTGGCTGCAGCAATAGCTATTGCCCCCCCTGATCCACCTTCTCCAATAACAACGGAAACCACGGGAACTTTTAAGCGCAAAGTTGCTGCTGTTGATTGAGCAATTGCTTCGGCTTGACCGCGCTCTTCCGCACTCACACCAGGATAAGCGCCTGCCGTATCGACAAAAGTGAGGAGTGGCAAACCAAAACGATCAGCCATTTCCATAATACGCACGGCTTTGCGATATCCTTCTGGACGCGCAGAACCAAAATTATAGCGCAAACGCGTTTGCGTATCATGCCCTTTCTCCTGACCGATATAGGCAATGGCTTCACCTTTAAAGCGTGCAAACCCCGCTTGAATAGCCTCATCTTCGGCAAATTTACGGTCTCCGGCCAATGGTGTCACATCACAGAGCAAACGCGCCGCATAATCCATAAAATGGGGACGATCAGGATGGCGAGCCACCTGTGTCTTTTGCCATGGCGATAATTTTTTATAAAGATCACGCAATGCTGTTTGCGCACGTTTTTCAAGACGTGCGATTTCATCACTCATATCAAGGCTGCCCTCTTCTTGAGAAATCTGTTTTAACTCAAGAATTTTTCCATCGAGATCAGCAACCGGTTTTTCAAAATCAAGATAATTATACATTCTACTCAACTTATTTGGTGTGACTTATAAACTTATAATTTGCTTTATAAAGTATTTTTCAAAAACATCACCATTTTCTTTACTGAGCGTTTTTTTCATCTGCAAGAGGATGATGTTCATTAACTAAACGATAAAGGCCTTCTTCCAACACATGCGTGTAAATTTGAGTAGTAGCAATATCAGAGTGACCTAATAAATGCTGAACGGCACGTAAATCCGCACCATTTTGCAAAAGATGGCTCGCAAAAGCATGACGTAACACATGGGGAGAAAAATGACGACTTGTTATTCCTGATCTATTTGCAAGACCTTTTAAATCCCGTGCAACAACTTGTCGAGCAATATAGCCTGTTTCTGAATGGGCAGGAAAAAGATAAGGACTTTCTGCATCATTTCCTTGATCACGCAAGTTTAACCACTGCGTAAGAACTTGGCGTGCTTTTTTTGATAACAGCACCATTCGTTCTTTTTTACCCTTACCACGAACCAACAGACTACACCCGCCCCCTCGAACAGCTTGTACCGGAAGACTCACCAACTCACTAATACGTAAACCTGTTGCATAAAGCATTTCAATCAACACCTGAAGACGCAATGCTCGGAAATGATTCTTTGATCCATAATCTGCTTGTTCCACTTCCAATTGTGCTAAATCAAGTAATTTTGTCACTGCACCCTCACTGATAACCTTGGGCAAAGGACGCCCTTGACGAGGTGCATCAATATCATAAGAGGGATCATCGGCTCTCAAACCTTCTGCATAAAGAAACTGATAGAACTGACGCAAAGTCGATAAACGACGCGCTTGCGAAGATGCTGTAAAACCAAGAGTGTGCATAAGTGACAAAAGACTCATTAAATCTTTTCTTTGTGCCGAAAAGAGTGAACGAGAGTGCGAAGACAATTCATTTTGTGCCCATTGTAAATCATGCTGATAAGCCGAAAGCGTATGTGTAGCAGCACCTCGCTCAGCACTCATCATCTCAAGAAAACGCTCTATCACAACATCACTTTTCATTGATTCGCCTTCGAAGAAAGATTTAGTGAATTTAAAGGAACATCGATATATGTTTCCACCCTCACCGGCTCTACCAGAACCACGAGCGCAATCATTATACCGAGAAAAACAGCAAATAAAATGAAAAGAATCATCAAAAATCTGGTTAATGTTGGCATAAAACAATAAACTATCTAAAAGTATTCCATCCTTATATGATATCTTACAAAGATTAACAGGAATTGACTTTAAAGCAGATAAATGCCGAAATAGGTTATGAACAATCATCGATCTCAACATATCCCGATAACACAGATAAAAAAACAACTTTTATCCTCTCTTGATAAACGTGCCCTTGTCTTTGTTGGTCTGATGGGAGCAGGCAAATCAGTCATCGGCAAACGCGTCGCCACCATGCTTCATTTACCCTTTTATGATTCTGATCAAGAAATTGAAAAAGCTTCAAAAATGACCATCACGGAACTTTTTAAAATTTATGGTGAACCTGAATTCCGTGCTCTTGAACAGCGTGTTATTTTAAACCTCGTAAAAAAAAGTCCCCTTGTTTTAGCAACAGGTGGTGGTGCCTATATTAATGAAAATATTCGCAAAGCTATCCATGAAAATGGGATATCCATCTGGCTCAAAGTAGAGCTTGATATCCTCATGAAACGTGTCTCACGGCGCCCAACACGACCTCTCCTTCAAACAGCAAATCCTCAAGAAATCATGCAAAAACTCATGGAACAGCGTTATCCTATCTATGCCAAAGCAAACTTAACAATTAACAGTCATAAAGAAAGCCGCCATACCGTAGCAAAAAATGTCATACGGTCTCTACAGCACTACCTTAATACAGAAAATAACGATAGGAATAACAAACATGCAGACCAAGACCGTCACTGTTAAACTGGACAAGCGTTGTTACAATATCATCATTGGTCCAGATCTGATTGCACAAGCTGCTTCACACATTAAATATTCTCTTCAGCAAAAAGGCTCCGATAAGATGCGTCTGGCCGTTGTTACAGACACCAATGTTGCATCTTTCCATTTGGCTAAATTACAGGAACAATTAACAAACAGCGAAATCCGTACTATTCCCATTATTGTGGAAGCTGGGGAACAATCAAAATCATTTTCCACTCTACAAACTGTTATCGATAAAATCCTTTCTGCACGTTTAGAGCGAGGTGACTGTGTTATTGCTTTTGGTGGTGGCGTTGTTGGCGACTTAGGAGGATTTGCCGCAAGCATTATACGCCGTGGCATGAATTTCATTCAAATGCCTACAACTCTGCTTGCACAAATTGACTCCTCTGTTGGTGGAAAAACGGGTATTAATAGCCAATATGGTAAAAATCTTATTGGTACTTTTTATCAACCAAGCTGTGTTATTGCTGATACCTGTATTCTTGATACACTACCACCGCGTGAATTTCGCGCTGGCTACGCAGAAATGGTCAAATATGGTCTCATTAACCAGCCTGATTTCTTTGCATGGCTTGAAACAAACGGGCAAAAAATCTTTTCCAATGGTCCGACACGAACAGAAGCTATTGTCCGTTCATGCCAATTTAAAGCCGATATTGTAACGCGTGACGAATATGAGGCGGGAGAACGTGCACTCTTAAACCTTGGCCATACATTTGGACACATGCTTGAAACAGCAACCGCCTACGATTCAAACCGCTTAATCCACGGTGAAGCTGTAGCAATTGGAATGGTTCTAGCACATCAATTTTCCACTCAACTGAATTTACTAGACCCTAGCCACACGCAACGTGTTGCAACACACCTCAAAGCCATGGGTCTGCCAACACAATTAAAAGAGATTCCAGGCGAACTCCCAGATGCTAAAACACTCATGGCTCTCATTGCCCAAGACAAAAAAGTTTCAAAAAATAGCTTGACCTTCATCCTAACACGCGGAATTGGTCAATCATTTATTGCAAAAAATGTTTCTCCTGAGGCAGTTTTAACTTTTCTGGAACAAAAATTAGCAGAAAATCGTTAATTCATATTGAATATAATTGATTCGTTTTTATACTTCTATTAAAGAAAATAAGTATGATGATGTCTGCGTAGCTCAGTAGGATAGAGCACAGGATTCCTAAGGAAATTGGGCACATTAAGGAGAAATCTTTAAAGTGAATCTGCTCAAATTCGGGGAAAGCTTCATAGGGACTATATGCCAATCCCGAGCCAAGCCTTTTTTCAAACAAAAGGAAGGTGTAGAGACTGAACGGGCAGCACCTAAAGAGCGTAAGCTTCAAGGTGAAGAGACAGTCCAGACCACAAACAGCTTACAAAGCTGGCGGTGAAAATCGAAGTGGTATGAATCCTGGGGTCGCAGGTTCGAATCCTGCCGTAGACACCATCTTATCAATCAAATTATTTCGTTCTGCATAACACAGGGAAGCATTATGAAAAAAACTCCACAACATTTAGGATTTTTCGCCGCTTTAATTTTATCATCTTTCAGCTCAATTAATGCCTTCGCTGGCTCTATAGTGATTGAGGTACCAGACACTCCAGAACCAAAAACACAAACCGTCGCCTATCAATGTGATACTGGAACCAGTAAAGAACGTGTTGAAGCCGTCTATCTCAATGCTGATAATATTTCATTGGTTGATTTCAAGTGGAAAGGTGACCGCGTTATTGCTGCAAATGTCATCGCCAATACAGGGAAAAAATATGAAGGAGCCCAGTATATTTGGTGGGAAATCAACAATGAAATTATACTTCATGATCTTGTTCAAGATCCAGAAGGAAAAAAACGCATCCACTGTAAAGATGAATCGACATTATTATTTTAAAGAACAAAGGAGACATCATGAAAAAAACTTTTTTTAATTTACGGTTTTTTGCCATTTTAAGTCTATCACTTTTTAGCTCAATGAGTGCTTTTGCGGGCTCTCTCGTCATTGAGGTGCCAGACACCCCAGAACCAACAACAGAAATTGTTTCCTATAAATGCGAGATGGGAACAAAAAAGGAGCATGTTGAGGCAACCTACTACAATGCTGGTGACATTTCATTAGTTGATCTCAAATGGAACGGAAAGCGTGTTATTGCTGCAAATGTTATTGCCGCTTCTGGAGCAAAATATGCGGGAGCTGAATATATTTGGTGGACGACAAAAAACGAAGCTTCATTTTATAACCTCATTAATGATCCAAAGGAGGAAAATCCTTTCCTTTGTACAGAGGAACAAGATACAAAATAACAAAAGACTCTTAGAGATAGAAAACGACGCTGGCTCTCATTGTTATTTTGTTTCTTCTGGTGGAGACGTTTTTTCTTCCATCTGATGAGATAAAAGAGTCAGCGGTTTTTCTGATTCATTTTCCGAATAGCTTCTATAAGCTGCTGCCTGTGACAACAGCATAGAAGCGATTGGTATTGTTACAAACAAAAAGATCACCAGCAAGAGTTCATGAAAAACAAAATGATGATCTACGAATATTGAATAAAGAAACGAAGCAATGAGAATACTCCCTGCGCCCCAGCTTGTACTCAATGGAGACATATGCAAACGTTCATAAAAATTAGAAAAACGCACCAGCCCTATTGCTCCAATCAGTGTAAGAGTCGATCCTAATATTAAAAAAACTGTCACAATAAGAGCAGCCGCAAGTGACACATCATCTTTCATTCAATAATCTCCCCACGCATAAGAAATTTAGCCAAAGCAATACTTGATACAGGCCCGAGCAATCCAAGAATAAGAGCTGCGACAAAATAAACAGTTGTTCCCGAACGAATATCGAAGGTAAGAAACAAAAGAATAGTATTTATATAAAGAACATCCAAACCGACAATCCGATCTTGCGCCCGAGGACCACGAATCAACCGAAATAAGGCGGGAATCATCGCCAAACTTAAAAAAAACTGTGAGAGGAAAATCCCCCAATAAAGGATAACCATACTCATAAAAAAATCTCCAAAAGCAATTGTTCATATCGTTGTTTGATCAACTGTTGGTAATTATATTCACTCTTAAAATTCAAAACATGAAGCAAAAGTTCATTATTTTTTCTATTATAAGCAATCCAAACGGTTCCTGGAGTGACCGCAAGAATGCAAGCTAAAACAGCTAAAGCAGTATGACTTTCAAGCAAAAGAGGCACCACAACAAAACCAGATTGCTGCTTTCGAAAGTTTTTTGTTAAAATAAAGCAAACCACCGAAACATTTGAAACGATAGAATCGATAAATACGCGAAAAATCAGACGAAAAACGGCACGCCAACTCTTAATCGTGACCTTTTCTGATTCAAGAAACCGCATCATCCAACCACTAAACAAAGCAATTATAATCCCCAAAAGCAATTGACCTAAACTAAAACCATTTAAGATCAACCACATAAACACAATTGCCGCAGTGAAAAGAGGGAAAGGACAAAAAAAGTTCACCGATGGATCTCCCTCTTTTCAAGAGAAAAATCATCTAAAACACTGCCAATATAGTTTTGAGGGTGATATAAAATTTTAGCTGTTTCAGACATATAATGACCAACAGGTCCAGCGACAACTGTTATAAGAAAACATAAAGCAAGAAGAGCGGCAATAGGTGCAAACTCAATCACCTGCACCCGTGGAATCCTTCCTTCAAGAGAAACCCAAAAAGTCCGAATTCCCGCTCTTGTTAGAGCAATCAGAGCCGCAAAACCAGAAAGGGTAACAAAAATTACAAACAACCAATCATAATAAACCGGTAAAGAAGCAGACACCCCCTCCTTCGTGTGGTTTAATATGGCCGTGAACATCATAAATTTAGCAACAAAACCCGAAAAAGGCGGTAGACCAATAATCAAAAGAGCACAAATGCCAAAACAAGCACCAAGAATTGCTAAAGTTACCGGCAAATAAGTACCAATTTCATCTTCCTCTTCCTCTTCATCATCCCCATACACCTCCATTGTAACAGTGAGAACATTGGCTGCCACATCTTGACAACGTTCAACAAGCTCTACGAGAAGAAAAAAAGCACCAAGAGCTAAAGTTGAAGAGACAATATAAAACAACATACCTGCTATTAATGCTGTATTACCAATTGCGATTGCCATCAACAATGTCCCAGAAGAGACAAGAACGCTATAAGCCGCCAAACGCACCAACACTTGGCTCGCCAAGATTCCAATAAAACCAAAAGTCATAGTGGCAAGTCCACCATAAAACAAAATCGCATGACCAAAATTGCTAAAATATCCACTTTCAGGACCAAACAATAGCAGTGTTAAACGTAAAATAATATAAATACCCACCTTACTCAAAAGCGCAAAAGCAGCTCCAACGGGCGCCGCTGCTGCACTGTAAGTGGGCATCAACCAGAAATTAAGAGGCCACATACCGGCTTTGAGTAAAAAGGCAATTCCCAAAAATGCTGCACCTATTTCAAATAAAACAATATTACTAGATGCTATAGATCTCATTTTTACAGCCAAATCAGCTATATTAAGGGTGCCAACGATTCCATAAATGAGTGCTGTACCAAGTAAAAAAAACAGTGAAGCTACAAGGTTAACAACGACATAATGCAACCCCGCACGTACACGCAATTGTCCAGAACCATGTAATGCAAGACCATAAGAAGCTGTTAACATCACTTCAAAAAACACAAATAAATTGAACAAATCACCTGTCAAAAAAGCGCCATTGATTCCAACCATGAAAAATTGCATAAGCGACTGAAAATGAGGGCCCGCTTTGTACCAATAAGCCTGTGCAAAAACCAATGCGCTGGTCATCAACAAACTAGAAAGTAAAAGCATCATAGCGCTTAAACGATCAAGGACCAAAACAATTCCGAAAGGAGAAGGCCAATTGCCAAGACGATAAACATCCGAAAGGGGTGCAACTTCAAGAGCACGCATAATCAATAAAACAGCAACAACAACCAACAATCCCGCAGAAAAAAGACTTATGAATGCTTTCCGTTTTGCATGGCGTTCATCATAAAAAAGCAAGATTGCGCCGATACTTAACGGTAAAATAATAGGCACAATCAGAAGATGCTGCACGCAGGATTGCATCACGGCACCTCACGTCCATCAACATGATCTGAACCTGTCAATCCGCGTGAAACCAGTAGAATAACCAAGAATAAAGCTGTCGTTGCAAAACCAATCACAATTGCTGTCAAAACTAAAGCTTGTGGAAGAGGATCAACGTAATTCTCTGGATTAATCACCATGGAAGGATCAACGATAGGTGCAGCGTTACTACGCGGTCTACTCATTGAAAACATAAAAAGATTAACACCATAGGAAATCAAAGACAAACCAACAATGACCTGAAAAGTTCGTGGACGTAAAATAAGCCAAATACCTGAACCGACAAGAATACCGATGCTCAAAGAAAGAACAATTTCCATTAATTCTCCTTCTCTTTTAAAAGTGGTTTTTTACCGATTCGGTAACTACGAATAGACTGGTGAGCAAGTGCAATTAAAATGAGAACAGTTGCTCCCAACACAACAGAAAACACGCCAAAATCAAATAAAAAAGCAGATGCCAAAGGAATCTTTCCAATCAACGGGAAATGCTTATATTGAAAAAAAGAGGTTAAAAAAGGATAGCCAAAGAACCAAGCCCCAACACCCGTTGTGACTGACAACAGTAAGCCAAACCCCATCCAACGCAAAGGTAAAACCCTCAAATGGGTTTCCACCCAACGAATATCACGGGCCAGATATTGCAAAATAAAGCCTATCGCTAACGTCACACCACCGACAAATCCACCTCCTGGAAGATCATGCCCTCGCATAAATAAATAAATTGAAAAAGCAATAATCACTGAAAAGAGCCACCCCATGATGACAGCAGGAACCGTTAAATAATTCAAGACAGTATCCCCCACATTTCGATCAGGCTGTTTCATATCAAAAGCTTTCTGAATACGTTGTTGAAACGGCGCATCAATGCTTTCAGGAGCAGGACGAAACCGTCGTAAAAGAGCAAAAACAGTAAGTGAAACAACACTTAAAACGACAATTTCTCCCATAGTATCAAAACCACGGAAATCAACCAACAATACATTGACCACATTGCGACCACCAGCACCGCTATAAGCATTTTTGAGAAAAAAATCGGAAACTGTGGACCCTTGAGGACGTGTCATCATTGCAAAAGAAAGCCACGCCACACCAACTCCTCCGACAAGAGCTATAAGAAAATCACGCATACGACGCAAACGCACAAAAAGACGGACAGGGGTTGGAGCAGGATTATACAAACGTTTAGGCAACCATCGCAAACCAAGCAACAACAGAACGGTTGTCACCACTTCAACAACCAATTGTGTTATTGCCAAATCGGGTGCAGAAAGCCACAAAAAGGTTGCGCAAGTCATCAATCCGGCTCCCCCCAACAGCATCAGTGAAGCAAGACGATGAAATTTTGCTTGCCAAGCCACCAAAAGCGCACACAATCCACCGACCAGACAAAGAGCCAGAAACGGAAGATCAAGGGGAAAAAGCGGCAACGAACCCGCTGAAATTAAACCATCGTACCAAAGGAGCAAACCAACAAAGACAAAACACACAGCAAAAATCCAGTGCAACTGTATTTGCAAACGGCGTGTTGACAAAACAGCTTCTACGGTACGCGCCCATTTCCAAGAAACAATCACAAGAGCACGTTCAAAAATACGCGGTCCATTCAAATGACGAAAGAAAGGAGGCCCATCATCACAGGATAAAAAATAACGGTGCCCAAGAGCATAGAGCAATCCACCCCCGAATAAAGCCACCAAACTCATCATTAATGGAGTATTAACCCCATGCCAAACAGCTAAACTATAAGGAACTGTCATTGGTCCTAAAACAGCTATAACAGCATTATCCAAAATAGGTCCTATTGTTAAATTAGGAAAAATACCAACCGCCAAACAAATAAACACCAAAAGTTCCATTGGTAAACGCATAAAATGCGGTGGTTCATGGGGCGTTTTAGGTAAATTGACAGGCTTTGGTCCTAAAAAAACACCATGAATAAAGCGTATAGAATAAGTGACACTAAACAAACTTGCTAGTGTTGCCACATAAGGTGCAATCCAATCAAGCCATGAATCCATATGCATTTCAACAGCTTCAGCAAAAAACATTTCTTTCGATAAAAAACCATTCAACAACGGGACTCCAGCCATTGCAGCACTTGCAACTAAAGCAAGAGTTGCTGTAATAGGCATAGAACGATAAAGACCTGTCAACTTACGCATATCACGCGTTCCCGTCTCGTGATCAATAATGCCAGCAGCCATAAATAAAGATGCTTTAAAAGTAGCATGATTAGCCATATGAAAAATTGCCGCAACACACGCAAGGGGGCTACCAAGACTTAAAAGAGTGGTAATCAATCCAAGATGACTAATGGTTGAATAAGCAAGCAATCCTTTCAAATCTTGCTGAAACATGGAAAAATAGGCACCAAGCAACAATGTCGCAAGACCGGAAAAACCAACCAACCAAAACCAAGATTCTGTTCCAGAGAGCACAGGCCATAAACGAACCAGCAAAAACAATCCTGCTTTCACCATTGTTGCTGAATGGAGATAAGACGATACCGGTGTTGGAGCGGCCATTGCATTGGGCAACCAAAAATGAAACGGAAACTGTGCACTTTTTGTTAAGCCTCCCAATAAAATACAGATAAGAACAGCATTATAAAGAGGATTTGATCGGATTATATCACCAGACTGTAACACCTTATCCAAATCAAAACTGCCAACGATGTGTCCAATCAATAAAATCCCAATGAAAAGAGCAAAACCACCAAAACCCGTGATTGTTAAAGCCATCCGCGCTCCTTCACGCGCACTTGCATTATGGTACCAATAACCGATCAACAAAAAAGAAAAAATGCTTGTAAGTTCCCAAAAAACAACCAAAAAAACCAGATTTCCTGACAAAACTATTCCTGTCATTGACCCCATAAAAGCGAGAAAAAAAGAAAAAAATCGCGGTACAGAATCCGCCGGATCCATATAATAACGCGCATAGACAACAACGAGCAGTCCAATTCCCGTGATGAGCAAGCAAAAAAGCCAAGCCAGACCATCCATACGGAGAATCAAATTAACGCCCCATTCTGGAAGCCAAAAAACATCCAAACGGACCGTATGGTTTCCACGAACCGTTGGATAAAGCATTATTGTAAAAAGAAAACAAAAAAGTGCAATAGCACCGGCAAACCACGCTTCATTGTTTTTTGCTGTTGAACGAAAAAAGCCAATAACAGCACTCCCACAAAAGGGAAGCAAAACGAGCAATATCAACATTGCTTCCCGTGCTGTCATTCTTTAAACTCCACTTTTTCTTTAATATTTTGTTATTAACAAAATAAAAGTTACATTGTTATCCCCCCTCATTTTGCACTTACGATAATAAGATTTAATAAAACTTAAAAGCATTTAAATTTTTCAAAAAACAACTGCTGCGTGAAAAATCTGTATATCATAAGCATTCTCTTTTCATTTTAAGGGCGGTAACAAACACGATAAGGTTTGAGAGAGATTTTTTTACATCTAACAATTTTTACCCTTTAAAAAAGCGCGAAAGACATTGCTTACGAGGTCCATAAAAAGGTTGGTAACTGTTATCATTTTTATTATAAGAGCGGTAACGCGCACGACAAGATTCAATATGTTGTTGAGGCAACTTTTTTATATCTGATAGATTTTTTGTCTCTGATAGAGCTTTCAACAATGTCGGCTTTGTGTTTAAATGCGGTAACGCAACGAAAGCTGCTTCAGGATACCACCAATTGTCTTTATATTTACGATAACCACGCCGATAATTATGATAACCCTTAAAACCATTAAGTTCTTTACGCCCTGTGAAAATCAAAGGCACACCACTCTCTCGAACAACATCCTGGGGAACAACCACTTTAGCTTCAACATTATTCTTATTTTGCATTAAATTAACAATATTGGTTGTTATAATGAAAAAACCGCCAATAACTATAAGAGCCGAAATATAATATAATTTTTTTTTCATATACATAATGCAAATCTCAACATTACAAAATCAAAACGCAATGATAAAAAGTTTTTTTACTTCTAGAGAGAAACAAATTCTTTTTTTTTGAGATATTCTGTTGCTCTTTGTATTAAACGTTAAACTTTGCAATAAGATCCTTCAAAAGAGAATGGATAAACAATGATAAGAACCCCCTATTATCTGATAGATAAATCTAAACTCATAAAAAATATGGAAATTATCGCTTGCTTGCGCAAAATGTCTGGAGCAAAAATTCTCCTTGCTTTGAAATGTTTTGCGACATGGAGTGTTTTTGATTTAATGTCTCAGTTCATGGATGGAACAACCTCGTCATCCCTTTATGAACTGCGTTTGGGAAAAGAAAAATTCGGCAAAGAAACCCATGCATATTCAGTTGCTTGGGCAGATCATGAAATTGATGAAGTGTGCGGTTACGCAGACAAAATTATTTTTAATTCCATCCAACAACTTCAACGTTTTTCTGACGCAACAAAAACGATTCAACGAGGACTAAGATTAAATCCAGGGATCAGTGCATCTAATTTTGATCTTGCCAACCCCTCTCGTCCTTTTAGTCGCCTAGGAGAAACGAATAAAAATGCTATAAAAGAGGTTCTCCCTCTCATCAATGGCTTAATGATCCACAACAATTGCGAAAATGCTGATTTCAATCTTTTTAATCAAATGCTAAATCGCATGGAAGAAAAATTTTCAGAAATTTTCGCTGCTGTTGACTGGATAAGCCTTGGTGGTGGAATTCATTTTACAGCCCCAAATTATCCTCTAGAAACTTTTGCAAAACGCTTAAAAGATTTTTCAAAAACCCATAGTGTCACCATTTTTCTAGAACCAGGAGAAGCCGCCATAACAAAAAGTACCACACTAGAAGTAAGCGTTCTTGATACACTATATAATGAAAAAAAACTTGCTATTGTTGATAGCTCGATTGAAGCGCATATGCTCGACCTTTTAATTTATCGTGAAAATGCTAAATTAGAGCCCAATCAAGGGCTGCATGAAATCATGGTCTGCGGAAAATCCTGCCTTGCCGGTGATATTTTTGGAACATTTCATTTCCCTGAACCTCTTAAAATAGGCGACAGACTGTCTTTTCAAGATGCAGCAGGCTATACAATGGTCAAGAAAAATTGGTTTAATGGCGTTGCAATGCCTGCCATTGTTATCAAAGAATTAGATGGTACATTAACGCTTCAACGCCAATTTAGCTATAATGATTATCAAGAAAGTCTTTCGTAAAAAAAGAACCATTTAAAAAACAGTGTAGAACAGTATTAAAAAGGAGATAAACCCACAATGAAGAAAAATATTCTCATTATTGGTGCTGGAGGTGTTGCACAGGTTGTTGCACACAAATGTGCTCAACACAATGATATTCTTGGTGACATTCATATTGCTTCACGAACACTCAAAAAATGTGAAACCATCATTGCTTCCATTAAAGAAAAAAACACAATGAAAGAACAAGGTGTTCTTCAGGGCCATATGCTCAACGCAATGAATGTAGAAGAAACTGTAAAACTCATCCAAAAAACAAAATGCGAAATTGTCATCAATGTTGGATCAGCCTTTCTTAATATGTCTGTTCTTTCAGCTTGTATTGAAACAAAATGTGCTTACATTGATACTGCAATTCATGAAGATCCTTTGAAAATTTGCGAAACGCCTCCTTGGTATGGAAATTATGAATGGCCCCGACGTCAAGAATGTGAAAAAGCTGGTATAACAGCTATTTTAGGCGCAGGTTTTGACCCAGGTGTTGTCAATGCTTATGCGGCATTTGCACGTGAGTGTTATTTTGATAAAATTACCGATATTGATATTATTGATATTAACGCTGGAAACCATGGACATTGGTTTGCCACGAATTTTGACCCAGAAATCAACTTTCGAGAATTTACAGGACAAGTATGGTCTTGGCAAAATAAAAAATGGGCTTCCAATAAAATGTTTGAAGTGAGCCGTGAATGGGATCTTCCTGTTGTTGGAAAACAAAAAGCCTATATGACAGGACATGATGAAATTCATTCATTATCCAAAAATCTTGATGTTCAAAACGTTCGCTTCTGGATGGGATTTAGTGAACATTATATCAATGTGTTCACTGTTTTGAAAAATCTTGGGCTTTTATCCGAACAGCCTATTAAAACAGCAGAAGGACAAGAAGTCGTTCCTTTGAAAGTTGTGAAAGCCGTCTTACCTGACCCTGCTTCATTAGCACCAAACTACACAGGAAAAACGTGTATTGGAGATCTCATTAAAGGTGAAAAAGATGGTAAATCAAGAGAAGTTTTTATCTATAATATAGCTGATCATAAACAAGCTTTTAATGAAACCGGTGCACAGGGTATTTCTTATACAGCTGGTGTACCAGCAGCCGTTGCGTCTCTTCTCATTGCTACTGGTGAATGGGATGTTAAAACCATGGTCAATGTAGAAGAATTACCATCACGCCCTTTCCTTAAATATCTTGAGCATATGGGGCTTTCAACTTGGATAAGAGAACAACAAGAAGAGAAAAAATTACAGTTTTAAACGCATTTTCATAGCTGTGTAGAAAAACCGCCCCTTTAAAAGGGCGTTTTTTTTAAGTACCCAAGCCCATTTCACGACACCACTCGTGAATGGTATAACGATAAAGCCATTGAGCACCACCATCTTTACACTTATGAAGGTGCAAGCCGGCGCCATCATACTCTTTACCGCCCCCCAATGTTGCAACAGCCCTTGGTCTTGAGACGATTCATTAAAGGCATTTTGCTCTTTTCTAAACGGTTTTCTCCCCACACACCAACCCTGCTTATGATGTGCAGAAACAGCGTTTCACTTGATTCAACATAAGGAGATTTGAATTGAGAGAAACTTACAATATTCATGGGTCTCACTCAACAGGAAAAACAGTAAATTATCGTTATAAATCAATATTTTGTCTTTTTTTTATACAAGGTAAAACTCTAAAAAATCATTTTAGCTTTTTTTAAAAAAACTCATGAAGCTCTAAAAAGAATACCTAAATATTCAAATATGGAGTGGTTTAGCAAATGTTGCTAAAGCGGCTTCTCGCACTGCTTCCGATAAAGTAGGATGTGCATGACAACAACGTCCTAGATCTTCTGATGAACCACCAAATTCCATTAAAACTGCAATTTCATGGATCATTTCACCAGCACCAAATCCAAGAATATGTCCACCCAAAACCCGATCTGTCTTTTTATCGGCAAGTATTTTAACAAACCCATCACTTTTTTGCATCGCACGTGCACGACCATTGGCCATAAAAGGAAATTTACCCACATGATAATCGATACCGGCTGCTTTAAGTTCTTCTTCTGTCTTTCCCACACTAGCAATTTCCGGCTGTGTATAAACAACACTAGGAATGACATCAAAATTAACATGCCCCCTTTGACCTGCCAAAATTTCTGCCACCGCAACGCCTTCTTCTTCCGCCTTATGCGCTAGCATGGGACCTTTAACAACATCACCAATTGCATAAATTCCTGGAATATTGGTCTGCCAATGTGCATCGATATCAATAAAACCACGTTCATCCACTTTGATACCAGCTTTTTCCAAACCAAGACCTTCCGTATATGGAGAACGTCCAGTAGCAATAAGCACAACCTCAGCCTCTAAAGTTTCAGCAGCACCACCTTTGACCGCTTCAAAATTCACTTGAGCCATTGAACCAGATTTTGTAATAGCAGTTACCTTTGCACCCGTTTTATATTCAATTCCCTGTTTTTCCATTATTTTTTGGAATTGCCGTGAAACCTCACCATCCATTGAGCCTAAAACTTTATTAAGATATTCAATAATGGTCACTTTAGCGCCTAAGCGACTCCAAACAGAACCAAGCTCTGAACCAATAACACCAGCACCAACAACAATCATACGTGCTGGTACTTTTTCAAGAGCAAGAGCTCCCGTAGAAGAGACAATAACCTTTTCATCAATTTCAACATTGACACCCGGAATACTGGAACTTTCTGAACCCGTCGCAATAATAATATTTTTTGTTGCAATCGTTTGTTGACGACCATCCCTAGCAACCACTTCAACTTGACCTGCACCTAAAATTTTGGCTGTACCAAAGAAAGTATCAACTTTATTCTTTTTCATCAAAAAAGAGACGCCGCTGGTATTAGCTGTAACAACCGCCTTTTTATGCGCCATCATTTGATCAAGATTAAGCTTAGATTTTTCAATAGAAATACCAAGTGTTTCAAAGCCATGCTGCGTTTCAGCAAACACTTCTGAAGCATGTAACAATGCTTTAGAAGGAATACAGCCAACGTTAAGACAAGTCCCTCCCAGCGTTGTGCGCTTTTCAATAATTGCTGTTTTTAGCCCAAGTTGCGCAGCCTTTATTGCTGCAACATAACCCCCTGGTCCCGCTCCAATTACAACCACATCATAAGACATCCGTTTTTCCTTTCATTCTGAAAACTGTAATTTTACAAGTCAAGAACAAGGCGTTCCGGATCTTCTAAACTTTCCTTAACACGCACAAGGAAAGTCACAGCTTCTTGCCCATCTACAATACGATGATCATAAGAAAGTGCTAAATACATCATGGGGCGAATGACAATTTGCCCCTCAACAACCATTGCCCGCTCTTTAATAGCGTGCATTCCTAAAATACCAGATTGTGGGGCATTCAAAATCGGTGTTGACATTAATGATCCATAAACTCCCCCATTGGTAATGGTAAAAGTTCCCCCTTGCATATCAGAAACGGCTAATTTTCCATCACGAGCAAGACGCCCCAAACGACCAATTTCTTTTTCAATCTCTGCTAACGACATCTGATCTGCATCACGAACCACGGGAACAACAAGTCCCTTATCTGTTCCAACAGCAATTCCAACATTGACATAGTTTTTGTAAATAATATCTGTCCCATCAATTTCAGCATTAACAGCAGGAAGTTCTTTCAATGCATGACAAACAGCCTTGGTAAAAAATCCCATAAAACCAAGCTTAACCCCATGTTTCTTTTCAAAAAGATCCTTATAACGCTTACGTAAATCCATCACCGCCGACATATCAACCTCATTAAATGTGGTTAACATCGCTGCTACATTTTGTGCATCTTTAAGACGGCGCGCAATCGTTTGACGCAATTTCGTCATACGAACCCGCTCCTCACGTCTTTCCTGATCAGCAGCAACTGAAGAGCTGGATACAGAAGCAGAAGAAGGACTGGACGCAGAGGAGGCGCTGGAGGCAGAAACAGCAGGAGCTGACGCCTTTATCCCTTGTGCCAACACACCAAGAACATCTTCTTTAAGAATCTGCCCACGTTTTCCGGAGCCTGAGATATCGCTTTTTGTAATATTGTTTTCAGCCATTAATTTCGCTGCTGAAGGAGCAGGTGGCATTGTACTGCTCGAAGAAGGCTTCTCCAATTCAGATGGCGTTGTTGGCGCAGATGTCTCAGAAGACGATGGTGATTTAGCAACACCAGCTGCTCCAGCTTCAACGGCTCCTAAAAGCGCATTCACCTCAACCGTATCACCTTCCTTGGCAATAATTTCAGATAATTTCCCCGCAACAGGCGAAGGAACCTCAACTGTTACTTTATCAGTTTCTAATTCAACCAAAGGCTCATCCATCGCAACGGACTCACCAAGTTTTTTAAACCATTTTCCAACGGTTGCTTCAGTAACTGATTCGCCCAAAGTAGGAACACGGATTTCAGTAGTCATAATATTTTTCCATACATCAGAGTAGCCATAAATTAAGAACCTAACGCGTCTTCAAGAAACGCAGCCAGTTGTTCAAGATGTTGCGTCATTAACCCAGAGGCTGGTGACGCACTTGCAGGACGCCCCGCATAACGTGCACGTGAATATTGCGCATTAATATGCGTCAAAACCCATTCTAAATAAGGCTCAATAAATGACCAAGCCCCCATATTTTTTGGTTCTTCTTGGCACCAAACAACTTCTGCTTGTAAAAAGCGTGACAACACGTCCACCAAAGCTTTCGCAGGAAAAGGATAAAGTTGTTCAACGCGCAGCAAATAAACATTATCAATGCCTCTTTTTTCACGCTCTTCATAAAGATCATAATAAACCTTACCCGTACAAAGAACGATACGGCGAATTTTACTATCTTTCTGCAATTTAATCACAGAATTTTTGAGCGTTTCTGCATCATCAAGCAACAAACGCTGGAAATTCATTTCTGGTCCCATTTCATTGAGAAAAGAAACAGCCCGCTTATGACGCAAAAGTGACTTTGGTGTCATTAAAATTAAAGGTTTACGAAAATCGCGTTTAATCTGCCGGCGCAGAATATGAAAATAATTTGCTGGGGTTGTACAATTAGCAACCTGCATATTATCTTCTGCACACAATTGAAGGAAACGCTCTAAACGTGCTGAAGAATGCTCTGGTCCTTGCCCTTCAAAACCATGAGGCAACAAACATACAAGACCAGACATCCGAAGCCATTTACGTTCAGCAGAGGAGATAAATTGATCAAAAATGACCTGCGCTCCATTAGAAAAGTCACCAAATTGTGCTTCCCAAAGCGTCAATCCCCGTGGTCTCGCAAGAGAATATCCATATTCGAAACCAAGAACAGCCTCTTCAGAGAGCATAGAATTGACAACCTCATAAAGCGCTTGATCCTTTCTCAAATGATTTAAAGGAATGTAACGCGCTTCATTTTCTTGATCATAAAGAACTGAATGGCGTTGTGAAAAAGTTCCACGCTCAACATCTTCACCGGAAAGGCGTACCGGTGCTCCTTCTAAGCAAAGTGAACCAAAAGCTAAAGCTTCAGCCGTTGCCCAATCAACACCTTCACCCGTTTCAAAAATCTTAGCACGGTTACTTAAAAAGCGCTGGATTGTTTTATGCACATGAAAGTCTGTTGGAATCTCAACAAGTTTCTGACCAATCTCCTTTAAAGTCTCAATCGCAACGCCTGTCTTTCCACAATGTTGTTCCTCAGTACTATTAGAAGCCTTAAGTCCTGTCCAACTCCCATCAAGCCAATCGGCTTTATTAGGCTTATAAGAAGTGCTCGCTTCAAATTCACCTTCCAGCTTATCACGCCATTGTTTTTTTTGCTGTTCAATATCTTCTGCAGCAATTACGCCTTCTTCTACCAACTGGTTCCCATAAAGCTGAAGCGTTGTTTTATGATTACGGATTGCTTTATACATAAGTGGTTGTGTAAAAGAAGGTTCATCTCCTTCATTATGTCCATAACGACGATAACAGAACATATCAATGACCACCGGTTTATGGAAAATCTGACGAAATTCTGTTGCCACTTTTGCAACAAAGACCACCGCTTCAGGGTCATCACCATTGACATGAAAAATTGGCGCATCGATCATTTTCGCCACATCTGATGGATAAGGTGAAGAACGCAAAAAGCGTGGATCCGTTGTGAAACCAATCTGATTATTGATAATCACATGAACCGATCCAGCAACGCTATAACCTCTAAGACCTGAAAGGCCAAAAGTTTCCTGAATCACACCCTGCCCAGCAAAGGCAGCATCACCGTGAATAAGTAACGGCAAAACCTTTGAACGTTCACTCAACGGGAGTGAATCCGTATTTTTAGAATCCACAAGTTGATCTTGTTTAGCACGTGCTTTACCAATAACAACCGGATCAACGATTTCAAGATGAGAGGGATTCGCTAAAAGCGATAAATGAACTTTTTTACCATCAAACTCAAGATCAGCTGAAGTTCCCAAATGGTATTTGACATCACCCGATCCTTCTACATCATCAGGCTTATAAGACCCCCCCTTGAATTCATGAAAAATGGCCCGATGTGGTTTTGCAAGAACTTGTGAAAGGACGTTTAAACGACCACGATGCGCCATCCCTAAAATGATTTCCTGTACCCCCAAAGCACTACCACATTTAATAATCTGTTCAAGAGCAGGAATTAAGGCTTCACCGCCATCAAGTCCAAAACGCTTTGTTCCTTTATATTTGGTATCTAAAAACTGTTCGAATCCTTCCGCCTCAATAAGCTTATTAAGGATAGCTTTTTTACCTTTCTGCGTGAAAGCAACGCGCTTATCTGGTCCTTCAATACGCTCTTGAAGCCATGCTTTTTGAGCAGGATCAGAAATATGCATATACTCAATCCCAATTGTAGAACAATAGGTCCGATTGAGAATCTCAAGCATTTGCGGAATAGTTGCGTATTCTAAGCCTAAAACATTATCAATAAAAATGGGGCGCTCATAATCAGCAGGAGTAAAACCGTAAGTTTCTGGAGAAAGTTCCTTATAATCCTCAAGTTTTTTTGCTAATTGAAGAGGATCAAGCTGTGCACGAAGATGTCCACGAGCACGAAAGGCGCGAATCATCATAAGCGCATGAACAGAATCACGCGTTGCTCGAATAACATCTTGTTCGCTGGTGGTTTTTCCTTTTTGCGCAGCGCTCATTGCTGCTTTTTCTTTTAATTTATCACCAACATGCTTTTCAAGAACAGACCAATCACCATCGAGAGCAGAAACCAACTCACCATTTGCCTTTAACGGCCAATGATCACGTTGCCATGTTGCCCCTTTAGCATTTTTCAGGACATCTTCTTTTTTATCATGAAGGTTTTCGAAAAAAGTACGCCACTGTGAATCTACGCTAGTAGGATCTTTTTCATATTCGGCATAAAGCTGATCTATATAATCTGCATTTCCACCATATAAAAATGACGTTTGTGCAAAAAGACTATTTATCTCGTCCTGCCTTGCCATATACTTCTCCGGAACATTGATTCCGTCTCCTTATATTTTTTAACCTTTAATGCTCATAAAGTAATGCTCATAAAGCAAATGAGAGTTAAGAATTGTAAAAAGTTTCACTTCTTTATACCCAATATTTCATCTAAATAAGGATAATTTCTTATTTAGATGAAGTTTTTTACCCCTTTAAAACTGACATCAAGGTTTTTCCTATCTGTGATGGTGAAGGAGAAACGCGAATTCCTGCCGCTTCCATTGCAGCAATTTTATCTTCTGCGCCACCTTTACCACCGGAGATAACAGCACCAGCATGCCCCATTGTACGCCCTGGAGGAGCTGTACGACCAGCAATAAAACCAACCACTGGTTTTTTACGACCTTTCCTTGCCTCATCTTGAAGGAACTGTGCCGCTTCTTCTTCAGCAGAACCACCAATCTCACCAATCATAACAATAGACTGGGTTTCTTCATCGGCTAAAAACATTTCTAAGACATCAATGAACTCTGTGCCCTTAACAGGATCACCACCAATACCAATCGCTGTTGTCTGTCCAAGACCTTCATGACTCGTTTGAAAAACAGCTTCATAAGTTAAAGTTCCTGACCGCGAAACAACCCCAACAGAACCTTTTCTAAAAATAGAACCAGGCATAATACCAATTTTACATTCATTAGGAGTAAGAATACCAGGACAATTAGGGCCAATAAGGCGTGATTTTGATGTCTCCAATTTGGCCTTGACTTTAACCATATCCATAACAGGAATACCTTCCGTAATACAGATAATCAAACGAATTTCAGCATCTATCGCTTCTATAATAGCTGCCGCGGCTCCTGCAGGTGGAACATAAATAACAGAAGCATCTGCACCTGTTTTTTCTTTTCCTTCTACAACACTGGAAAAGATAGGAAGAGTTTCACCTTTTGCACCTTCCCATATTTCACCACCCTTTTTAGGATTAACGCCACCAACCATTTGCGTGCCATGATAAGCAAGAGCTTGCTCTGTATGAAACGTTCCGGTTTTTCCTGTAAGTCCTTGAACCAAAACTTTTGTATCTTTATTCACAAGAATTGACATAGCTTAAGCTCCCTTTACGGCCGCAACGATTTTTTGAGCAGCATCATCTAAATCATCAGCAGGAATAACATTCAAACCACTGTCCTTAATAATCGCTTTACCCTGCTCAACATTTGTGCCCTCAAGACGGACAACCAAAGGAACTTTTAATCCAACGTCTCTCACAGCAGCAACCACACCTTCAGCAATAACATCGCAACGCATAATACCACCAAAAATATTAACCAAAATGCCTTTAACATTTGGATCAGCAGTGATAATTTTAAAAGCGGCTGTTACCTTTTCTTTTGAGGCTCCACCACCAACATCAAGGAAATTTGCTGGTTCCGCTCCATAAAGCTTAATGATATCCATTGTCGCCATAGCAAGACCTGCACCATTGACCATACAACCAATTGTGCCCTCAAGAGCAACATAAGCAAGATCATGCTTTGATGCTTCAATCTCTTTCGGATCTTCTTCTGAAAGATCGCGTAACTGCAAAATATCGGGATGACGAAACAAAGCATTATTATCAAAAGAAACTTTTGCATCAAGAACACGCAAATGACCATCTTTCATCACAATAAGCGGATTAATTTCAAGAAGGCTCATATCTTTTTCACAAAACACCTTATAGAGAATTGGAAACAGCTTTTCCCCATCTTCTCGTGCACTATCGCGTAATTCTAATGCATCACAAAGCCTTGTACAATCAGCAGAGGTAACGCCCTGTAGAACATCAATGGGTAGAGTTAATATTTTTTCTGGTGTTTCTTCAGCAACTGTTTCAATATCCATTCCCCCTTCCGTTGAAACAACGAAGGAAACCCGACCAACTGTACGATCAACCAAAAGCGAAAGATAAAGTTCCCGCTCAATATCGGCACCATCTTCAATATACAGGCGATTAACCTGTTTACCCTCTGGACCCGTTTGTTTTGTTACCAAAGTGTTACCAAGCATTTCTTGAACATTTGCAACAACCTCTTCAACGGATTTTGCAAGCCGAACACCACCCTTTGCCTCAGAGCTAAGTTCTTTAAACTTACCCTTACCACGACCACCAGCGTGTATTTGACTTTTCACCACATAGAGCGGCCCAGGCAATTTTTTTGCCCACTGTTCTGCTTGTTCTACAGAATAAACAGCAATACCGTTTGCAATTGGCGCTCCATATTCATGAAGCAGACGTTTAGCCTGATATTCATGGATATTCATACATTTGTCCTTTTCTTTTACGGATTATTTTATTAATCATCAAATTCTAATATTTTAAATACTCTGTTTTAATGAACAGAACCCTACGCAATTCATTTGAGACTAGGTACAATAGAAATACAAGCTTCACAGAGCTTTTGCACCGCATTTACTGAATGCTCAAAAGCATCTCTTTCTTCTTTATCAAGATCAATTTCTATAACCCGTTCAACACCACCGGCACCAAGCACAACAGGAACACCGACATAGGTATCATTAACCCCGTATTCACCTGAAAGATAGGCCGCAACAGGCACAACACGCTTCGTATCCTTTAAATAGGCTTCAGCCATAGAAACAGCAGAAGCTGCTGGTGCGTAGAAAGCGGATCCTGTTTTTAGCAAACCAACGATTTCTGCCCCACCATCACGGGTCCGTTGGATAATTTGATCAATTCTTTCTTGTGTTGTCCACCCCATCTTGACAAGATCAGGCAAAGAAATACCACCAACTGTTGAATAACGCACAAGAGGCACCATTGAATCACCATGCCCTCCTAAAACAAATGCTGTCACATCTTTAACAGAAACCTTAAATTCCTCAGATAAGAAATGACGAAAACGTGCGGAATCAAGGACACCAGCCATACCAATCACTTTATGTGTAGGAAGACCGGAAAATTTCTGCAATGCCCATACCATGGCATCAAGGGGGTTGGTAATACAAATAACAAACGCTGAAGGTGCGTATTTTTTAATCCCATCACCAACTTGTTCCATCACTTTTAAATTAATACCTAAAAGATCATCTCGGCTCATGCCTGGCTTTCGTGCAACACCAGCCGTTACAATAACAACATCAGCACCTTCAATTGCTTCATAAGCATTTGCACCTTTTAAATTGATATCAAAACCATCAACAGGTGAAGATTCAGCAATATCAAGAGCTTTCCCCTGTGAAATACCTTCTGCGATATCAAATAAGACAACATCAGCGAGCTCTTTAAGTCCAATAATATGTGCTAAAGTGCCCCCGATCATACCTGAACCGATGAGAGCTATTTTTTTTCTTGCCATTTTATTTCTTCCTAACATTAAAAAACTCAGTGCATATCTATCAGCATCACTACGCTGAATATTTCTTTGATCTTAGCTATATTTTCAATAACATCAACAAAAAGAGAAAATATGAAACTTACCAAATTTTTCTTTTCACAAAAGCAATAATTCCCCATAGAAACAATATTAGAAAATTACCATGAAGTATCGATAAAGTGAATTTAAAAAAAACACAACAGAATTATCACAATTCTTTTACGCGTAAAGAGTTATTGTTCTTATGGTTTACATAAAGATAAAGTTATGTTCAACTTTCCCCCTTTAAAAGAAAATGTTCTGCCCAAAGTTTCAAATAATCCTGGCTTTGCATTTCAAAAAGACGTGATTGTGTTCTTTTAAACTCAAATGTCTCCGTTGTCTGAGCTCGTCCCTTATATAGATTTTCAAGGACATCCGCCGCTGACATAAATAATCTTATGTGGCGTTCATAAAGAATATCAATGAGTAAAATAAACCGTTTTGTTTCATTGCGACATGTATCATCCATGACAGGAACATTATCGACAAAAATCGTGTGATAACGCTCCGCCAATGCTAAATACTCAGCTGCTGCCAAGGGCTTTACACATAAATCGCGATAGTCAAAACGTGCACATCCTTCACCAGAACGTGGAACATGAATAAAACGCCCTTTTAAAGTAAGTTCATCAGAAGTTTCTTTTTGCCCTTCTAGCACCAATGCCCAAGCTTGATCCATGTGCTCATTTGCTTCCAACCCTAACGGTGTTATATACACATGTTGTAGATTTGATTTTTCAAGACGATAATCTGTTTTAGCGTCAAGATTGACAATGCGAACATGTGCTTTCAAAACGTGAATAAAGGGCAAAAAAAGCTCTCGATTTAAACCATTGTAATAAAGATTATCGGGAGCAACATTTGAAGTCGCAATAAAGAAAACGCCTTTATCAAACAAAGCCGAGATGAGACGTCCCAACACCATGGCATCAGCAATATCTGTTACACTAAATTCATCAAAACAAAGCACCCGAGCCTCTTGTGCAAGATCTTCAACAACAGCTAAAATAGGATTATCTTTTCCAGCTTTTCCAGCTTTTCCATTTATTGACGCCTGACGGTAAAAATTAATGCGTTCATGCACATCAGCCATAAAATCATTAAAATGAGCACGCTTTTTACGTTCTTTTGGCAAACAAGAAAAGAACAAATCCATAAGCATGGTTTTGCCTCGTCCTACTTCACCATAAATATATAACCCCCGTAAGGAATCATCCTTTTGCCTTGAACAACGAAAAAAATTTTGTTTTTTCTTCTTGAAAAAGTGCCAAAACAGCCAAGGACGCGAAACATTTTGTTCCATAATATCTTGTAATAAATGATCAAAATGCTCAGCTAAAGCCAATTGAGCAGGATCAAAACTGATTTCTCCTTTATATACCAACTCCTTATAACGCCTTGACACTAAAATCATCCAAACAACCTTTATAACCCGTTTTCAATGAAAGAGACGCGCTTTTGTCATAAACCAGTGTCTATATTTTAAATTTTTCATAACAGGACAAAAACAATCTAACGGCTTAAAATAACGGGACGATCATCAATTGTACGTCCCTCAAAACGATCAATATTGGAAGAATAAAGGGCAACAATAACGCGTCCTGCATTATTATAGAGATATAATCTTTTTCCTTTAACAGCCCACGAATTTACTTGAGAAATGATTCCCGGACAATGTAAAGGACCAGCTCGGTATCCTTGGCCAAATTTTGTTTGTGGCGTTGCAATTCGGCAAACTTTACCATCCATAGAGAGATTCCACACTCCAGCAATACTTGCAGGAAACAAATCAACAGCACTACTTGGCAATTCGAGACTAGCCATTCGCCCATCGCTTTGAGAATCTCCTTTCTCATACATTGAAACCTCTGCTGTTTCAGAAGAGGAATAATAAGAAGAGGAAGGATCAGGCATCACTTCTGTTGGCATTTCTTGAAGTGGATAAAAAACTTCTGCTGTGTTATTATTATCGCTTCTATCAAATCGCGATGTTAAACATCCCCCTAAGAACATAACCATTGATATTGCAATGAAAGACGAATTTTTAAAAAATGGCATATCTATACTCTTTCCCATAACTAAATAAATTCACTCAAAGAATAGGTGAACATGTGTTATATGGCATTTTACAAAGATAAATTAATAAATTTAAAAAATAGGATAAAAATAACTTATTTTAAGTAATAAATAATTTTCTGCCATCAATTTTATGATTATTTCATGATTAAGTACTAGAAATTCATAATATTTTCAGCCATATATCTTTTGTAGCAATCATTAAAAATAGAGAAATTTCATGAAAACGCCTTTCAGTAAAATGAACGGTCTTGGTAATCAAATCATTGTTATTGATATGCGTAAAAGCACACATTCGCTTACACAGCAAGCAATATTTGCTTTATCGGCAGATCCTCAAACGCATTTTGATCAAATTATGGCTATTCATACATCAACTAAAAAAGAAGCCAATTTTCGTATTGAAATATGGAATGCGGATGGTTCAATAGCTAAAGCTTGCGGTAACGGTACCCGTTGCGTAATCGCATGGCTCACAGATCACAATCTTGGTGAAACTTTTCAATTGGAAATGCCCACTGGAATTATTGAAGGTAAACGCCGAACGGACGGACTGATCTCTGTTGACATGGGGAAGCCCAATTTCAATGCAAAAGAGATGCCTGTTTCACGTGAAATAGTTGATACCAATCACGTAGAAATCACTGCTGGTCCTTTAAGAGATGCTTGCCTTGTATCCATTGGTAATCTTCATGCTATTTTTTTTGTTGAAAATGACATTCAACAGATTCCATTAGAAATCTATGGAGCAAAACTTGAACATGATCCTCTTTTTCCAGAACGCTGTAATATTTCTATCGCTTATGTCTCGTCAAAGAAAAGCCTAAATTTACGTACATGGGAGCGAGGCGCTAGATTAACACAAGCATGTGGTAGCGCTGCTTGCGCAAGTGCGGTAGCTGCTTATCGACGTGGACTCACAAAACGCCATATTGATGTGAATTTACCAGGGGGAATGCTTAATATTTTTTATCGAGAAGATGATCACATTATCATGACAGGTCCAATCAAATATGAATTTAGTGGTTTTTTAAACCCTTTAACAGGGAGTTACAAAAAGGATCTCTCTTGATGACAATAGAAATTGTAACTTTTGGTTGTCGATTAAATAGCTACGAATCGGAAATCATACGCAAAGAAAGCTCTTCCTCGGGACTAGATAAGCTTAAAGACGGTGCCATTATCTTTAATACCTGTGCTGTCACAGCTGAAGCTGTACGACAAGCAAAACAAGCTATTCGCAAAGCAAGACGTGAAAATCCTCATGCCCGCATTATTGTAACAGGATGTGCGGCACAAACAGAAGGGCAGAATTTTGCCTCAATGTCAGAGGTTGATCTTGTTTTAGGGAATGAAGACAAGCTTCATGCACATTCTTACCGTCAACTTCCTGATTTTGGCATCAATCATTCTGAAAAATTGCGTATTAATGACATCATGGAAGTAGAGAAAATTGCTCCACACATGGTAAGTGCAATGGAAGAACGTACCCGTGCCTTTGTACAAGTACAAAATGGATGTGATCATCGCTGTACTTTTTGCATTATTCCCTATGGACGTGGGCCATCACGTTCAGTTCCCATGGGGGCTGTTATTGAACAAATTAAACAATTGATAAACAATGGTATCCAAGAAGTGGTTCTAACAGGTGTAGATCTTACAAGTTATGGCCACGATCTCCCTGGAAAAGTTACTCTAGGAAAACTAACTTCGAGTATTTTACACCACGTTCCTGATTTGCCTCGATTACGCCTTTCATCAATCGATTCTATTGAAGCAGATGAAGAACTCCTTAATCTTTTAGCCTATGAAAAAAGAATAATGCCACACTTACATTTATCCTTACAAGCTGGCGATAATATGATACTTAAAAGAATGAAACGGCGGCATTTGCGCGAACATGCAATTCAATTTTGCCAAGATTTACGTGCCAAACGTCCTACAATGGTTTATGGTGCTGATTTAATTGCTGGTTTTCCAACCGAAACAGAAGAAATGTTCGAAAATAGTCTCTCTTTAATTCATGACTGTAATTTAACACATCTTCATGTCTTTCCTTTTTCTCCAAGAGAAGGAACACCTGCTGCGCGTATGCCTCAAGTCAACCGTAGAGTGGTTAAAATGCGTGCAGAAAGATTACGCAAAGCAGGTGATGAGGCGTATAAGAAACATCTTGCTCACTTACAAAATAGTCAACAAACAATTCTTGTTGAAAAAGATGAAATTGGACGAACAGAAGATTATACTCTTGCACAAATTAAAGGTGTAAAAGCTGGAACTATTGTTCAAGCCCTTATTGTTGATCATGATGGTGATAAATTGATTGCTGTCCTTCCAAAATTGAATGCCGCTTGATCAGGAAAAAACTTTATGAAAAAATCTTTTATCAAAAAAATATTCTCTTTTAACAAATCTAAACAACAGGAAAGTGAACGTGTTTCCATTCCTCATGAAGCAGATACGACACAAGAAAGTGAATATAAAAATAAAGACATAAAAAACGATCAACCCTCTATAGAGAGAGAACAAGAAGAACAGGTAGAAAATCAAAAGGCAACACCTGAAAATTGTGATGAGGAAACTCCATCTTTTGCACCACATTCTGGAAAAATAATTGTTACAGATACAATTAGTGAAAAAAGAAACGAAGAATTTTCATCTGAATCTTCTGCTGAACAGAAAAAAACAGCGTGGTTTGGACGTCTAAAAAAAGGATTAGCCCTTTCTTCACAACGCTTAAGCGGGTCGATTGGAGACCTTTTTGTTAAAGGGAAACTTGATGAAGAAACCTTACAAGAATTGGAAGATATTCTTATTCAAGCTGATCTTGGTGTAGAAACGTCCACGCGGATTACTGATATTTTGGCTTCTAATCGTTATGAGAAAAATTTATCTCCAGATGACATTCATACCATCATAGCTGACGAAATAAAAAAAGTATTGGAACCTGTTGCAATTCCACTAGAACTTGACCTTAATCATAAGCCTCATGTTATTTTACTCGTAGGTGTAAATGGTACTGGAAAAACGACAACTATTGGAAAACTTGCGGCAAAGCTCACCGCAGGAGGATTAAAAGTTATGCTCGCTGCTGGTGATACATTCCGCGCTGCTGCTATTGAACAACTCCATATTTGGGGTGAACGCACAGGATCTCCTGTTATTTCAACCAAACTAGGAGCGGATGCTGCAAGCCTAGCATTTGATGCTTATGAAAAAGCAAAAAAAGCAAACAGTGATGTCTTGATTATTGATACAGCTGGACGTCTACAAAATAGAACAGAGTTGATGGATGAATTGGCAAAAATTATTCGTGTTTTAGGTAAACACTCTCCCCAAGCACCTCATACAATTCTTCAAACACTTGATGCAACAACTGGGCAAAATGCGCTGAAACAAGTAGATATTTTCCGTAATATTGCTGGCGTTAATGGTCTTATCATGACAAAGCTCGATGGTACAGCACGGGGAGGAATTCTTGTTGCCATTGCAGCAAAATATAAATTACCCGTTTATTTTATCGGCATAGGAGAGAATATAGAGGATCTTCAACCTTTTTCTGCTTCTGAATTTGCCGAAACCATTGCAGGAAGACACGCATGAAAAAAACTTCATTTAAACCTCATTCGCATAATAACTTCAACTCAAAGAAGACCAATGACAATCAAAAATCTTCTCTTTCACCCACCCTTAAATTTTTCTTAGAAATGGGACCATTGGTTATTTTCTTCCTTGCTAATTACAAGGGAGAGTGGTTGATAAATAATATCGGGATTTTTAAAAATTTTAGTAAACCTATTTTCCCTGCAACAGCTATTTTCATGGTAGCAATCATAGTTGCACTAAGCTTATCATGGGTTTTTGCACGAAAAATTCCCATAATGCCTCTCATCTCAGGAATATTCGTTCTTGTCTTTGGATTTTTAACTCTTTGGCTTCATAATGACACTTTTATCAAAATGAAACCAACAATCATTAACAGCTTATTTGCTCTTATTCTTTTTGGTGGCATGCTTTTTAAAAAACCACTTTTGCGTTACGCCCTTGATTCTACTTTAAAACTTGATGATTTAGGATGGCAAAAACTCACATATCGCTGGGCATTTTTTTTCGTGTTTCTTGCTCTTTTGAATGAAGTTGTTTGGCGTAACTTTAGCGATAACTTTTGGACGAGTTTTAAAGTATTTGGTGTTATGCCCATAACGGTTGTTTTCATGATTACTCAGATGCCTCTTATCATTAAACATTCAGAGGGTCTTTTTCCAGAAAAGGATAAATCTAATTCTTAAAACAATACCTTCATTACTATAAATTATTTTGTAAATTTATCGACATTACATCATTTATGGAGGGAATATGTGTTAATTGAACAGTTTGTCTGTCGAGAAGATAATTTTGGTGTACTCATTCATGACGAAAAAAGCGGTTACACAGCAGCAATTGATGCACCGGAAAGTAACGCGATTCAAAGAGCCCTAAAACGCCGCAATTGGACGCTTCAAACTATTTTTATCACGCACCATCATTATGACCATGTAGCAGCACTGGAAGAGCTAAAACAAATTTATAAAGCTGTAGTGATTGGACCGGAAACAGAGAAAGAAAAAATCAATCATCTTGATCAAACACTTCAACCTGATGAAAAACTTCTCTTTGGTACGTGCCCGCTTTTAGCTCTTTCAACACCTGGTCATACTTTAGGTGCATTATCTTATTATTTTCCTGAAGAAGGTGTTCTTTTTGCTGGAGACACACTTTTTTCATTGGGGTGTGGACGTCTTTTTGAAGGAACACCTTTACAGATGTTAAACTCCTTAAAAAAACTTCGTCAGCTTCCCGATGAAACACTTCTCTATTGTGGTCATGAATACACAAAAAATAATGCTCTTTTTGCATTAACAATTGACCCACACAATCAAAAACTCCGTCAAAGAGTCGAAGAAGTTTTGTTATTACACACAAAAAACGCAATGACTTTACCAGTAACCTTAGGACAAGAAAAAGCTACTAATCCCTTTCTTCGCTGGGATAGTAGCACGCTGCGAAAAGAACTTGCAATGGAAAATCACACAGACGAAGAGGTCTTTGCTGAAATCCGAAGAAGAAAAGATAATTTCTAGTTATGTTAAGGTTTGTATACCACTTGTTTTTTCTTTTTGTTTTATACACCAAAATGACAATAGCAAATGAAAAAACAATGCGTTTGATTTCCCATATATTCTAGAAAATTATATCTTAACAGAAGATTTTCTCATAAGAATGGAACAAATTGAAAAAGATTGTAAAAATTTACCACCAGAGAAGTCAACAACATCCCATAAGAGTTATGAGAATAATCTTAAGATTTTATGGCTCTTATTTCTGATCAACCAAAACTTATGGCTCTTTTAAGAAAAAATAATATTACACCAAGAGATTTTGCTCTTGGCAATTTGGCAATTCAGGCAACAGTAACAGAACTTTTAAATGAATCCTCCCCTAGAGATTTTAAAAGAGAAGGTTTTTCTTCTCCTGAAAAAAATTCTGTATTTTAAAGTAATTTAGAATTTGGTAAAAAATATTTATATAGAATGCTCGTTATTTTAAGAGGAAGTTGTAAATAGCTTATCTTTTCTTAGACAATAAATTTAACTTTGCAAACGTCGACAAATATCATCCAATTGCTCTAACGAAGAATAATGTATTTTTAGATCACCACCTTTTTTACCATGCCGGATAATGACCTTCATTCCAATAACATCTGCAAGTAATTTTTCTAAAGATTTTGTTTCTGTATCTTTCTCCACAATAGTTCTTTTTTTGACTTTAGGATTTGCCTGTTCATAGGCAAGTATTTCTGTCTGACGTACAGAGAGCCCTTCACGAATAATTTTTTCAGCCAATTCTTGCGGATTATCGACAGTGATAAGACAGCGTGCATGGCCTGCTGAAAGTTGCCCATCCGTCAAAAATTGCTGCACTTTTTGTGGAAGCTTTAATAAACGAAGCGTATTAGCAACATGACTCCGGCTTTTTCCAATGACTTGTGCTAAATCGGCTTGCGTATATCCATGTTCATTGAGTAAAATTTCATACCCCATTGCCTCTTCGATAGGATTAAGATCGGCACGTTGAACATTTTCAATAATAGCCAATTCTAAAGCTGTTTTATCATCTACATCGCGAACAATGACTGGTAATTTGCTTAAATTTGCTCGTTGTGCCGCACGCCACCGTCTTTCTCCAGCAATCAATTCAAACCGGTGAGGATGATCACGTGAGGGTCTCACAATAACAGGTTGAACAACACCGTGTTGGCGAATTGATTGTGCTAAATTATCAAGTTCCGAATCGGTAAAATGGCGTCGTGGGTTATGCGGATTGCATGAAATAGATTCAAGGGGAACAAATCTTTCAGAAACAGGGGATGCTGTAGTTGGATCCGTAAATTTGTCAGTATTTGATGAACGTGTAAAATCATTATTTAAACTGATATCCCCAATTAATGCTGCTAATCCACGACCCAGTCTTTTTTTTGATTGATCATCATTCATAGTTTTTCTCTTTGCGTTTTCTTATAAAAATTATTTTTACATTTTTAAGCAGCAGCATGTGCTTGTTTTTCGCGTTGAATGACTTCCGAAGCGAGACGCAAGTAAGCCTGACTACCAGCACATGTTAAATCATAAAGCAATACTGGTTTACCAAAAGAAGGCGCTTCTGATACCCGCACATTTCGTGGAATAACAGTACGATAAACTTTATCTCCCATAAAAGAGCGCACATCTTGGACAACTTGATTCGAAAGATTATTCCGTCCATCATACATTGTGAGAACAATACCCTGAATTTCTAGAGATGGATTCAGAACAGATCGCACCTGTTTTACTGTTTCAAGCAATTGACTTAATCCTTCAAGTGCTAAAAATTCACACTGCATAGGCACTAAAACAGAATCAGCAGCACCCATAGCATTAAGTGTGAGAAGATTAAGAGACGGAGGACAATCAATGAGAATATAACTGTATTTTTTTTCCATCTTCGGATCATCACAGAGGGCTTTACGCAATCGTTGAATGCGATCTTGTGAGGAAGCAATTTCCATTTCCACACCTAAAAGATCAAGTGTAGAGGGGACAATATGGAGATTTGGAACAGCTGTTTTTAAAGCTGCTTTTGTGACTGAAATTCCTGAAATAAGCACATCATAAGAAGATAAAGGACGGCTATTACGATCAATTCCCAATCCTGTACTTGCATTCCCTTGCGGATCAATATCCATAATAAGAACATTTTCGCCAATAGCTGCTAAAGCTGTTGCAAGGTTAATTGCAGTGGTCGTTTTTCCGACTCCACCCTTTTGGTTTGCAATAGCGATGATCCGTGTTTCGCTCATTTTGCTTTACCCTCTATATGATCGAACATGAGAAATTTCTAAGATAACAGAATTTTCATCAATTTTACTTTTATGTTTTAGCAGATCAAACTGCCAATTGGCAGAGGCATTTTTTATTTCTGTAGCGTAATCCCGACCTTTTTGCAAAAGAGCTATTGTTTTTTTTGTTAATAGCGGAAAAATAAGCTGTAGAAGAGCATCAAGAGAGGCTAATCCTCGCGCTGTTATAATCTCTGGCATATCTATTTTTTTGTATACATCTTCAATTCTACAATGATAAACTTTTGCTGGAAGATTAAGTTGAGCAATAACTGTTCGCAAAAAAGCGACTTTTTTTCCATTACTCTCAACAAGATCAATATGCCCTGTTTTTTTTTCTTTCAGAAAAATAGCAATAACGATTGCGGGAAATCCACCACCTGATCCAAGATCACACCAATGCAAAAAATCACTGTATAATGGATAAATTTGCGCACAATCCAAGATATGGCGTGTCCATAGAACTGGTATTGTCGCATGAGATACCAGATTAATATGCGAATTCCACTGCGTAATTAAATTTTCAAATTGTATTAAATTCTCCATCGTTTCACGTGAAACAGAAGGAACAATATTTAAGAGTGCTTGATATTTTTGTTCTATAGAAATATCCATTAAGCTGATTTAGCCTTTTCGCGTCGTTGACGTTGAATATAGGTAATAATAAGAGATAATGCTGCTGGTGTCATCCCATCAATTTTTTGAGCATCCGCGATTGAACGTGGTGAGAGTTGTTGGATTTTAGTCTTCAATTCATTTGAAAGACCTGAGATTGATTGAATATCAAGAGAAGAGGGTATCTCTAGACGTTCATCACGCTGAAGAGAAGCTATATCTTGTGCTTGTCTCTCTAAATAAACTGCATATTGTGCTTCAATTTCTAAGGATTCAACAGTTTTAGAGTCAATGGATTGTAATTGTGGCCAAAATTGTGAAAGACACTCTATGGTTATATGAGGATAAGCTAGAAAATCATAAGCAGAGCGCCGAACCCCATCTTGATTGACTTGTAATCCATAAGCAGAAGCTTCCTTAGGAGTTAAAAAAAGCGCCTGGCATATTGATCGTGCTTGATCAAGACGCTGTTGTTTTTGTTTATAACAATCCCAACGCATTTTACTCACAATACCCCATTGTTGTGCTAAAGGTGTCAATCGAACATCAGCATTATCAGACCGCAAAGACAAACGAAATTCAGCACGTGATGTGAACATTCGATAAGGCTCACAAACGCCACGTGAGACTAAATCATCTACCATAACACCAATATAAGCTGTAGAACGACTTATAAGTATTTCCTCTAATTTACCGACTTTACGTGCGGCATTTAATCCAGCTAAAAGACCTTGTGCCGCTGCTTCCTCATATCCTGTTGTACCATTAATTTGACCTGCTAAAAACAATCCTGGTAAACAGCGTAACTCTAATGTTTTCTTTAATTGTTGTGGATTAACAAAATCATATTCAATAGCATAACCAAGTTGTAAAACCTCAGCATTTTCCAAACCTTCAATAGTTTTCAAAAAAGAAATTTGTACATCTTCAGGAAGAGAGGTAGAAAGACCATTTGGATAAACAGTATCATCATCTAACCCTTCAGGTTCTAGAAAAATTTGATGTCCGTCACGTTCGCCAAATTTAACAATTTTATCTTCAACAGAAGGACAATAACGTGGTCCTAATCCTTCAATATTCCCAGAATATAAAGCAGATCTATGAATATTTTCACGAATAATTTGATGTGTTTGCGTATTTGTACGTGTTATAGCACATTCAATTTGTGGTTGTTCAATTTTTTCTGTTAAAAGAGAAAAGGGAACGGGATCTTGATCAGCTTGCTGTTTTTGAAGAGACTCCCAATCAATTGTTTTTTTACTAAGACGTGCAGGCGTTCCTGTTTTTAATCTTCCAAGATTTATATTATAACTTTTCAAACGTTCAGCAAGTTGTACACTTGATTTATCCCCCATACGACCAGCAGCCCATGTTTTATCACCAATATGAATAAAACCATTTAAAAATGTACCTGTTGTTAAAACAACAGCACCAGAAAATATTTTTCCTTGATTTTTTAAAACAACCCCTGAAACACAATCATCTTTAACAATAAGATCAACAACTTCATCTTCAATGAGAATGAGATTATCTTGTTCTTGTAAAAAATTTTGTATTGCTTTTTTATAGAGTTTTCTATCGGCCTGTGTACGAGGTCCTCTTACTGCTGGACCTTTACGTCGATTAAGAAGTCTAAATTGAATTCCAGCTGCATCTGCTGCTCTCCCCATGAGACCATCCAATGCATCAATTTCACGAACCAGATGCCCTTTTCCAAGCCCCCCAATAGCAGGATTACATGACATTGTTCCTAATGCTGATATTTTATGTGTAACAAGAGCTGTCCGTGCACCAACACGGGCTGAAGCTGAAGCTGCTTCACAGCCTGCATGACCACCTCCAACAACGATAACATCATAGAATTGCATCAAAATTCATTCCATAAATAACCATTTTAAAGTTTCACGTGAAACAAGATATAAAATACATAATCTTTGAGATGTGTCTATTTAAATAATCAATGTTTCACGTGAATCATTATTTACCAACACAAAATTCTGAAAAAATAATATCAAGCAAATCTTCAACATCTATATCTCCAGTAATTTTTCCAAGAAAATCACTCGCACGACGAAGATGTTCTGCACGTAAACTTAAATCAAGGGAAGTATAATGCACAGAAGCCTCAATTTCTTTAACAGCCTCTTTTAATAATTGAAGCTGTCTTTTACGTGCTGGTACAAGATTTCCAATTTCAGAAGCACGACGTGAACAAAATGACTCCAGTTCCTTAATAAAATCATCAAAATTTAAACCCGTTAAAGCAGAAAACTGTATAAAAAAATTCTTCCCATTTTTTTTATAAAGATCAAGCTTATTACCAACACGCCATATTTCAGCTGATGTTTCTGGTAAATTAACCTCTTTTGGATGACCTATATCATAAACTAAAACAACCAAATCAGCATCCTTAACATGCTGCTTAGCAACTTCTATTCCTAATTTCTCTATTCTATTTTCTGTCTCTCTTAACCCAGCAGTATCGGTTAAAAAAACAGGTAAACCACCAAGAACCAACCTCATTTCTAAAGCATCACGCGTCGTCCCTGCTTCTTCTGTCACAATCGAAACAGGTCTCCCAGCCAAACGATTCATAATACTTGATTTTCCAGAATTTGGAGCACCAGCAATAACAATTTTCAACCCATCACGCAAAATACTCGCGCGTTCCCCTTCATCAATATGTTCTCTAAGAGAAACACAAAGATGTTCCATATCTTTCCAAATTTTATCAGATATCGCATCAGGAATATCCGCCTCATCAACAAAATCAAGTTCTGCTTCAATAAAGGCACGTGCTTTCATAAGTTTATGACGCCAATCACGATAAAGCGCTGTTAAACGTCCACTTGTTCCCATAATAGCTAAACGTCGCTGACTTTCTGTTTCTGCTTCTATTAAATCAGCAAGACCTTCTGCTTGAACAAGATCTAATTTTCCCTCCATAAAGGCACGACGTGAAAACTCACCCGCTTCTGCAAGACGACATCCAGAAAATGTAGATAATTCATCAAGAAAACGATTAACAACAGCTTTTCCTCCATGTAAATGAAACTCTGCACAGTCTTCCCCTGTAAAACTATGAGGAGCAGGAAAAAAAACAGTTAAAGCAGAATCTAAAAAACTGCCATCACGAGCAGTAAGATTTCCATAATGCATATATCGCGCTTTAGGTAAACAACCACAAAGCGTCTTAACAATATTCACAACATGAGGACCAGAAAGCCGAATAACTGCTACCCCTGAAGGTAACAACCCACTCGAAACAGCAAAGATTGTATCCACAGGATATATCCTAAGCTAAAAACTTAATGTTTTTATGTATTCATTGAATCAAAAAATTCACTATTGTTTTTCGTCTGTTTTAATTTATCAATTAAGAATTCAATCGCATCAGTTACATTCATGGGTGTCAAAATACGACGAAGTACAAAAATCTTATGTAAATCTTGCCGTGCAACCAAAAGCTCTTCCTTACGTGTTCCAGATTTCAAAATATCCATAGCTGGGAAAATACGCTTATCAGCAACCTTACGATCAAGAACAATTTCTGAATTACCTGTTCCTTTAAATTCTTCAAAAATAACCTCATCCATACGACTACCAGTGTCAATCAAAGCCGTAGCAATAATGGTTAAAGATCCACCTTCCTCAATATTACGTGCAGCACCAAAAAAACGTTTAGGACGCTGTAGCGCATTTGCATCTACACCACCTGTTAAAACTTTACCTGATGAAGGAACAACCGTATTATAAGCACGTCCGAGGCGCGTAATAGAATCGAGAAGAATAACAACATCACGCCCATATTCAACAAGGCGTTTTGCTTTTTCAATAACCATTTCAGCTACTTGAACATGACGTATTGCGGGTTCATCAAAAGTAGAGGAAACAACTTCTCCTTTTACGGAACGCTGCATATCAGTAACTTCTTCTGGTCGTTCATCAATCAGAAGAACAATGAGGTAACATTCAGGATGATTAGTCGTGATAGAATGGGCAATATTTTGAAGTAAAACCGTTTTTCCTGTTCGAGGAGGTGCGACAATTAATCCTCTCTGCCCCTTTCCTAATGGAGATATTAAGTCAATGACCCGTGATGACATATCCTTCTCGGTAGGATTTTGTATTTCCATTTGAAAACGTTCATTTGAGTAAAGAGGCGTAAGATTATCAAAATGAATTTTATAACGAATTTTTTCAGGATCTTCAAAATTGATCGTATTAATTTTAAGAAGGGCAAAATAACGTTCGCCTTCTTTTGGGCTCCGTATAGGACCTTCAACCGTATCACCTGTTTTTAAAGAAAAAGACTGAATTTGCGCAGGAGAAAGATAAATATCATCAGGTCCTGGAAGATAATTGGCATCAGCAGATCGCAAAAATCCAAATCCATCTTGTAAAACTTCAACGACTCCTTCTCCAATAATTTCTACATCTTGTGAAGCGAGTTTTTTTAAAATAGCAAACATTAATTCTTGTTTGCGCATCAAAGAAGCATTTTCAACTTCTAATGTTTCAGCAAAAGAAACAAGTTCAACGGGATTTTTACTTTTAAGTTCTTGTAGTTTCATTTCTTGCATGAAATACGCTCTTTAACTGATGGGGGAATTGTCCTTAGAATAAACATGAAAAAGATAAAGAATGAAATATTCTTATAAGAAAACGAGATTTTACACTCAATTTTTTTAATCTGCAAGCATCATTTACACGAATTATTATTTTATGATGTTAAGTAACTTTATAAAAAAACAATTATATAAATTACATTATAAAATATTACTTTTAAAATAACTAAATTTTAAATCAACTCCCATAAGAAATTATATAATTTATTTTATATCATGAGTAAATTCATATTATATGATTATTTTTGTTTTTTTATATTTTTATAATAAATTATAGATTATAAAAGAGGATTTTTATTATTTATACCTGTGTTTAATGTGAATTATTAATTATACTTTTTTATCCTCAATTTTATACACAAATGTAAAAGAAAAAAAAACATTTATAACATGACCTTAAAGGCATTATCCCCGTTATTTTAATATAAGAGGAAATTCAATTATCACAACTATTCAATTTGTGTATAAAAAGAGAAATTTTTCGCTAAATTTTAATCTTACAAAAAAAAGCGATTATATATACACATCTGTTAACAAGGAGTTAAAATTTTTGTGACAAAAGAAAAAAAATCCTTTCATTTACATATGCTTTCTGATGCAACAGGAGAAACATTAATCTCTGTTGGAAGAGCGGTTGCATCACAATACACGATGTGTCATGCCACAAAGCATATCTATCCTATGATTCGTAATGAAACACAGTTGCAAAGAGCTCTTGATGAGATACAACAAGAACCTGGTATTGTTCTTTACACAATTATTGATAAAAAAATTAAACTGCTTCTTAGAAGAAGATGTGAACAAATAAAAGTTCCCTATATTGACATATTACATCCTGTTCTCGATGCTTTTCAGTCTTATCTTGGAACGCCAACAAATTTACGCGCGAGTGCGCAGCATGATCTCAATGCAGATTACTTTCGTCGTATTGATGCATTGGATTTTACAATAGAGCATGATGATGGACAGTCTTCTAATAATTTATCAGGTGCAGATGTGATACTTGTAGGAATTTCAAGAACCTCTAAAACACCGACCAGTATTTATTTAGCAAATCGGGGAATAAAAACAGCGAACATCCCTCTTATTCCGGGGATTGATTTACCAGAAGCCGTTTTAGAAGCAAAAAATGCTTTGATTGTTGGTTTAATAGCTTCAGCTGAAAGAATCTCACATGTTCGTCAAAATCGAGATTTGGGAGAATGTTCTACCATTGAAAGCTACACGGATAGAATCAGCATAGCTGAAGAATTGACCTATGCAAAACGCATTTGTGAACGTTTTGGTTGGCCTATTATTGATGTCACAAGACGCTCTATTGAAGAAACAGCTGCTGCTATATTTGAACTTTTGTCACGATTCCGTGAAGGAAAATGAAAAAAATGATAGAAAATACGTTAATATTAGCATCTCTTAGTTCTTATCGTGCACAATTATTGAAAAAAGCAGGTTTAAACTTTTTCATTGAAGGCGCTTCCTTTGATGAAAGAGAAATAGAAAAAACAGCAGAAACAAAAGATCCTAAAAAATTGAGTTGTTTTCTTGCAAGTGCAAAAGCAAAAAATGTTTCTGATCGCTTTCCTAATGCTTTAGTCATTGGTTGTGATCAAGTGCTTGATTTAGAAGGACAAGTTTTTCATAAAGCTACAAATAAAGAGCAAGCACATCAACGTTTACGTGATTTATCAGGAAAGACACATTCCCTTCACAGTGCAGTGGCTTTATTTCAAAATGGTCAAGAAATTTGGAGTGAAGCCTTTAGTGCACATATGACAGTCCGTTCTCTTTCATCAGAGTTTATTGAATATTATTTAGCACGTGTTGGGATAGATGTTTTAAACAGTGTGGGAGTGTATCAAATTGAAGGGGAAGGAATCCAACTTTTTGAAAAAATTGATGGAGATTTTTTTACTATTATTGGTTTACCTTTATTGCCTTTATTAATAAAATTACGGCATTTAGGGGTTATTGATGATTGATGTGACAACAAAGTGTAAAAAAACAATTTTTCCACGTGCTTTTGTTGTTGGTACACCTATTCACCATTCAAAATCGCCAAAAATACACAATTTTTGGCTTAAACAATATGATTTGCAAGGTGAATATTTGGCTCAGGAAGTAGCTCTTGGAAAATTTGCGGATTTTTTTACATCTATACAGAGAAGAGGTTTTTGTGGGGGAAATGTTACTTTACCCTATAAACAAGAAGCTTTTCATTTGGCAGATTATAAAGACAATGTAGCAGCGATAATTGGTGCTGTTAATACACTATGGTATGAAGGAAATAAACTTTGTGCAACCAATAGTGATGCCTATGGTTTTAGTGCCAATCTTGATGATTTTGCCCCTGGGTGGGGGGGTGAAACAGCACTTGTTTTTGGTGCGGGCGGTGCTGCCCGCGCGATCTTATATGCTTTAAAAAAACGTGGATTTGAACGGATTTTATTGCTTAATCGTACAAAACAACGTGCTGATGATTTAGCCGAGCATTTCGGGAAACCTGTTGAGGTTCATAATTGGTATTGTTCTGATGAAGTACTTTACCAAGCTGATTTAATTGTTAATACGACTTCGGTAGGTATAACAAACTCCCATGAAAAAAAAAGTGATTCTTTCTTTTGTGATTTTCATAAAGCAAAGACAACTGCATTAGTAACAGATATTGTTTATACACCATTGATAACGCCTTTTTTACAACAAGCGAAAACGTGTGGTTTAAGGATAGTAGATGGACTTGGTATGCTTTTACATCAAGCTGTTCCTGGTTTTGAACGGTGGTTTGGAATAAGGCCACAGGTAACAAAGGAACTACGAACAGCAATTTTAAAGGATATGGGTGAAGAGATAGGATGAAAATTATAGGATTGACCGGATCAATCGCTATGGGAAAATCAACAGTTGCTGATTTTTTTAGACAAGCTGGTATTTCCGTTTTTAGTGCTGACGATGCAGTACATCAACTTTATAAGAGTGAACCAACCTTATCACTCATAGCGCGTGCATTTCCTAGTGTTATCGAAAATGATAAAGTTAATCGTGCAAAGCTTTCTGAGATTTTGATTAAAGATCATAAAAAATTACAAACATTAGAAAAAATAATTCATCCTTTGGTACAAAAGAAAGAGAAAGAGTTTATTAATATAGCCCGCCAACGGGGAGAAAAATTAGTTGTTCTTGATATTCCACTTCTTTTTGAAACAAATGGTGAAAAACGTGTAGACAGTGTTGTTGTTGTTTCTGCACCATCAGCAATACAAAAACAGCGTGCTATGATTCGCAAAAATATGAATGAAAAAAAATTTTCTTTTATTAATGCGAGGCAAATATCCGATGAAAAAAAACAAGAACGTGCTCATTTTGTCATTGATACAGGAAAAGATTTAGAGAATACACGTCAACAAGTTTTAAACGTGATAAAAAATTTACTAAAGAACTGAAGTTATGCGTGAGATTATTTTTGATACAGAAACAACGGGTTTAGATAAAGAGAAAGACCGCATAATTGAAATCGGTTGTGTGGAGATGGTTGATCGTTATCTTACAGGACGTCAATTCCACGTTTATTTGAATCCACAAGGTGTTATTATTCCTGATGAAGTTGTAGCAATTCATGGATTGACCAATGAACGTTTGAAGAATGAAAAAAGTTTTAGCGATATTGTTGATGAATTTTTGGAATTTATCAATGGTGCAATGATGATTGCACATAATGCGAGTTTTGATATTGGCTTTCTTAATGCAGAATTAAGCCGAGTAAATAAACCGCTTATCAGTGTTGATAATATTCTTGATACATTGGCTATGGCACGGCGTAAATTTCCTATGGGCCCAAATTCTTTGGATGTTTTATGCAAACGTTTTGGAATTGATAATAGCCATCGTGTTCTTCATGGTGCTTTGCTTGATGCGGAAATTCTCGCCGATGTTTATATTGAACTTATTGGTGGAAAACAGGGTGTATTGGGTTTTAATAACAAAGGGGGTGTTGATGAAAATACTCAGAATGACAAAGACACTCTCTACGCAGTGAAATCCCGTCCACAGGCTTTACCTTCAAGATTAAGCGTACAGGAAAGAAGGATGCATACTGATTTTATTAATAAAATGGGTGAAAAGGCTTTGTGGAATGACTTCAAAATTCCTGAATAATTTTTCTCTCTTTTTTCTGAGAAGACTCTTTAAAAAACTTGAAAGAACAAAATCTCCAAAAATAAGGTCGTTGTGGGGAGGGGAACACCACAACGACCAAGTCGCTACATTGTACCTCAGCTATCATAGGAGGAGCAAAATGAAAGCTATTATATCCTGTAACAGCAAAGAAAAGCTCTAGGTACTCAAATAATGCAACGAACTCATGCTTTATGAAAAGAAAAAATGGCTTTTTAGAGGCAACTCGATAAATTTTTAAATGCAGAGTAAAAAAATGTATAAAAGTGCATTATTTTTTGATTGAAATGGAGAAAATGAATTTGTCATGAAAGCAACAGATCATCTTTTTTTGGTTGATGGATCGGGTTATATTTTCCGTGCTTACTATGCTTTGCCGCCTTTAAAGCGCAAAAAGGATGGGCTTCCTGTAGGAGCTGTCGCTGGTTTTTGTAATATGTTGTGGAAATTGCTCTGTGATGCACGAAATACAGCTACAGGCGTTGTTCCAACGCATTTTGCTGTTATTTTTGATTATTCATCTGATACATTTCGCAAACAAATTTATCCACAATATAAAGCGAATCGAGAGACTCCTCCTGAAGATCTTATTCCTCAATTTTCTTTAATACGCCAAGCGACAAAGGCTTTTAATTTACCTTGTATTGAAAAGGAAGGATTTGAAGCGGATGATTTGATTGCTACCTATGCACAACTGGCAACAAAGATTGGAGCAAAAACAACGATTATTTCTTCTGACAAAGATCTTATGCAATTGGTCAATGGGCACGTATCCCTGTATGATGGAATGAAAGATAAGCATATTGGTGTTTCTGAAGTTGTAGAAAAATGGGGTGTTACACCTGAAAAAATGGTTGATTTACAAGCTTTGATAGGAGATCCAACAGATAATATCCCTGGTATTCCTGGTATTGGCCCCAAAATTGCAGCCCAATTGTTAGATCAATTTGGTAGTCTTGATCTTTTGTTGCAGCGTGTATCAGAAGTTAAGCAAACAAAACGACGTGAGAATATTCAAGCCTATAGTGAGCAGGTACAGATTTCTCGTGAATTGGTTCGGCTTAAAACAGATGTGCCTATCAACGATAATTTAGATGATTTTATTTTAGAACCGCAAGATGGTCCGCGTTTAATCGCTTTTCTTAAAGCTATGGAATTTACAACATTAACACGTCGTGTAGCAGAGGCAACAGCATGTAATGCAGCAGTTATTGATGCACTCGATATAGATGTTGAGTGGGATAATTCTACACAAGGGTTGAACAAAGAACAAGGATTGGACAAAGATATTGAGAAAGCTGAAAGAGAATCTCTTAATTTTTCTGAAAACTCTCCACAATTTTTAGCACAGACACGTAAAGATCAAGCGCTAACTCAAAAAATTACAAGGGATGCTTACACGACTATTCTTGATGAAGAAGCTTTGCAAGAATGGTTGTCAGAAGCACAAGAGCAAGGTTTTTTCGCTTTTGATACTGAAACAACGTCACTTGATCCTATGCAAGCAAAGCTTGTTGGTTTTTCATTAGCATTACAGCCGCAAAAAGCAGCCTATGTTCCTCTTGAACACATTGAAGGGGGAGATGATCTTTTAGGGGGAGGGCGTATCGTTGAACAGATTGAAACACAAAAAGCTTTAGCACTTTTAAAACCGATATTAGAGAATCAAGCAGTGTTAAAAATTGGTCAGAATATAAAGTATGATTGGTTGGTGATGAAACAACATGGCATTGTGATACGCTCGTTTGATGACACCATGCTTTTGTCATATGCTTTAGATGCTGGAACTTTAACACATAATATGGATGATTTATCGCAGCGTTGGCTTGGACATAAACCGATTGCTTACAAGGATTTAACATATAATGGGAAAAAAATTACTTCTTTTGCACAAGTAGATTTAAAACAGGCAACCCTTTATGCTGCTGAGGATGCTGATGTAACGCTTCGTTTATGGCAAGTTTTAAATCCACAGCTTGTAGCGCAAAGAATGACAAAAATTTATGAACGGCTTGATCGTCCACTGATAGAAGTTCTTGCTAGAATGGAAGAACGTGGGATTCTGGTTGATAGGCAGATTTTATTGCGTCTTTCAGGAGAATTAGCCCAAGCTGCTTTTGTTCTAGAAGAAGAAATATATCAGTTAGCTGGTGAAAAGTTTAATCTTGCCTCACCAAAACAATTAGGTGATATCCTCTTTGGCAAGATGGGTTTGCCTGGAGGCACTAAAACCAAAGGTGGTCAATGGTCGACCTCTGCTCAAGCCTTGGAAGAATTGGCTGCTGATGGTCATCTTTTGCCCCGTAAAATTATTGATTGGCGTCAACTTGCAAAACTAAAATCTACTTATACAGATGCTTTGCCTTCTTACATTTTGCCCAAAACAGGGCGTATTCATACGAATTATTCTTTAGCAATAACATCAACGGGACGTTTATCATCATCGGACCCTAATTTACAAAATATTCCAGTACGAACAACAGAAGGACGGAAAATACGAGCAGCTTTTATTGCTCCAAAAGGGCATATGCTCCTATCGGCTGATTATAGCCAGATTGAATTGCGTATTCTTGCCCATATAGCCAACATTACGGCATTAAAAGAAGCTTTTGCACAAGGTAAGGATATTCACGCTATTACAGCATCGCAGATGTTTGGTGTTGCGATAGAGGATATGCATTCAGATATACGCAGACGTGCAAAAGCGATTAATTTTGGCATTATTTATGGTATTTCAGCTTTTGGTTTAGCCAATCAGTTGGGACTTTCGCGACAAGAAGCAAGTCGTTATATTCAACTTTATTTTGAACGGTTTCCAGGCATTAAAGACTATATGGAGGCGACGAAAGAATTTGCGCGTCAAAATGGTTATGTAGAAACAATTTTTGGACGACGTATCCATTATCCAGAAATAAAAGCAGCGAACTCACAGGTGCGTGCTTTTAATGAACGGGCAGCTATCAATGCACCGATTCAAGGATCAGCGGCAGATATTATTCGCCGTGCCATGATTCAAATGGAAGATGCTTTGGAAAAAGAAAAACTGTCAGCAAAAATGTTGCTACAGGTACATGATGAATTGATTTTTGAAATACCGGAAAATGAGAGTGAAAAAACCATGGCTGTTGTTAAAAAAGTTATGGAAAATGCTACAATGCCGGTCCTTTCTTTGTCTGTACCACTTGAAGTAAAGGTAATGGTTGCACAAAATTGGGATGAAGCACATTAATTTTTTCCACTTATTTTGTTTTTAAGAAGTGTCATTGCATTGGCGAGATCAAGATAAGCTTTGATAGGCAAATGATCTGAGGCAATGCGTGCAAGTGGTGAAGAATGGTTCTCAATATTTGTCACCAATTGATGAGGAAAAGCAAAAATTCTATCAAGAGCGAGAAAAGGAAAGCGAGAAGGAAAGCTTGGCACAGTTCTAAGTGTGCTGTCAAAATAAGGAGAGAAATGATTTAAAGACGAGCCTTTTCCCATTCGCCATTCATTAAAATCTCCAATGATGAGTGTGGGCATAAGAGGGCGTTTTTGTAAAAGTGCAAGAAGTGTCTTTGTTTGTTGGTTACGGGAATGGCGTAATAATCCAAAATGAGCAGCAATAATACGAATAAAGCAGGCATCATCCATCTCCAATTCTACAATGACAGCGCCACGTGGTTCAATACCGGGAAGAGTGACTTGTAAGATATCACGGACACGTCCTTTTCGCACAAAGAGAGCATTACCATGCCAGCCATGACCGTAAGGTGACATGGGATTCAAAGGCACTCGAATCAGTCCTGTTTTGTTTTTTAACAGTTGAAGATCAATTAAGCCTACGCGTTCACCAAAACGTTTATCAACTTCTTGAAGGGCGAGGATATCTATTTGCAATTCGGCAATAACGTTTACAATACGAGTAGGGTTAAAAACCTTATCAACACCTATGCATTTATGAACATTATAAGAAGCAACAGTAAGATCATAATGGTTGTTTTTGTTGTTTCTATCTGACCTATAATAAGAACGGTTGTGGAGTGCTTTTAAAAGAGAGCCATGAAGCTTTTTCTGAATAAATGCTGTGAACCAGGGAAGTTTCTGCTTATAAGGCATCTTTATCATTTTATGGGTAAGATTACCTAAGAGGTAAAGAATAAATGCTGGTATTAAAAACGAAAGAACCTTGCCTCTCCAAAAGAAACAAGGTTCTTTAATTAAGTTATGGTATTACAATCAGTCACGGTTTGAGCCAAGAAACTGTAGTAAGAAAACAAACATATTTATGAAATCAAGATAAAGACTGAGGGCACCCATAATCACTTTACGACCTTTGGTGTCAACACCATCTCCTTCATAATACATTAATTTAATATTTTGCGTATCGTAAGCTGTTAAACCAGCAAAAATTAACACGCCAATCACAGAGATAGCAAATTGCAAAGCACTTGATCCAAGAAAGATATTCACAATCATAGCAAGCATTAAACCAATCAACCCCATGAAGAGGAATGAACCTATCGCTGTAAGATCACGCTTTGTTGTATAACCATAAAGTGAAAGAGCACCAAAGGCTGCAGCGGTAATAACAAAAGTTTGTACAACACTTTCTGTCGTATAACGCAAAGTAATGGAGGACAATGAAAGTCCAACAAGGGCAGCATAGCCAAAAAAGAGACTACGAGCAGCACTTGTACTCAGTGTATTAATTTTAAAACTGAGAAATAATACCGCGACAAGTGGTGCAAACATAACAATGTAGGAAAGAGGTGATGTATAAAATGTTACTCCAAAGGGAGTTAAATAAATACTGCTACTAATTTGAGCGGCTGCTTGGCTCATATCTGTTGTTGTTGCTAATGATGCAATTGCGTAAGCAGCAGCAGCTGTAATAAGCAATCCAATAGTCATTGTATTATAAACGCCCAGCATATAGCTGCGCAATCCTTGATCAATTGATGCATCGGCATGGGAAACAGACGCCGAACGTAAATTTTTAAAATCAGCCATGATATAAAGTCCTTTAGCATATGTTTCATCAGATGACGGGGTTAAAAACTCATACTGCTACAACAAAAGCCTTGTATAAATTCTCACTTTACCTATACAAACAACCCCAGGCGCCGCTGATGAAATTCCAGCATACCTCCCCTTATTATGGGGATTTATTTTAAAATTACAAGAGATTTTCATTAAAAAGAAACCTTACAAATTGGTAAGGGAAAGGCGTATTCTAGGTAAAATATTGTGTCTTTTTTGTGATATTTTGTGCAAGGAAAAGTATTAAAATATGCGTTTAGAGTTTCTCATCTCAATGATGTAATGTAAAATTCATGAGGCATAACAATTTTTGCATTTATGAAGATGAAAAGAGTCTCAGTCATTATATTTTCATCTTACAATATTACACTTGTACAGTTTACCAGAGGTCTATTGGATTTTTTTACAGCATTTTAGACAAATGCCAAATCATCTGTTCTTGAACACTATTTTGTATTTCAAAACCATAGGCATTAACGCTTTGAATCTATTAAAAAATATGCAAAAAGAGCAATAAATGGCGAATCTCTAAATAGAACGGTTGTAGCTCTAAAACTACAGAGGGAATAAGTAAGAAAATGCTATTTTAGAAACAAAGAGGGCACATTTGATGCTCTCAAGATAGAGATATTAAAATAAAAAACAGAGTTTTTTATAAAATTTTTATGAGAAACAGTAAGATTTCCAAAACGTAAGACAGAAAGATATTCAGTGTCTTACGCAACATATCAAAGAGACATTTTTGAAGGTACCCAAGCCCATTTCACACCACTACCCGTGAAGGATATACCAGTAAATCCATTATGTACCACCATCTTTACGCTTATGAAGGAGCAAATCGGTACCATCATAATATTTTCTAGCCCCCAATGTTACAACAGTCCTTGGTATTGAGACGATTCATAAGAGGCATTTTTGCTCCTTTCTAAGCGGTTTTCTACCCACACACCAACCCCGCTTATGATGTGCAGAAACATCGTTTTGATTGATTCAACATAAGGGGATTTGAATTGAGAGAATCTTACAATATTCGAGGGTCTCATTCGACAGGCAAAACAACAAATTATCATTATAAATCAATTTGTTATCCGAATAAATACCATTATTTTGAGGAAATAAACGGCTTTTATTCAGAAAATGTATGATGAGAATGACGTTTTGTTTTTATCCAAGTACGCAATTCTTCAAAAAGTATAGCTATAACACCGAGAGTAATAAAACTATCGGCAAGATTGAAAATAGCAAAATAAAAAATATCATCGATATGAAAAAGTATATAATCCGTGACGTGATGAAAGCGGATACGGTCAATAAGATTGCCAATGGCTCCTCCAATGATAAGAGTGAGACCAAAACGCGTTAAAAATTTATGATATTCAGTATTTTTCCAGAGCCAGAAAAGGAAAAGAAGAACAGCAAATGTAATGGCAATAAGCCCCCAATGAGAAAAAGAAGAAAAAAACGAAAATGCAATACCAGAATTGCGCACATGATAAAGGGAAAGGAAAGGAAGAAGAGGTTTTTCTGTTCTTAGGAGCATATTGTGCATAACCCAGTATTTGACTGCTTGGTCAATTGCTACTGTAAATGCTAAACCAAGGAGAAAAAAAAGCAGAGATTTGCGGTTCATATTTTGGCCTCACATGTTACAGTGTTAAATAAGGACGGCGGATTTCATAAAGCATAAGGGCCGTTGCTATCGCTAGATTAAGAGAATCGGCGCGTCCACTTTGTGGAATGCGTGCGAGTTTATTACAACGATTCGTAAGAATATCGGATAATCCTTGTTTTTCGTTTCCCATGAGAAGAATAATAGGACCATTTTTGAAGTTAATTTTCCGATAATCGGTAGAACCTTTAAGATGTGTGCCAACAACCATAGCTTTTAAATTTTTAGACCATTTTACAAAGGTGTTTTCATCACAGCGATAAAGAGGTATAGCAAAAATTGATCCCATAGTTGCTCGTACTGTTTCGGGTGAGAAGGGGTCTGTTGTCTCACCTATTAGAATAACGCCTTTAGCTCCTACAGCATCAGCTGTGCGAATAATGGTACCAAGATTTCCAGGATCACGCACCCGATCAAGGGCAACATAAACATCTTCGATTTGTTCTTGTATTGTTTCAAGTGGTTGCCACTGTTGTTTAAAAATACCAATCACTGTTTGTGGATTATCGCGGCGGGTAATGGATTCCATCACCTTTTGTGAAGCTTTAATGACAAAACCACCATTGGCCACAGTGTGTGCCGCAGTGTTTTCGATAGTGGTATTCCCGATGATGCTTTTAGAAAAAATAAGTGTCTGTATTGTCCAACCGAGATTGAGAGCATCAATCACCAATTTTAGTCCCTCAGTCATGAAAAGACCTTCTTGATTCCGATTTTTCTTTTGGTTGAGCGCTCGAAGATTTTTAATAATGGGATTGCTAAGGGAGGTAATTTCTTTAACCTTACCAGTTTTTTGTAGAGACATATTCAGGCAATCCAACGACTAAAAAGAGAAGTAGAAAGGGCGCGTCCAGCGGCTTCTTCACGCAAGATCAACTCTCCTGATTCGACTGTGCCACCAAGATTTGTCAATTCATCACGCATTAAAGCATGAAGCGCATAGAAAGAAGCACGAATAGAATAAGCTGTAAGGACAATAGAAAGAGGGTTATCAGAGAGAAGTTTACGACAGTTTGTGATCATAGCCGGTAAATGGTCGAACAGTTGCCAAATTTCACCATGAGGACCACGCCCATATGCAGGAGGATCAAGAAGAATCATATCGTAAGTTTTTTTACGCCGCAGTTCACGTTCGACAAATTTTACAGCATCATCACAAATCCAACGAATCGGATGATCTAACAATCCCGCTGTTTCTTGATTGGCTTTTGCCCAAGCAATGGCTTTTTTAGAGGCATCAACATGTGTAACATTTGCACCTGCGCGCGCACCAATCAAAGAAGCAATCCCTGTATAGCCAAAAAGGTTTAGCATTTTAACCGGACGTTGAGTTTTAACAATTTGTTCTTCCATAAAACGCCAATGGGCATCTTGTTCAGGAAAGACCCCTACATGACGAAAGGAAGTAAAACGACCTAAAAAAGACAGTCCATTCCAAGCAAGGGGCCAAGTTTCACCCAGTGGTTTTTTGGGAAAATGCCAACGACCAACGCCTTCTTCTTCTCTATTGCCAGTAAAAAGAGCATCAACATCATCCCAATGTTTTTGTGATAAAGCGGGTTTCCATAATGCCTGACCTTCAGGACGAATAATATGGTAGTCTCCATAACGCTCTAATTTTTGTCCATTCCCAGAGTCAATGAGAGCATAATCTGCGCTTACACCTGTTTCTAAAATAAGAGGTAACTTTTCCTGCGGATATTTATCGCTGTGGTGCATTTGAAAATATTGTGCAAACATATTCGGTATTACAATACAGGTATTAAAAAAATGGGTGTTACAAGGCTTTTAAATTTCTCGCAAGATTGCAAAGGCTTAAAGCCAATTAAAGCATGTATAGAGAAAAAGAGAAAGACACTTCTCATTCTGTATTGTAACTCTGTATTGAACACAGTCGGAAATCAATTTCTCTAAAATAACATTACACCATATCTGTAATCGATTTTTTCAATTTCTCGAGTTCGGCTTTGCTTTTTTTAAGAGCTTTTTTGCATTTATGATACGCAAACCAATTCATGAGGCTTCCTAATAAAATACCAAAACCAAAGAAAAGAAAGAGCCATATAGAAAAAGGAGCGTGATAAGTAAAACTTTCAGAATTTGACCAAAAAGGATCAAGCGTTAATGCAACCATCTGACGATTTGCTATGATAAAAGCAACTAAAATGGCTGTAGGAATCAGCAAAGCAATAGCTGAAAGGGTATGTTTAATTGTCATAAATTTTACTCATTGATTAAGCCGATCACGCAATTCCTTTCCAGTTTTGAAAAAAGGAATCCATTTTTCTTCAACGACAACAGCTTCACCTGTTCGTGGATTGCGACCGTTACGGGCTGAACGGCTCTTAACAGAAAAAGCTCCAAAACCGCGAAGTTCAACACGATTACCATTCTCAAGTGCTGTTGAAATTTCCTCAAAAATAGCGTTCACAATATTTTCCACATCACGTTGAAAAAGATGTGGGTTTTGACGGGCGATAATTTGCACAAGCTCTGATTTTACCAAAATAGCCTCGCTTTCATATAAAAGGTTTTTATATTTTTATAATTGTGCATTTCATACACGCATATTACAACATATAAATGGTCAAAAGCAAAATAAAACTAAGAAAAAACAAATTGCAAGAAACAAAATTTGAAAATACATCTTATAGGGGGTATACAGGTTGTAAAAGCACGGAGCATTTAAGAGATTAAGGTAGTATGTCCGTAAACGATCATTATGAAGACGTTTTAACAAAATCATCCTTTGGGGATGTTTTTAAAAAAGCCTCTCGCCATTCGCGTTTCATTAGTCTGTTAAAATTTTTTTTACCTCTTTTGGCGCTGGTTGCGGCACTCATTTTCTGTTGGTTTACATTTTTCTTAGCACCGGTTTCTTCTGATCCTGCTTCTTTAAATGAAGAGGCAGAGATAATGAAATTGACGATGCTCAATCCCAAATTAGAAGGTTATACACGTTCTCATGAACCTTATTGGCTAAAAGCAGAGAAGGCATTCCAAGATCGTACCCGCTCCGGAGTGATTAATTTGCAAAATATTACAGCTGAAGCGCTTATGGGCAAGCAAAGACGGGTTTTTCTTGATGCACAAGGGGGCGTTTACGATAATATTAATGGTTTTTTACAGTTGGATAAGCCCTTCACGATTACAACAAATGATGGGATGAGCGTACAATTTATGGCAGCAAAGATTAATTTGTCTGAAGGGCAGTTAAACACAGATCAACCTGTTAATATTCAACGCGCAGGTTTTCATCTTATCGCAAATGCTTTGCAGATTCGAGAAAAAGGGCAAAACATGTACTTTCATGGTGGTGTGCATTTGGTGCTTGACAAGCAATAAGAGAGTTTCAATACAAATTTGCAGTGGTTGTTATGAAAGAAAAGTATGTGTGTTTGACAGAAAAATGAGGGATGATGGGATGAAGCCGAGGGAATCATACAAAAAGTGGATAGGTTTTTCTTTGGCTTTAGGCTTGGGAATGTTAGAGTTTGGAATGGTTTTGGGATATGCTGAAGGTGCATATTTTGGAATTCATTTATCAAATGATAAAAAACCAGTAGAACTCTATGCAAATTCTTTAGAAATACGTGATAAAGAAGGGATAGCACTCTTTAATGGTGATGTTTCGGTTGTTCAAGGTGAACGTATTCTACGAACGGCAAAATTAGTTGTTTACTACAATAAAGCACATAAAGCTGCCTATAAGGATCAAGAAGACACAAAGACATCTTCACCTGCGTGGTTTGGCTCGACGGGTATTAGGAAAATGGAAGCTTTAGGAAAAGTTTATATAAAAATTGCTACACAAATCGCAACAGGTGATAAGGGTGTTTTTGATAGTAAATCAAAAACAATGCGTTTGACAGGAAGGAATGTCACATTAACTGACGGTGATAATGTAGCAACAGGATGCAAATTAACAGCGAATATGGAAAGCGGAAAGGCTTTTCTAGAAGGATGTGAGACATCTGAGAAAAAAGGCCGTGTTTCTATTATTTTAAAACAAAGTCAAAAGGATGGCCATTAAGGTTTCATGTTTGGAATCAAAAGAAAAAAGCAGACGGACAAACATGATCTTGCCAGTGAAACTTTAAGAAAGCGCTTAAAGGGAACCCTCATTGCTAGTCATTTGATGAAAGTTTACCGTGGAAGGCAGGTTGTCAATGGTGTTTCTTTTGGCATTCGTACAGGGGAATCTGTTGGCATTCTAGGTCCCAATGGTGCGGGCAAGACAACGTGTTTTTATATGGTTACGGGACTTATTAAATCGGATGGAGGATCCATTAAAATTGATGGATTTGATATTACCCATCTACCGATGTATAGACGTGCGCGTTTAGGTATAGGATATCTTCCGCAAGAAGCATCGATTTTTCGCGGTCTTTCAGTAGAAGATAACATTAAAGCTGTTTTGGAATGTGTCGAAAAAGATCGTCTCAAACGGCGTGAAGAGTTAGATAGCCTTTTACATGAATTTAAAATTGATCATTTACGCAAGATGCCAGCTCTCTCTTTATCAGGGGGAGAGCGTCGACGGCTTGAAATTGCACGAGCACTAGCTTCTCGCCCTCATTTTATGTTACTTGACGAACCGTTTGCAGGAATTGATCCTATAGCCATTTTTGATATTCAACAGCTTATTCGTTATTTGACGCAGCGTGGAATTGGTGTTTTGATAACGGATCACAACGTGCGCGAAACATTAGGTCTTGTCGACCGTGCTTATATCATTCACGCGGGACGTGTGTTAGTTCACGGTCGTCCTAACGATATTATCAACAACGCTGATGTACGCAGAATTTATTTGGGAAATCAGTTTTCTCTTTGATTTTGCAGTTTCAAAGAGTTTTCCTTAATCTTAAACGGGATATGGGAAGGCGGTCAATTTAGGGAGAATATGAAGTTGTAAAAGTGAAAACCAAAATCCATTTTTACCATCGTTTTTTACTTTGCTTTACGACTTTCAAAAGTATCTAAAGCAATATCTTTCAAATCATGCAGATTACGCATTGTCTCACGCTTTTGTTTGTTATGTTTTTTAATGGTATCACGACTATCATATAAAACAGACCGCCACCCAGTTGTACATTTACGGGCTTTTTTAAAAGAGACATCTATTAAAGCACTCAAGCCCATTTCAAGACGCCGCCTGTAAAGGGTATACCGGTAAATCCCCAGTAAATCCATTGAGTACCACCATCTTTACGCTTATGAAGGAGCAAGTCGGCACCACTAGACTCTTTACCGGCTTCCAATGGTGCGACAGCCCTTTGTATTTAGGCGATGCATAACAGGCATTTTTACTCCTTTCTAAATGGTTTTTATCCACACGTTAATCCCACTTGTGATGTGCAAGGGGATGATTTTGATTGATTCAACATAAGCAGGTTTGGAATGAGAGAATCTTAGGATATTCGAGGCTCTCATTCAAAATGTATAACTATAAATCAATACGCTTCTATAATGGGTACAAGCGCTCCATTTTTGTATATACAGACAATGAAACATCCATTACCCAGAAGAGATTGGAACTCTATTTTGATTCTATAGGGAACGCACTCTGTATGTTCATAACATAGCAAGGAATAATTATTAATACATTGCAGGAACTATAATTATGTTGTTGAGAAACTCCTTATTTGTGCCAAAACTTTTTTTACAATTAATCTTTTGAACTTAATTTTTGCTCAATGTAAAAGAACATTAAGCTGATATAATTTTATTATTTTATAGGTTGAATTTGCGTTTGATTGTACCATGGGAAAGATATTACTAGATTAACCTGATAATGAATGGTAAACAAGGCTTTAAGTAAATGCGCATATTGCTGAAAGGTGTGTAGTATTGATAATGCTTTTCCTTATTGAATTAAACAACAGATCAATGGCACTGTTTCGGATATTTTTATGGTAGCACCATGGGGTACATATATTACAGTTTTCAAACAGGATTTATGAGATTTTGTTGGTTTGCATTGCGTATTTAAAAGCGGGGTATCCGACAGCGAATATTAACCTAAAGATGTAACGCTCTTTAAAAGAGTTGTCGAACGACTTAAAGCTTTTTTTAATCATTTTAGTTGGACAGTATTCAAGCTGCGCAGAGATTGTCGAAGTGAAATACCATTTTGCCTCGGTATGCTTCTCATTTTATTGGGAGTTAGGTTTTAAAAGGAAGAGGAAAATCTGATGAGAAATTATACATTAGCTCTTGTGACAAAAAGATTAAATGATGGCCTTTGAGAGTTTCATAAAGAGATGAATTTTATGGACAATGTGATTTCTTTTTTTGTCATGCTGTTAATGAGGAGCTGAGTAACTATTTTATTGTTGCACGGATAGTGACATAAGATGAGTGATCCATCACCCATTATAAATTGAAAAATAAAGTCCCATACGATGATGCAAGAAAGTGAAAGAACTTTAATTCACGCCGTTTACGAATTTTTTGGTGAGCGTTTGAGCGTGTAAAAGGAAAATTAAAATATGAATTTGAGTGAGTTAATTGCACCGGAAGCAATTATTCCGGCTCTTAAAGCGAATTCGAAGAAACAAGTTCTCCAAATTTTATCTGAAAAAGCTGCAGAGCTTACAGGTTTGAGTGAACGTGTAATTTTTGATATTGTTTTGCAACGTGAAAAACTAGGATCAACAGGCTTGGGGAGTGGTATTGCGATTCCACATGGAAAACTGCCTGATATGAATCGAATCATTGGTATCTTTGCGCGCCTTGAAACCCCTGTTGATTTTGAAGCTCTTGATGATGAGCCTATAGATCTTATTTTTCTCCTTTTAGCGCCTGAGAATGCTGGTGCAGACCACTTAAAAGCTTTATCGCAGATTGCGCGTGTTTTGCGTCATGCTGATGTTGTACAAAAACTGCGTAATACGCATGATGCTCATATGCTTTATACTCTATTAATTCAAAATTCAGAATCAAATGTAGCTTAAAAAAAGTGTGGTGTACGTTGTCGAGAGTGCACCACAGAGCAGATTGGAAAATGATACGGTTTGCATATTAGTATCGCTGTCTTATCATGTGGCTTAAAAGACATTTTCATCAAGAAGAATTCTCGCTTAAAAAAACAGTAACAACTTTCATCTTTTGTTATTTTTGTGCGCTAAAGGTCTGTTCTTTTCGCTCTTAGATTTTGTTTGTCCGTGCATGAGATTTTTGTAGGTTAAGATGGTTTCATCTTTAAAATTCAAGGAGGGATGAAGGATATTATATTCCCTGCGTAAAATGATGAGAAAGATTAATTTTTAAAGGAGAGATTTGATTTAAATGTTGGTTTTTACTTGGAATCAATGCGCAAAAAATAATTTTGTACAGTAGACGTGAAAATGATAGGTTTTGGATTGAGCAAGAGGATTGTTCTGTGCGTACAAGCTTATTTAATGACCATTTAATTGATTGAACAGATTATTCAAAGAAAAATAAGAGAGGGGATTAGAAAAAGCCTTGAAAAGAAAAAAATTTGATATTTTGTTATAAATTACATCAAAACAAAATGATAATATTTTAACAAATGAACTCTTCAAAAGTCCTCAGTAAAGGAGAGGTGGGATTTATCGAATCTGTAAAACAGGATGGTTAAGTTGATTGAGACTATTGGGATCACGTCAAAAATTGGCAAATGAAAATGATCAAGCATATCAACAAGCCTAAATGGTATCAAAGTAAGAAAAGCGCCATATCGTTGTTAAGATGAGTGCTAAAATTTTTGTATTTCTTGGTAAATATACTGATAATATTTGCTATTTTTTTGTAAAACAGTTTGAAGAGTATGAAAAGGTGGGCTCTAAGCGCTATTGAACACGAACGATAGACGCACTATAATTGATAACAGGAAGAGTATTAAGCAATTTTTATTAACGCAAATGCGTTGAATATGTTAAATTATAAATGATATCCTCAAAGTTGCGAAATAAGGCGTATTCCTTTATGAGGTACATTCACGGTATTTGCAAGAAATTGCCTGATCAGGGGGCGTAGTTTATTTGTTAACAGGGTGGTGCTATATTCGCATGTTGTTTTGAATCCTGGTTGTTGAAAAAGAGAAGTTTTTATACGAAAAAGAGGATTTTTAGTGTAAAACCAAAATATTGTTTTTTACACCTCATTGTTGAGTAAAGAATTTATGTTGATAACAACTGAATGGTTAGACTTAAACGTAAAGATCTTTGCTATTTGGTGTGGAAATATTTTGCTTGTTGAAGGGATAAGAGTGATTACACTAAAGCATCGAAAGTTTTTGTTGAGCTTTTTCAATGAAGAGAATCTTTTTAAAGACTAAAGAAGTGAGCTAAATGAAGATGGTTAGAAAGACTGTTATTGCTACATTTATAATGGTTCTGGTTTCTGTTGGAGCACTATGTGCACAAACGCCAAGCCGCTTAAACCAATTTGAAGCATGGGGGGCGTATTCTTATCAATCGCCAAAGAATACAATTTGCTATGTATTATCGGTACCTTTGGAAGCACTTCCAACGACAGTTAAACATGGCGATAATTTCTTTTTGGTTACCAAGCGTTCAAATTCTCCGGTCTCCTTTGAACCACAATTTATGGCGGGTTATCCTCTTAAAGAAGGGTCAAAAGTTACTGTAACCATTGAAAATGTAGATTTTGAATTTTTCACGAAGGATTCCTCAGCTTGGTTAGCATCATCTGCGCTAGAAAAACAGCTTGTTTCTGCTATGCGTTCTGGAATGAAGATGACAGTGAAAGCTATATCAAAACGGGGGACAAATACCACCTACACTTATTCCTTAAAAGGAATTACTGCTGCGTTGAATGCAGCTCAGAAGTGTCATTAAGATTCGTGTAATTTTAAATTATTGATATAAATTGGAAAAAGATGGCCATTTCCTATGACCTTAAACCAGTTGGTTCATGCATAACGCGAGAAACAAAGAGTGTTGTCGTGGAGGAGAGTTCTAAGCTCTCTTTAATTGGTTTATCGCAAGCTGAGATGATGCAAGCTTTAAAAACAATTGGTGTGCCAGAACGCCAAACGCGGATGCGTGTACGTCAGCTTTGGCATTGGCTTTATGTGCGCGGTGTTTCAAGTTTTGATGAAATGCTAAATATTTCTAAACCATTGCAAGAGATGCTTAAAAGTCATTTTTCCATTGCACGTCCGGAAATTGTTGGAGAACAAATATCAAGAGATGGTACGCGTAAATGGCTGTTGCGCTTTCCAGCACGTGGAGCAGGAAGACCTGTAGAAATTGAAACAGTTTATATTCCCGAAGAAGGGCGTGGTACTTTATGTCTTTCATCGCAGGTAGGATGTACGTTAACGTGTTCTTTTTGTCATACGGGAACGCAAGTCCTTGTTCGTAATCTAACAGCGGAAGAGATTTTAGCGCAATTGTTAGTTGCACGTGATTGTTTGGGTGATTTTCCTGATAAGAATACTCCTGATGGAGCAATCGTTCCAATTGAAGGACGCAAAATCACCAATATCGTTATGATGGGGATGGGAGAGCCACTTTATAACTTTGAAGCAGTTAAAAAAGCTTTATTGATTGCTTCTGATGGAGAGGGGCTTTCTTTATCGAAACGTCGAATTACGCTTTCAACCAGCGGTGTGGTTCCTGGAATTATCCGCACTGGAGAAGAAATTGGAGTGATGTTGGCAATTTCACTCCACGCAGTGCATGATGCACTACGGGATATGCTGGTTCCCATCAATAAAAAATATCCGCTTTCTCTCTTGATGGAAGCTTGCCGAAATTACCCTGGTCTTTCTAATGCTAGGCGCATTACATTTGAATATGTTATGTTGAAAGATATCAATGATAGTTTGGATGATGCGAAGCGATTGATTCAATTATTAAAAGGAATTCCTGCTAAAATTAACTTGATTCCTTTTAATCCATGGCCAGGAAGTAATTATCAATGTTCTGACTGGGAACAAATTGAGCGTTTTGCTGATGTGGTTAATCGAGCAGGCTATGCTTCACCTATTCGGGTGCCGCGTGGGCGCGATATTTTAGCTGCATGTGGCCAACTTAAATCAGCTTCAGAGCGTTTACGCAAATCTGAACGTTTAAAATTTGCAGATGCAGTTGGCAATAAATAACTTTAATCTTGGGTAATAAGAAGACGTAAAGCAAAACTGGTAAAAATACTAGCCATGAACCAATCCAAAAAGCGCAGATAAGAGGGATTTTTTTTAAGGTTCTGAGTAAGTTTATGAGCCATAAAAACCATGGAAATCATAATTGGTAAAGAAATGGGGATGTAAGAAAGTCCTAAAATGAGTAATTTCTGTGTAGCCATGGGATCATTAGCATGAATAAATTGTGGTAAGAAAGTTACGTTGAAAAGAATAACTTTAGGATTTAAAATATTAATTCCAATACCGGTAAAATAATGACGTTTGAGGCTTTGGCGTTTCTGAGGTGTTTGTTTGAGAGAAAATGTTGAATTTTTACATAATGCTTGCAAGGAAAGCCATAAAAGATAAAAAGCTCCAGCAATTTTGAGGAGAAAAAAAGCGCGTGGTGAAGCTAAAATAAGTGCGGATAAGCCAAGTGCTACAGCTGTTACCTGAATAGCAAAACCCGTTGCACTTCCTAAAGCGCACATAATCCCAGCTTTTTTGCTTTGTGCAATAGTACGTCCTACAGACAGCATGATATCAGGTCCGGGAATAAGTGCTAAAATCAACGATGCTAAAGCGAATTGTACAACAATAGACCACTCCGGTAGAAATGACACGTAAATCTCCTCTTGTTTGTAAACGGTTTTCAATATTGGCGTTCTATAAGAACGCTTCCCACTTACATTTTTTTGCGTCTTTTTAATGTTGCTTAAAGAGAATTTATTTTATACTGCTTATATTGTTGTACTTTCTAAGTACAAGCAAAGAAAGCAAACCATATAGAGCTTTAAAATGAAAAAATGGCAAAACGTAAAGAAAGTTGTTTTGGCTTATTCAGGGGGGTTGGATACGTCGATTATTCTTAAATGGTTACAAAGTGAATTAGGTGCGGAAGTTGTAACTTTTACAGCTGATTTAGGGCAGGGGGAAGAGTTGGCACTTGCCCGCCGTAAAGCTGAGATGCTTGGTGTTAAAGAAATCTATATTGAAGATTTGCGTGAAGAATTTGTACGTGATTTTGTCTTTCCAATGTTTCGAGCGAATGCAGTTTATGAAGGAACCTACCTTTTGGGGACGTCAATAGCTCGTCCGCTTATTGCAAAACGCCTTATTGAAATTGCCAAAGAAACAGGAGCAGATGCAATTGCCCATGGGGCGACAGGGAAGGGCAATGATCAAGTACGCTTTGAGCTTTCTGCTTATGCGCTTAACTCTGATATCAAAATTATTGCTCCATGGCGTGATTGGTCTTTTAAAAGTCGGACGGATTTGCTTAACTTTGCACATGCACATAAAATTCCGGTAGAGAGGGATAAACAAGGAGAAGCACCTTTTTCTGTGGATGCAAATTTATTGCATTCTTCATCAGAAGGAAAAGTGCTGGAAGATCCAGCACTTCCTGCTCCTGAATATGTGCATATGCGGACTCTTTCGCCAGAAGCTGCTCCAGATAAAGCCACCAGAATCACGATTGGCTTTAAGAAAGGTGATGCCATTTCAATCAATGGAGAAAATTTATCTCCCGCGAATTTACTTTCTGAATTGAATCGTTATGGACGAGACAACGGTATCGGTCGGTTAGATTTGGTAGAAAATCGTTTTGTTGGCATGAAATCGCGAGGCATTTATGAGACACCAGGAGGGACCATTCTCTTAACGGCTCATCGTGCAATAGAATCTTTAACATTAGATCGAGGAGCGGCGCATTTGAAAGATGAGTTGATGCCGCGTTATGCAGAACTGATTTATTATGGCTTTTGGTTTTCGCCTGAACGGAAAATGTTACAAGCTGCGATTGATTTATCCCAAGAAAATGTTGAAGGTGAAGTTACATTAAAGCTTTATAAGGGGAATGTCATTGTTGAAGGACGCCAAAGCAACAAGTCTCTTTATTCAGATAAATTGGTAACTTTTGAGGATGATGAAGGTGCTTATGATCAACAAGATGCTACTGGCTTTATTAAATTAAATGCCCTGCGTTTGCGTATATTGGCAGCGCGCTCATTGGAATATAAATAAACAATTCTATAAAACGACCCTTAAAATATAATAAAAAGGTGTTTTCTTTATAGAATGTTTAATTTTACGCTTTTTTCTCATTCATTGATATTTGTGCGTAGGCTCTTTATCCTCTTTTAGTTTGATTCTAGAGGATTTTTTTCTGATACGTGTAATAGGAGAACTTCTAGAATCATGGCAATGAAAATACCAAGAATCAAAAGGAGAAAATGATGTCTCATAATACTTATGCTTTGTTGATAAAGAAACAAAAGAGAAGACAATGGAAAGAGGAGAGAGGATCTTAGCCATAGCAAAAGCGTGGTGCAAAGATTTTTAGCCGCTTTTAGCGCGGCTATTATTGACGAATAAATACAATAGCCATACACAAAGCCATTCAAGAATTTCATTTTAGGATAAAGATAATGATGCGTGACCAGTTTGATGCCCTTAACCTTACGCCAGAATTAAGAGATGCAGCGGTTCAATCGAAAGCTTGGCCGTTTGAAGAAGCACGTAAAATTATCAAACGGTATGAAAAAACAGGTTACCCAGAGAGTGTGATATTTGAAACAGGCTATGGTCCTTCTGGTTTGCCACATATTGGCACCTTTGGGGAAGTCGCACGTACCACCATGGTACGCCATGCTTTTCATATTCTTACAGAGAATAAAGTTAAAACAAAACTGCTTTGTTTTTCTGATGATATGGATGGTTTACGCAAAGTTCCTGATAATGTGCCTGATCGCGAGAAGATGGAAAATTATCTTGGTCGACCGCTTAGTTGTATACCAGACCCTTTTGGGGATATTTACCCCTCTTTTGGAGCGGCAAATAATGCGCGTTTACGTGCTTTTCTTGATCGTTTTGGTTTTGATTATGAATTTGCCAGTGCGACAGATTATTATAGTTCCGGTCGTTTTGATGAAACACTTTTAAAGATACTTGCTTGTTATGATAAAGTGATGGCAATTGTTTTACCAACATTGGGTGAAGAACGACGCGCGACTTATTCACTCTTTTTACCCATTTCCCCATTTTCTGGAAAAGTCTTACAGGTTCCGATGATTGCTCGTAATGTTGAAAAAGGCACCGTTACTTATATTGAGCCTGAAACAGGAGAAACCATTGAGACAGAAGTTACAGGGGGGAAAGTCAAATGCCAGTGGAAGGTAGATTGGGCGATGCGTTGGAAAGCGCTTGGTGTTGATTATGAAATGGCGGGAAAAGATCTGATTGATTCTACTAATCTTTCTTCTAAAATTTGCAAAGTGCTTGGTGGAAATCCACCAGAAGGCTTTAACTATGAGCTTTTTTTGGATGATAAGGGGCAAAAAATTTCTAAATCCAAAGGAAATGGTTTAACCATTGATGAGTGGTTAACCTATGCACCAACGGAGAGTCTTGGGCTCTATATGTTTTCAAAGCCCAAAACAGCCAAACGGCTTTATTTTGATGTCATTCCAAAAGCCGTTGATGAATATTATGCACATCTTTCAGCCTATGGTCGTCAAGGATGGCAAGAACGGCTTAATAATCCTGTATGGCATATCCATAATGGTTTCCCTCCGCAGGTTGATTTACCTGTATCCTTTGCCATGCTCCTGAATTTGGTAAGTGCTTCAAATGCAGAGAATAAAGAGGTTCTTTGGGGCTTTATTTCTCGTTATGCTAATGGTGCCAATGCACAAACTTATCCGGAACTTGATCAGTTGGTGCAATTTGCTCTGAAATATTTTGAACTTTTTGTTAAACCAAATAAAAAATTTCGAACACCAGATGACAGTGAACGAACCACATTAGCACAAATAGATGCAAAATTAGCCAGTTTGCCTGAAAATGCTGATGGAAATACGCTTCAAAATGCGCTTCTTGATGTTGCACGTTTAACGGAACGCTATCAAGATCATAGCAAGAAAAGCCCTGAAGGGGGACCGGGTGTTTCAAATGTGTTTTTTCAAATGCTCTATGAAGTTTTGTTAGGGCAAGAACGAGGACCACGATGGGGATCCTTTATTGCCTTATATGGGATTAAGGAAATGCGTGCATTGATTGCTGAAGCACTTGCGCGCCCTGTGGGGGAATAATGGAAAAGAGAGCACAAGAAGTAAAGCGGCGTCGCACCTTTGCGATTATCGCCCATCCAGATGCGGGGAAAACAACGCTAACAGAGAAGCTGTTGTTATTTGGTGGAGCTATTCAGCTTGCTGGTGAAGTGAAGGCAAAAAAAAATCGTATTCAAACCCGCTCTGATTGGATGAATATTGAGCGCGATCGCGGTATTTCCGTTGTGACATCGGTGATGACGTTTGAATATGAAGATCATATCTTTAATTTGTTAGACACTCCAGGGCATGAAGATTTTGCTGACGATACCTATCGCACGCTTACAGCTGTTGATAGTGCTATCATGGTGCTAGATGGTGCACGAGGAATTGAGCCTAGAACACTGAAATTGTTTGAGGTGTGTCGGATGCGCGATATTCCTATCGTTACTTTTATCAACAAAATGGATCGTGAAGCGCGTGATCCTATAGAACTGTTAGATGAAATTGAAGAAAAGCTTGCCCTTGATACAGCACCAATAACCTGGCCAATTGGTATGGGTAAAGATTTTGTTGGAACATTTGATCTTTATCATAATCGTTTTCGTCGAAAAGATGATGAGGTGATGCAACAGACGGTTTGTGGACCAGATGAGGTTGCGAACTTGCTTCCTGAAAACCAACGTTTGTCTTTTATCGAAGGGGTAGAACTTGCGCGAAGCGCCTGCAAAAATTTTGATCTTCAGGCTTTTCGTGAAGGACATATGACACCGGTTTATTTTGGTTCGGCTTTACGAAATTTTGGTGTTCGTGATTTGATCAACGCGCTTACTGATTTTGGTCCAAGCCCTCGAGATCAGATTGCAGATCAACGCAATATCACAGCAACGGAATCTAAAATGACAGGGTTTGTTTTTAAAATTCAAGCGAATATGGACCCGAATCACCGTGATCGTATTGCATTTTTTCGGGTATGTTCGGGAACACTTGAACGTGGTATGAAGACAAAGTTGGTAAGAACAGGAAAGCCAATCACCCTTTCTGCTCCACAATTTTTCTTTGCTCGCTCGCGGCAAATTGCTGATCAAGCTTATGCCGGTGATATAGTAGGCATTCCCAATCATGGAACATTGCGTATTGGAGATACATTAACAGAAGGGGAGGATATCCTCTTTAAAGGGGTGCCCAATTTTGCCCCAGAAATTTTACGTCGTGTTTATTTGGGTGATCCAATGAAAGCAAAAAAACTCAAAGAAGCCTTACAACAAATGGCTGAAGAGGGAGTTGTGCAATTATTTATCCCTGAAGATGGATCACCTGCTCTTATTGGTGTGATTGGTGCTTTGCAAATTGATGTTTTAAAGGAACGGCTGAAGATAGAATATGGCTTGCCAGTGAGTTTTGAATCGACGCGCTTTAGCGTATGCCGTTGGATTTCAGCACAGAGCAAAGATGAATTGAACAAATTTATAACCAATCACCGTTTTGCTATCGCTCATGATCTGGATGGCGATGTCGTTTTTTTAGCAGAAAATCATTTTTCATTGAATTATGAAGCAGAACGGGCACCAAAAATCAAATTTTCAGCTTTTAAAGATTATCAAGTCCGCTCTGAATAAAAGAACAATTTCTTGATGGATATTTTTTTGCAAGAAAAAATTTTTTAAGAAAATAAAAGGAGAGCTTTGGTCTCTCTCCTTTTTAGAAAAATCATGATGGCTAGATTTTAATGAAGATTATCTTTAATCCATTCAGAAACACGCCCCTTAGAAGCGGCTCCAACCATATTTGATGAAACCTTTCCACTTTTGAACATCAATAAGGTAGGAATTGAACGCACTCCATATTGAGTAGCCAATTCGGGATTTTCATCGATATTGACTTTAGCAACTTTAACGTGATTTTGCATTTCCATTGCAATTTCATCTAAAATCGGAGCAATCATTTTGCAAGGACCACACCACTCTGCCCAAAAATCAACCACAACAGGGGTAGAGGAGGTCAAAACTTCACTTTCGAAATTGCTCTTATCAACTTTTATACATGTCATTGATTTATCCTTTATATTCACTTCTATAGATTGGTACGATAACGTTTCATATCAAGTTATATTGCAAAGATAAATGATAGGGTTCTTTACAGAAAAAGGATTTTCTCAGTTTATAAAGCAATTTCATTAAGAAGCGCTTCGAGTTTTTCCGGAGGAAGTTTAAAAATTTTTACTTCTTTACTGTAGACAAGAAGAGCTTGAATCTCTTTTTCGGGATGAATAGCTTGCAACAATTTTCGATAAAGAGCCATTTGCAGTAAATAGTGTGAGGCAATGGCGGATTCATCTTCTGGTGGAGTTCCAGTTTTAAAATCAGCAAAAATAATGCTGTTTTGTGTGATGTATAAACGGTCAATTTGACCGGAAATTGCTTGTTCTTTACCACGAATTTTTACGATACCCATTAAGGGAACTTCAGCACGTGAATCGACAGAAAAGAGGGGTTTGAGGTAGGAGTGCTCTAAAATTTGCCAAACATGACGAAGTGCTTTTTCTCTTTGGGTTTCATGCCAATGAGAGACTTTGGTGTTGAGATAGTGTTGAGCATAATCGCGGCGCTTTTCTGGGGAGAAATTGGGTAGATATTGCAGCAATTTGTGAACAACATGACCATATTCAATGTAAAAAGCTTTATTGGTATTTTTTTCTCCTAAAACAGGTGAAAGACTATACTGCTTTGTATTGGAAAAAACCTCATTATCAACCTCAATGGAGAGACTAGCAACAGAGGGTCTTAATGGTTTTGGTAGAGCTGGTTCTACTGAGACTTTATGAAAGAAAAAATCGGGTAAAGGTGAGAGCGTTTGGTTATTCGCATGAACTCCTTCTGGATTTATTGGGGCATGAGAAGCGGGTGTTATACAATAGCGCCAAGCTGCGATATCATCAGTAGGACCTTTTATTGGCACTGCGTGTGGTTTGAGCGCTTTCTTTACCAATTGTAGCCATGTACCAGAGGCAGCTTTCTCATTTTTATAACCACAAACAAATAACCGATCTTCAGCGCGTGTCATTCCTACATAAAGCAGACGTTTATATTCTTCTTCTGCGCGCTCTTTTAAATGTGAAAGTGCTTTTTCAGAAGATTTTGTGTTAAATTCTGCGTTGGGACGCCAGATAAAAGCTTGTTGACCGCTCAGTTGAGTATTGTTTACGGGCACTTTCAGAAAGTGTGGTGCATGTTTAGGATGCCAAATGGCGCTCCCAGGATCGACGAGAAAAACAACCGCAGCTTCCAATCCTTTAGCAGCGTGAACAGTCATAATACGAACTTCTTCATGATTTTGATCAAATTCGCGTTTAATTTCTGGTTCATTTACACTGAGCGTTTCCAAAAAAGCTTGTAACCCTGGCAACCCAGTTTTTTGAATGGTGAGTGTATAATCCATAAAAGCATCGAGGATGTCATTTGCTTCTGATCCTAAGCGAGAGAGAATTCTTTGTCGTCCTTTATCATTGTTTAGAATATGACTATAGAATTCAAAAACCGGTATTTTATCCACGAGAGTGCGATATTTACTTAATTTTTCAAAAGCATCTTTAAAAGGAGGGTGCGATGATGTATGCATACAAAGGCTTTGCCAAAGGGAACCTGTACGGTGTGCTGCAATCTGATAAAGTTCTTCTTCACTAAGCGAAAAAAGAGGACTTTTTAAAACACAAGCAAGGGATAAATCATCTTTTGGCTGCAAAACAAAACGCGCAAGTGCCATTAAATCACGTATACTAATATGATTGGTAAGTTGTAAACGATCAGCGCCTGCTACGGGAATAGCGCGCTTTTTAAGTGCACGAGAAAGCGCAGAGACAAATTCGTCACGCTTACGAACCAAAACCATGATATCACTCGCACGCATTAAACGTCCTTTTGCGGGCAGCATTTCTCCTTTATTTAACCAGTCAGCAATGGTTTCAGCAATTTTTTCCGCCAAATGTATTGCCGGCGTATCTAAATGATCAACAGTTACATGCCAATCATCAGGAAATTCACGTGTTTCTTTGGAAAAAGCATCCCATAAAACAACCTCACCAGGGCTATGAACACGAATAGCTTCATGCACCGTTTTTGTGTTTTCTGCAGAAAGCCCTTTGTAATTTTCTGGTGTTTCAAAGACAAGATCGACACTTTTAAGCACATCAGCTGTAGAGCGAAAAGAATAGTTTAGTTGTATTTTTTCAAATTTCTGTTGTGCTTGCTGCGCTTTTTTTTGCATTATTCGTCCATTTGCCGCAAAATTTTCTGGAGCAGCACCTTGAAAAGAATAGATGGATTGCTTTTCATCTCCAACAGCAAAAAGAGTGCGTATATTTGTGCGTTGACTATAGCCAGTGAAAAATTCCTGTGCGAGAAGTTGAACAATTTGCCATTGTTCAGGGTTGGTATCCTGTGCTTCATCAAGCAAAATATGATCAAGACCACTATCAAGTTTATAATGCACCCATTGACTTGCACCTTTACGTTGCAATAAATGGAGCGTTCGTTCAATGAGGTCATCAAAATCTAATAAGCCATTGGCTTTTTTTAAATTCGCATAGATTTTAAGGTAAATAGCACAAAGCTGAAAAGCAGCCCTATTGAGTGTGAGGACTTTTGCACATTGATATTTTTCTAAAAGAACAGAAAGCTTGCTTTGTTTTTCTTCAATCATTTGTTGAATAAAGGGCCAAATTTCATCTGATTTTCTAGAAGGGAGAGGCGAAAAATTACGAGGCTCATCTTTCTTTTTAAAATAAACATTTTCAATAATGTTTATGATGGCTGTTTCATCACAAGTGGTTTTTAATTGGGAAAGTGTCTCAATTGTATCTTTGGTGTTTTTATTACCATAGGTTTGACAATGCGTAAGAGCATAAAGAGGAAGACGAGCAGTTTGTTGAATTTTTTCTAGCAATTGTTGTTTGGTTTCATCGGGCGCTAAGTTAAACAGCGCATGCAATTTTTCTTCTCCATTTTCAGATAGAAGTGAAGATAAAAAAACAGACAATTTATGTTGTTTTGCGATTGCTTCATCCAGCAATTGATTAAAAGTGTGCTCGCTAACGACTTGAAGGAGGCGTTTTAAAGCGGATTGTGCATCTTTATGCTGCAAAAGCAGACGACGAGATTCTTGTAATAATTTTTTGCGGTTGACATCATCGATGAGTTCAAAATGTCCAGCAATATTGGCTTCTAACATAAAGTGATGCAAGAGAGATTCACAAAATGCGTGAATAGTTTGAATTTTTAACCCCCCCGGTGTTTCGAGAGCACGAGCAAAGAGTTGACGTGCATAGGTCAATTTTTGTGCATTGATGGGTTTATTTTCGAGCTTTGATAAGGTTTTTTGCAGCTGTTCATCATCAAGTTCATTCCAGCTGGAGAGTGTGCGAAAAATCCGCGATTGCATAACAGCGGCGGCAGCTCTCGTATAAGTAAGGCATAAGATACGTGCTGGAGGAGTACCGTTTAAGAGCAAACGAATAACGCGTTCGGTTAAAACGTGGGTTTTTCCAGAGCCTGCATTTGCTGAAACCCATACATTTTTTGTTGGATGTGTTGCCGTTTCTTGTGCTTCAAGGGCTGCTTCAGGGATAGAAAAAAGAGTCATGATTGATTTGCTTTCTGAAGTCCACTTGACCATTCCCATAACCGTGCCAAATGATCATAATCACTTTCATATTGTTTTTTTAAAGGGACTGCGTGTGAAAGATAGCCTTGTTGTGGATTGTTATAATATTCCATTAATGCGATAAGCTGTTGCCATGCTTTTTCACCTAGACTGATGACGTTTTGGTGCTCTTTTTCTGAAAAAATTGATTGGGGAGTAATTTTTCCTTTTTTATTGAGAGCAATGTAAAATAAATTGACAGGAATAAGATCTTGAAAATCTATAAAGGCACCGCGCATAAGCAAAGCTGTTTCCAATGCCAATTGTGGAAATAACAAATCGCGAACTTGTTTTGATGAGGGAGGAGCGCTGGTCTTAAAATCAACAATTTCAACCATTTTATTTGGCAATACATCAATACGATCCGCACGCCCTGAAAGCGTTACACCTGTTGTTCCTATCGGTATTTTTTGTGATACTACTTCAGCATATCGTTTTCGCGGTCCTAAACTTTGTTCCCATTGGAGTAAAAATGGAGCAAGATTTTCAAAATTATTCCACCAGATTGCTTCAATATCGGCAGGCAAATTCAATTTATCGAATTCATTACGTCCGATAGCGAGAAGTACGTCCAGTGCATTTGTAGCATTGGGATTTTTTACTTTTGTACAAAAAGCAGCAAGAATAGCGTGATAAAGTATTCCACGTTCAGCAGCGTTAGGAGCGTTTATGAGGGCTTTAAGGGGTTTGAGACGCAAGATTTTTTTGGCATAAATTGCATAAGGGTCATACCGCAATGTTGCAATTTCAGTGACTGAAAAATGACGTGGACGCATCTCAAGAGGGGGGACAGGACAAGGGCGTTCTACACAGGTGTTCATATTGGTATTATCAAGCATTTTTGCCCAATGAAGCAATATTTCTCCTCGTGCGCGGATTTGTTGCCAAACCTGTTTTCCTATAACCGTTTCCAAGCGTTGTAACCAGCGTGAAGGAAGGGAAGGAGTATGATTAACCCGTAGTGCTCTGCTCATCACCACCTTATTCATTCCCATAGCCCATTGAAAATCATGGGCAGAAAGACCAATACGCTTTTCTGGTGGTTCAAGCGTTAACATCATTTTCATCTGTCGTGATAAAAACGCATCATTACGGGCTGTAATTGGCCAAGATCCTTCATTAAGACCACCAATGATTACTGTATCAACCGTTTGCAGGCGTGATTCCAAAGCGCCCCAGATAAATAAACGTGGATGTCCCCCCGGAGAAGGGGTAACAGAACGGGGCGCTATCAGAGCCGAAAACATAGCGGGCCATTCGCAAAGGGAAAATTTTAATTCTGATTGATCACTGACCAATTCACGCAAAAAAGTTGCTAAAGCTTGTCCTGCTTCATGTTGATAAAGAGATACAAGAGAATTGTTTTCATCACGCCCAAAATTTTCAAAAACTTCAACAGTTGCTATTGCAACTTCATTGAGTGTGTATTCCTTCTCTTGTTTTATGAGAGATGTTAACGGCTCGATAGCTTTGACTAAAAGATCACAAAGCTGACGCGCTTCTTCACACTTTTGTTGATCCAGAACATCAATTTCAGAAGAATTACCGAAATGTATTTCTATCCATTTTTCGAGAAATTGATCACATTCGCAAAGATTAATACGGCTTGTATTTCCTCGAAGAACAAACAGTTCAAAGTTTTCAGCCATTTCACGTAAACGCTGCCGGTTTTGTCCAAGCATTGTGAGTGGATGTTTGAGAAGCGAAAGAAGAGCAATTGGATCATGAGGTTGAAATATATTTTCTAAAAGCAGCCGTAACAAGGTTGAAGGCAATGTTTGTGCAAGTGGAACACCACCGGAATCATTGGCTTCAATGCCAAAACGCTGTAGTTCAGCGGCGACACGGCGTGCTAAATTACGGTCATTTGTGATAAGAGCTGCTGTTTTTTGAGGTTCCTCAATAGCATTGCGTAAAGCAACAGCGATGGCAAGAGCTTCTTCTCGCTCGTTGATAGCTTCAATAAACGACCAGTCAGCACAAAGCTTTTCATAATCATCACGGATAATTTTGACCCAGCGCTCTGTTGTAGAGGCTGGTCGAAATGCTTCTGATAAAAGAGCCGTACGCCTTTTTTGTGTTGCACTTTGTTGACCAATTTCGCGAACATCAATACGTTGACATTTCATGAGAGAGAGGAGTTTTTTTAAATGATATTGCGGATGACTAAAAGCATCCTTTGCATGATTGAAAACATCACAATTTGTTTTTTCTTTATGGGTTGCGCCTAGTGCTTCCCATTGCTCTTCATCCATATGAAGATCAAGTCCAGGAAGAACAACGGCACCTTTGGGGAGGGAGGCAATCACTTTTAAAAGCGCCGAAACTGCGGGAATAGAACCTGATATACCAGCTGCAAGGATAGGCCTATCAGGTTGTGTATGGTATAAAGTCTCAGCATGTATTTTGAGTGCTTGATTGCGCCATTCTGCCGGATTACTCCGTTGTCTTTCTTGTAAAATTTTTGGCCAATTTTCTGTGACAATCGTGAGAAAATCGAGAGTTATTTGCCACCATTCAGCGACCATATCGGGTGCAATTTCTTTAAGTTTTGACCAATCTGCAGCTTCTGTTTCAATTTCATCCATCAAGTTTGCTAAATCTTGAGCAAGCCAAATTGCATCGGCAGTATGAGCGGGAATAAGCACATCTTCTGTTCCAAACATAGCACGCAAATGTGCCGGCAAACTTTCACGCCAAGGACGAATAAGACGTGCTAAAAGCAAAAGACGTTCGGTATCTCCAATGGGAGGATTCAGGGTCTTGGTATGGTTTTCCAAAAAAAGAAAACTCTCGTCATCCAGATCTCCTAACGGACGAATAGTTGGCAAGAAAGTTGATTTTGTACCACTTCTTTCAACAAAGGCTGTACGTAAAGCACGGGCAGCACGACGTGTTGGCACATAAATGAGGGTATCGGTAAGGGCTATTTGGATATCCCCATTTGGTGCAAAACTCTCAATAAGAGCACCAGAGAGCAGTGCATCAACAAAATGCGGTAGAAAAGCAGTTCCCGGAGAAATAGAAAAGACACGTGGTTTATAGGTCATGTAATCTCGTTTGGAATGCGTGAAAATGTTTCATATCATGAATGATTTACGTTCTCTCTACTGTATACAATTTTCATGGAGAGAGAAACTAAAAAGCGAAACTTGTGCAGTGAATGTTTCAACAGAGGTTAAACAACCAACTTTCCAGATAATCTCTGTTTTTTTTTATCAAAGGTCTGGAAAAAAGCCATGGGAATCTCTTGATTTTCACATTTTTTAGCAAAAACACTTTAATGAGAGCAAGAGTATCTAGGGATTAAAGGTGTGAGATTTTATTGTGCTTTTACAAGAAGTCCTGTGTCTTGATAAAATCTTTGTAAAGGTGCAAGCATTGGATGTGAAAGATTGCGAGCAAGATAATCTTGTATATGGGGAAGATACTTCAGATAAGATGATTTTCCATCTTGTTGGTGAAGACGTATGAAAATTCCTAGAATTTTTGAAGCCCGTTGGGCGCCTGCAATTGCATAAAGCACGCGCAATTCCTTTTCATCAAAAGGGCGTGGTGCTTTATGGCGTGCCTTGCAATAAGCATCGAGAATTTTTGTCTCGAGTGTTGGAGAAATAAAGGTGCGAGCATCTTGTGCTAAAGAAACAACATCATAGGCTGTTGGACCTTTTAAACCATCTTGAAAATCAAGAAGACCAATACGCGCCATTCCTTCCTGATGCATACGCCAAAGAATATTAGGAGAATGATAATCACGCATAACAAAGGTATTTTCTCCTTGGATCAAACTATCGAGATAAGGCTGCCAACAGCTAAAAAAGGCTTCACGTTGTTCTTGATCTACGCTCTTTTGTGTTTGAAAAGGCAAATACCAATCAAGCAATAAGGAGAGTTCTGATTGTAGTGCTTGGCAATCATAGGAGGGAATTTGAAGCAAAAATGTTGCAAATTGCTTTTGTGAAGGCCACAATTTTTGATGAAAGGAAGCCAGCAATTCGCTACAAGCAATGTAACGCTCTTCTATGGGATGAGCATTTTGATCTAGAAGCCCTTCACATCCAAAATCTTCTAAAATCAAAAAGCCTTTTTCAAAGTCTTCGACAAAGATATGAGGGGCAGAAAATCCGTTGTCTAAAATAAGCTGGTTAATGCCAACAAATTGACGAATGTCCTGTGCAAGATATGCCATTTTTGTATAGGAAAGATCTGAATTTTGTTTCTTCTGCATCATTTGTGCATCCATGAGGACTTCTTGATGATTTCCATCCTTGAGAAGTTCATAGGTGCGCGTAGAAGCATCATGAGCCAAAAAATGACGATGAACATGACCGCGATTATGATTTTTTAAAAATGTACGAATAGCAAAAGATTTCTGGAGACGTTCAGTAGCATATTGTTCTGATGTAAGGGACACATAACGCCCTTGGTCTTTATATTGTAAAGTGAGAGCAAAGGTTGCTTGTCCTAAAAGATCTTCACCTTTTTCTGGCCATTCAATAAGCAGAATATTTTTCTCACGTGCTTCATAAAGCCCTAATTCATCAATTTCTTCTGGTATAGAAAGGCGATAAAGATCAGCATGAATAATGTCAAATTGTGGTAGTTGATAGCTTTGAACAAGAGTGAAAGTAGGGCTTGGCACGTCCAATGTATTGTCGTTAGCGAGGGTGTGAATGATTGTCCGTGCGATGGTTGATTTTCCTGTACCAAGATCACCTTGTAGTGTTACAAGATCACCTGATCTTAGAGCAAGAGCTAGATCTTGCGCAAAAAGCTTTGTTGCTTCTTCATTTTCAAGAAAAAAACTAAAATTCATAAACTGTTCCGTGAAATGGATGCACAAAATTTTTTAATAAAAGAGAACGAGATTAAAGCACTTTATCTCCTTTGGAAATCGGGAAAAAACACTTAACCGTTGTTCCTTGTCCAGCACCGGTAAGAATTTCAACATGTCCACCGTGGAGTTCAACAAAGCTTTTCACAAGAGACAAACCAAGACCTGCTCCAGCGCGTCCACCATGATGTGAATGGGCAGAAAAGCGTTTAAAAATACGATCCAGAACATCTTTTGGAATATCAGACCCCTCATTATGAACACTAAAGACAATATTATCATCTTGTTGATCGGCACAAAATTCAATCGTACTTGCTTCTGTTGCAAAATTAATGGCATTACTGAGGACATTAACAAAGATTTGATGCAAACGTGTTGCATCAGCGTAGATAAGATTTAATGATGGGGAAATTTGTTGTGAAAGCACAATATAACGCCCATTAACACGTTCTTCCACACGTGTTATGGCTTGTACCATAGCATCGGCAATATTAACGGGTTGTACATTTAGCTCCATGATACCAGCATCAAGGGTTGCAAGATCAAGAATATCATTAACAATATTCAAAAGCGTGCCTGATTCTGAATGAATATGCCCAAGATATTCTTTTTGGCGCTCATTGACAGAGCCAAAAATTTGATCACGTAAGATATCGGAAAATCCAATAATATTGGTAAGGGGTGTCCGCAGTTCGTAGGAAACATGTTGAACGAATTCATTACGCAAACGATCAGCACTTTCTAAAGCTTCATTTTTTTCTTGAAGAGCGCGCGCGATATGAACACTGTCTGTAACATTGACGAAGGTAAGCATCGTCTCCCCATTGGGAAGCGGGACCAATGTATAATCAATAATTATTCCATTTATGAGATCCATACGCCCTGAACAGGTGTCGCGTTTTTCATCAAAACCTGTAATAAATTTGGTAAATTGATCCCATTCTTTTCCCATGGTTAAGGGAGCACAATGGCTTTGTAATTGCGTAATATGGGTGCCTTCCACCAATAAATTATAGGGAAGAGACCATAATTTTGATAAAGCAGGATTCGATAAACGAAGACGTCCATCGGTACCAAAAACCACCACACCTTCTGAAAGTTTATCAAGGGTTTCCCCCTGTATTTTAATGAGCGTATTATAACGTCGTTCAAGATCAATTTTTTCTGTAAGATTTTCATAAAGCCAAGTGACACCCCCTTGTGGATGAGGACTAGAAACAACACGTACCGTGCGTCCATCTGGAAGATTCCAAATTTGTTGATTCGATTCCGTTTGTCGATAGGCGTTGAAAAGTTCTTCTTTCCACGCACGCCAATCGGGATGTTCAGCAAGGAGTCCTTTTTCACGCAAACGTTCGAGAAGTAGTGTATGGCTTGGTTCACTTTCTAAAAACGAACTCTCTAACGGCCATAAAATTTTAAAAGCTTGGTTGCAAAATTTTAATTTCTGATTGGCATCGAAAACAGCCACTGCTGTTGAGATTTTATCAAGTGTTTCACAGTGATTTTGCTGTACACGTTTTAGTTCATTGGCAAGATTTTCATATGCACTGTCATCATGGGCAAAAGCTGCCATTCCTTCGGCTGTCGTAATGCGTGTAAGGTGAAAACAATGCCGTTCTCCATCAAGAACTGTATGAACATGTTCTTGAAAAATCGTTTCTGCCTCATCTGTTTTGCGTTGTGTTGTTTCATTGAAGAGATCATCTATTTCATGACTGTCTTCTCGAAAACCTGTTATTTCTCTAAAGGCGCGATTAACAAAACAAATCTTTCCCTCACAATCTCGTATCCATACGGGTTCTTGAATACAATCAAGCAGATTGCGCTGCATTCTCAGTTCGATAAGGATTTTAGCGATATCTTTCTGTAAACGGGCATTTTCACTCTGCTGTGTTGAGAGGTCTTGAAAACGTGCAATGGCTACTGTTCCAGCAATGACTCCTGTCACTTGTAACAACACATTGTTTTTGGTGGTAACAGAAAGTTCAAAAGGATGAGACTTGTAACGCAATTGCGTTAACGCGTAGTCAAGTTCATGGTTTGAATTTTCTTCAAGCCAAAGCGCAAAATGCTGAAAATCTTGTTGCACAATTCCCGCTTTTTGTAATGTGGGAATATTACCAACCATACGAGGGGAAACCGTTGGATTTTCCCAAATAAGCAGCAATTGCCCAGTTTCTTCTAGGAGCCATTCATAATATTTAAGTTTTTCAGAAAAGTCTGCTTGAAGAGCCTGTAGAGGCTTTTGTGAAGCTTTTTTCACACGCATAATAACTGCTATACAGGTGAGAAGTGAAGCACAAGAAACCCCTCCACACAATGCTAGAAGAAGCCATGGCCCCTTTGGTAAAGTGAATAAAAAGGGTAGATGGATTTCTAATGACTGAGCAATAACGTCTGCTGGGAAAAAAAGGAAAAGAAGGCAAAAAATATGCGTACAGATTCGGATCATTTTGTAAGCTTTCTCTTTGGGGGTAGAATCACCAAAGCGGAGCACGGCACTTTTTCCTTTTTCTTTTAACCCAAGGAAACATTTTAGTAACGATAATGATCTGGTTTATAGGGTCCTTGAGGTGTAACTCCAATATATGCAGCCTGTTCTTCTGATAAAACAGTTAATTTTATTCCTAACCGTTCAAGATGAAGGCGTGCAACTTTCTCATCGAGATGTTTAGGCAAAACAGTCACTTCATTTTTATAGTGTTCTCCACGGTTAAAGAGTTCAATTTGCGCTAAAACTTGGTTGGTAAAAGAAGCAGACATGACAAAAGAGGGATGTCCTGTCGCATTACCAAGATTAAGTAAACGCCCTTCAGAGAGTAAAATAATACGTTTTCCATCAGGAAAGGTGATCATATCAACTTGAGGTTTAATATTCGTCCATGGCAAGTTTCTAAGAGCTGCTACTTGGATTTCATTATCAAAATGACCAATATTTCCAAGGATACACATATCTCTTACTTGCCGCATATGGTCTAAGCGGACAATATCTTTATTGCCTGTTGTCGTGATGATAATGTCGGCACTCGCAGCGGCATCATCTAAATGAACAACTTCATAGCCATCCATCGCTGCTTGAAGAGCACAGATTGGGTCAATTTCTGTTACTTTAATGCGTGCACCAGCGCCGGAAAGAGCAGCTGCGGAACCTTTACCCACATCGCCATAACCACAAACAATAGCGGTTTTGCCAGCTATCATTACATCTGTTGCGCGTCTGATACCATCTACCAATGATTCTCTACATCCATATTTATTATCAAATTTTGATTTTGTGACACTATCATTGACATTAATGGCAGGAAAAGGCAGAAGCCCTTGCTTTTGTAACTGATGAAGACGGTGTACCCCTGTTGTTGTTTCTTCACTCACACCTTTGATCGCTGCGCGTTGGCGTGTAAAAAATCCTGGTGTGACAGTCATACGTTTTTGAATTTGTTTAAAAAAAAGTTCTTCTTCTTCTGTTTTGGGCTGAGAGAGAACATCGTTATTTGCTTCTGCGAGGCATCCCATCAAAATATAGTTTGTAGCATCCGCTCCATCATCTAAGATAAGATTTGAAGGATTGCCATCAGGCCATTGAAAGATAGCATCTATATAAGTCCAATATTCTTCAAGTGTTTCACCCTTGACTGCAAAAACAGCAGTCCCTGTGGCTGCAATGGCTGCTGCTGCGTGGTCTTGTGTAGAAAAAATATTGCTAGAACTCCACCGTACATCAGCGCCAAGAGCTTTCAATGTTTCAATCAAAACAGCTGTTTGAATCGTCATGTGTAATGAACCAGAAATACGTGCACCGCGCAAAGGTTGGCTGGAAGCAAATTCTTTACGACAAGCCATTAACCCAGGCATTTCTGTTTCGGCGATATCAAGCTCCTTACGTCCATAGGCAGCAAGTGCAATATCTTTGACAACATAATCTAGAGTTGTCATTCTTTATTCCTTTAAAATTATTTTATCCTAGAGGATAGAAGAAATCCAAAAAGACGGTAAGAGAAATTAAAAAAAAATGCAAGCCAATAGCATGACTTCGTTATGTGAAAAATCCTTTTCAAGTTTCTATAAATTTACGCAAAAAGGCACATTTATGAAGTCAATTATGATGTTCCAGACAAAATTGAGAGAGACTTAAAGAAAATTGCCTTGAGTAAGCAAAATTTATCAGTATTCATTTGTGTTTTAGCTATAAGGAAGGAAGCGTAAGAAGAAAGGCTGTTAAAGATTATATCTTCTAAAAAAATAACATATATGAATGACATCAATACAGCTATTTTTTCATAAAATAGGGTTCATTTGATTGAAAAAAGAAGAGGGTCTCATAAAACGCATGCTCTATTATGTTCTATAAAGGGGTTTTTAACAGAGTCACGATCTTCATGAAGAACAAAACACCATTGGGTTGCCAATTCACGGGCTTGTTTTAAAGAAACATCTCTTAAAGCACCAAGCCCTTTTTACGTTGCCGCTCATAGATGGTATACTGATGAATTCATTAAGAACCACCATCTTTCAGCTTGTGAAGAAGTAAGCCGGCATCATCATACTCTTTACCGGCCCCAATATTGTGATAGCCCTTGCATCTAAGATGATAGAGGCATTTTGATTCTTTTCTAAACGTTTTTTATCCACACATCAGCAGTTCCGCTTATAACGCGCAGGTACATGATTTTATTTGATTCAAAATAAGGAAATCTTACAGTATTCGGGTATCTAATTCGACATGCAAAACAATAAACTATCTATATAAATCAATGTGTTGTCTGTAAATGAAAGCACCTTCATAGGAAGAACCATTCTTATACTTATCATGATAAGTGAAAATCATAATTACATTTCCTAATTTCAATATTGTCCGCATTTTCGCATTAAAATGGTTCATAAACAGGTATATTAGGCTCCTCTTCACACCATTTTGAGCTACAGAATGCTTTCTCTTGTGAGGTAGAAATAAATATTTTTACAGATTCTGAACACAAGAAGTCGAAATGAAAAAATGTTATTCTCTTCAGTACTGCAATTTTAAATAGAAAAAACAATAAATGATTATAAATCAATATCGCGGTTTGTTTTTTGCCACATCCTTGCAAGAATATTTGCTAGGCTAGTAAATTTTTGGAAAACTGACCGTGTGGACGAAATCTCCAGAGATAACTTGGCAAGAGAGCAGCCATTGCTTTGGGGGTAATTCCTACACCTTCTAAAGTATATCCATTTTCTCTCGCTTCTTGAGAAACAATGTTATCCACTTGTAGGAAACGTATCTGATTATTTGTCACGAGCGTTGGTACAAGGGGCAATTTACCGAGAGTTCCTAAGATATTTCCACAAAATAGACCGACAGAAAGAGGCATGGAGAGGACTCTTTTTTTACGGTGAATGATTTTTAAGATATTTTCAAGGGCATTTTGAAATGTGATAATCTGAGGACCACCAAGATCATAACTTCTTCCAGAAAGAGCTAGCTCTTCTAAAGCACGCACGACAAATTCAGCAACGTCACCAACATATACAGGTTGCAATTTACTTTGCCCTCCTCCAAAAAGAGGCATGATTGGTAAAAAACAAGACAAGTTTGCTAGGCTGTTAAAGAAACAATCTTCTGGACCAAAGATAACAGATGGACGCATAATAATTGCTTGAGGATGCTTATCCTGAACAATTTTCTCACTCATAAATTTGACGCGAGCATAAAGAAATGAAGCGTTTTCATTTGCTACAAGGGTTGACATATAAATGAGAGGTATACCAGCTTCAGCTGTTAATTCAGAAACATTCTGTATACCGTCAATTTGTGTTTTTTGAAAGTTTGCTTGATTTGCTTGTGTTAAGCTACCAGGAAGAAACACGGCTCCTTCTGCTCCAAGCAAGGCTCGTGCAACAGAGCCACGGTGCTTGATATCAGTTTTGAGCATTTGGGTTTGCCCCACTTCTCCTATTTGGAGCATGTAATAAGCTTTTTGCGGACGACGAACGGCAATACGAACACGATAACCTCGTTTTGTTAAGGTTTCAACAACATGGCGCCCTACAAAACCAGAGCCGCCAAAAACAGTAATAAGTTTAGGATGTTGATAAAGTGCACAATCAAGTTGCATAATTACAGATCTATCTTTCAAAGCTCTATGAATAATCAATTTCTAACATGGTGGTGTTTTATTGTCACGTAAAATATCACCGGCAAGGTAAAGGGAACCACCAATAAGGACAATTGCATTATTATGCTCTGCATTAATTTTCTGTAGAGCATCTTGTAGATGGGCTTGTGGGCTGGCGAAGAGCCCTACTTTTTGCGCGGATTCTGCTAAATTTTTTGGACAAATACCAGCAGTGCTGTCTGCTAATGGAATTGTATAGATTTTATCTACGAGATTGGCAAGCGGGCGAAAATAACCGACAGCATCTTTCGTGTTAAGCATGCCAGCAATCATAACAATGGGACGATTTGTTTTTTTTCTCCATTGAGTAAGTTCTTCTGCAACAACTTTTCCAGCAGCGGGATTATGACCACCATCCAACCATAAATCGATATTGGGAGAAAGCTTATCAACTAAAGAGCCATGGGTAAGATGTTGCATCCGTGCGGGCCAATAAATATTTTGCAAAGCATGACTTATTGCTTGTTCTGAAAGTTGAAAACCCGCTTGATAAATAGCTTCGAGAGAAGCGCCGGCATTGGCAATTTGATGAGCGCCAATGAGATTAGGAAGTGGAAGATCCATGAGTCCTTGATTATGTTGAAAGACCATACGACCATGTTCTCTATAGCTTTGATAATCTTGATCAAATAGAGAGTAAGGTGCCTTATTTTTATCTGCGATAGATATTAAAACAGAAAGGGTATCTTGGTGATTTTGCTTACCAATAACGACAGGAACTGTTGGTTTGATAATCCCACCTTTCTGAAAAGCGATTTCTGCAATTGTGTTTCCAAGAAAAGTCTCATGATCATAATCAATGGGCATAATAAGCGATACAGCTGGCTTTTGAATCACGTTGGTAGCATCAAACCGTCCTCCTAATCCAACTTCTAAAATTACGACATCAGCTGGATGTGTACTAAACAGCATAAAAGCGGCTGCTGTAAAAATTTCAAAAATAGTAATCGGTTCTTGACGATTTACTTTTATAATTTCACGAATTGTCTCAGCCAATTGGTTTTCTGTGACAAGTTGCCCCCCCCCTTTTTGACCTAACCGGCAACGTTCATTCCAATGAACAAGATGAGGTGAGCTGTAGACATGAACGCGATAGCCCGCACTTTCTAAAAGAGCACGACAAATTGCACAAGCAGACCCTTTACCATTTGTTCCAGCAATGTGAAGAACAGGCGCAAGTTTTAAATGCGGATTGCCAAGAGACTCTAAAAGACGAAGAATACGTTCTAAAGAGAGATCAAATTTTTTGGGATAATCTTTTAGTAAATCATCCACCATTTCTTGTATTTGGCTTTTCTCCATGCGATTACGCAGCTGCTGTGTTAGAAAGCGATACTTGAGAATCTGTTGGAGATGGACTGGAAGGATGAACAGCCGCAGATTTCTTCATCATCAAGCGTAGAAGCCGTGCAATGGTAGCTTTCATTTCTAAACGCGATACAACCATATCAATCATACCATGTTCGAGTAGGTATTCACTGCTTTGAAAACCTTCTGGTAAAGTCTCACGGATGGTTTGTTGAATCACACGTGGTCCAGCAAAACCAATCATAGCGCCCGGTTCGGCAATGTGGATATCGCCAAGCATAGCGTAAGAAGCTGTAACACCACCGGTAGTAGGATTGGTAAGAACGACAATATAGGGAAGTTTTGCTTCTTTTAGCATTTCAATTGCTACGGTTGTGCGGGGCATTTGCATGAGTGAGAGGGTTCCTTCTTGCATACGTGCACCACCAGAAGCAGCAAAAAGAACTAAAGGGCATTTTTCAGCAATGGCAGTCTCAAAAGCTTTGATGATAGCTTCTCCTGAAGCCATACCGAGAGATCCCCCCATAAAGGCGAAATCTTGAACCGTCGCTATAATTGGCAAGCCCTCAATAGTACCGCGTGCATTTAAAATATTGTCATCAACGCCAAGTTTAGAACGATAATCTTTTAATCGGTCAATATAGCGTTTTTCATCGCGAAATTTCAAAGGATCGGTTACAACTTTTGGATTTTCCAAAGGCGTATAAGCACCATCATCAAAAAAATGCATGAGACGATTTTTGGCACTGATGCGCATGTGATAACCAGAACTAGGAACGACATATTGATTCATCTCTAGATCTTTATGAAAAACCATCTCACCAGTGGTAGGATCTTTAATCCATAGATTATCTGGAATTTCACGGCGTCTCAATATAGAATTAATTTTAGGACGAACATAATTTGTAATCCAGTTCATCTTTATAGCCTCTCTTTGAATATTATACACTTTTATACTATTTGAAAGAAGATAGGATTTAAATGATTAAATGCGCTTCACAGCTCAAAAAACGAACCATTTTAATACTTTTACAAGTATACGTACAGCCCACCTTCCATTGTCTTTTAATTTTTCTTTCCGATGTCATAGTGATTATTTGCATTAAAGAGTATTCCTTACAAAAAATCTCTTAGCATTTTAAATAACTTATACTCTTCTCTTGCTTTGATATCAAAATCTCTTCTCTACATTGATGAATGCCCCATTAGCCTCTGATAAAAACGAAGATCTGTTTAATCATGAGCATCAATAGTTTTACAGCAGAGAAACCTTGCATTCTAAAATATCAATAAGACTATAACGATTCATAAAACAATGGATATGATAACATCATGTTAATGAACCGCCAGCACGAGAGCAAGATTTTTTTAAAGGTATCCTTTGATGAGAGGAGTAAAAACAAACGTTTAAATTTTAAGCTCTCTATTATTCACTATTCACACATTTTTGTAGATTCTAAGTGAACGCGTGTCATTGTTTTTGTGTGGCATGTTCATTGGTTTTTTGGGAAAGCATTTTGTGTAGGTGTGTCATAAAAGCGGCAGCAAAAAGCGGTGATGCTAAATTAAGAATAGGAATTGAGACAAAAAGTGCGATCAACAACCCTGCGCCAAAAACTGTTAGGTAATGAGCGTGTAAAAAAGCATGTGCTTCTTGTTCAGAGCGAAAACGGTAGGCAGCAAACACAAAATATTCACGACCAAGTAGGAAGCCATTAATAACGTAAAAGGCAATCAAATTGATACCTGGCACAAAAAATAAAATAAAAGCGATTCCATTGCCCAAAAGGCTTAAAAGAACAAATTTCAAGGAAAGAATGAGAGAACGCCCAAATGGCAGAGCATGTCCAATAGGCTCGTTTGGATAATCTTCTTTTTCAATAATTTCAGCAGCAGAATCAATGAAAAAACCACCAATCATAGCGGTAATTGGAGCAATCAAAAAAGCCATCAGCAAAGCCAAGCCAAGATTCAAAATAATGAGCATGCCAAATCCCAACCATCCTGCCCAACTGGGTAATCCCGGGAGAAAATCAGCAATCAAAGGCCAAAAGTAGGATAGAAAAAGTTGACGCACACATAACCATAAAATGACGAGCACCACAAAGGTGATTCCCAATGCTTTTAAGATCATAATGCGATATGGTGAGGTTATAAGACGTTGTAAAGCACGATAGGCAGCGGTAAAAATCATAACAACTCAATAAGTAAGAAAAAAACGACGAAGACAAAAGAGAGCTTGAAAAACGCTTTAAATATGCACGTATTTTTATAAATTCTACAATTTTTTTGATGAAGAAGAGACAGCAAAAGATCATATTTCCTATAATGCTGTAAAATATTTCCTTTAGTACAGTAACATAAAGCACATTCATTTATGGTAAAAAATATAGTGTTATCACGGTATGATTTCAATTTTCTTTTGCATTAACTCAGTATAGAAGTATGGTTTTGAAAACAATAGTGAATTGAGAGTTTTTTCATAGATTTTATAAAGTAAATCCCATAAGCAGCCAGAAGATGCAAATTTCTTGAGAGAAATCAAGAAAATAACAGATTGTTGAGGGGTAACAATTCTTATCTTTTAAGGCTGCGATGAGGAAAATTTTTATACATGGAAGAAAATCTCGAGCGAATTTTTCTGTAATGCTAAGGAATAAACAATAGACGCGATGCAAGATATTTGATTTATAAAGATAATTTATCGTTTTGCATGTTAAATGAGCCCCCAATATTGTAAAATTCTCTCATTTCAAATCCTGCTTTATGTTGAATCAATCAAAACGATGTTTCTGCACGTCATAAGTGGGGTTATCGTGTGGGTAAAAAACTCTAAAGGAACGAGTAAAACGCCTCTTATAAATCGTTTAAATACCAAGGGCTGTCGCAACATTGGGGGCTGGCAAATATATATAATGATGGTGCTGGCTTGTACCTTCATAAGTGTAAAGATGGTGGTACTCAATGGCTTTTACGCTATACTATCCACGGGCGCTATCGTGAAATGGAGTTTGGGTGCACTGAGAGATGTCTTTTTAAAACAAGCCCGTGAATGTGCAACTGGGTGGCGTTCTTTCATATTCTCAGCAGGGATGGTCTATATATCTCCATCAACCTGATCTTTATGGATATGATGCAAAGGATAGGTACGAACCCCAGTAAGTATAAGCAAACGCAAAGCCAGTTGTGTTAGAGTTGGTGTTTCGCAAAGTGTTTTATAAAAAGCCGGTATATCTTTCCAATTCATTGCCGGTATATTTTGCGTTTTATGGCGTTGTTTTCCTAGGAGCGCGCGTGCTTTTTCTGTAGCCTGTAAATCAACATCCAATCCCATTGCCGCAGCATGTTTGAAACAAAGATTGAGGCGATTGAGAGCTTTCTCTGCTGTTGCAGCTTTTGTATGCCAAATCGGTGCAAGTGTATTGCGTATATCGGTTTGTGTAATCTCTGAAACCGGTAGACAACCTAACTTAGGGAGAATATGAAGTTGTAAAGGTGAAAACCAATCACTATTTTTACTATCTCCTTTTAGTTCAGCTTTACGGCTTTCAAAAGCATCCACGGCAATATCTTTTAAATAATGCAGATTACGCATTGCTTCACACTTTTTTTCTCACGTTCTTTAATGGGATCATGCTCCTCACGGAAAACAGAACGCCCCCTCATGTAAAACCATTGTGTTTCACATTCACGCGCTTGTTTTAAAGAGACATCTCTTAAAGAGCTCCCAAGCCCATTTCACGACGCCGCCCGTGGGGTATAGCGTAAAAGCCATTGCGCACCACCATCTTGACGCTTATGGAGGTGCAAGTCGGCGCCATCATACTCTTTACCGCCCCCCCAATGTTGCAACAGCCCCTGGTATTGAGACGATTCATTAAAGGCATTTTTGCGCCTTTTTAAACGGTTTTCTCCCCACACACCAACCCCGCTTATGATGTGCAGAAACATCGTTTCATTTGATTCAACATAAAGCAGGATTTGAGATGAGAGAATCTTACAATATTCGGGGGTCTCATTCAACAGGAAAAACGGTAAATTATCTTTATAAATCAATGTACTGTACTGTTTTGCATGAGGGGCATGACTCCATTAAAGAACGTGAAAAACAAAAGCGTGAAGCAGTGCGATACGTACATGGCAATGAGGGTCACCCATGCTAACCATTGTACAATAAACTAAAATCAGAGGAGTTTTTCTTTCTATAGGAGGAGATTGTTTTTTGTCCAAAGAAGATCATTTCTCAGTGAGAAACATTATCTAGGTATTTTTAGGTAGTCTGGTAAATAAATTTTATTTTTTGTTTCGCATTTTTATGGTATTCAACTCTCTGCTCTCTGCTCTCTGCTCTCTGCTCTCTGCTCTCTGCTCTCTAGCAATTTCTATTTTTATTTGAAATAGAGAAAATTTCTTTTATCGATAAGCGGAGGTCTGAGGATCAAAAAATGACACAATAACCTTTGCTAATTTTTGTGCGACTTGTTGTTTACTCATGCGCGGCCATTGTTCAACAGTGTCTTTACTCACAAGACAAACTTGATTTGTGTCAGAACCCATGACGCTTGTACCATCAGCGTGAAGAGAAACATCATTGGCAAGAATGAAATTCGCTCCTTTTTCGATACATTTTTTTTGCGCATTGACAATAAGGTCAGAGGTTTCAGCAGCAAATCCAATAACCAGAGGTGGGCGATTTGGAGCATGCCCAATTGTTGCTAAAATATCAGGATTTTCAACCATTTGTAAGGATGGTGGTGTTTGATGATCATGCTTTTTGATTTTGTGTATAGATTGTGTTTGGCTGCGCCAATCGCAAACGGCGGCGACAAAAATAGCACCATCAGCAGGCAATGCATCTTGAACAGCCTGTAGCATTTGGCATGCTGTTTCAACATGAAGAGTTTCGACTCCTTGTGGGGCGGCAAGATTAACTGGTCCACAAACAAGTGTCACTTTGGCGCCCAAATTTGCAAGAGTTGTTGCAATGGCATGGCCTTGTTTGCCAGATGAACGATTAGCAAGATAACGTACCGGATCAATGGGTTCATGGGTAGGACCAGAAGTAACAATAAAATGGCGACCAACAAAGGGTTTTTCTTGCACACCTAAAAGAGTTTCTACTGCCGCGACAATCGTGAGAGGATCACTCATGCGTCCACAGCCTGTTTCATCGCATTCAGCCATTTCGCCAACTTCTGGTCCGATGATATGAACGCCATCTGTGCGTAATGTTGCAACATTACGCACAGTGGCTGAATGGGTCCACATCGCAGGATTCATAGCTGGTGCAATTAAGAGTGGACAGCGTGCCGCTAAAAGCACACAATCAGCCAGATCATCTCCTATGCCATTGGCTATTTTGGCAATGCGATTGGCTGTAGCAGGAGCTAAAATAATCAGGTCAGTATCACGAGCCAAGCGAATATGTCCAATATCATGCTCTTCTTCCCGTGAAAATAAATCGCTATAGACCGTATGACCACTGAGAGCTTCGGCGGCGAGAGGCGTAATAAATTTTTGTGCCGCTTTTGTCATAATAATGTTTAAACGTGCTCCACGTTCTTGCAATCGACGAATCAAATCAAGGGCTTTATAAGCTGCAATACTTCCACCAATAATAAGAAGCAATGATTTTGATTGCAATGATTGCGCTTCAATGGCACTTGCTTGAGAGGGGAAAACAGATTGCGTGACAGGGTTACTTAAAATACGGCGAGCTTCTTCTTCCATAGAAATGCCATTTTTTGCGGCACGTACGCGTAAAGCTTCTTTAATTTCAGGAGAGAGGTTGCGAATGGTAATACTAGCCATAAAATACCTCCAAGAAACAAATTGATTGCAATGATTTCATATTTTATAGCATAGTGCGTGGATTAGAAAAGATAAAAAAAGTAAAAAGTGAGGCAAACGCAACAGAGTGCAATGATGAACAGACTATAACGACCATAACGATTAGTGCGACTTTGTTCACGCGCCAGTTGCTTAAGGGTAACCGGTGAAAGATGAAATCCAGTTTTTACCATTTGGTTGAGGTCTTCTTCCATCCGTTGGAAATTTTGTATCAATTGCGGTGTTTTGCGTGCCAGAGAAAGGAGAGTTTGTGAGCCTTCATTGAAGTCTTTTACAATTCCAATGGGTCCTAAATTTTTACCAATCCACTCTCTAACAACCGGTTCAGAGGCTTTCCACATATTAAAATGAGGGTCCAATGTGCGTGCTACACCTTCAACGACAACCATAGTTTTTTGTAGCAATAACAGTTCAGGACGTGTTTGCATATCAAAGAGTTCCGTGACTTCAAACAACAGTGTAAGCAATTTTGCCATAGAAATGCTTTGCGCGGATTGTCCGTGAATGGGTTCACCAATAGCGCGATTTGCTTGAGCAAAGCTCTCAATATTATGGTGTGGGGGCACATATCCTGCTTCAAAATGAGCACGTGCGACTCGATGGTAATCACGGGTAATAAAGCCATAAAGGATTTCGGCAAGGAAATGCTTTTCTTTTTTACCGAGCCGTCCTGTAATGCCTAAATCAACAGCAACAATACATCCCTTTGGATCTACAAATAAATTACCAGGGTGCATGTCTGCGTGAAAAAAACCATCACGCAATGTATGAAGAAGGAAAGATTGAATAAGCGTAATTGCAAGCACTTGCAAATCAAAACCCGCTTCTTTGAGGGCAGAAATTTCAGATATTCTAATACCATCAATCCATTCCATGGTTAAAACATTACGTCCTGTTCTTTCCCAGTCAACTTGTGGAACGCGAAATCCTGTATCCTGTTGAATATTTTCAGCCATTTCTGATATGGCAGCTGCTTCTAAGCGCAAATCCATTTCGATACGTGTCGTTTGTGCCAAAGTATCAACAACACAAACAGGGCGTAGCCGTCGAGAAGCCGGTATATAACGCTCTTGTAAATGGGCAACGAGATAGAAGCTTCTAAGGTCTCTAGCAAAACGTGTTCTGATATTGGGACGGATGACTTTAACAGCACATTTTTTTCTATGACCAGCTTCATCATCGTATTCAGCTACATGAACTTGAGCAATAGAAGCGGCAGCAATAGGGGGATAAAAGTTTACAAAGAGATCATTGATAGAGCGGCCAAGCGAACTTTCAATTTGAGTAATAGCAGCAGCGCAAGAAAATGTTTGCACGCGATCTTGTAGTTGCGCCAAATCTTCTGCAATATCATGTCCGACAATATCGGGTCTGGTAGCAAGAAATTGACCAAGTTTTATATAAGAAGGACCGAGTTTATTAATGGCATAGGAAAGATTTTCAGACCTTCGCTTTTTTTTGGTTTTGCGTCGTGCTAACATACCTGCGATACGATGACAGAATGCTGGAAATCCTTGAAGATCGTCGTGAGGTAGGGCGCTCAAAACGCCTTCACGTGCTAAAACCCATCCTGTGCGCATCAATTGGAAATAAGTAGAAATTTGCACCATTTTTAAATTTTCCAACCTGAATGCAGCGCTGCGATTGCACCTGTAAGATTGCGATACGATATGCGCGAAAAACCGGCTTGCTTGATCATAGAGGCAAAATCATCTTGTTTAGGAAATTTGCGAATAGATTCAACCAAATAACGATAAGCATCACCATCATTTGCAATGATTTGGCCAAGCTTAGGGATAGCATGGAAAGACCAAAGGTCATAGAGTTTATCAAGCCAAGGCATTTCAACATTTGAAAACTCTAAACATAAAAAGCGTCCACCGAGTTTTAAAACACGAAAAGCTTCGCTAAGGGCTTTATCAATATGTGGAACATTGCGAATTCCAAAGGCAATAGTATATGCATCGAAGCTTTGATCTTCAAAAGGCAGCTGTTCAGCATTGGCTTCAACAAAATTAATCAGAGGAGCAAGACCATTTTTTTGTGCACGTTTTTTGCCAACACTAAGCATTGAACCATTAATATCAAGTACTGTAGCATGTGCTTTTTGGCGTGAAGCATTAAGAATGCGGAAAGCGATATCACCAGTACCTCCAGCCACATCAAGCACCTTCCAATTGGCAAGTGCTGGTGGGGAAAGCCATGCAACCATAGAATTTTTCCACACTCGATGGAGTCCTAATGATAAGATATCATTCATCATATCATAGTTTTCAGCGACGGAGTGGAATACACCATCAACCATGGATTGTTTTTGCTCTTCATTAACTTTTGTAAAGCCAAAAGAGCTTTCCATACCACCCTTGGTTCCAACACGTTCTGTTTCAGCTGTCATGTGCATGACTTTCCTTCGTTTTTCTTTTTTTATCGTAGATGAAGTATAGAAGGAATATTCAAATACGAAAAATATCTTATAAAACTGCTATTTTTATACAGCTAGAAACAAAAGAGTACCTTTAGATATCAAGATTGGCAACGCTCAAAGCATTATCTTGAATAAAAATTCGTCTCGGTTCAACTTCATCGCCCATTAAACGAGAAAAGAGTGAATCAGCATCCGTTGCGTCATTGATTTTAACTTGTAAAAGAGAGCGCGCTTCAGGATCAAGGGTTGTTTCCCAAAGCTGTTCAGCATTCATTTCTCCAAGACCTTTATAACGTTGGAGCGTGATACCTTTTTTACCGTTTGTAAAAATACTTTCCAATAAACCCATAGGCCCCAAAATACGTTCTGATTTATCTTTGCGGTGTAGGAGTGGTGGAGGGTTATATATTTCTATGAAACTTTTAGAAACACGATCGATTTGACGCGCATCCGTTGAATTGATCAGTCCTGCATCCAAAGTAATAACATCTTTCACGCCACGTAAAATACGTTCAAAACATAAACTTCCATCTTGTCTGTATTGACCGCTCCAACCACGTTCTATATCATCAGCGATTAAATCAAGGCGTTTTGCAACTGTATCGGCTGTTTTTTGTGCTTTTTCTGGTGTTGCAAAAGTTTCAAGATTAAAAGCCCCAACAATTGCTGCTTGTTCTACAACTGTGCGGTCATAGCGTGTATGAAGACCATTTAAAAGTTGGCGTAACATACGCGCATCTTCAGCGAGTTGGCGCAAATCAGCTCCTGCGCGCATCTCACCTGTTGACAATTCTAGAGTTGCTTCTTCCAATCCAGCATTGATTAAAAATTCCTCGAATGCTGTCTCATTTTTAATATATTGGGAAGATTTCCCGCGCGATACTTTATAAAGGGGCGGTTGAGCGATATAAAGATGTCCCCGTTCAATCAATTCAGGCATTTGTCTGAAAAAGAAGGTAAGCAAAAGTGTGCGAATATGTGCACCATCAACATCAGCATCTGTCATAATGATGATTTTATGATAACGCAATTTATCTGGTGAAAATTCATCTTTACCAATGGAAGTTCCAAGAGCAGTAATAAGAGTTCCAATCATATCTGATGAAAGCATCCGGTCGAAACGTGCTCGCTCGACATTGAGAATTTTACCACGCAAAGGCAAAATCGCTTGATTCTGACGAGAGCGTCCACTTTTTGCTGAACCACCAGCAGAATCTCCCTCAACGATAAAAATTTCTGATTTTGCTGGATCACGTTCTTGGCAATCGGCAAGCTTTCCCGGTAGAGAAGTGATATCAAGAGCGCCTTTTCGTCTTGTGAGTTCACGTGCTTTACGTGCTGCTTCACGCGCTGTTGCAGCTTCTACCACTTTACCAATCAGCAATTTTGCTTCATTAGGATGCTCTTCTAACCATACGGAAAGACCTTCATTGACTAAATTTTCAACAATAGGACGCACTTCAGAAGAAACCAACTTATCTTTTGTCTGAGAAGAAAATTTTGGATCAGGAACTTTGACCGAAAGAATAGCTGTAAGTCCTTCACGACAATCATCACCGGTTAAGTTCACTTTTTCTTTCTTTGCAATGCCTGAAGATTCAGCATAACCATTAATTTGGCGCGTTAAAGCACTACGGAAACCTATTAAGTGGGTTCCACCATCACGTTGAGGAATATTATTTGTAAAACATAACACTTTTTCATGATAGGAATCATTCCACCATAGGGCAACGTCAACACTCATCCCATCCTTTTCATTGGCAATGTAGATAGGGGTATCCAACAATGATTTTTTCGTTTGATCAATATATTTGACAAATTCAATTAACCCACCTTCATAATGAAGCTCAACGGATTGAATGTCAGCATGACGTTCGTCAACGAGAAGAATATGGATACCAGAATTTAAAAAAGCGAGTTCACGCAAACGACGTTCCAAAGTTTCAAAATCAAATTCAACCATTGTAAAGGTTTCAGAACTTGGTAAAAATCTAATTTCCGTTCCACTTTCTGCATCACAATCGCCAATAACGCTTAAAGGAGAATCAGCAACGCCGTGCGTAAATGACATTTGGTGAATTTTACCATTGCGTTTAATCTGCAATTTGAGCCAAACAGATAATGCATTCACAACAGAGACACCAACGCCGTGCAACCCACCTGAAACTTTATAAGAGTTTTGATCAAACTTTCCCCCTGCATGGAGCTGTGTCATGATAACTTCAGCTGCTGAAATGCCCTCTGTCGGATGGATATCGGTTGGAATTCCGCGTCCATTATCGCGAACAGAGCAAGAGCCATCAGCATGGAGAGTGACATTTACAAGGGTAGCATGACCGGCTAAAGCTTCGTCAATAGCATTGTCCACAACCTCATAGACCATATGGTGTAAGCCTGAACCATCATCTGTATCGCCAATATACATACCAGGACGTTTACGTACAGCATCAAGACCTTTGAGAACTTTGATGGAAGCGGCATCATAATCACCATTCTGTATCGGTGAGGTTGTTTCGTCACTCATAAGTTAATCCATTCCTCTATTCGATTTACAATATTTACCAACTTTTTTGAAGTTTAACATTCTGTCCAGTTATCTATGGAATAACCATATCAGATATTTACTGTATATCAGATTGATATTCAACACCTGTTGGTTCACAAGGAAAAAATGATTAAACACATTGTATTACATATCAGAGGCTAAAAACAGGTAAAATTGATTTCAGGAAGTTTATTTGCCACCGAGCTTCATGTCTCTCATGGGAACCAATAATCACTTGGATTTTACAATGACATCAAGCGTGAGATGATAGTGCTTTTTCGTGAGGGGGCATAAAGCACGCTTTTTGTGCAAGCATGCCTTCTACGCATTGCCTCACGTTTTTGTTTCTCACGTTCTTTAATGGGGTCACGACCCTCACGTAAAATAGAACACCACCCAGTTGCACATTCACGGGCTTGTTTTTAAAGAGACATTTCTTTAGCGGACAAGGTATTGATTTATAACGATAATTCATTGTTTTGCATGTTGAATGAGAGTCCATAATACCCTAAGATTCTCTCATTTCAATCTTGTTTATGATGAATCAAACCAAACCATCCCCTTGCACATCACAAGCGGGGCTGATGTGTGGGTAGAAAACAGTTTAGAAAGGAAGAAAAATGCCTTTAATGAATCGTCTTAATGCAAGGGCTGTCGCAACATTGGGGACTGGCAAATATAATGATGGTGCTGGCTTGTTACTTCATAAGCGTAAAGATGGTGGCGCTCAATGGCTTTTACGCTATACCATCCACGGGCGGCGTCGTGAAATGGGATTGGGGGCTTTAAGAGATGTTTCTTTAAAACAAGCCCGTGAATTGGCAACTGGGTGGCGCTCTGTTTTACGTGAGGGTCGTGACCCCATTAAAGAACGTGAGAAACAAAAGCGTGAGGCAATGCATAATCTGCATTATTTAAAAGATATTGCTTTAGATGCTTTTGAAAGCCGTAAAGCTGAACTAAAAGGAGATGGTAAAGATGGTGAATGGTTAGCATCTTTACGCCTTCATATTCTCCCTAAATTAGGTTGTATGCCGATTTCAGAGATTACGCAAACTGATATACGCAATACGCTTGCTCCCATCTGGCATACAAAAGCTGGTGTTGCTTATAAAGCTCTAACTCGTCTCAATCTTTGTCTAAAACATGCTGCTGCCTTGGGTTTGGATGTTGATTTACAAGTAACAGAAAAAGCACGCGCGCTCTTAGGTAAACAACGGCATAAAGTTATTAATAGACCAGCAATGGATTGGAAAGAGATACCGGATTTTTATAAAACGCTTTGCCAAACAACAACCCTAACACAACTGGCTTTACGTTTGCTTATCCTTACAGGGGTTCGTACCTATCCTTTGCGCCATATTCGTGAAGATCAGATTAAAGATGATATCTGGACCATCCCTGCTGAAAATATGAAAGGAAGACGTGATACTACAACAGAATTTCGCGTGCCCTTATCATCAGAAGCATTGGAAATTTTGAAACAAGCGCGTCCTCTCTCTCGTAATGATTTCTTTTTTTCTGCAACTGGTCGTGGTCCGCTTGCTGATAGTTGCATGTCACATTATATGAAGAAAATTGGACTTGATGCTTGTCCCCATGGTTTTCGGTCTAGTTTACGTGATTGGCTAGCAGAAACAACCGATGCTCCTTTTGAGGTAGCTGAAACCATTCTAGGTCATGTGGTCGGGGGTAAAGTAGAGCGTGCTTATCGTCGTACTGATTATTTAGAACAGCGCCGTGTTTATATGGATAAATGGGCGGCTTATGTCACGAGCAAATCTTAAAAGATGGGGTCTTGTACCCCATTTTTATTCCATTATCTGTGGATAACTTTCTCTCTTCGTTCTCTCATTCCGTTTCAATAAGACTCATAAATTATCAAATGAGAAAATACATCATAAAGTACTGTTTTTTATGATTAAACTTACTTTTCAATCTCAGTAAAATATGGTTAATAAATACTTATGATTTGTTACTATTTTTAGATTGAAAGGATTTAGTTATGACTGAAAATGATGTTCTTCTTACAGACCGCGAAAGTGCAAAATTATTGCATATAAGCGTTTCAACATTCCGTCGCCATGTCACCAATGGAGCTTTACCAAAGCCCTTAAAATTTGGTTCTTTATCACGTTGGTTAAAATCGGATCTGATGAATGTGATTGAAAAAGCCAAAACGCAACGTCAACATCTCAGTGATGTGGCATAAAAAAACCTTGTCACGTAAGGACGGACAAGGCTTTCTCAAATTATCGCAAATTGAAAATAGCAAAAACCGTCCTGTGACGCAACGTCTAAGGACAAGAAAAATGTATCATTTTATAAATGCTCGGGGCATTACAAATGCCTTGCGGGGTGTCTGGTATGGTGCTTATGGACTAGCCCGTTGCCCTGCCCATGATGATCAAGTGCCTAGTTTAGCTCTTGCCAATGGAAATGATGGGCGTCTCTTGCTTTATTGTTATGCCGGCTGCTCTTTTAGAGAGATCTTACAAGCTCTTAAGAACATTGGTCTTATCAATACACAAACATGTTTTGATAAAACTTATGATTATAGGTTTTCTCTCTCAAAACAGTTTTGTTGTGAAGATAACAAGGCAAAACAGAAAGCTGCTAAAGCTCAAAAGATTTGGAAGCAAAGTCAACCGATTAAAGGAACCATAGCAGAGCTTTATTTACGCAAGCGTGGTATCACTTGTAACTTGCCTCCCTAGTTTACGCTTTCATAGCAACTGCCCCCATCCCTCTGGGAAAACATTCCCCGCGTTGGTTGCTCTTGTTGAGGGTGGTGGCTCCTTTGCAATCCATAGAACCTTTTTACAAGACAATGGATGCTTGCTGCCCATGCTTATCGCCAAGGCTTCAATGTCTTGATGATGCAAGCCCCCCATGGCTCTGACTTCAACATTTTATTATTAAATTATGAAAGCGAAAAACAATGACAAAACATATTCTAGAAAACAATGAAAATAGTTCTGTAAATGATACTGATAACGATAACACCCCTGTCTCTTTAAAGGAGCATCCCTGTTTACAAGCCATTCCTTATGAACAGGCTTTGCAACAAATGGGATGGGGCGAATTAAAACCGATTAACACCGCTCTTTTACCGGTCGAGCCTTTTAATATTTTACAAATGCCTTATAGACTAAGCAGATATGTTTACGATATTGCTGACCGTCAACAATCGCCTCTCGATTTTGTGGCTGTCTCTGCTATCTGTGCTTTAGCTGCTCTGATTGGCAATGGCGTGCGCATTGCTCCAAAACAGCATGATAATTGGTACATTGTTCCTAATCTGTGGGGGGCTATTATTGGTAACCCTTCTACACGAAAAACACCGGCTTTGAAAACCGCTCTTCAACCCCTTGCTGATCTTCAAACAGAAGCTTTGCAAGCTTACCAACAAAAGAATAAACAAGCAGAGATTGAACAGGCTCTTGAGGCGCTAAACCAAAAACAAAAGAATAAACAAGCCGGCAAAGCTTTAAAGAATGGAGATACCCAAGCTGCCCGTTCTATTTTAGCTGAAAACATAGCCAAAGATAACCAGCATGATGAGGAAAATTCACGTTTTATTGTCAATGACACAACGGTCGAAAAGCTAGGAGAATTACTCAAAGAAAATCCACGTGGGTTACTGTTAGTTCGTGATGAACTTTCTGGTTTTTTAGCAAATATGGAGCGGGTTGAATATCAATCGGAGCGGGCTTTTTATTTGGAAACCTTTAATGGGGATGGTCAATTTACCTATGACCGTATTGGACGTGGAACCCTTCATATTCCCAATGCAACGCTTTCTATCATTGGAGGGATTCAACCTTTAAGGATTATGCCCCTACTTCAGGCAATGCTGTCTGGGAAAGGAGATGATGGTTTATTGCAACGGTTTCAAATGATGGTATGGCCTGATGAAAACCAAGAGTGGGAATGGAAAGATAAAAATCCCAATCAAGAAGCCTATCAAGAATATGAAAAGGTGCTTCGTTCTTTTTATGACAAACCCTTAGGATCACCTAAGCACCCGCGGATCATGCGCTTTGCTGCTAATGCTCAAGAATTGTTTCGTGAATGGTGGGAAAATCATCATAAAGAAATCAAGGAAAGCAAAGTTTCTGTCTCTTACCAAGCGCATCTTTTAAAAATGCCTAAAACCATAGCAAGTCTTGCCCTCATTATCGAACTTGTTGAGGATGGGCGTTTTGAGATCACTTTGCCTTCTCTCTCAACAGCCTTGCGTTGGTCAAGCTATCTGTTAAGCCATGCGAAACGGTTTTATACTGCGGGCGATATCTTGGTAAAGGAGCGTGCAAATTTGATTATAGAACGTTGTAATTGCTTACCTGAGGTTTTTACTGCTCGTGATATCTACAGACGCTGCTGGACGCATTTAAAAGACAAGGAAGCGGTCAAACAAGCTTTAGAGCTTTTATGCCATACAAACCACATTCGCAAAAAGTTTATAACCCATCAGACAAGTAAATCGAGTACCTACTATGAATGGCATCCTTTGGTAAAAAACGAGAATGCAAGGCAATAAAGCGAATGAACAAAAGATGATTTTAAAGAGTGCTGGCAAAAGAGAAAGATATGACCTGAATGAATAACCATAACTCAGGTCATATTCTTGTCGGTCGTTGTCGGTTGATTTACCCCCCTCATTTTAAAAAACACCTTTTAGCAAAAAGTAAAAAACATTACATTTCAATATGTTATGATATTTTTACAAAAAAACCATCCCAATAAGATGATCTGTATAGAGAATTAATAGGATCACTTGAATAAAACCTGTCAGTATCTGTCAAAAAATTTAACTGACAGCAATTATGATATTTTGTGATCATAAAACACTTCAAAACAATCATTTTGATCTCTTAAAACACGGTTTGAATTTGTCTTTATTTCCGTAAAATGAATAGTAAATTTCAATACTTTGCTGTTTATAGGCTGTTTATAATTGCAACTTGTTAAATTTTTTTAACGCATTTGATAGGTTTTCTGGCGATTTTCTCCCATTTCAGACTCGATATTTATCCTAAATGTATTTAATAAACTCCATTTCGATTCTTTCGAAGTTAATTGATAAATGTCATAAGACTATGGAGTTTCTCTATAATGCTTCAATCCATCAATTCTGATAATAAACAATCCTCTTTACGCTCTCTCTTACAATCTTATCGTAATAAAGCACAATCGCCCCGTGAATTAGGAACTCTTTTCGAAAACCTTGTCATGGCTTATTTGACCCATGACCCGCTGCAATGCCAAGAATACGAAAAGGTTCAAACCTATTGCGATTGGGCTAAAGAGCGTGGGGAAGATGGTCGTGATATTGGAATTGATTTGGTTGCTAAAATCCGTGATCAGGAAAGCTATGCTGCCATCCAATGCAAATGCTATGACGCCTCTTATTGCATTAAAAAAGAAGATATTGATAGCTTTATTGCTGCCTCTGGAAAAAAGATCTTCTCCCGTCGCATTCTTATTGACAGCACTGAAAGTGATTGGAGTGATAATGCTTCTCATACCTGTGAAGGACAAGAAATCCGTATTCAACAGATTAATCTGTTTGATCTCGAAAACAGTCAAATCGATTGGAGTGCCTTTGAAGAAAAAGGGGATGTTGTTCTTAAAGAGCAAAAGAAGAAAAAGCTTTTAGATCATCAGATAGAAGCACTGGACGCTGTTTGTGAGGGTTTAAAAGAAGCAGACCGTGGCAAGCTGATTATGGCTTGTGGAACAGGTAAAACATTTACAAGTCTTAAGATAGCAGAAACTCTTGCTGGTCAAGGCAAGCGTGTTTTGTTTTTGGTACCTTCTCTTGCTCTTATGTCACAAACCATCAGAGAATGGACAAGCGATACACAAGTTCCGTTGCGTTCCTTTGCGGTGTGTTCTGATACACAAGTTGGCAAGCGGCGTAAAAACCAAGAGGATGCTGCTGATTTTAACGCATCTGATCTTGTCCTACCTGCTACAACAGATGCAAAAGAGCTTGCTAGCAAAGCCAATAAAATTTCATCTGATGTGATGACTGTGGTGTTTTCGACTTATCATTCCATCCAAGTGATATCCGATGCACAAAAGAACTATGATTTACCTGAATTTGATCTAATCATTTGCGATGAAGCCCATAGGACAACGGGCGCTGTATTGGGTACAGACAACAGTGAATCAGAGTTTGTTAAGGTTCATGATAACAGCATTGTTCAGGGCAAAAAACGTCTCTATATGACAGCAACACCAAAGATCTTTGCTGATAATGCCAAAAAACAAGCCAATGAAATTAATGCTGTGTTAGCATCCATGGATGATGAAGATCTTTATGGAAAAACCCTTTACACTTATACCTTCTCAAAAGCCGTTCAGAATAACCTGTTAGCACCTTATAAGATTATTGTCTTGGGTGTGAATGAAGAAGCAGTGGCTCAATCCATTCAACATCTTATGACCGATGATAATTATGAACTTATCCTTGATGATAAGACCAAAATCGTAGGCTGTTATCAAGCTCTGAGTAAAATCGATTTGAAGGTTGATTTAAGTGATGACCCTAACCCCATGCGGAGGGCATTGGCTTTTTGTAAAGATATTAAAACCTCTGAACGCATTCGTGATACCTTCAATTCTGAAGAAATTCAGTCTGAATTACGGACTCTTTATGAAAGCTATAAAAAGACCTCCCCTCTTCATTGTAAGTTTGAACATATTGACGGAAAACAAAGTGCTAAAAAACGTAATCAAGTCCTTGATTGGTTAAAGGAAGATGCGGGGGAAAATGTTTGTCGTGTGTTAAGCAATGTCCGTTGTCTCTCTGAAGGTGTGGATGTTCCTGCTCTTGATGCGGTGATGTTTTTACACCCGCGCAAAAGCCATGTCGATGTGATACAAGCGGTGGGGCGTATCATGCGCCGTGCCAAAGGCAAAAAAAGAGGCTATATCATTCTACCGGTTGGCGTTCCTGCGGGGATTTCTGCTGAACAGGCTTTAAGACACAATAAGAGATACAAGGTTGTCTGGCAAGTCATCAATGCCTTGCTTGCCCATGATGAGAATTTTGAGATAACCCTGAACCAAATGATTTTAGGGCAAGATGTAAGTCATACCCTAGAGATTCTTGCCTTAGACAGCATGACTGCGGTTGAGGATAAAATCTCAATCTATGAAAAATCAGAAAGTGTGGGATTGAAGATAGGAAAACCCGCCTATGAACCTGCTCAAAGTGTTGGAGTACAAACAAGATTACCCTTTTTTAAAGAGTTCCGTAATGCTCTGATAACCCTTCTAACGAAGAAATTTGCCATTACGGATTATTGGGAAAACTGGGCTGGCAATGTTGCTGAGATTGCACAAAACCATATCAACCGCCTGCAAAACATGCTTGCTGATGAAAAGAGTGAAGCCTTTCATGCTTTTGAGAGCTTTTATCTCGAACTAAAGAACAATTTAAACAGTGATATCAAGCAAGAAGAAGCCATTGAGATGCTCGCACAGCATCTTGTGACGCGTCCTGTGTTTGAAGCTTTGTTTGATGGCAATCAATTTGTTCAAAACAATACCATCTCGCAAGCGATGGAAAAGATCTTAGCTGTGTTGGATGAGACCAATATTGAAGAAGAGTCAAAAGAACTTAAAGAATTCTATGATAGTGTAAAATTACGTGCTTCTGGGATTACCACCCCGCAAGCAAGACAAAACCTCATCATTACTCTTTATGAAAGTTTTTTTGCCAAGGCGTTTAAAAAGACAACAGATAGGCTTGGCATTGTTTACACCCCTGTTGAGGTTGTCGATTTTATTATTCGCTCTGTTGATGATGTGTTGCAAAAAGAATTTGGCAAGAGCTTGGGATCACGAGGTGTTTCTATTCTTGACCCCTTTACGGGAACAGGTACCTTTATAACGCGTTTATTACAATCCAACCTGATAAAACCAGAAGATATGGAATATAAATTCCGTCATGATATCCATGCCAATGAGATTGTCTTGCTTGCCTATTACATAGCAGCGATTAATATTGAATCGACCTATCATAGTCTTATGAAAGGAGATTATATTCCCTTTAAGCATATTGGTTTGACTGATACGTTTCAGAGGGTTGAAAAACAAGATCTAATGAAGGGCTTACTAGAGGAAAACAGCGCCTATTTAGAACTTCAGAAAAAACTCAATATTGAAGTGATTATTGGTAATCCCCCTTATTCTTTGAGACAAAAAAGTGAAAATGACAACGCCCAAAATACCCCTTATCCACTCTTAGATAAACGTATCAGTGAGACTTATGCCGCTCATTCAAAAGCAACGAGTATGCAAGCTCTGTACGATAGCTACATCCGTGCCATCCGTTGGGCAAGTGACCGTATTGAGAATGCTGGGGTTATCGGCTTTGTTACAAATGCAAGTTTTATAGATGCAAATTCTATGGATGGTTTACGCAAGTGTTTAGTTGAAGAATTTAGCAGCCTTTATATTTTCCATTTACGGGGTAATCAACGAACCTCTGGAGAACTTTCTCGAAAAGAAGGAGGTAAAATTTTTGGTTCTGGATCACGCGCACCTATTGCAATCTCTATTCTCGTAAAAAATCCAAATGCACAACAGCATGGTAAAATATACTTTCGTGATATTGGTGATTATCTCACGAGGCAAGAAAAGCTTACGATAATCGATTCCCTTAGTAGTATTGATGGCATTACACGGAGTAATCGCGGTTGGCAAATCATTACACCAGACAAGCATGGTGATTGGATAAATCAACGTGATGAAAGTTTTAAAGCGTTTTTAGCCATGGGTGTTAAGGAAGGTCATAATGAAAAGATCTTTGAAACATTCTCTTGTGGTATAGTAACCAGTCGTGATGCTTGGGTATACAACTCAAGTCGTAAGATTTTAGCAAAAAATATGCGTAATATGATTGCGTTCTATAATAGCGAGGTGGAACGTTTTAACGAAACCTATCCACATACTGACCGTAGAACACGTGCAAAGGCTGTGAACAATTTTGTCAATTCGGATACACAAAAAATTAGTTGGAGCCGTGCGCTTAAACAAGAATTAGCAAAAAGAAAAGTTTTTGAATTTGAAGAGACATGCCTTACTCGAAGTCTATGTCGTCCTTTTACACGACAGTGGCTCTATTATAATCGTGCTTTCAATGAAATGGTTTATCAAATGCCCCGTATATTCCCTATGGGAAAAGCAGTTGATAATAGGGTGATACAAGTTACTGGCGTAGGAGGGAAAAAAAGCTTTTCTGTTTTGATGAATAAAAATTTACCTGACTTGAACATGATGGATGGTGCTAGCCAATGTTTTCCATTGTACCTTTACGAAGATACTGCGCTTTCAAAAAATAGAAGTAATAGCCAATCCCATTTATTTACAGATTCTACAGAAGAAAGCGAAACTGCTGGTTTACAACGTCGTGATGCCATTACTGATGAGGGATTAGCACATTTTAAAGCTGCTTATCCTAATGAGACCATAACGAAAGATGATATCTTCTATTATGTTTACGGACTCTTGCATTCAGAAGATTACCGTGCTCGCTATGCTGATAACCTCTCTAAAGAACTCCCTCGCATCCCTTGCGTAAAGAGTGCTGAGGATTTCTGGGCATTCGTTAATGCTGGTCGTGAATTAGGCAATTTGCACGTCAATTATGAAACCGTAGAGACTTATCCCGTGACCTTTAAAAAAGGCAATCCAAAACTTACAGAGATCTCTAATCCCGAAAAGTTTTATTACGTTACAGAAATGAAATTCGCAAAAATCAAAAATAGTAAGGAAAAGGATAAGTCTACAGTTATTTACAATAGCAATATCATAATAACAGATATACCTAAGGAAGCTTATGAGTATATCGTGAATGGTAAATCTGCTCTTGAATGGGTTATGGGGCGTCAATGTGTAAAGACTGATAAAAAGAGTGGCATTGTTAATGATGCCAATCGCTATGCTCTTGAGACCATTGGAAACCCTGCTTATCCATTGGAATTGTTCCAAAGGGTTATTACGGTAAGTTTAGAAACAATGAAAATTGTTAAAAACCTGCCAAATTTGGAATTAAGAGAAACTGAATAGATTTATGAATCATGCCAATCTTATAAGGAGTATAGATCTTATAACCATCATCTATACTCTCTTATTAGGTTGCGTACTTATAATCTTAAAGGAATGATTTACCATGCGCTATTCTAAAAAGAGATGATAAGATTTTTTACATTGCCTTTAAAAGATTAACTCGCAATCTAAAATGATGCTATCATATCTTGCAAAAGCTCTCTTTAAAGAGAAGAATGAATCTCTCTATTTTTTACTCTTTTAATGACTTATTTTCGTAAAAATAAATCACACCCAAAACCTCCAAAACACCCAAAACATATAACATTGGTTGTATTTACATACTATATTGTCAATTTTAGTCAACTATTGGTTGTTATTTAAAAATTGATAAAAAATTAACCTATTGAAATATAATACTTTTTATTTTTTGCTAAAAATTTTTTTAAAATGCACCCCCAAAAGAACACCCAAAACCCCCAAAACCCCCAAAACCCCCAAAACCCCCAAAACTTATAAAATTAATAGCTATAAAAGCCTTGATAGCATTTCTCATAATCACGAGCTGTCTTTTGAAAGGCTTTAAAGATTCATATGTTCCTTATAAGATATTGTCTTTTCAATAATATTAATGAAACTGATAAAAGAGACAAAAGCCCATAAAAAGGTATTTTGATAAGGATGTAAGAATTCAAAATGTTTTTATAAAAATCAAAACCGCATGATCATATTATCCTTTTATGAGAATGAATCAAAACAATAGATTTGAATCAAAAGCGCTGGTTATAAAGACGCGGTCTCTATTAAAGCTGTTTAAATTACAAACCTCTTATAAAAAATTCACAAAAATATTCACAAGTTATCTCATAAAAATAATGATGCGTTATAAAGTTAAAAATAGGCATTATGAGAGCGTTCTTAGTTATTATGATGTTTAAAAGAGAAAAATAACGAAATTGCGTAATATAGAGTCAAATAGAGACAATAAAACAGAAAATATTCATAAGCATATGACGCATATTTATACACAATGGCATAAAAAAATAATTACAAAAAACACAAAAAACAATAAAATATGGTTGACAATAAATACGTATTTTGTTATATAAATAATCAAGTGATGAAAACACTAACCTAAAGCGGATGGGTTACGAAACAACCTTTCCCATTTATAAAAAAACTGACTGTTTTTTATGCTCTTGTTAGTATATAAAGATCTTGTCGGGTGTGGTTATGCTATACAAGACCTTTATAGGGAAAGCATACAACGGACTTTAGGCCGTGTTTTCAACACCCGGCGCCTTTATAGGGTGTCTAATTGAAAACATTATAAACCTAAAGGAGACACTAGCTATGAGCGCTACTGTTAAAAATAGAAAATCATCCAAAAATATGAATTGACCAATGAAATGGATTTTATGACTGGTCTCACATTGTACCGTATCCGTGCTTTAAAAGACTTTGGTGATGTGAAAAAAGGGGATCTAGGCGGTTTTATCCAAAAAGAAAGCAACTTATCACATAAAGGCAATTGCTGGGTTTATGATAAAGCCCGTGTCTTTGAAAATGCAAAGGTTTCAGGCAATGCAAAAGTAAAAAGCTATTTTGTAGACGTTTGTGGCAATGCAAAAATTTATGGAAATGCTATTTTCGAATCTATTTTTATGGGGGGCAATGCGCGCCTTTATGGCAATGCTCATATTAAAGGGGCGGTTGTTATTGAAGGCAATGCAAAAATTTATGATAACGCCTCTGTAAGTGGGCATGCTCATATTTCTGATGATGCCGTGATTTGTGATGATGTTCAAATTGGAGGCAATGCAAAAATAAGCGGCGCTGCTTATATTTGTGGTAATTCTTATGTCATTGATGATGCTGTGGTTTGTGGGGCTACCGTATCTGGTTATTCTTGTATTCATAGTGACGCCTCTTTATCATCTGATGATGATATTTATGATGCAGCGGTTCCTGAATTTGGTAGTGAGGATGATTATTATCGTCATGAATATTATGATGATTATGGTTATGATGATGATTACCAATATGATTGCAATTCTGAAGATGCAAATCAAGCTGCGTAAATAACACCGCGGGCGCGGCGGGGGCGCCCCTTCTTAAGAACATTTCATTCAAATTTTATCCATTATTTAGATTGGGAGCTCCCTATGACCACTATAAATGTATCTAAAATTGTATCCAAAAAATATGAATTAACAAATGAAACGCATGTCGTTGGTAATCGTACCCTTTATCGCATTCGTGCATTAAGAGATTTTTCTGATGTCAAGGCTGGTCAATTGGGTGGTTTTATTGAGAATGAAAATAATCTCTCTCATGATGGTAATTGCTGGGTTTATGATGATGCGTGGGTTGCTGACAATGGCGTCGTGTCTGATAATGCGCAAATTTTCAATTATGCTAGCGTTTTCGATAATGCAACGGTTTGTGACAATGCAAAGGTTTTTGATTGTGCAAAAATTTATGACAATGCAAAAATTGCTGATAATGCTAGGGTTTTTGGAAGGGCTTTTGTTTACAATCATGCCTGTGTTTTGAATAATTCTGAAGTTTCTGACAGGGCTGTTATAAAAGGCAATGCAAAAATTTATGATAACGCTTTGCTAACTGGCTATGCGCAAGCTTATGGGAATGCAAAGATTTTTGGTAACGCACAAGTTTGGTTTTTTGCTGTGGTTTGTGATGATGCTTGTATTTATGACAATGCTAAAATTACAGGTGGTACATACATTTGCAATAAAGTGAGTGTTTTTGGTAATTCATATATAGATACAAAAAAATTGAATGGTAATATCAAAATTTGTGATCAAATCATAAATAAAGCAGCATAAATCACGGCACGGGGGGCGCCTGCTTTCCAAAATTCTTTCATTTCAAATCTCATATTCTATAAGGATTGTTCCTATGCAAAAGAAATTTGCACTTACAAATGAAACGCGTCTCTTTGGTAATCGCATATTTTATCGCATTCAGGCTTTAAAAAGCTTTTCTGATGTCAAGGCTGGTCAACTCGGTGGCTTTATCGAAAATGAAAGCAACCTCTCTCATGATGGCAATTGCTGGGTTTATGGTAATGCTCTGGTTTTAAACTCAGGTCGGGTTTCTGAAAATGCTAGGGTCTATCATAACGCTATTATCGCTGGTTATGTCTATGGCAATGCTATCGTTCTTGGTAAATCGATCATTTATGACCATGCCCATGTCTATGGCAATGCACAAATTTATGATCACGCCCGTGTCGTCAATTATGTTCATATTTATGAAAATGCTAATAGTCACGGCATTGTTATGATTTTAGAAAAGACTCGTGATGATATTGAAACAAGGTCTTATATCGAATTGCTTTCCGATAATGAAATAAAAATCATCTGGCTGCGTAATAAAGCCTTTTTAAATCTTTAAAGCGCGGCGGTCATTCCCTTTTTCCAACATTTTCCATGCAACTTTTTTCACAAGAGAGATTGTGAGGGGTCTTATGATGTCCAAAAAATACAAACTAACTAATGAAACAAAACAACTGAAAGATAAAATTACACAAAAAATTACAACGCTTTATCGCATTCAGGCTTTAAAAAGCTTTTCTGATGTCAAGGCTGGTCAACTCGGTGGCTTTATTGAAAAGGAAGAAAATCTTTCTCATAACGGTCTTTGCTGGGTTTATGATAATGCATTGGTTTATAAACATGCCCGTGTTTATGACAATGCAAAAATACGAGGCAATGCGCAAATTTGTGGTCTTGTCTATGGCAATGCTCAGGTGCATGATAAGGTGTTTATTTCTCAATATGCAAAAATTTATGACAATGCATTTGTTTATGATAGTGCGCATGTGGCGGGCTATGTTTATGGCAAGGCTCGTGTCTATGGCAATAGTCGCGTTTCAATTGAAGCCCATGTTTATGGCAATGCGCATCTTTTTCATAATAGTTATCTTTTTGAATATGCAAGGCTTTATGGCAACGCTAGAGTGTTAGGCTCTGCTTGTCTTTTTAGCACTGCGCGTGTTTATGGCTATGCTGTTGTTAATAGCCGTGCAAAGATTTATGGCAAGGTTTATGATTATGCAAAAGTGAGTGGCTGTGCACAAATTTATGGCTCTGTTTATGGAAAAGCTCAGGTTTCCCATACGATCAAGGTCTTTGGTCGTGCTTGTGGGCGTGCAAAACTGAATCGAAGAAGTGAGATAAGAGAGGTTCCAAAAAATAAGGAGGTTAATAAGAGCGATATTCTTATCGAGATTGTTGATACTGAAGAATAATAACAAATGCGGGGGGCGTTGGTTTCATGCCATTTCAAAAGACAAGAATACAAAAAAGAAAGCCGTGCCATTTTACGTGACGCGGCTTTCATGTCTCAACTCTAATGGAGTAATAAATGCATATATACAAAACGTATTATATTGCAAGCTTTGTATTCGCTTTATAAAAACTTATCCCAAATAATATAAAGGAATGATTATGAAAGCGTTCTTTGAGATCATCACATTTAAAAGCCTATTAGCTTTGTGATGGTTTAAAACCTATTCATAACAATGCCCTCATTTTTAAAGCGGTTAATTTGAAAAAAAGCACCTTCTCAAAACGCTTTGTAAAGTTATATCAACTCTCAACTTCTCTCTGCTTATGAAAAAAGATGCCCTCATTTTTGAGGAGTCCTTAATCACCCAATTCAAATTGCATTTATTACTTTAACCGTATTATCAAAACAGCTTTTGAAACGTGTTTTGCATTCTATCATTAAAAGCATATCGTTTTAACAATGCGATTTATTATGATAAAAACGTCTTGTAAAATTTATGACCTGTTATGACTGATAACTGCTTTGCATTTCATTTGAATGCTCTCATGTGTTATAACATTGGCATCATGATTTGCTTTTTATGCTCTGTTTATAGATGGCTATTGTTTGTAAAAAATGGTCAATTGAATCGTGCATAAAAGTGTGGATTCTTAAGAGGATTCATATAAAATAAATACATATAATATATTGACTTTATTATGTTTTTTTATATAATACCATTTCTTAAAGCGCCCAAGCCCATTTCACGACGGTGCCCACGTATGGTATAACGTAAAAGCCATTGAGCACCACCATCTTTACGCTTATGAAGGAGCAAGCCGGCACCATCATACTATTTGCCAGCCCCCAATGTTGCGATAACCCTTGCTATTGAGACGATTCATAAGAGGCATTTTTACTTCTTTCTAAACTGTTTTCTACCCACACGATAACCCCGCTTATGACGTGCAAATAAGTGACTTTAATTGATTCAAAATGAAATGATTTGAGATGAGAGAATCTTACAATATTCGGGGGTTTCATTCAACATGCAAAACGATGAATTATCGTTATAAATCAATGCCTTGCCTACGGTGTAGAAATGCATGATTTAATAGAATTCTGTTATTTTTGTGTGTCATTTTAACATAATGTTTTAAACGGGTGATATTTTTTCGCATCATATTTTGGGTATGTAAGGGATTTGGATAAAACTCTCTGGTGAAACCAGAAATATATACAGCTTATTGTCTAATAGAAGAAAAATCAAAATGCGTTTTTTTAAAGAAAAATTTTGCGTTTGTAAAAAACATCAGAAAGATTCTTGGTTTAACAAAGATGCTTAGAAGAAAATAAAATCAAGGAGAGTTCAGTTTTTTATTGACATTTCAGGCTAAAAAATCACTTCCTTACAAAGGATTTCCTTTTGTGCATTTGCATTAAGGATTTTTCGAGAAAACATCTTTCCATCTGTTCTGAAAATGAGAGCGAACCTGTTGTTTTTGACAGTTTTTGGAGAATAGCAGCGATTTTAATCCATAAAGGAACAGATATTTCAGTGAAGTGCATTAGATATTATAGTTGAGAAGAATTGTATTATCACTTTGAACATGGGGGGAGAATTTTGCCAATAAAAAAACTTATAAAGGGACTCAATGTTCTTATTGGAGTTTTATTCGTAAAATGGGGTTTTTTATTTTCCTCTTTCGTAGAAGCTGAAACAACAGCAGGGCTTCCCTCTTTTTTTGGTGCGCATGAACATTTTCTACAGCCTGATACAAAAGATATAACGCGTTTGCGTTTTGTAACAACATTTGATTTTCCTCCTTTTAATTTTCTTGACAAAACAGGACATCTTGCAGGCTATAATATTGATTTATTGCGCGCTATTTGCGCAAAATTGAACCTTGAAACAGTTTGTGAGGTAGAAGTTGTTCCTTGGCAAGAGCTCATAGATCACGTCAAAAATGGTGGTGCAGAAGTTATCATTGCAGGTTTAAAAGAAACAATGAAAACACGTAAAGATCTTTTTTTTACAAGGTCTTATTTACGTTTTCCAGCTCGATTTGTTGCATCTCAATTTATAGCGTCTCAATTTGTAAATTTCGATGGACCAATAAGCGATAAATTAACATATTTAAACAGTGGATTATTGTTTAACAGTGCTCACGAAAAGCTGTTCCATAGTTATTTTCCTGAAGCTAAATGGCAAGGATTTAAAGACAGGGCAGAGCTTTATCAAGCACTCCAAGATCATAAAATTGATCTTATTTTTGATGATGGATTTGCTTTATCATTATGGCTAAATGATGCAAAATCAGCTGATTGCTGTCATTTTATTGGAGGAGCGTATATAGCTCCTCAGTTATTGGGGCAGGGAATGCAGCTTGCTGTTGCCAAAAAGAACGAAAAATTAATTAATGTACTGAATTATGCTCTAAAATCTTTAGAAAATGATGGCAAGCTTGCGGAACTTTATCTGCGTTATTTTCCAATTGGTTTTTATTGATAAAAATTTTTCTCAAGAATGTGCCGTTAATCTTTCAGTGCCCAACCGGTAAGAAATAGCTTCCGCGAGATGATGGCGTGATAGGTGGTCCGCTTCCTCGAGATCAGCAATGGTGCGTGCAACTTTGAGGATGCGATGATAGGCGCGTGCAGAAAGGCGCATTTTCTCACTCACATCTCGTAAGAGTTTAGTAGCATTCTGGTCAGGAACGGCAATTTGTTCGATGATTTTAGCAGGACAATCGCCATTGGTACGAATATGGTCAAGACCCAATGTTTTAAAACGTTTTTCTTGAATGGCACGACATTGTGCCACACGTTTTGCCACATCACAGCTTTTTTCTGATTGTTCTGGTTGCATAAGATCCATAGCTGTGAGTGCAGGGACATCAATCCGTAAATCAATTCGATCGAGTAAAGGACCAGAAATACGGGATTGATAGTCAATTTGGCAGCGTATTCCTTTTGCACAAACATTGTCTTTTTCTCCTGCCATACCACATCGACAAGGGTTCATAGCAGCGATGAGTTGGAAGCGAGCAGGATAGCTGATATGGTGATTCGCGCGGGCGATGACGCATTCTCCACTCTCTAAGGGTTGACGAAGAGAATCGAGAACTTGTGGAGAAAATTCCGGCAATTCATCGAGAAATAAAACGCCATTATGCGCCAGTGAAGCCTCTCCTGGTCGTCCTTTAAGTCCACCACCGACCATTGCAGCCATGGAAGCAGAATGATGCGGAGCACGAAACGGACAATGGAGTGAAATGCTCTTATGGTTTGTTTCTCCTGTGATAGAAGCAATCAGAGAAACATCTAAAAGTTCACGACTATCAAGAGGGGGCAAAAGAGAAGGTAAGCGTTGCGCTAACATAGATTTTCCTGCGCCCGGAGGACCGACAAACAAAAGATTATGCCGCCCAGCAGCGCAAACTTCTAATGCGCGTTTGGCCGTTTTTTGTCCTTTAATTTCGCAAAGATCTGGAAGATCGGTTTGAATGGTATATTGGCGTGGTTGTGGACGTTTTTGAATTTGGGTTCCTTTAAAATGATTGACCATGGTAAGAAGAGTTTCGGGAGCGAGAATATTCATCTCTTCATGAGCCCATGCTGCTTCAGGTCCGCATGGATGGGGACAGATCAGTCCTTTATCGAGTGCTAAAGCTGTCATTGCGGCTGGTAAAACGCCATTGACAGCTGTGATAGAACCATCCAATGATAATTCGCCTAAAATAACGTAATCTTGTGCGACTTCGGGAGGAAGAATCCCCATAGCAAGCATTAAGCCTACAGCAATTGGCAAATCGTAATGCGATCCTTCTTTAGGTAAATCAGCTGGTGCAAGATTAATAGTCACACGTTTGTTAGGCAGTGAAAGCCCACAAGCATGAAGGGATGCCTGCACCCGTTCACGACTTTCAGCGATTGCTTTATCGGCTAATCCAACAATAGCCATTCCTATTTTACCAGGGGAAATCATGACCTGTACATCAACAGGTACTGCTTCTAGACCGCGAAAAGCAACAGTTGTAATACGCGCGATCATCAGTTTATTCCCCCCTTTCAGCTTAGCAGAGACAAGCATATCTCTGCATAAAAATCAAGCAGTCTCTATGGTTTTTGCAGTGAAGAGATCTATATATCTATGCAAGCTTTTTTTAGTGTAATTGTGAAGAATAATTTGCACAAATTTAACCATGATTACATGCGGTTAAATAAATCATTTATAATGCGTTAAGTGAATATGGTAGGAAAAAAAGAAGCAAGGTTGTTTACGCTACACAGCCATGCTGGATATTTTAAATATTAAGGGAAGAAAATGTTATGTTTTACAAGAAAAGAATGTGATTAAAAATGTGATTAAATATGTGAAATATCTAGGGCAAGGTATATTTATCTTTCTTTTTTAACGCTATTTATAGTACGACGCTATTTATAGTATAAGGTGATGTGAAGTGTATTGAAGGTATCTGATTTGGTGGTATATCAGGTGGGTGTTTTTTTTAAATCAGGGACCATACGCAATCTATTGATAGGTTTATGCTTCGCTTGTGCTTTTCCTCAATCACTTGCGGCGTTTGAATTATTTGGTATTCCTCTTTTTGGTCAAAAGAAAGCAAATTCCTCTTCGTATAATGGCAACGCTACAGAGAAATTTTATAAAGTTGATGTTGTTGCACCACAGGGAGCACCATCTGAAGGGATTAAAATCGTTAAATCTGTATCTTCTCTTGTTTCTGATCAAGATAAAGCATTTAGTTCTTCTGGTTTGTTAGCGAAAGCGCGTTCAGATTATCGGACAATTCTCTCTGCTCTTTATGCTGATGGGCGTTATGGTGGTGTTATTAGTATTAAGATTAATGGGTTAGAAGTTGCTGATTTGAGTCCGATAACGCAGCTTCCTGCACAATCTCATATTATTATTACGATTAATGCTGGCCCCCAATATGTTTTTAGTACCGCAGGTATCGATAAAGTTGCTCCATTTGTAAAATATAAAACCAAGAGAATGCCTAAAATTGAAGAATTGGGTTATAAAATTGGGACTATTGCCAAATCTGAAACCATTTTGAAAGCAGAGAGATGGGCGACTGAAGGGTGGCGTCGACAAGGTTATGCTAAGGCTCAAGTTGTGAAGAATGAGGTCGTTGCTGATCATGCTACCCATCTCATTGATGCGCAGATTACTGTTGATCCTGGGCGAGAAGCTTATTATGGCCCTTTACGTGTGCGTAATATTAGTAAGAAGCCAAGTGTAGATTCAGCCTATATTGCATGGATGACGGGATTGAAAGAAGGTCAAAAGTACGACTCTGATGCATTAGCCAAGGCGAATGAAAGACTTGCACGACTTAATGTTTTTCGTGCTATGAATATACGAGAAGCGGACACAATAAATCCTGATGGTAGTTTACCGCTTACACTCGTTTTAGAAGAACGCAAACCACGTCGTTTTGGTATAGGTGGTGGTTATTCAACATTAGATGGTGCTGGTTTTGAAGCTTATTGGATGCATAACAATCTTTTTGGTCACGCAGAACACCTTAAAATTGAGACAAAAATAAGCGGTATTGGTCGCAAAAAAGAAAAATCATATAATCCAAAGAATTTTGATTATCTTCTTGGCGGTATCTTTATAAAGCCTGGTATATTTACTCCTGATACAGACTTGAGATCAGAACTAAAAATCCAGCAAGAGGTTCTAGATAATTACACAACAAAAGCCATCAAAGGGAAGCTGGGCTTAACGCATATCTTTAATGGTCATCTCTCGGGACAAGTTGCTGTAGAAGTTTCCAATGGTTATTCACGCGATATCTATTTTGGCAGCCGTAATTTTACAATGATAGGCTTACCGAGTAGTTTGATTTACGATAGTCGTAATAATAAGCTCAATACGACAAAAGGTTTGTATGGTGAAGTGTTTATTGAACCTTTTTATGAAATACGTTCTCACAATTTTGTAACAAAAATGACTGTAGAAGGTCGTTCTTATTGGGCACTAGATGAAAAGGAACGTTTTGTTTTTGCCGCACGAGCAAAGCTTGGTACAATTCTGGGAAGCAATACAGTACAAGTTCCTTCTGATACACTCTTTTTTGCTGGAGGAGGAGGGTCTGTTCGTGGTTATGCTTATCGCAATATTGGGATCAAAATAGATAATGACGCTGTTGTTGGTGGGCGATCACTTGTTGAGGGTACAACAGAGTTACGTTTTTCTTTAAATGATAAAATAGGGCTTGTTAGTTTTCTCGATGGAGGATTGGTAGGGGAAAAGGCGCAATTTGATTTTTCTCAAAAAATTAAATGGGGTGCTGGTATTGGAGGTCGTTATATGACAGGTCTTGGGCCTTTGCGCGTGGATTTAGCTGTTCCTCTTAAGAGAGAGAAAGGTGATCCTCGCATTGGTTTTTATGTGGGAATAGGACAAGCATTTTAATGAAAAAAACTGTACGTTTATCGGCTTTCTTATTTGGATTTTTATTTTTTTTACTGAGTGTTCTTGTTTTTGCGCAAAGAGGCAATTCATCCTCTAGAGAAGTGACAGCGGGTAATCGCTCATGGTTTATTTCTTTAATTGAACGCAGACTTTCAGCGCCTAATCGCCAAGTCCGATTATATAATGTGCGAGGAGCACTGTCTTCTCAAACATCAATTGATACGATTACTGTGAGTGATAAAAAAGGTGTCTGGCTTAAAATTACCAATGCTAAAATGGATTGGAGCCGTTTATCTTTGCTGAGGGGGCGCATGAATATTAACCAGCTTTCTCTGGAAAAGGTTACAGTTTTACGCAAACCACAAGGCAATTCTTCTTTCATGTCTTCTCTTGAAGCGAAGAAGCTTTCTTTACCAAAATTACCCCTTGCCATTTCTATCGATACCCTTACCGCTCAACATGTGATGTTTGAACAGGAACTTTTTGATTTTTTTGCTGATGTATCCTTAAAAGGGAGTCTTACTTTAGCCAACGGAATTTTTGATGCTGATTTGGCAGCGCGTCGTCTAGATGTACAGGGATCTTTTTCTATTTTAACAAAAATATCCAAGAGCAATCGTACAGCGAAAATTGATATTTCTGCTGATGAACCGCAAAATGGTATTTTGGCGAATATTTTTAAAATTGAAGAACGTCCAGCATTAAATTTTACCATTAAAGGTGATGGTACTTTTGATGATTTGCCTATCAAGCTTTCTTTAGAAGTTGATCACAATCCTATTTTAAATGGCGATGTTATACTTGCAAGCGTTGCAGAAGGGCACAGTCTTTCTACTAAACTCGTGGGCACGCTTAGCTCTTTAATGCCTCCTCAATATCGGAGTCTCTTTAAATCTGATGTCACGTTAAAAGCAGAGGCAAGAATGACAGAAAAAGGTGTGACACACCTTGATCATATGGTGATTGAGGGTGAAGCGATGAATGTTGTTGCCAATGCTGAAATAACAGCAGATGGTTTTTTGCGACGGCTTTTTATTGATGGCAAAATGGCTCTTGATCAGGAAAATGGAGCGACGCGTTTAACAACATCAGAAGGACCAATGCATGCTGATAATCTTGCTTTGAATATTGACTATGGTCGTGAGGGGCAACAATCGTGGAATGGTCAGCTTGTTTTACATCATTTGCGCAATAAAAATATTCATATTCATGATGCACTTTTTGTTATGGGAGGAGTGAGTGAGAACCTCGATAATCCTGCTTCTCGTCACGTCGGCATTCAAGTTAAGGGAACGCTTCGAGGGATTGAAGATAGTAAAGGCACGCGGATAGAGGGTCTAGGACAAACAGTTGATATACATTTAGATACAGATATTGTTTCTAGGAATCCCATTTTGATTCATGATTTGAGTATTACAGGTCAGGGTTTTTCTGCTTGGTTAAAAGGAAAAATGGATCACTTTGTTTTTAAAGGTGATCTTGGTTTAAAAGCGCAAACACTCGTTCCTTTTAGCGCGTTTGGTAAACAGCCACTCTCTGGAAGTGCAGATATTAAAGCCAAGGGAATGATCGGCTTGATCGATGGTATTTTTGATCTGGAATTATCAGGGATGGCCGATAATATGCAAATAGGCACAGACTCTTTTAATCGTTTATTGAAAGGAAAAATGACCCTTTCAGGAGGTATTGTACACAACAAGATGGGTTTCATTTTACGTCATTTGGATTTGAAAAATAAATATGCAAACGTAAAGGCAGATGGTCATTTTTCAAATGAAAATGCTAAGATGGATTTGTCTGCACAAATATCTGATCTCACCAAAGTGGATCCAAGAATAAAGGGTGCGCTCACACTCCGTAGTACTGCGAGAGGGCGCAATAGTCTTATAAAATTTAGCACACAGGCTCACGTTGCTGAAGCGTTTTTGGTTGGAAAAAAACTTCAAAAAACAACACTCACGATACAAACACTTATGGATAATACATCATCAGTCCCTTCTTTAACAGGGTCGATAAAGGGTGAAGGAACTTTTGCTAACAAGCCGTTATCTTTATCTGCTTCTTTTAAGGATTCTAATCACATTCGTAAACTGGAAAATATCGACATTAAAGGGGGAAGCGCAAAGATAACGGGTGGTCTTTCTCAAACAGAAGGTTTGGTAAAAGGCGTTATGCATATTGATGCTGATGATATTTCAGATCTTGCTGCGTTATTTTTACAAGAAGGGAGCGGAAAGATAAAAGGAGATTTTATTTTTGATGAACAAAATGGCAAACAAAAAGCCAATTTAAAGGCGAATATTAGCCGTTTAAGTTTTGCAAAAAATAAAATTAAAAAATTGGAAGTCAAAGCAGATATATTTGATCCTTTTGGCATGACACAGCTTGAAGGTTTTATCAATGCAGAGCATATCCAAACACCTTTGATGGTGGTTAATCGTTTAAATGCTCAGGCCAATAGAAAGAATGAGCAAACAGCTTTTACTGTTCAAGCAATGTTGCATAATAACACAAATGCACAGCTTTCTGGACATATGACTATGGTAGGACTTTCAGAAGGGATAAAACGAGAAGTGCAGATTGAAACGATAGATGTAAAACAATCTAATCTTCATATGACATTACCTCAATCGGCTACGGTTGTTTTTGATAAAGACGGAATGACGGTAAATGAATTAGAAGTTGCGGTTAATGGGGGTAGGATTGTGCTTGCAGGTAATGTGCGAGAGACTCTTAACTTGCAGCTTAACATGAATGCGCTTCCTGTTGCTTTAGTGAATCTATGGAAATCTGATCTTGGAGCGGCTGGTACTGTAACAGGGCAAGTGATGATTCGAGGTCATTTAAAAAAACCTGATATAACCTACGATATAAAAGGTGAGGGGCTAACAACCCTTGCTCTTCAAGATAAGAAAATCATGCCTTTTATGCTCACGGCTACAGGTAAGACAGTAGATGAAAATCTGAATTTGAATGCAAATTTAACAGGGGAGGGAGTACAAGCACAAGCTAAGGGAAGTCTCTCTTTAGAGGAGAACACACTTAATTTGCATGTTAATTTGCAAGATTTGTCTGCACGTGTCGTTAATAGTTTTATTGAAAAGCAAGCGCTTGAAGGAACGATTGTCGGCAAGGTTAATATTGGTGGAACAATAAAGGATCCCTCTGTTGATTTTGAACTTTCCAGTCAAAGCTTTACCGCTATGACGCATAAAGGACCTCTGTTGATTAATATGCATGCTCGTGGTTCTTACAAAAAGTCGATTATTCATATTGAGAATGTGCAAGCTGCAGGAGATAAAGGACTCGATCTTTCCATTAATGGACCTGTTTCTTTAAAAGGTTCAGCAACCAAATTGAACATTAATGGAACAATGCCTCTTGCTTTTATGGATTTTTTGTTAGCTAAACGTGGTGCACATGTAACGGGCACAGCAAGAATTGATACAACTCTACAAGGAACATTATCACAGCCACAATTGCTAGGAAATTTTTCTGTAACCAATGGTAGTTTTTCTGATTCAAAAACAAACTTGGGACTGAACAATATCACAATTGAAGGCAAATTAAACGGTGACCATATTCTTATAGAAAAAGCGTTAGCTTCTTCTTCAGAGGGCGGAAAATTATCTGCCTCAGGCCGTATCTCTAATGATCTACAACCAGATTTGATGTTTGATCTCGATCATGCCAATTATAATGATGGCTCGATGGTTTTTGCAACATTGTCAGGCAAGATGACAATGACAGGTCATTTTTTAGATAATCTTGTTATTGGTGGTGATATCACAGTTGAAAAAGCTGAAGTTTTGGTTCCAGATCATTTTCGAAATGCGAAGTTTCTTGATGTTAAAAATAAAAATTTGACAAAATCGATAAAAAAAAACACTTGAACGTGCTGAAGTTAAAAGCTCTGGTCAAAACCGTGGTGCTTCTCAAGACTCTTCTTCTGTTGTGCTGTTAAATATGCGGCTTAGTGCACGCAATCAATTTTTTGTACGTGGGCGCGGGTTAGACGCTGAACTGGGAGGACGCATCAATATAGCAGGCCCATTGAATGATGTTCATCCTGTTGGTGAGTTTCAGATGATTCGTGGGCGTTTTGATATTCTTTCCCAGCGCCTTAATTTTGAACATGGACAGGCGAGTTTTAGTGGGAATCTTAATCCTACCGTTTATTTTGTGGCAAACAAGAACAGTGGTGACATTCGTGTCACTGTTACTGTAAGCGGAACAATTGATGATATTGATGTTTATTTTTCTTCACAACCTAACTTGCCGCAAGATGAAGTTTTGGCGCGTTTAATTTTTAATCGCTCTCTTAGCGAATTATCACCATTCCAGATTGCACAGCTTGCGGCAGCGGCAGCGGAGCTTGCCGGTGCTTCTAATACATCCTTATTGAATACTCTACGCTCTAAAATTGGCCTTGATGATCTTGATGTTATCGTTGATGAAAAGGGCAATACGGGTTTGCGTGTTGGACGCTATATACACAACAACATTTATTTAGGCTTTGAGGCGGGATCAGATGGAAGGACAAAAGGAACAATTAATTTAGATATTTCACGTCATCTCAAAGCTAAAGGCGCGATAGGGAATGAAAAGAATTCTAGCATTGGTATCTTTTATGAAAAAGACTATTAGAAATTGAAGCTCTGAAATCCAATTGCTAGGTTTTTTTTATATCTTACTCTCTAGGTCATAGGAAGTTTGCCGCGTAAAGCGAAATTTCATGAAAGAAAAAATTTTTATCGAATCATAAAAAGATATATCTGAAGTATTTGATTTTTTTACCACGTTTTTTGATAAGAGAGAGCCTGTTATTGAGAATGGTGTGTTATTGTGCCACTGATTTTTGTTTTTTTGATATCTCTCGTTGTCCTAATCTTATCCCATGATGCTGCCCATGAATAAATGATAGAATACAAACTCCATGAGTTATCACTCTCTTTTACGGTTCTAAGCGAGTGGCTAGAGTCATTGTTTCCTTTTCCAGCCTACAATGTGGAAAAGAATTGATTTATAATGATAATTCATGGCTTTGCATGTTGAATAAGAGACCCGAATATCCTAAGGTTTTCTCATTTCAAATCTGCTTATGCTGAAGTAATCGAAACCATTCCCTTGGACATCACAAGTGAAATTATCGCGTGGATAAAAACACGAGAAGAAGGCGTAAAAATACCTTTAATGAAATCGTCTTAATGTAAAGGGTATTGCAACATTGGGGGCTTGGACATGTAATGTTGGTGCTGGTTTGTTATGTATTGAGAAAATTCATGAGAGTCATATTCATTCTTTTCTTAAACGCTTTTTGATTCTCTTGTGACTTGCAAACACACCGATTTCTCTGATTTTGAATGCAAGGATTTGTAATGAGAATATTTGACGGTGTTGGTTTTCTCGTTCAATAGAAAAAAATTCATTATAAATGAATATGTTGTCTTATTTAAGCGATAAGGGGATGACAGATAGTTTTATACTTTCCCTTCTGCTTATCACTTCTTCACATGTTAAGCTTCTCTCATAACGTGCAGCACAATCTATAACGAACAATAGAGGGATAAGTATAGAAGGGTAGTCTTGGTCATTACAGATTCATTATCATAATCATTGATAAGTTTTTTCTTTATATTCGCTTTCTTTTCGCACATTAGCGAGAATATTTATGGATATTGGATCACATTTTAGATGACAAAAAGTCTCACTATCGAGTCTTTATTTTAAAATGAGGTGATTTTTTTTACAAAGGGGCAGACAAGTTTTTTATTTTTCATGGGAATTCTCACAATTTTTAAAACGAACTCTCAATGTTTACGCGTCATTCTTATTATGCAATACTTCTCCAAAAGTGCATTCTTGTTTTTTATGAGGGAATATGGTTCTTTAATGGGGTCACGACTCTCATTCAAAACAGACCGCCATTGAGTTGCACATTCTTGCGCTTGCTTTAAAGAGACATTTCTCAAAGCACATCCAAGCCCATTTCACGATGCTGTCCGTGAATGGTATAGCGGTAAAGCCATTGAGCACCACCCGTAACTCACATCATTTGTCATTTTTGACTTCTTTGTGCTATTGGACAGTTCTCAAAACCTATTAAAATATGGGATTTTCTAATGGTGTCTTTAGAAATATCCCTAGGGGTCAGCGCGCTTTTCAATGTGGGTTGGTACAAGCCAGCACCATCGTACTCTTTGTCAGCTTCCGACAGCCCGTGGTATTTAGATGATTCATAAGAGGTATTTTTGCTTCTTTCTCTAGAGTTTTTTACCCACACACCAACCTCGCTTATGATGTGCAAATAATTGATTATAATTGATACAAAATGAGATGATTTAAGATAAAAGAATCTTACAATATTTGGAGATCTAATTCAATAGGCAAAGCAGAAAATTATCATTATAAATCAGTATGTTGTCTATCAATTTCTTCTATTAAATTTTATTGAGATGAATAGATATCTAGGATGTTTGCTTTTCGAATTGGATGTTATGGAGTTTTTTGTAAAAACCGTTTTCTTTTTTCAGTAATTCTTTTTGGGTCCCTTGCTCAACCACTTTTCCGTTTTGTATGACAACAATTTTATGGGCACGAGCAATCGTTGAAAGGCGATGAGCGATGATGATAGTCGTGCGCCCTTTGGTGAGATGATGAAGGGCTTCATTAATTTGTGCTTCAGTTTGTGAGTCTAAAGCACTTGTTGCTTCATCAAAAATGAGAATTTCACCATCATGAAGCATTGCCCTAGCGATAGCGATTCGCTGTTTTTGCCCACCCGAAAGATTACAACCATTATCGCCTATCTGCTCGCTCCTATTAATACTACACTTTTCCAAGATAACATTCTTGTTTTTTATGAGGGAATGCGGTCCTTAACCCTTTTTTCTATTAAATTTTATTGAGATGTATAGACATCTAGGATGTTTGCTTTTCGAATTGGATGTTATGGAGTTTTTTGTAAAAACCGTTTTCTTTTTTCAGTAATTCTTTTTGTGTCCCTTGCTCAACCACTTTTCCGTTTTGTATGACAACAATTTTATGGGCACGAGCAATCGTTGAAAGGCGATGAGCGATGATGATAGTCGTGCGCCCTTTGGTGAGATGATGAAGGGCTTCATTAATTTGTGCTTCAGTTTGTGAGTCTAAAGCACTTGTTGCTTCATCAAAAATGAGAATTTCACCATCATGAAGCATTGCTCTAGCGATAGCGATTCGTTGTTTTTGCCCACCCGAAAGATTACAACCATTATCGCCTATCTGCGTATCATACCCATTGGGGAGTTCCATAATAAAGTCATGGGCATTGGCTGTTTTCGCTGCTTTGATGATATCATCATCACTAGCCCCTTCTCTTCCTAGTCCAATATTATATTTAATGCTTCCTTGAAAGAGAAACGTATCCTGTCCTACATAAGCTATTAAATTGCGAAGAGAACGGAAAGTCGCATAGCGGATGTCTTGATCATTGATCAATATGCGTCCTTGTGTCGGGTCATAAAGGCGCATAATTAAATTAATAAGGGTTGATTTTCCTGTTCCGGAAGGTCCTACCAATGCGGTCATTTTTCCAGGTTCTATTTCTAGATTGATGTCTTTCAACACTGTTTTATTATCTGAATATGCAAAAGAAACATTTTCAAAACGGATGCCTCCTTGTTTTTTATCCAGATCTTTAGCTGTTTCATGTTCTATAATCGTGAGAGGATGATCGAGTATTTCGTACATTGTACGGATATTAACCAAGCCTGCTTCAATTTTAACACGTACATTTGCCAGCCTTTTTGCTGGTTCGTAAGCAAGAAGCAAGGCGACAATAAAGGACATGAATTCCCCTTGAACACCTGTACGTTGGGTAGCAAGATACCCGGAAAAACAGATAATACCGGCAATAGCAACACCAGCGAGTGTTTCCATAATCGGATTTGTAATGGCTTGAAGCGTTGCAATAGTATTTGCTTGTTTTTCAACATTACAAATGGCTTTTTCCATACGTTTTTTCATGAGTTCTTCTAATGAAAAAGCCTTAATGACTCGAATACCAATAGAACTTTCTTGTACAATCTTGATAATTTCACCAATTGACAGAAGTTCTTTTTCCACAAGACTACGAACATGTTTTAAAGCCATGCGGACTCCGAAAAAAGCTAGTGGTCCCACTATTAAGGTAATGGCAATCAACGTAAAATTTTGAATCAACATGACAAGCAACAGGCCACTAACGGAAAGCAAATCACGCACAAAAGTTGTGATAATTGTATCAATGATATTACGTATGGCCGTCGCATTGTGGGTTACACGGACAAGCAGGTCAGATGAAGTGTTGTTGTGATAAAAAGAGACGCCCTGTTCCATAAGACGTGCATAAATTTTACGCTGTTGTTCAGCAACGATGCTGTTACCTGCTTTACTCAAGAAGTAAGTTTGAGCAAAAGTCGCCATTCCTTTGAGAATAAAAATGAAAGCAATGATACTAGAAATTAAAACAATCAGAGCAAAATTTTGCGCATCAATAATAGAGTTGACAACATCACGCATAATCCATGCGCTAGCCGCAGTTGTAGCAGAAATAATGATCATCGAAAAAATCGCTGCACTATACCAACGCGCATGCTTATAAAAATTTTCCCGCAAAAGTCGAATGATAAGATGTTTATCAAAAGTAGAAATTTGTTTTTTGATCATGAAGCGCTTCTATATTTTATTGTTCTTTTATGCAAGATTGAAGCACTCTCATTCAAAGAGATTTAGTCTTTAATATAAAAAAAGCCGTTTATTCAATAAAGATTCTGATACATATCAACCAGTTATTCAAAAGCACCACCACTTTGTGATGCTTTTAAATCATACCCTACACACCAACTCTAAATAATTTGTATTCTCTACATAATTGCCATAAAAATTATTTTGCTGCTATTACCATCATCATTTGACGACCTTCGAGTTTTGGTTCAGATTCGATTTTGGCGATTTCACTTGTATCTTCTTTAACACGTTGAAGAAGCTTTAATCCAAGATCTTGGTGCGCCATTTCACGGCCACGAAAACGCAAAGTAATCTTCACTTTATCGCCATTACCAATAAAGCGGTGAATAGCTTTGAGTTTAACGCCATAATCATGGACATCGACATTTGGACGCATCTTAATCTCTTTGATTTCGATGACTTTTTGTTTTTTACGTGTTTCAGCTGCTTTTTTTTGGGTCTGATATTTTAGTTTTCCCAAATCGATAATTTTACACACGGGCGGTTCGGCATTTGGTACGATTTCAACCAAATCAAGCCCTGCTTCTGCAGCCATAGCAAGTGCTTCTTGTATTGCAACAATACCCTGATGTTGTCCCTCATCATTGATAAGCTGGACGCGAGGAACTCTAATATCTTGATTTGAACGTGGCCCATCTTTCTGGGTAGGTGTCATTTTAAATGGTCTACGAATGGTTTATGCTCCTTAATTTTGATTTATCTAACACGTAATTTAATATACAATTATACACAGAAAGACAACTAGAATTCGTGCTTTTTTCATATTTGATTTATGACTTTAAGGTCTAATTTGGAAGTCAAAATTTTTCTTTTATGAGTAAAAGTATTTTATAGAGGAAAAGAATAATGGATGAAAATATTCCTTGCCAATTTTTTTCATTTGAAGACACTGCTCTTGCGGTACGCTATCGTAAAGGGTGTGGCTCTCCTGGTTTGGTTTGGCTTTCTGGCTATCAATCTGATATGTTAGGAAACAAGGCGATGTTGGTTGATCATTTTGCTCAGAAGAATGATCTGTCTTGTTTACGTTTTGATTACTCTGGTCATGGAGAGTCTGGGGGTGATTTTTTTCAAGGAACGATTTCACGTTGGGTTAAAGAGAGTTTAGCGATTTTTGAAACCTATTGTGAAGGACCACAAATTTTGATTGGTTCCTCTATGGGGGGGTGGATAGCTCTAAAGCTTGCAATGATGCTAGCGCAGAAAAACAAAAGGCTTGCCGGTATGGTATTGATTGCACCGGCTCCTGATTTTACGCAAACATTGGTAGAACCAGCGTTAGGTCCAGAGGAATGGAGAATTTTAGAAGAAAAGGGGTATATCGAGCGACCAGCAGTTGGTGATGCAGAGCCGATGCCCTTTACAAAAGCGCTCATTGAAGATGGACGAGACAACTGTGTCATGAAGGGATGTATAGATGTTGGATGCCCAATCCATATCTTACAAGGGATGGAAGATGAGGATATACCCTATCAACATACATTGACTTTATTGAATCATTTACCTTTACATGATGTGACATTAACACTCGTTCGTGATGCAGATCATCGCTTTTCGCGTCCGCAAGATTTGGACTGCCTTGAAACGGTATTGAGATCATTGATTGACCGAATTAATGGAGAGGATCAAATTCATTGATGATAAAGATATTGATGAAGATATAATATATGACCATTTCTGAACAGCATTTTATTTTCTTTGGTCGCGTTGTGCCTCTTTCATATTTGATTTATGACTTTAAGGTTTAGTTTGGAAGTGGAGATTTTTCTTTTATAAGTAAAAGTGTTTTATAGAGAAAAAGAATAAAGAATGATGAATAATGATATTCCTTGCCAATTTTTTTCGTTTAAAGATACAGCTCTTGCCGTACGCCACCGCAAAGGCAGTAGCTCTCTAGGTTTGTTTTGTCTTCATGGCTATCTATCGGACATGTCAGGAGATAAGGTGATGTTTGTTGATCGTTTTGCTCAGAAGAACGATTTGTCCTGCTTACGTTTTGATTATTCTGGGCATGGAGAATCAGGGGGTGATTTTTTTCAAGGAACCATTTCACGTTGGGTTCAGGAAAGTTTAGCAGTTTTTGAAGCTTATTGTGAGGGGCCACAAATTTTGATTGGTACCTCTATGGGGGGATGGATTGCTTTAAAGCTTGCTATGATGCTCGCACAAAAAAATAAGAGGCTTGCTGGCATGGTTTTGATTGCGCCAGCTCCTGATTTTACAAAAACACTGATAGAATCAGGGTTGGGTCGCAAAAAGTGGAAAATTTTAGAAGAAACAGAGCATATTGAACGATCAGAAATTAGTTATACAGAACCGGTTCCCTTTACAAAAGTATTTATTGAAGATGGACGAGACAATTGTGTCATGAAGGGATGCATTGATGTTGGATGCCCAATCCATATCTTACAAGGGATGGAAGATGTTGAGATACCCTATCAACATACATTGAATCTACTGAATCATTTGCCTTTACATGATGTGACATTGACACTTGTTCGTGATGCAGATCATCGTTTTTCGCGTCCGCAAGATGCGGATTGTCTTGAAATGGTGTTGAGGTCATTGATAGACCGAATTAATAGAGAGGATCAAATTCATTGATGATGAAGATATAATATATGACCATTTCTGAACAGCATTTTATTTTCTCTGGTCGCGTTGTGCCTCTACAGATACGTGAACATAGGGGCGCGCGTCGCCTTACATTGCGCGTTGAGGCGAGCGGGCAGAAGATTTGTGTCATAACACCACCAGCGATAAGTCGTTGTTCAGTTCAAAGTTTTATTGAAAAACACCGATCTTGGATTGAAGCGCGTCTTACTTGTGTAAAAATTTCTCATGAAAATTCTTATCTCAAAGAGGGTGCTACAGTTCCTTTATTAGGGGTTTCACATACGATAAGGCATAAGACAGGGCGTGGGGTGACGGAAATCATTGCCGGGGATGTAGGACAAGAACCGCAAATTATTGTTTATGGTCAATTAGAATATTTGCCAAGGCGTATTGCGGATATTTTAAAAAAACAGGCTGCTCTTACTATAACGCCATTGGTTGCATATTATGCACAGAAAGTAGAGCGTAAAGTAAAGTCCATTAGCTATAAAGATACGAAAAGCCGTTGGGGATCTTGTTCAATAGACAAGCGTCTTTCTTTTTCTTGGCGCCTTATTATGGCACCAAAAGAAATTGTTGAATATGTTGTCGCACATGAGGTTGCCCATCTTGTTGAAATGAATCACGGACCAAAATTTTGGGCTCTTTGTGAAAAGCTTTGTCCAGAAAGTCAAAAACATCGCACTTGGTTGAAGGAAAATGGTCGTATGCTTCAAGCGATTAATTTTCATTCGCATAGGTTGGATGGATTTGAAAATGTGGAGGAGTTTTGAAGAGAACACTCTTTGATGGAACTTTTTATTGCGCTTTCCATTATGTAGGTGCTTCATCGTATGATGAGGAATTCATTGAAGCGCTCAGCACGATTGTCTTCCCCTACTTGGTTTGTTGAGTGTCTTCAATGTTTTTTCTTTATCTTTTGGATAATTCAGCTTAATAATCTTGGATAATTTTAAAATTCAGATTGGAAAAGCGCTTATGCCTGTTCTTACAGATCCCCTTCAGCTCTTACAGGCACTTATTCGTTGCCCTTCGGTTACACCTCATGAGGCGGGCGTCTTATCAACTTTGGAGCGATTTTTAAAAGAGATAGGATTTTGTGTCGAACGTCCTATTTTTGCGGATAAAAATACCGAAGATGTGGAAAATCTTTATGCGAAAATGGGGGAGAGTGGTCCGCATCTGATGTTTGCTGGTCATACGGATGTTGTGCCACCAGGTGCGTTGGAAAATTGGACGTATCCTCCTTTTGAAGCTGTCGTAGATCAAGGGAAATTATACGGGCGAGGCGCTGTTGATATGAAGGGCGGGATTGCTTGTTTTGTTGCGGCGTTGGCGCGAGTTGTTGAAAAACAGCCTCTTAAAGGGACAGTAAGTCTTCTGATTACGGGTGATGAAGAAGGTCCTGCCATTAACGGTACGGTTAAACTTCTCAAATGGGCAGAACAAAAAGGTGAAAAATGGACTGCGGCACTTGTGGGAGAACCGACAAGCGTAAAATTTATTGGTGATATCATAAAGATTGGTCGCCGAGGGTCAATTTCTGGTATCATTACAGTGAAAGGTCGCCAAGGTCATGTGGCATTTCCTGAACGGGCAGCTAATCCATTGCCTTTAGCAAGTAGGCTTATTCAAGCATTAATACAAACGGCTTTGGATCAAGGGACAGAAAATTTTCAACCAAGTAATTTGGAATTGACAACGATTGATACGGGTAATTGTGTAGCAAATGTTATTCCAGCACAAACAACGGTTCGTTTTAATATACGTTACAACGATCTCTGGACAAAAGAAACGCTCAAGACAGAGATTGAAAAACGTCTTGCTTCAGTAGAGTCAAACAACAACAAGAATCAATACCCCTACTATCAGCTTGAATGGATTCCAAGTTTGGGAGATGTTTTTTTGACCAACAATGATCAACTCGTTACAACTTTATCAAATGCTATTAAAGATATAACCGGAACTATACCAGAATGTTCAACTTCGGGGGGAACTTCCGATGCGCGATTTATTAAGGATTATTGCCCAGTGGTTGAATTCGGTCTACCGGGGCAAACAATGCATATGGTGGATGAGTGTGTAACTCTTGAGGCATTGGAAACCCTCACTTCTATTTATGAACGTTTCATTATTGATTTTTTTGCGCAGACAAAGTGATTACCTTTTAAAGAATCTGCCTCTCAAATTGAAAACCATAAAGATTATGCAATGAAGTAGATGTAATGGCAGATAACATCATAGAGATTTTAGTTTGCTAATTGGCTAATGATGTGGTCAAGAAGAATACGTCCTTTGCTTGTTGCTTTTAAGCGCTGGTTTCCGGATATTTCTATAAGTCCTTGTTGTTGTAAATCGATAAGCTTTTCCATTGGTAAGCTCTTTGGGTTTAAGGTTTCATAACGTGGAAGGTCCAAGCCTTCGCAAAGACGCAGTCCCATGAGGAGCATTTCATTTGCTTGTTGTAATGGGGTTAATTGTTCTGTTTCAATACAGCCATGCCCTGTTGTTTCTACCAATTCGAGCCAACTTTCAGGGTGTTTTTCATTTATTGTGACATAACGTTTACAGTTTTCAACTTGAGAGATAGATGCTTTTGAAGAGGGAGGGGAGTGATTCGGGGTATGTTCAATAAAACGCCCATGAGCTCCTGGACCAAAGCCTGCATATTCATGATAACGCCAATAGAGAAGATTGTGTGCCGATTCGGCACCCGGGATTGCATGATTTGAGATTTCATAGGCTAGCAGTCCGTGTGTCGCAGTAATTTCTTGAGTAAGATGGTAGAGGTCTGCTGCAAGTTCTGAAGTGGGAAGGATAAGTCTTCCTGCGGCATGAAGCCGTTTAAAAGCGGTTCCATCTTCGATTGTGAGTTGGTAGAGAGAAAGATGATCTGCTGCCAAATCAAGCGCTTGAAACAGTTCAGATTTCCATTGCTCTAACGTTTGTTCAGGGCGGGCATAAATGAGATCAAAGGATAAACGTGGAAAGATTTCGCGTGCCAAAGCAATAGCGTGAAGAGCCTGTTTCACATCATGAAGACGGCCAAGTTTTCGCAATGCTTTATCATTGAGCGCTTGAACCCCTAGAGACAAGCGGTTAACACCTGCTGCGCGATACCCGCGAAAGCGTTCTGCTTCCACACTTGATGGATTAGCTTCCAGTGTAATTTCAACTTTATCATCGATTGTCCACTTTTTTGCAAGTGCTTGCAATAAGGCATCAACAGTTTGAGGCATCATAAGAGAAGGCGTTCCTCCACCAATAAAAATACTGGTAATACGCCGTGGACCTATTTTATGATATTGCGTTTCTATTTCGCGTTCAAAGGCGGTTACAAAACGTGGTTGATCAACGCCATGAATCCGCACATGTGAATTAAAATCACAATAAGGACATTTTGTTGCGCAAAAGGGCCAATGAATATAAATGCCAAAAAATTCATTCATGAGACTGTCAAAAGGTTTTCTGCTAAAAGCTTGAAAGCACGTGCACGATGCGAGAGAGGTGTTTTATCATTGAGTTTCCAACCGTGTTTTTGCTCCGTTGACATTTCACCAAAGGTCTTTTCATATCCATCTGGTAAAAAAATGGGGTCGAAACCAAAACCTTTATCTCCACGTGGGGGCCAAATAAATGTTCCTTCAACGCTGCCTTGGAAATAGTCTGCATAGCCATTAGGCCATGCGATACAAATGACCGATATAAATCGGCATTTCCGTTGGCTTTTTTTAAGCGCTCCAATTTTTTGCAGTTCATCTTCTATTTTTTGCATAGCTTTTGCAAAATTACGTGTACCATCGGGTTGAAGAGCAAGGTCAGCTGTATAAACACCCGGTGCGCCGTCCAATGCATCTACTTCCAAGCCCGAATCATCAGAAAGAGCAGGAAGTCCTGTCTTTTTTGCTGCTGCAAAGGCTTTGATATAGGCATTTTCTTCAAATGTTGTTCCTGTTTCTTTTGGTTCTGGCAATCCGAGCTCCTTTGCGGATTGTATCGTTAAACCAAAAGGAGTAAGCAAAGCCGTAATTTCGTGCAATTTGCCGATGTTATGTGTTGCAATGACAAGTTTTTCGGTTGCTATGCTTCTCATAGACATTTTTCTCCAAAGATAGAAGGGAGTTCTTTGATGTTAAAAACCTAAAATGAGCTTAAATACTCAGTATAGATACATCTTGCTGGATTTTATACGATATGATTTTATATATATCATTGATATTCCATTGAGATGAAAAATTTTCGTATTTGATGAGACCAATGATTAAATAGTATGCTCCTTTGTTTTATGATAGCATTTTTTTATAATAAAATTATAATATGTTTTTGTACTACTTTAGATTATTTGACCAACCCTTGGCAAAGTTTATATAAGAGAGAAGTGTTTTTAAAGTAGTGAAACAATTGTAATGAAACACAAACCTATTGACGATGAACTAAAATATCTTGATGAACGTTCGCGTGATATTTTTCGCCATATTGTGGAAGCCTATCTTAATGATGGTGAACCTGTAGGATCACGAAATCTTTCGCGGCTTTTACGACAGACTTTATCTCCTGCGACAATTCGCAATGTGATGAGTGATCTTGAACATCTTGGTTTGATTTATGCACCTCATGTCTCTGCGGGACGAATGCCAACACAATCAGGATTACGATTTTTTGTTGATGTATTCATGGAAGCGGGTGATTTGCCAAATGAGGAGCGGGAAAGTATTGAAATGCAAGTCAAAGAGGCTGGTCATGCGCAGTCAGTTGAACATTTTCTTATCCAAGCAAGTCGTGTTCTTTCAGATCTTTCCCGTGGAGCAGGGCTTGTTTTAGCCACAAAACAAGAAGGGACGTTAAAGCATATTGAGTTTGTGCGCCTTGATAGAGAGCATGCTCTTGCTGTTTTAGTGACACAACAAGGTGAGGTTGAAAATCGTATTGTGCATTTACCAGAAGGGGTTACGCATGCGCAATTGACAGAAGCAACGAATTTTCTTAATGCCCATATTCAGGGACTCACATTGAGTGAGGCAAAAGAAGAAATTGCACGTTTATGCTCAGAAACACGTGCTGCGCTCGATCATTTATCTCATCATCTTGTTGAAACGGGATTAGCTGTTTGGGGGGGAGAAGATGCCGATCATAAAATACATCTTATTGTTCGTGGGCGTAGTAATTTGCTTGAAGATGTGAAAGCAGAAGAAGATTTAGAGCGGTTAAGACATCTGTTTGATGATCTTGAAACGCGTGAAAGTATGGCGCAACTTCTCGATTTAACGGATGAAGGTTCGGGGGTTCGTATTTTTATAGGTTCAGAAAATAAGTTATTTTCGCTTTCTGGTTCTTCTTTAGTGGTAGCACCTTATCGCGATTCAAAACAAAGAGTCATTGGTGCTTTAGGGGTTATTGGACCCACACGACTTAATTATGCGAGGATTGTACCTATGGTTGATTATACGGCTCAACTTGTATCGCAACTGTTGCGTTAAAACGATTAGGTGGAATATTTGTGCTATAAACGCTTATTCTCTTTAAGATGCGTAAATGCCTCTTGATTTTTGTCTGCAAAATTTCGATATCGAGAATAATAAATCTTATGAAGGAATGGAATTTCTATGTCTGATGAAAAAAACAAATTTACTGACGCTTCATTTGAAAATTGCGATTTGAAGAATCCAACGGATTGTGCTGCGCTTAAACAAGCAGCTGATGAATTTTTAAAAACGCGTGAAGCGGAATCTCGTGCAGAGGTTGAAGAAGAAAAAGATGAATTTATCGACCCCTTGGTTGCTTTGCAGGATGAAAACAAAGCGTTGAAAGATCAACTTTTACGTCTTGCTGCTGATATGGAAAATCTTCGGCGTCGTACCGCGCGTGATGTTGCGGATGCAAAGGCGTATTCAATTGCGAGTTTTGCACGTGACATGCTCTCTGTTTCTGATAACCTCAATCGGGCTTTAGAGGCTATTCCAGAAGGGGCAAAAGAGAATGACGCTGGTTTGAAAACATTAGCTGAAGGTGTGGAAATGACTGAGCGTGCAATGATAGCAGCATTAGAACGTCACGGGGTGCAAAAAATTCATCCAGAGGGGCAAAAATTTGATCCTCACTTTCATCAAGCGATGTTTGAGATTCCTAACTCTGATGTTCCCGATAACACTGTTCAGCAAGTTGTTCAGGCCGGTTACATTATTGGTGAACGTGTTTTACGTCCTGCTATAGTAGGTGTAGCCAAAAGAGGAACAAAAGAAGCTCCTGTTGAAGCTGATTCGGCCTAAATTCTATAAATAATAACATTATTGATACAGAAGCATAGGCATTATCAATCCGTATTCATTAAGCAATTTATAAATTAGATATTGATAACCGAGAACGAGAAAGGGTGTTTGAAACACCCTTTTATCCTTGTAGTGCCCATCTTTTTTCCACAATATACGGGACATTGCTTGAGGGAGATGGCGAGAACAATAAAACAAAAGAATCAACTTCAAAAGAAGGAAATGAAAAATCACCTCGAGATGACAGATAAGGAGGAAGATCTTCAGGTTTAATAGCAAGCAATCGTGCAAGAGTGATATGTGGAGTAAATTGTTTTTCATCCGGTGTTAAGTGCAAGCTGTTTCGAATAGATTGCATTTTTTCGTGTAGAAGATTGAGAGTTTTACAAGGTTCAATACGAACAACGAGAGAATGGGGAGCGTTTTCTGAACCAAAAACTTCAAATCCCCTTGGTTGTAGCACAAAAGGAGGGAGTTTTATTGTATCAAAGGCACAAATCAGCGCATCTGCTACGGAGCTCTCAATTTCGCCAAAAAAAGATAAAGTAATATGAAAGTTTTGTGGATTAATCCACTGCGCATTCGGTAAGCCATTTTGCAGTGAGATGAGTGCTTGTGTAGTTTGTTGAGGAATCTGAAGAGCACTAAATAGACGTTGCATGGTATCTCCTTACAATAAAAACGTTACAGTAAGCACAATGGCGGATTGTGAAAACCAAATATATCATTCAAATAAGACAATTATGGTGAGAAAGAATGGCTAAGAAATGTCCACAATGGCGATGAATTTGATTCGTAAGCTTTATTCATCTTCACGAAACAATTATGCAGTCAATAAAACCTATATTTACATGCATTTTATTGTAACAATATGCAGTGGATGAGCGTTTATTCTCATGACCACAACAGCTTAAAAAGAGGAAAGTGAAGAGATTTTTCATTATGAGAACACTTTGACATTTCCTCAAGGGGCTTAAAAATAAGCCTTTTCTGTGAAGGATGCATATTTCTCTTTTTTCTGTAATTTAATCATACCTCTTCGTATAGCGTAAAAGCCATTGAGCACCACCATCTTTACGCTTATGAAGGTACAAGCCGGCACTATCATACTATTTGCCGCTCCCCAATGTTGCGACAACCCTTGGTATTGAGACGGTTCATAGGGGGCATTTTTGTTCCTTTCTAAACGGTTTTTTCCCACATGATAACCCCGCTTATGACGTGCAAATAAGTGACTTTAATTGATTCAATATGAAATGATTTGAAATGAGAAAATCTTACAATATTCGGGGGTCTAATTCAATATGCAAAACAGTAAATTATCATTATAAATCAATGCGTTGTAAGTTGTTAGCAGCTATAATATGCAACAAACATTCAAATATTATTGGTAAAAGAACACGAATACAAATATTGTGCACAGCACAATGGTTCTAAGCTATACTCACGATAACCGTGATATCAATCATATAATGGACATTGGTATTTTGAAGAGACAAACAAGCAAATCAACCCATATCATGATGGGAGAAAACTTTCTTATCTCGAGAATAATCATGATGTTTTTTCTTGTGAAGAACTTTAGTGTTCTTCTCCAAACTTATTGTTTATCAGCGTTTCAAGAGCATTGAGAGCATCCGTTGCCTCTGGTCCTGAAACTCGGACGGTAAGATTGCAACCAGATGAAGCCGCTAACATCATCAGTCCCATAATTGATGAGCCACCAACGATTTTGCCATCTTTTTCAACTTCAACAATGGCGTTGAAATTGTCAACAGTTTGGACAAATTTCGCAGAAGCACGTGCATGCAGTCCACGTTTATTACAAATATTGAAATGACGACTTAGTTGAGAGGGAAGAGGGTTTTTGGAAAGCATCAGTGTTTATTATCCGCTATAAAATCATACTGGTACATTAATATATTTACGCCCCGCTTCTTGTGCTATTCTTAAAGCTTCTGATAATGAAATATCAGGACATTGGCGAATAGAAATCAGTTTAATGAGCATAGGCAAATTAACACCGGCAATCATTTCAACACGTCCCTTTTCAATAGCAGGAATAGCCATATTTGATGGTGTTCCACCGAATACGTCTGTTAATATAATCACGCCATGGTTTGTATCTGTAGAGGAAACTGCGGCTACAATATCACTTCGGCGCTGATCTAGGTCATCATCAGGATAGACACATATTGTTGCGAATTTTTCTTGTGCTCCAACAACATGTTCTACAGCATGTAGAAATTCAATAGCCAGCTCGCCGTGCATTACAAGCACGAGTCCAATCATTTACACAAACTCCTGTTAACTAAAGATCCAACCATATTGGAGGAAAGAGTATTTTACAAGACTTTGTACTGCTGCCAAGAAAAATTTGCAAAAAAAAGGCAAAAAGAGTGATTTTTTTCTTATTTGAAAAAATTAGACAGATTTGCACCATATTTTTCTAAAAAAGAAGGCTTCAATAGCCTGACAAATGGCTGTGCAATCGGCTTCATGAAGGCTAGGAAGTTTTAAAAGAGGAATATGTATATCTGCAAATTGAAAAGTCTGGTTTGTGGAAAAGCGTTCATATTCAGGTCCTAGAAGAACAACGCAATCGATAGTTGTTTGTGTTTCAAACTCTATCGCGTAAAGGCCAGCACCGCGAATTTCAATACCACCTTGTAAACCTTCAGGAGTGTATCCGTAGAGTTTTCCATTTTTTACACGGAGAAGAGTATAATCATCACTGATAAGTTTTGCTTCACGTTTTGACCATTTAGCACGGTCAAGCAAAGAAAGAGTGAGGGTCGATTTTCCTGATCCTGATGGACCTATAACGAGCAATCCCTTTCCTCCTAGGTGGAGGCAATTTGCGTGCAATATTTCATTTTCTGTTTTCATACCTTTTATTTGGATAAAAGATTTATTTTGCTAAGGGAAGCATAATAATAAAGCGTGCACCAATTTTATTCTTTTTAAATTTAGGATCAATAATATTTTCGGCTGTAATTGTCCCATTATGTGCTTCGATAATTTGTCGACTAATAGAAAGTCCGAGTCCTGAATTTTGCCCAAAAGTATCTTCATTTGGTCGATCCGTGTAGAAACGTTCAAAAATACGTTCAATATTCTCTGAACGAATACCAGGTCCATTGTCTTCAATCGTTAAAATGAGAGTTGAAGCCTGACTTTTCATAGTTATAGAAATTTTACCACTATCATGGGGAATAAAAGAACGTGCGTTTTCAATGATATTGGAAATGACTTGTCCCAAACGAAGTTCGTAACCCAAAACAAAATAGGCTTTTCCATGAGGACGTGGGATAATATTAAGGCTTATATCAATGACTTGTGTATTCCGATATACTTCTTGAACAGCACGAACAAGACTTTCCAAAAGCAGTCTCATATCAACAATCTGTGCTGTTTCACGCGCAAGCTCTGCATCTAGTCGGGATGCGTCAGAAATATCAGTAATTAAACGGTTAAGACGGTGCACATCATGTTGAATAATTTCCAATAACTGCTCTTGCGCTTCTTCATTTTTAGCCAAAGGTAGCGTTTCAACAGCACTCCGTAGTGAGGTAAGGGGATTTTTTAATTCGTGACTTACATCTGCAGCAAAACGTTCGATGGCCTCAATACGCATATAAAGAGCATTGGTCATATTACGAATAGAGGATGAAAGATGGCCAATTTCATCCTCACGCATTGAAAAATCAGGAATTTCTATACGTTTATTATTGCCATTACGCACACGGTTGGCAGAAGCAGAGAGTTTGCTTAAAGGATGCGCAATCGTGTGGGCTAAAAAGAGGGAAAGTACCAAAAGCACGCTACATACAACGGCAAAGATTTTTAAAATAACGAGTCTTTGATCCTTTACAATGTCATCTATATCTGCATTTACGGTTGAAAGAAGAAGCGCTCCTACCACCGTACGATAGCGTTGAACAGGTACGGCAACAGAAACGATGAGTTGACCTTGTCTATTGCGCCGTTTGGCGGTAGTAAGAGTTCCCTTTAATGCTTGGTGCAATTCAGGGTGAGCAATATCACTGTTTTTTGTTTGCTCTTTATCAACCGTGATACCCTTTCCATAAAATACATTTGAAAACCATAATGTAAGACGTTGCCAAATGTTTTGTTCAGTTTTAAGTGGGGGTAAATTATAGCTAAAAACTTCACCACTCGAATAAAGAACACGCGAATCAAGAAGTAAAGTAGCATCACGATCATAAATACGCACTCTTGTTGTTTGCGGTGTGATGAGATATCGTAAAAGGAGGGCAACCCGTTCAGAATTAATAGGAAAGTCCCAAGAGTCAGTTGATTGGGGTGTGGGTGTGATACTTTCTCCAGCCTGTAATTCTAAAAGCTTTTTAGGTTCAATAAAAATAGAATCTGTATCTACGGTTGCAGAAGCGGCAATGGCTCCAGCGATTAGTTTTCCTTGGGTGCATAAACTTTTTACTTGCGCTTCAATTAAACCATCACGAAACTGATTAAGGTATAAAATGCCTGTCACCAGAACGGCAAGAGCAGCAATATTAAGTATAACAATACGGCGTGTAAGACTAGAAAACAGCAATTGTCTGATGAGACGTTGTACCCGAAGACACAAATGGACAAACATAGAAAATAATGCCGCTATACTCTTTGGTATCGTTTTTTGTATTGTTTCCGGTTGTGTATTTTTTGTCATCGATTTGATTGGTGTTTAGACGAATGCGACAAAAGAACTTCATACCTCATGGAAACGATAGCCTACACCATAAAGTGTTTCAATCATTGCAAAATCATCATCCACTTGTTTAAACTTTTTACGCAAACGTTTAATGTGACTGTCGATGGTGCGGTCATCTACATAGACTTGATCACTGTAAGCAGCATCCATCAAAGCATCACGACTTTTTACAACTCCTGGTCTTTGTGCTAGGGTCTGCAGAATCAAAAATTCTGTAACAGTTAAGGTAACAGGTTTATCTTTCCATGTACAGGTATGACGCTCTTGGTCCATCACCAGATCACCACGTTTAAGAGAAGAGGTGGGAGAAGTTCCAGTTGCAAGCGGCTGGTTACGTGCACTGGAACGACGCAAAATAGCTTTTACCCGTTCAATAAGCAGGCGTTGAGAGAAAGGTTTAGTAATAAAGTCGTCTGCGCCCATTTTGAGACCAAACAGCTCATCAATTTCATCATCCTTAGAGGTGAGGAAAATAACAGGAATATCAGATTTTTGACGCAATCGACGCAAGAGTTCCATTCCATCCATTCGGGGCATTTTAATATCAAAAATGGCTAAATGTGGGGGATGAAGTGTTAAGCCTTTGAGTGCAGATGCTCCATCTGTGTAGCTTTCAACTCGATAGCCTTCTGTCTCAAGCGCAAAAGATAAAGATGTTAAAATATTGCGGTCATCATCAACAAGTACAATCGTTTGCGTGATTGCTGGTGCATCTTTCATGGTTTCTCAGACCTTTCTATTGCTGTAGTAGCAAACTAACCATATTATTTATATGGGATTTCACATTTTTTTTGCAAAACAAATATGATACAAATTGTAGCAGAGTAAAAAACCTTTCATCATGACGATAAAAGCTTGTTTTGCTTTCATAATTTTATAATGTTTTTGCGTGTGTTAAGATCCATTTTCTTGAGAGAAATTTTTCATAGAGTCATTTTTTATCAAAATTTATTATTGGCATTGTCCCATAATTGAACAGTTTTGTTTTTGATTGTTGAAGTTTAGAAAAACCGCCTATCTGTTTTTAAGAGCAAAGAAGCGCGGTGATATATATACAAAAGATTTTTTTCCACCGCACAATAGGAGGACACAATGGGATTTTTTAATTTTATGAAAACGGTTGGGGAAAAACTAGGTATTGGGGATAAAGAGCCAGAAGAAAAGGATTTTAAAAATGCCTTTGATAATTTTCAACTGAGTACGGAAAAAGTAAATATTCAGGTTGAAAACGGCAAAGCTATTTTGAGCGGTGAGGTTCCAGATAGAGAAACTCTTGAAAAAGCGCTTTTGGTTGTTGGTAATTCACAGGGTATTTCTTCTGTTGATATTGACCAATTAAAGATTGCCAATGCTGAATCTACAAAAGCGTCTCGCTTTTATGAGGTTAAATCTGGTGATAATCTTTGGAAAATTGCTGAAGAAGTCTATGGAAAAGGACAAGGGAATAAAAACACATTTATTTTTGAAGCCAATAAGCCAATGCTCAAATCTCCCGATAAAATTTATCCTGGACAAGTTTTGCGTATTCCTGAAATTGACCGCGCTTAATTCAGAAAGAGATTAAATCTTATTTTTACGGAGTTACATAAAATGAAGGAGTATGAAAATTCTCTTCATGCTCCTTCATTAATATTATGCTTAATTACGCGTTAAATTGTCATAAAAGAGTTTAATGCGTAGAATCTGTTTTGGCAGGTGATTTATCATGTATAGCATGTACGGAAAATTCAACGTCAATGGTTCCTGCTTTTTCAAATGTTAATTTTGCGTTAATTTTTTCACCTGATTTAAATGGCTGTGAAAGCCCCATGAACATGATATGGTCACCTCCAGGTTTAAGAGAGACTTCACCATCTCCAGGAATTTCAACACCATTGTGCATTTTTTCCATTTTCATAATATCATTAACGACAGCCATGGAGTGGATTTCTGTTGTTTGTACGCCATTTGTTGAAACAGAAACCAAACGATCAGGGGTATCACTGTGATTAATGATATAGAGATAACCACTGCTTACTTTTATACCTTTAGGTGTTGCGCGCGTCCAAGGATGAAGGATTTCGATATCTCCAATTTTATATTGTTGAGCAGTTGCAGGCAGGGTTACAAAAGTAAAGAAACAAGCCCACACAATATTTTTGATAATATTCCTGAGTAGAGATTGTGTGAGAGTTAGATTTTTAGATATAAGATCTTTTATTCTTCCGACAATAAATATTATCATTGATTTACCCTCTTTGAGTGTGTTTCACTTTTACTTACTTTTAGCAGAATTTTTATGCAAAATAAAAGAGGGAATTGCGAGAGTTATATGAATTTAAATGTAAGAAGCAAAGAGAAGAGCTTCTTGGTTTTAGAGGAAGGCGGTAAATTTTAAGATAACAGTGTGCTTAAAGGCAAAAGACAACTTTTAATATATTTACAAATTTAATAAGCAGAGAAAAAAGATTCTATTAGAAGAATGTTATGTAAGGTATATCTAAAGGAATGTTGACTCTCTAAGCCATTAGAGGTGGAACTATTAGGGGCGATTGGCGGAACTTCTTATAAATTATACATTTAGCATGATGAGATTTCATGTTATAGGGGGCGTTGTGCCTCTATAGTATCATTCATTATAGAGATTTGGGTACGGGAAGCTATGATTGTGATATAAATCATTTGCGTTTGAGTGGCCTTTAAGAAATTTTTCTTGTGAGGAATCAAGGAAAAAGTCTTGTCATTATCTTGTATTTTTTCAATTTCAATGAAAAAAAGCAGCTTTTTTATACAATTAGGGCTGTCTGAGTATAATAAGAATGCCTCTTTTTAAAGAAAAATTTTATTTTAAGAATGTTTCTCTCATTCTTCTCTTGTAGCGATAAGAGCGTGTTCTTATATACGGAGCAGAAAAGGCTATTGCGACTTGCTGTTTGTTGTCTGTGTAACTTTGCAGTGAGGTGCAGGCTTTTAAGTTTTACGAGGAGCTGTCTTAGAAAGATGCTTGATGAAGGTTGAGGTAGCTTGCTGAATGGAGATTATAATATGGCAAAAGTAATTGGTATTGATTTGGGGACGACGAACTCTTGTGTTGCTGTTATGGATGGCAAAAACGCAAAAGTGATTGAGAATTCAGAAGGAGCACGTACAACACCTTCTGTTGTTGCTTTTACAGATGGTGGAGAGCGACTTGTGGGACAACCTGCTAAACGGCAAGCTGTTACGAATCCTGAAGGAACGGTTTTTGCAGTTAAACGCTTGATTGGCCGTCGTTTTGATGACCCCATGGTTGAAAAAGATAAAGCACTTGTGCCTTATAAAATTGTTAAAGGCGATAATGGTGATGCTTGGGTGGAAGAAGCCGGTAAGAAATATTCTCCATCACAGATTTCTGCGATGATTTTGCAAAAGATGAAAGAAACAGCCGAGTCTTATCTTGGTGAAAAAGTTGAGCAAGCGGTTATTACTGTCCCTGCATATTTCAATGATGCACAACGTCAGGCTACCAAAGATGCAGGTAAAATTGCTGGACTTGAAGTTTTGCGGATTATCAATGAGCCAACAGCTGCGGCTTTAGCCTATGGTTTGGATAAAAAAGACGGCAAAACCATAGCTGTTTACGACCTTGGTGGCGGTACATTTGATATTTCTGTGCTTGAAATCGGAGATGGTGTTTTTGAAGTTAAGTCGACCAATGGAGATACTTTTTTAGGCGGTGAAGATTTTGATATGCGCCTCGTTGGTTATTTTGCCGATGAATTCAAGAAAGAACAAGGGATTGATCTAAAGAATGATAAATTGGCATTGCAGCGTTTAAAGGAAGCAGCAGAAAAAGCAAAGATTGAACTTTCTTCTTCACAACAAACAGAAATTAATTTGCCATTTATCACGGCGGATCAATCTGGTCCCAAGCATTTAACGATGAAATTGACGAGGGCAAAATTTGAATCTCTCGTTGATGATTTGGTTCAACGCACTATCGAGCCTTGTAAAGCTGCGTTAAAAGATGCAGGTTTGAAAGCGGGTGAGATTGATGAAGTTGTTTTAGTGGGCGGCATGACACGTATGCCCAAGATTCAAGAAGTTGTGCAAAAATTTTTCAACAAGGATCCCCATAAAGGCGTTAATCCCGATGAAGTTGTCGCAATGGGAGCGGCTATTCAAGGTGGGGTATTGCAGGGTGATGTGAAAGATGTGTTGCTTTTGGATGTGACGCCTTTATCTTTGGGAATTGAGACATTGGGAGGCGTTTTCACACGCCTTATTGAACGCAATACCACTATTCCAACGAAAAAATCGCAAGTTTTTTCAACAGCTGATGATAACCAAAATGCTGTGACTATTCGTGTTTTCCAAGGTGAACGTGAGATGGCTAATGATAACAAGTTATTAGCGCAATTTGATCTTGTTGGTATTCCACCAGCACCGCGTGGTATGCCTCAGATTGAAGTTACTTTTGATATTGATGCAAATGGTATTGTCAATGTTTCGGCTAAAGATAAAGGAACTGGTAAAGAGCATCAAATTCGTATTCAAGCATCGGGCGGTTTAAGTGACGCTGATATTGAAAAAATGGTAAAAGATGCAGAAGATCACGCAGCTGAGGATAAAAAACGCCGTGAAGGTGTGGAGGCTAAAAATCAAGCCGAGGCTCTTATCCATTCAACTGAAAAATCGCTGAAAGAATATGGTGATAAGGTATCATCTGAAGATAAAGAACAGATTGAAACCGCGATATCTGATTTAAAGTCTGTGCTTGATAGCACCGATACTGAAGAAGTAACAGCAAAAATGCAAAAACTAGCAGAAGTGAGTATGAAGCTTGGACAGGCTATGTATGAAGCTTCGCAAGCAGCAACAGCCACTGAAGACACAGAGACAAAGGATGATGATGTGGTTGATGCTGACTTTGAAGAAATTAATGATAAGAAGAAATAGTATAAGCAAATGTGGTAACCCCTTGATAAACCCGGCTTTTGAAATATAAGGCTGGGCTTTATCATTTGGGATGAGTTGCAACTTTTTTACTAAAAATATAAATTGAAAGCAAAGATTATCCATCAAGATGGATAATAGAAATTATCAGGAATACATGATGAAAGTAGATTATTATGAAATTCTTGGCGTGACACGCGAATGCGATGATAAAAAGTTAAAATCTGCTTTTCGTAAGTTGGCAATGCAATATCATCCTGATCGCAACGCAGGGGATAAAGAAGCAGAACGAAAATTTAAGGAAATTGGCGAAGCTTATGAAGTTCTCAAAGATCCTCAAAAGCGTGCTGCCTATGATCGTTTTGGTCATGCGGCTTTTGAAGGTAATGGCCGCGAGGGTGCAAATCCCTTTAGTGGTTTTGCTGCGGGAGGTGGATTCGCTGACATTTTTGAAGATTTTTTTGGTGAGATTATGGGGGGGATGCACCGTAAACGCAATGATGGCCGCGAGCGTGGTGCGGATCTGAGTTACAATATGGAAGTGACCTTGGAAGAGGCCTTTTCAGGAAAAACTGCACAAATTGATATTCCGAGTTCGGTTACTTGTGATGTTTGTGAAGGATCTGGCGCGAAAAAGGGCTCTAAGCCACAAGTTTGTAGAACATGTCATGGATCTGGACGTGTACGTGCTGCACAAGGTTTTTTTTCTATTGAACGCACATGTCCTACATGTCATGGGCGTGGTGAAACCATTACCGATCCATGTCCAAAATGTCAGGGGACGAGACGGATAGAAAAAAATCGTTCATTGAGCGTGAATGTTCCAGCTGGTATTGAAGATGGAACGCGTATTCGTCTTTCTGGTGAGGGAGATGCCGGTATTCGTGGTGGTCCTAGCGGTGATCTTTATATTTTTCTTTCTATTAAGCCGCATGAGTTTTTTCAACGAGAAGGGGCGGATCTTCATTGTCGTGTTCCTATTTCGATGGTAACAGCTGCTTTAGGGGGTGAATTTGAGGTGTCCGACCTTAATGGTACCAAAACGCGTGTTAAGGTTCCAGAAGGGACCCAAAACGGGCGTCAGTTCCGCCTTAAAGGGAAAGGAATGCCCATGTTGCGTCGTCAACAAGCTAGGGGTGATCTTTATATTCATATCACTATTGAAACACCGCAGAAATTAACATCAGAGCAACGCGAATTGTTACAAAAGTTTGAGAAGCTTTCAAATCATGAGAATTCACCGCAATCGCATGGTTTCTTTTCACGCATGAAAGAATTTTTTGAAAATATCTCGAGACAACATTAATATATGCACACTAGAATTAATGATTGGAAGAGCATATTTGAAAAATCACTTTTCATTAAAGTTTTTATTGTATCGCAATTTTTGTAGAGGGATGAAGGAACATTCCTCTTTCTGAAAGAGCGGATGACTGCGAGAACATGAAGTGAATCCGTAACAAGTCAGCACCATCATTATATTTACCAGCCCCCAATGTTGCGACAGCCCTTGGTATTGAGACGATTCATTAAAGGCATTTTTGCTCCTTTCTAAACGGTTTTCACCCCACACACCAACCCCACTTATGACGTGCAAATAAGTGACTTTAAGATTGAACATAATATGATTTGAATTGGGAGAATCTTCCAATATTCGGGGGTCTCACTCAATATGCAAAACAGTAAATTATCATTATAAATCAATGTGTTGCCGTTGAACAGAATTTTCATGACTCCTTACGAAAAGACACGTCTCTTTAAAAGGAGCAGAGGGTTTATGAACAAGAAAAGCACTTAAAGCAAGAAGCGTATCAGGTTTAAAAGGTTTAGGATGAATATTCTGCTCTTGTTTATTTTTGAGACGGGAAAATAAAAGAGTAATGCCTTTATTCTATAAAAAATTGAAAAAATAAAAGCCTTTTATTGATTTTCACACTGTTAAGTAAAGCACTATACACATTTGCTATATAAGCTCTGTGGTCTTTTCAATAAAAGAACCGAACGATCTTTTATAGAGAGAAGAGAGAGAACCATTTTTAGTTTGATGATAACAAAAAGATTTTTGTTATCATCAAAGAAGTTCTGTGAAGCGTTATTCTCATTTCTTTCATAATACTTTTTACTGACTCTCTGTCTATGGCTTCAGCTATTAGGACTATAACGAAGAGAGGAACAATCGAATAATTTTAAGCTCTCTTCAAGGGTTTTTTATGATTTAAAGATAAGAGGTTGTATTGTGCTACAAGTTTTCAGATATAGCACTACACTGGTTTATCTTATCATTTATTTGTTCGTCTCTAATATCTCTTACATTGGATGTGCCATAAGAGATTTTTTCGTTCTTTTTAAAGTATTTTATATGCCAATACCATTTGTAACATATAAACAAATGGCTTTTATTGTGATTCATCATAAAAAGGGGGTTGGAATTGGGGGAAGTATTCCTATATGAAAGGCTTTTATTTAAGTCAAAAATGACAAATTATGATTATAGATTAATATATTATATTTTTTCATAATATAGAGTCATAAATCATATAATTGATATTTTTCATTCTCAATAATTGAGAAAAAGACGAATTTTAAGTTCAAATTTTAGTCTATTTAGAAAGAATGGATGTATGATTGAGTCATTTCCTGTATTTGCGATATGATGCCTCATTTCATTATTATATATGATTTTGTTTGCATCTTATAAAATCAATGATTGTATATCTTTCTATTGATTGTTAAAGATTCCATTTTGAGGTAAAAATATTAAGTTGAATGTACAATGCAGCTTAAAAATTATTCTAAATTCTGCTTCCAAATTTTATACATATGAGGTTATGAAACAGTGAAATTTTGTACGCCTATTTTATTTGATTTTTAGATAATAGTTCTTTTTAAGAAAGCTGTTTTGTTTCATCTCGTTATAAATTTTGAGGTCATTGAAAGAAAAATGAATGTTTTTCAGGGGGATGGATAGAGTAAAACGTGCTTTAAATTTTTTTCACTTTCCCTAAATTCCATAAAGATTGGGTAAAAAGTAAAGAGGAGGCTTTTTGATGGATGATGTTGAAAGCGATGTTGCAGATGTTTTTGAAGAACAAGCAGCATTTTTATCGTCTGCTCTACCTTATATGCAAAAATATGAAAATGAAACGGTGGTTGTAAAATATGGCGGTCATGCTATGGGCGATGCTGCTTTGGGACGGGCATTTGCCCGTGATATTGCTTTATTAAAACAATCAGGCATTAACCCCGTTGTTGTTCACGGTGGAGGACCTCAAATTGCTGAAATTTTGATGAAAATGGGGATTGAATCACGCTTTGAAAACGGTTTACGCGTCACTGATGAGCGTATCGTTGAAGTGGTTGAAATGGTTTTAGCAGGTTCCATAAACAAGGAAATTGTTGCTCTTATTAATGCTGAGGGTGAATGGGCAATAGGATTGTGTGGCAAAGATGGCAATATGGTTTTTGCCGAAAAGACATATAAAACGGTCATTGATCCTGATTCGCATATTGAACGTGTTTTAGACTTGGGGTTTGTTGGTGAACCCGTTGAAGTTGATCGCACATTATTAGATCTTTTAGCATGTTCTGAAATGATTCCAGTTCTTGCTCCTGTAGCTCCAGGCCGTGATGGCAAAACCTATAATATCAATGCTGATATTTTTGCTGGAGCTATTGCCGGTGCATTAGAGGCCAAACGCCTTTTATTTCTCACCGATGTCCCTGGTGTTTTGGATAAACAGGGTAAACTTTTAAAAGAATTGACTATTTCTGAAGCGGAAAGTTTCATCAAAGATGGGACAATTTCAGGGGGAATGATTCCAAAAGTAGAAACCTGTATAAAGGCTCTTCAAAATGGTGTAGAAGGTGTGGTTATTTTAAATGGTAAAACCCCCCATTCTGTCTTGCTAGAACTCTTTACTGAACAAGGTGTTGGAACACTTATTGTTGCATAAGATGTGGAAAAATTGGAGGCAAAAATCTTTCATGGTTGATAGAGAACTGTTGAAACATCCGTTATTGAGCAAGCAGGAATTGGCGTTATTTGCTGCGACAATATTATGGGGCATTACCTTTTTAGTGACTCACATTGCGGTACGCTATAGTGGTCCCCTCTTTTTTGTTGGATTTCGTCTTATGGTTGCGTCATTTATGTGTGGGGTAATTTTTGGGCGTTCTCTGAAAGGTGTAACTGTTTATGAAATTTTTGCAGGGATAGCGATTGGTTTAGGGATGTTTTTGGGTTATGGTTTGCAAGCTATGGGGCTTCAAACAATTCTGAGTAGTCAGTCTGCTTTTATTACGGCACTTTATGTTCCGATGGTTCCAATCTTGCAGTGGATTGTTTTTAAAAAGCCCCCTCGTTTAGCTTGTTGGATTGGTATTGTTTTTGCTTTTATTGGTCTTATCCTTGTTTCTGGACAAAAGCCAGGGAGTTTTGATTTTTCAAAAGGTGAAATTCTAACTTTATTAGGTGCTTTAGCAATTGCTGGAGAAATTATACTCATCGGAATTTTTGCCAACAAAGTTGATAGTCGACGGGTAACAATTATACAGTTATTTTTTGGTGGTCTTTTTTCATTTTTTTGTATGCCTTTAGTGGGGGAAAGAATTCCTGAGTTTTCATGGATATGGTTGAGTATTGGTGCAGGATTGGCATTGATGAGTGCTATCATTCAATTAGCAATGAATTGGGCACAAAAGTCTATTTCACCTACGCGCGCAACACTTATTTATGCAGGAGAACCGGTATGGGCTGGTATTGTTGGGCGTTTAGCTGGTGAGCGTTTATCCTCTTTAGCGTTATTGGGAGGAATGCTCATTCTGATTGGAATCATCGTGGCGGAGTTACAACCTTCACAATGGCGTAAAAAAGATAAAGTCATTAAAAAAACGGATTAATTTTGTCTCATCTTTCCTGTTGTGCTTTTTTATGATGTTTTTATTGAAAGAACTTTCATTGTTTTTGCATAAAAACGAAGGGGATTCTTTTTTACTTTTAAACAAGAAGAGAGAAAAAATCTTTTAGCAAGATACCCTTTTTCAAGAGGTATTGCGCAAAAAAATATATTTCGAAAAGTTAAAGAGTTGAACAGATTAATCTGCTTCTATCGTTTTTATCGTGTGCAAATTAAAACAGAATTTTTTGCGAATTTTAGTCGCAAGTTTAGCTATATATGCATTTCTCATATTGTAACATAAGCGACGCATACCAACGGATATAAGAACATGAAGAGCATTGTTATTATTTTTATCACTGATATTGCATTTATCTTATAACGCATTGATTTATAAAAATAATCTATTCATATTAAATGAGACTCCTAGATACCGTAAGATTCTCTCATTTCAATCTTGCTTATTTTTACTTATATTGAATCAATCAAAACCATTTTTTTGCATATCTATAAGTGGAATGATCATGTGGATTACAAAAACTCTAAAGAAAGGACGTAAAAACACCTTTAATGAATCATCTAAAGGCAATGGCTGTTGCAATATTGAAGGCTGGTAAAGAGTATGATAGGTGCGGTTTTGCTTCTTTACAAGCGTAAAGATGGTGGTGCTCAATGGATTTACCGGTATAGCTTTCATAGGTAGCACCGTGAAACAGGTTTGGGTGCCTTAAGAGATATCTCTTTAAAACAAGCTTGTAAATGTACAACTCAATGGTATTGCGTTCTTCGTGTAGGTTGTGCCCCCATTAAAGAACGTAACAAACAAAAACGTGAAGTAATGCGTAATCTTCATTATTTAAAAAATATTGCTGGGGATGCTTTCGAAAGTCGTAAAGCTGAATTTAAAAATGATGATGGAGTTGGAAATTGGTTTCTCTCTTTACAACCTTATATTCTTCTAAAATGAGGCAGTCTCTCCGTTTCAGAAGTGATACAGACCACCAATATATGCAATGTTCTCGCTCTCATTCGCATACAAAAGCTGTAACAGCAGAGGGAGCATTAAACCGCCGTAATATTGCGATAGCCCTTGGTATTGAGACGATTCATAAGAGGCATTTTTACTCCTTTCTTTAGAGTTTTTTACCCACGCATCAGTCCCGTTTGTGACGTGCAAGCAAGAGATTTTGATTGATTCAAGATAAGCAGGTTTGAGATGAGAGAAACTTACAATGTTCGGGGGGCTAATTCAATATGCAAAAAATAAATTATCTTTATAAATCAATATCTTGTCATATTTGTTTCAAATATGCTGCTACATTGGAGTTAGATGTTGATTGACAGACAATAGCAAAAGCGCGCGCGCTTTTAGGAAAACAATGCCATAAAGTCAAAAATATACCTGCTATGGATTGGAAAGATACCAGCTTTTATAAAATACTTTGTGAAACAACAACAATGATCTACTTAGCTTGGTGGTTTCTTATCTTTACAGGCATTTGTACAAATCTTTTATATTATATTTTAAATCAGATTGATTGTGATATTTGGACCATCTCTGCTGAGAATGAGAATATGAAAGGTCTCTGTGATAGTACAACAGAGTTTCGCGTATCCCCTTATCATTAGAAGCATTAGAAGTTTTGCAACAAGTGCGCTTGCTATCATGAAATGATTTCTTTTTTCTGTAATCGGTTGTGGCTCCTTAGTATGAGTTACCTATCCAATCTATGAGAGACAGGACTTAAAGCATGCGCCCGCAGGGTTTTCATTCTCGTTTATGGGCTTGGTGAGCGAACAAAAGCCTCATTTTTAGATTATGAAACATTGTTTTTGGCAAGGTTCTTTTTATTTGTATTTTTTAAAAGGTTTGCAAAGGATCATAATTGGTCTTTGCGTTTTGTGCTATTCTTTGCTAAATCGCCTCCTATGACAAGAGATCGTAATTATATCCGCAATTTTTCTATAGTGGCACATATTGACCATGGAAAGTCAACTTTGGCTGATCGTTTGATTCAAATGACAGGGGGACTTGAGACGCGAGAAATGAAAGAGCAAGTGCTCGATTCCATGGATATTGAACGTGAACGTGGAATTACCATTAAAGCGCAGACAGTGCGTTTGCAGTATAAAGCAAAAGATGGTGAAACGTATATTTTAAATCTTATCGATACACCTGGACATGTTGATTTTGCTTATGAAGTCTCACGTTCATTGGCAGCTTGTGAAGGTTCCCTTTTGGTTGTAGATGCGAGCCAAGGCGTAGAAGCACAAACCTTGGCAAATGTTTACCAAGCTATTGATAACTCTCATGAATTGGTTGTTGTGCTCAATAAGGTTGATCTTCCAGCAGCAGAACCTGAGCGTGTTAAAGAGCAAATTGAAGATGTGATTGGCATCGATACTTCTCAAGCCGTAGAAATATCTGCAAAAACGGGTTTGGGTGTTCCCGATGTTTTGGAAGCAATTGTTACACAATTGCCCTCTCCACGTACTGGTGATGTTAATAAGCCTTTAAAGGCAATGTTGGTTGACAGTTGGTATGATAGTTACCTTGGCGTTATCGTTTTGGTACGGGTGATTGATGGTGTGCTGAAAAAAGGCCAAACCATTCGTATGATGGGTACAGGAGCAAAATATCCGGTTGAACGGGTTGGGGTCTTTACGCCCAAAATGATTCAGATGGATGAATTGGGTCCAGGGGAGATTGGTTTTATAACAGCTTCTATCAAGGAAGTTGCGGATACACGGGTTGGTGATACCATTACAGAAGAGCGCCGTCCTTGCGAAGAGGCGTTACCGGGTTTTAAACCTGCGCAACCGGTTGTCTTTTGTGGACTCTTTCCCATTGATGCTGCTGATTTTGATGATTTACGTGCAGCCATGGGAAAATTGCGTTTAAATGATGCGAGTTTTTCCTTTGAAATGGAAACGTCCGCAGCTTTAGGGTTTGGCTTTCGTTGTGGTTTTTTAGGTCTGCTTCATCTCGAAATTATTCAAGAGCGGTTGGAGCGCGAGTTTAATTTAGATTTAATCGCGACAGCACCTTCGGTTGTATATCGCATGAATATGAATGATGGTTCTGTCAAAGAATTGCATAATCCAGCAGATATGCCTGATGTTGTTAAAATTTCTTCTATCGAAGAACCATGGATTCAGGCAACAATAATGACTCCTGATAACTATCTTGGTTCAATTTTAGAACTTTGCCAAGAACGGCGAGGGGTACAGGTTAGTTTGTCCTATGTTGGCACACGTGCTATGGTGACATATGATTTACCGTTGAATGAAGTTGTTTTTGATTTTTACGATCGTTTAAAATCAATCTCGAAGGGATATGCTTCCTTTGATTATCAAATGAAGGATTATGCCGAGGGAGATTTGGTTAAAATGTCTATTTTGGTAAATGGAGAAGCCATTGATGCATTGTCGATGCTTGTGCACCGCACGATTGCAGAAAAACGTGGGCGTTCATTGTGCGAAAAACTAAAAGATCTTATTCCTCAACATATGTTTCAGATTCCAGTTCAAGCAGCAATTGGTGGTAAAATCATTGCGCGTGAGACAATTCGTGCATTGCGTAAAGATGTGACGGCTAAATGTTATGGCGGGGATGTAACGCGTAAACGCAAACTTTTAGAAAAGCAAAAAGAGGGCAAAAAACGAATGCGCCAATTCGGAAAAGTAGAAATCCCTCAATCAGCTTTTATTCAAGCGCTCAAAATGAGTAAATAACGAAAAAAAGAGCCTTCTTCATTATCCATTTGCGCTTTTGCGTTGATTGGTTAAGATTTTCAGAACTTTTTTTAATCACGCAAAAGATCATTAATAGATGTTTTTTCTCGTGTTTTTTGATCAACACGTTTTACTATGACAGCGCAATAAAGATTTGGACCTGCTTCACCGTTTGGGAGTGTTTTTCCGGGAAGAGAACCTGGAACAACGACAGAGTAGGCGGGTACTTCACCTATAAAAACTTCACCTGTGTTACGATCAATAATTTTGGTAGATTTTCCAATAAAGACTCCCATTCCTAAAACGGCTCCTTCACGGATAATACAACCTTCAACGATTTCAGATCGTGCGCCGATAAAGCAATGATCTTCAATAATTGTTGGGTTTGCTTGCAGTGGTTCCAATACCCCTCCAATTCCAACACCACCGGAAAGATGAACATTTTTGCCAATTTGTGCACAAGAACCAACGGTTGTCCATGTGTCAACCATCGTCCCTTCATCGACAAAGGCACCAAGATTGACAAAGGATGGCATTAAGATAACATTGGGAGCAATGTAGGCAGAATGACGGACAATTGCTCCAGGAACACAACGAAAATTAGCTTTTTTAAACTCAGTTTCTTGCCAACCAGAAAATTTTGAAGGGACTTTATCCCACCAATATGTTTCATTTATTCCACCAGCAATAAGGTGCATAGGATTGAGCCGGAAAGAGAGAAGAACAGCTTTTTTTAACCATTGATGCACATGCCATTGCCCATTTTCTTGACGTTGTGCAACACGGATCTCACCCTTATCGAGAAGGTTTAATACATGGTCGACACTCTCGCGGATTTCCCCCTTTGTCATAGTATTGATAGAATCGCGTTCTTCAAATGCTTTTTCAATAACCATTTCAAGTTGCGTAAGATGAGTCATGATCGCAGTTCCGTTAAACAAGTTGAAAGCTTCAAGATTTATTGTCTATGATCTACGTGAAGAAATGTTTTCAGTCAATAAAACGATAAAGAAATAGGACAGATGCATGAAAAAAGGCTATAAAGAAAAAAGAAAAGAAGAAAAAAACAGTTACTGCTCATTTTTTCATGTGAAAGATGCTCTCCAACAGGGACATAAAGTCTCTAATTCAGCGCAAATCTGTTCACCTGCTTATCGTTTAGCTTATCTTGACCAAGAGTTTATGATGCGTCCTGAACTACGTTCACAACGTATTGGTTTGGAGTTTTTGAAACCAGAAATAGCACTCCAAGAATGCGATATTCAATCAACTGTTGTGTTATTTGGTGGAGCACGTATTCCTGAGCCTGGGCAAGAAGCATGGGCAGCAAAAAATGACATACAAAAGAAAAATTTGCATGCTATGTCGCATTATTACAATGAAGCAAGGGAATTTGCACGTTTGTGCTCATGCTATTCTGCTACAACTGAATATCGCGAATTTGTGGTTGTCACGGGGGGAGGTCCAGGGGTAATGGAAGCAGGAAATCGTGGTGCTTTTGACGTTGGTGCGCCAACAATTGGTTTAAATGTTCTGTTACCCCATGAACAATCCCCTAATCCTTATGTGACACCGCATTTATGTTTTAATTTTCATTATTTGGGAATGCGCAAAATGCATTTTTTAATGCGTGCAAAGGCATTAGCTATTTTCCCTGGGGGCTTTGGCACTCTGGACGAGTTATTTGAAACACTCACTTTAATGCAAACAGGGCGTATGAAAAAGGTTCCAATTTTGCTCTTTGGCAAAGAATTTTGGAACAATGTAATCAATTTTGATTATTTATCTGCGCAAGGTACAATTTCTCCTTCAGATCTCACACTTATAACATTTGTTGATACAGCAGCAGAAGCATTTGAACAAATTCGTGTCTTTTATAAGCTGTCCTAACCACTTTGTAGGGAAATGATTTTTAAAGGGGAGTTAATAATCAACTTGTGTCAAATAGAGTCCTGAAGGGGGGGCGACGACACCACAACGTGTGCGATCTTTAGCATGAAGGGCTGCTTCAAGGTCACTTACTGTCCAGCGTCCAACACCAACTTCCATGAGACTTCCAGCAAATGAACGAATTTGATGATGAAGAAAAGAGCGCGCTTGCGCATAGAGAAGAATCTCCTCTCCTTCCCTTTGAATATCGAGTCGTTCAAGAGTACGAATAGGGCTTTTGGCTTGACAATGCGCTGAACGAAAAGTGGTAAAATCATGTCGTCCTACGAGTTTTTGTGCAGCTTCATGCATCGCTTCAGCATTGAGGGGTTTTGGCAACCACCACACGCGTTTAGCATTTAGAGCAGGTGGAGAGCGGCGATTGAGAATTTTAAAGAGATAATGACGTTTTACAGCGGAAAATCGTGCATCAAAGCTATCAGGAACGTTTTGTACATTCAAGACTGAAATATTTTCCCCCTGTTTTTGTAAATGAGCATTGAGTGCATCGCATATAGTATGTGTGTGCCAGTTTTTTTCAAAATCAACATGTGCAACTTGTCCGGTAGCGTGTACACCTGCGTCAGTTCGACCTGCTGTCGTAATGGTTAATTGTTGTCCAGAGAAGTGAAAAATAGCCTGCTCAATGGCACCTTGTATGGTAGGAAGCTCGACTTGGCGCTGCCAACCAGCATAATTTGAGCCATCATATTCAAGGATGAGTTTAAAACGGGGCATATTAAAAAACAGCAGAAATAGGAGCGCCTCGCAAAAATGTTGCGCTCTCAAGAACTTTACCACCAGATCTTTGCAGATGGGTTATTTCAAGACGCCCTTGTCCACAATGGATAACCAAAGAATCTGGTTCTATCCGACCAATTTCAAGGGAAGGACCTGTTGTTAAACGACTACCAAGAATTTTCACGCGTTCTTCTTTTCCACCAATCATCATATTGCACCAGCAACCAGGAGAGGGAGAGAGCGCGCAGATATGTCTATGAATAAGTTCTGCAGGCTTCGTCCAATCAATGCGGGTTTCTTCTTTTTTAATTTTGGAGGCATAGGTGATATTTTTTTCGGATTGTGGGGTAAGTTTAAGCTGCCCTTTTTCAAGAGCAGATAGTGTCTCTACCATCAGTTTAGCGCCTATATGTGAAAGTTCATTTGAAAGTTCAAAGGTCGTCATATTGTCGGTGATAGGAATGGAGTGGGAAAGAGCGATAGGACCAGTATCAAGTCCTTCATCCATTTTCATAATCATCATCCCTGTTTCCTTATCACCAGCCATAATTGCACGTTGAATAGGTGCAGCACCCCGCCAACGTGGTAAGAGTGAAGCATGGGCATTAAAACAACCAAAACGGGGTGCTTCAAGAACAGCTTTCGGTAGGAGGAGTCCATAGGCAACAACAACAGCAGCATCAACAGAAAGTGCGGCAAATTGCGCTTGTTGTTCGGCTGTTTTCAGTGTTTGGGGCGTAAATACAGGAATAGATCTTTCTTGTGCTGCATTTTGCACAGCTGAGGGAATAAGTTTAAGACCACGACGTCCTGCTGGACGAGGAGGTTGGCTATAAACAGCAACAACATCATGACCGGCATCCAATAAAGCATGTAAAATGGGAACAGAAAAATCAGGTGTTCCCATAAAACTTAATCTTAATGCCATTACAAAAGTGCTTCCTCTGTCTTTTTTTCTTTTGCGCGTTTTTTAAATTTTCGTATCACCATATCACGTTTAAGCTTCGAAATATGATCAATAAAAAGACAGCCATTTAAATGATCAATTTCGTGCTGTAAACAAGTAGCTAAGAGATCATCTGCTTCAATTTCTGTTTGTTTTCCTTCACGATCTTGATAGCGAACACGCAACCGTTTGGGACGTTCAACTTCCGCATAATACTCAGGAATGGAAAGGCAACCCTCTTTATAAATACTGCGTTCATCCGAAAGCCATAAAATTTCAGGGTTTATAATAACAAGTGGATTTTTTGGGGTCTCATTTCCAGAAACATCGATAACCAACATACGCAGTGGTATGCCAATCTGAATAGCAGCAAGACCAACACCTTTGGCATGATACATCGTCTCCAACATATCATCAGCAAGCCTCTGGAGAGCAGCATCAATATGCTCGACAGGCTTGGACACTTCCCGTAAAATCGGATCAGGTAAAGTAACTAAAGATTTTATTGGCATAAGCGTAGATTAATCAATGGTTTGTTATGGGTCAATATAGAATAACAGATTCTTGCACTTTTTTACGGTAAGAGCGTTATATTATCTCTTATGTTTGATTCGTTTCCTTCTTTTATGCTTCTCAGTGAGTCTTTCGTTCAGTGGATGATTGTACTTTTATTTGTGCTTGTTTGCTTAGCATTTTTTATGTTGATACATTCTCATCGGAAAAAGGCACTTTTGGAAAGTGAAATTGCTAACCGTGCTCGTGAGGCACAGATACAGATGGACACATTGTTGAAAACACAGGCTGAAATGCAAGGTCGGATGCAGACTATGGCAGAAATTTTTGGTCAAAGACAAGCAGAATTAAATAAATCTATCAGCGAACAACTCAATGGAATGACCACCAATTTGGGTCAAACTCTTCAGGTACAAACCAAATCTACCTATGAAAATCTGAATCGTCTACAAGAGCGTTTAGCAGTAATTGATGCGGCACAAAATAACATTCAATCGCTTACGGGACAAGTTGTTCAGTTGCAGGCTATTTTAAGCAATAAGCAAACGCGAGGCACTTTTGGTCAGGGGAGGATGGAAGCAATTATTGCCGATGCTTTACCAGCGAATTCTTATGTTTTTCAAGCTGTTCTCTCCAATGGGAAACGTCCAGACTGTCTCATTCATATGCCTCATAAGGCACCTTCTCTTGTTGTTGATGCTAAATTCCCTCTGGAAGCTTGGAATGCCATGCGTAAAGCAGCATCAGCTCAAGAACGTCAGGAGGCAGAACGCCAATTTCGCACTGATATGGACGTTCATATTCGCGATATTGCGCAGAAATATTTAATTCCTGGAGAAACACATGATACGGCTTTTCTTTTTGTACCATCGGAATCCATTTTTGCAACAATCTATGAAGATTTTGAGCCATTGGTACAAAAAGCCAATCGATTACATGTGATTATTGTCTCGCCATCTTTGTTGATGTTATCTGTTCAGGTTGTCCAAACCATAATGAAAGATGCGCGGATGCGTGAACAAGCGCATTTGATTCAATCAGAAGTAGTAAAGTTGATGGAAGATTTTGGGCGAATGGACACACGTGTGCGTGCTTTACAGAAACATTTTTCCAAAGCAGGTGAAGATATTGAAGGGATTTTAATATCATCCTCAAAAATTATGAAACGGGCCAGTCGTATTGAAACTTTTGAATTAAAAGAGCAAGATTCAGGGTCAAAGCAAAAGCAAATGCCTTCTCCTGTTCAGTCCCAAACATTGCGTTTGGTTGATGAAGAATAAAGTGCGCTTTTCAGTATAAGAGCGCGCGTGCTTTTTCTGTTGCTTGTAAATCAACATCCAAACCCAATGCAGCAGCATGTTTGAGATAAAGATTAAGGCGGATTAATGCTTTCTCTGCTGTTTTAGCTTTTGTATGCCAGATGGGAGCAAGTGTATTGCGTCTATCAGTTTGCGTAATCTCTGAAACCGGTAAACAGCCTAATTTAGGGAGAATATGAAGTTTTAAAGATGAAAACCACTCGCCATTTTTACCATCTCCTTTTCGTTCAGCTTTACGACTTTCAAAGGCATATACAGTAATATCTTTTAAGTAATGGAGATTACGCATTGCCCACGCTTTTGTTTCTCACGTTCTTTTATGGGGGCACGACCCTCACGTAAAACAGAACGTCACCCAGTTGCCAATTCACAGTCTTGTTTTAAAGAGACATCTCTCTCAGTGCACAGAAGTCCATTTCACGACGGCACTCGTGGATGGTATAGCGTAAAAACTATTGAGCACCACCATCTTTACGCTTATGAAGATACAAGCCGGTCTCATCATACTCTTTACCGGCTCCAATGTTGCGACAGCTCTTGGTATTTAGACAATTCATTAAAGGCATTTTTACTTCTTTCTTTAGAGTTTTTACCCACATGACAGCACCGCTTATGACGTGCAGAAACATAGTTTTGATTGATTCAACATAAGAGGATTTAAGATGAGAATGTCTTATAATATTCGGGGGTCTCATTCAACAGGAAAAATGATAAATTATGATTATAAATCAATGTGTTGTATTATAGATAAGCGTTCTTTATTGGTTGGTAATCTTTTTTTGCTACCTATAACATATTTTATTTCCCAATGAGAGGAATAGAAAAGATGCGACACCTTTTGTTGTTAGGAGTATTGGTGTTCTTGCTGGAGGGATGCACAACAAGCCGCCCCCTGTATACAAACAATGCTTGCGCCATTTTAGCTCAAAAAAATGGTTTTTTTGATAATTGGGGCAAGGCTGCTAAACGTGCGGAAATGCGCTATGGAATTCCGATGCCTATCATTCTTGCCACCATTAAAATGGAGTCAAATTTTCGTCACAATGCACGCCCTCCACGTACCAAACTTTTAGGCTTTATTCCGTGGAAACGCCGGTCGACAGCATATGGTTATTCGCAAGCGCTTGATAGTACTTGGGCAATGTATCTACGTTCCACAGGAAGATCTTTTGCATGGCGTACCAATTTTGCAGATGCTGCTGATTTTGTTGCTTGGTATCATCGTCAAACGGTTCAACGCAATGGTGTAAGATTTAATGATGCCTATAGCCTTTATTTAAACTATCATATGGGTCATGGTGCTTATGCACGCAGTGGAGGTTATGTCTCTACAGCGCTTACACAAGCGGCGCAGCGTATGGTAAGCCTTTCTAGAAATTATGAGCAACAATTAAGGACATGTGGATGGCGTTAGAAAGAAATATTCTCAACCAAGGCTTGTGCGCGTTTTAAAATTAATACGCAGGCAGGATTGCTTATAAGCAGATATGATTTTGCGCTTGCCACATTGAAGATATCGAGACAACAGGAACCTTTATAAGGTATTTGAGAACATTATGGACAGGATTTGTCTCAAGATCTTTATTAAAGAAAGAAGCGATATCAAGATCTAAAAAGTTCAATATAAAAGCAATACCGTTACAAAGATCAAAACTAGACAGAGAAAGCTATTATTTTGATGACACCAAAATTTCTATTTAATTCTATTATATATATCATGTATAAATACTTTAATACTGGTTATACAGTAGACCTTATAGTAGAACCATAACGCATAAAAGTGCGTATACATTTTTATACACATCGCAATCATCATCGTTGACTTTATCAATATAACCGGCGAGATAATGTAAAAATTATCTTTTATATTTTTGTAAGAGTAATGGACTCTGTGCGAACAAAGGCTAGCTTAAAATATTGTAAAGAGCTCCGTTTAGTAAAAATTTTTCCTCGTAAAAGTATATTTTGTATGAAAAAAACAGAGATACCGCTTGCTTAAAAAAATTAATGATATGTGGTGGAAGAGTGCAAAGTGAAGCACGATGATGTTTTTATGGCAGTGCTCATTTTTATGACAACACTTTATTTTACGAAATTTTACGAAGAGTGACACTCTGTAAAATTAAAAAGATTTTCTTTCAATTTATTTACAAAAAAACTTATCTTATTTACAAAAAGACCCATAGCCATGCCTTATTGGGCAAGACTGAAAGGGTCTAGAAAGATGTTTCAGTTGCTTTTCATAAAACAGGTTAGTGTAGAGTTACAATTTGTAGTTCATGCTCATTAGCACCTGCAAGAGCAATAGAGCGTTCGTCAGACAAAATAATTGGATAACCTGTTTCACCAAAAAGAGCCCATATTGTAATGCCTGGAGTCATTGGTGGAAGATCTGGGAAGTTTTTAGCCAAATCATCTGTACAAACCTTTTTTAAATAAGCAATCTGCCCCGCATCAAAATGGGTAGTATCTTGCAACAACAAGTTTTGTTTGTGTTCTCCCATTTCACTATTCCTTTACGCTTTAATTTTTACGACTCACTATCACTGACTCCGATTGGAATCTGCTTTGTTTGTTTTTTTACTTTTGGTTGATGTAGATTAATTGATAAGAGACCATTTTTCAACTCAGCATTTGTAACGTGCATTCCTTCTGCGAGAACAAAAGTACGTTGGAATTGACGTGCTGCTATCCCATGATACAAATATTGATGATTTTGATTGTCTGTTTGCTTACCGTGAATGATTAATTGATTATCGTCGAGCAAGATATTAAGGTTATCAACTTTAAATCCAGCAACAGCGAGAGTTATACGTATGTGATTTGCGTCATCGTTTTTATGTAAACGTTCAATATTATAAGCGGGATAAGTCTCATCAGCTTTACCGAGACGTCGCAACGTTTTTTCTATCGTTTCAAATCCTAAAAGAAAGGGATTGGAGAAAGGCGTCACATGTGTCATTGTGAATTTCCTCTTCAAAGCGGCTTTATTTGACCAAACTCTATAAAAAGTGTTTGCTGCATTCCTCTCATATGGCAAGCATAGACGATAACTTCAAGAGAGAAGATAAGAGAGTTCAATGATTCAAAGAACGCGTAAATTGTCAAAGATGCAAAAATCTTCTGAAATTTCTGAAATATTGTATGAGAAAGAGGAAATTGAGGAAATTTTTCGCCGTTTTTCTGTACAACGTCCAACACCTAAGAGTGATCTTATCTATACCAATGCTTTTACGCTTTTGGTTGCAGTTGTTCTTTCGGCGCAAGCGACAGATACCAGTGTTAATAAAGCAACAAAAGAATTATTTCATCTTGCGGATCAACCAGAAAAAATGATTGCATTGGGAGAAGAAGAGATTGCACGTCATATTCGTACCATTGGTCTCTGGCGCGCAAAAGCGCGCAATGTTTATGCACTTTGCTGTTTTTTAATAGATCAATATGGTGGTCAAGTGCCTAACAGTCGTGAAGCCCTTATGGCTCTTCCTGGAGTAGGGCGTAAAACGGCGAATGTTATTTTGAATATTGCTTTTGGTCAGCCTACACTAGCGGTAGATACACATATTTTTCGTCTTGGCAACCGTCTTGGTTTAGCACCCGGCAAGACACCAGAAATTGTTGAAGAAAAGTTTTTAAAGATTATACCAGTGCGTTATCTTCGTCATGCGCATCATTGGCTCATTTTACATGGGCGTTATATTTGCCAAGCACGTAAAGCACACTGTAGGCAATGCATTATTGCTGATTTGTGTAAAGCTGCCATCAAAACAAACGCCATTCCAGCACCTTTGGTTGAAGTTCAAGGAAACGGCGCGCCGATTTTTTTTTGATATACTCTTGCTATTTTGTTGATACTAGCTTATGAAAACGCTGTTAAAGCCGCCCGGCAGGGCATGCCGTGGCTGCTTAAAGGCTTGTTCAAGTGTTGGTCCGCTTGAATCAATAAATTGACTTGAATGAACTTAAATAAATAAGAATAAAGAAATTCAATTGAATATATAAAATGTATGGAGTAGCAAAATGCCCAAGATGAAGACCAAATCATCCGCTAAAAAGCGGTTTAAAATCACTGCGTCAGGCAAAATTAAAGTAGCAGCTGCCGGTAAGCGCCATGGCATGATTAAGCGTTCGAATAAATTTATTCGTGACGCGCGTGGAACAATGGTTTTATGCGAACAAGATGCTCAAAAAGTTATTCAACATTATTTGCCAAATGGTTTATAGGCCTTACGCTTTTGATTTTTAGGAGAATATAACATGGCACGTGTAAAAAGAGGTGTGACAGCGCACGCTAAACACAAAAAAGTTCTTAAACAGGCTGAAGGTTTTTACGGTCGGCGTAAAAATACTATTCGTGCAGCAAAAGCAGCTGTTGATCGTTCGAAACAGTATGCGTATCGTGATCGCAAAAATAGAAAGCGGACTTTCCGTGCTTTATGGATTCAGAGAATTAATGCCGCTGTACGGGCAGAAGGCTTAACATATGGGCGCTTTATTGATGGTTTATCGAAAGCGGGTATTGAAGTTGATCGTAAGGTTCTTTCAGATATAGCAATTCATGAGGAAGCAGCATTTTCTGCTTTAGTTGCTTCGGCAAAGAAGGCTTTGGAATATTTGAAAAACACAACACCTAATGCTTTTGAGAGTGCTGTTAAGTAAGCCAGTCGTGTTCTCTTAAAGCATTCATTTTTTCGGGACCCCGTACTGGTTTTTACGAGTGCGGGTTTTTTTCTATTCAAAAAATAGGCAACAATATGAGCGACATTGAGCGTTTGGAACAAGAAATTTGTTTGGCTTTAGAAGCAGCAAGTGATGAACAGGCACTTGAAGCCGTACGTATTGCGGCATTAGGCAAAAAAGGCAGTATCTCTGAAAGATTAAAAGCATTAGGAAAGATGGATGCTAGTGAGCGCCATAAAATTGGACCATTGCTTAATGGATTAAAAAATCGTGTTTTAGAACTGTGGGCACAAAAGCGTGATCTTCTCAAACGCCAAGCAATGGATGCGCGTCTTGCTAGTGAAACGGTTGATATCACTTTGCCTGTGCGCTCTTCTCCTATAGAACGGGGGCGCATACATCCTATTTCACATGTCATTGAAGAAATTATAGCTATTTATACGCAGATGGGCTTTTCTCTTGCAGAGGGGCCAGATATTGAAACGGATTATTATAATTTTACGGCATTGAATTTTCCTGAAGGTCATCCAGCGCGCGAAATGCATGATACGTTCTTTTTTGATGTTGATAAAACGGGAGAGCGGAAATTATTACGCACCCATACATCACCTGTACAAATTCGTACAATGGAAAAGCAAAAAGCACCGATACGTATCATTATTCCTGGCAAAACATACCGTATGGATTCGGATGCAACGCATTCACCAATGTTTCATCAGGTAGAAGGTCTTGTCATTGATAAAACCTCTACCATTGCACATATGATGTGGCTTCATGAGACTTTTTGTAAAGCATTTTTTGAAGTTCCCTCTGTAAAGATGCGTTTTCGTCCTTCTTTTTTTCCTTTTACTGAACCATCGATGGAGGTGGATATTCAATGTGATCGTTCTGGTTCAGAAGTCCGCTTCGGAGAGGGAGAAGATTGGTTAGAAATCTTAGGATGTGGAATGGTACATCCTCATGTATTGCAAAATGTTGGTCTAGATCCCGATGAGTATCAAGGTTTTGCGTGGGGGATGGGCATTGATCGCATTGCCATGTTGAAGTACGGTATGCCAGATCTACGGGCTTTTTTCGATGCCGATCTTCGTTGGTTAGAGCATTATGGCTTTCGCTGCTTTGATATGCCGGCTTTTTTCCCTGGTTTAAAGAATGCGTGATCTTATCATAGCTTTGATGTGAGGTTTTAAAATGAAATTTACATTGTCTTGGTTGAAAGATCACTTAGAGACAAATGCATCTTTAGATGAAATTTGTGATAAACTAACGGCTATAGGTCTTGAAGTTGATCATGTGGATGACCGTTCTTCTTTGAAAGGTTTTGTTATTGCCAAAGTTTTAACGGCCATAAAACATCCTGATGCAGATAAACTCCAGATTTTATCTGTCGATGCGGGATCTGGTACGCCTATACAAGTTGTTTGTGGGGCACCCAATGCACGTGCTGGACTCGTTGGTGTTCTTGCCTTTCCGGGCACTTATGTTCCTGGGCTTGATGTGACATTATCGGTAGGAAAAATCCGCGGGATTGAAAGTTTTGGGATGATGTGTTCACAAGCAGAGCTTGAATTATCAAGTGAACATGATGGCATTATCGAACTTTCAGAAGATGCACCTATTGGAACGTCCTTTGCTACTTATGCAGGTATAGATGATCCGATCATTGATATTGGTTTAACACCTAATCGTTCTGATTGCACAGGTGTTTATGGTATTGCGCGTGATCTTGCGGCGGCTGGAATTGGTCAGTTAAAAGAGTCATCCATACCACAATTTCCCTCTACTTTTGCAACACCGCTTGATGTTTCTTTAGATTTTCCAGAAAATTCATCGTTATGTTTAGGTTTTGCTTGGCGTGAAGTGCGCAATGTTCAAAATGGTGCATCGCCGCAATGGATGCAACAGCGTTTGAATGCAATTGGTTTGAGACCGATTAATGCGCTGGTTGATATGACCAATTACATTAGTTTTGATTTTGGGCGTCCACTTCATGTTTTTGATGCCGATAAGATTAAAGGCAATTTGCATATACGTTGTGCGCGTGAAGGTGAACAGCTTCAGGCACTAAACGGAAAAGTCTATCATTTGAGTGTGAAAGATTGTGTTATTGCCGATGATGAGGGCGTTGTTTCGATTGCTGGTATTATGGGTGGTGAAAGAACGAGCTGTGATGAGACGACGCGTCGCGTTATTATTGAATCAGCACTTTGGGATGCGCAAAGCATTGCACAAACGGGTCGCACATTGGGACTTATCAGCGACGCCCGCTATCGGTTTGAACGGGGTGTTGATCCCGCTTTTATGGAAAAAGGGCTTGAGATCGCAACAGAATTGGTCCTACGACTTTGTGGTGGTGAAAGCTCAAAGACGAAAATTGTTGATTATCAGCAGCCGGAGATCAAACAGATACCTTTTCCCTTTTCTGAAGTTAAGCGTTTGACAAATTTACAAATAGAACGTGAGAAAGTTCTTACTATTTTAACAAAGCTTGGGTTTTGTATTGAAGGGGAAGGCGATGTGGTAACGGTTCAAGTACCAACATGGCGCCCTGATATTGCTGGTAAAGCAGATTTAGTGGAAGAAGTAATGAGAATTTATGGGTTGGATAAAATTAAGCCCATTCCGTTAGAAAATTTTACAGAGGGAAAAGATCAAGGTTTAACATATTCGCAGCTTCGTTCACGTGTTACGCGTTTGGCTTTAGCACAGCGTGGTATGAAGGAAGCAGTGACGTGGTCTTTTGTTTCTGAAAAACAAGCACTTGCTTTTGGAGGGGGGCAAGCAGAGCTTAAGTTAATCAATCCTATTTCTTCTGACATGTCTGTCATGCGTCCTTCTCTTTTACCTGGTTTGCTAGTCGCGGCACAACGAAATGCTGATCGTGGTTTGCCAGATTTTGCTTTATTTGAAGTTTCAAGCATTTACGAAGGTGATACACCGGATAAACAACAGCGCGTTGCTAGTGGAATTCGCCGTGGAACAGAACGATTTGAAGGCGCGGGGCGCTTTTGGAATGGGAATGCAAAGGCCGTTGATGTTTTTGATGCAAAAGCAGATGCATTAGCTGTTTTGGAAGCGTGTGGTATGGATATTGATAAGGTGCAGATTGAGGTTGGAGCACCCGATTGGTATCATCCTGGTCTTTCAGGGGTTATGAAGCTTGGATCAAAGATTATTCTCGGTTTTTTTGGTACGTTTCATCCTGCTACATTAGAAAAGTTAGATGTGAGTGGTCCTTTATGTGGATTTGAAGTTTTCCTAGATCGGATTCCAGAACCAAAGAAAAAGGCAACAAAAAGCCGTTCTCCTTTAAAACTATCGCCTTTTCAAATGGTACGACGTGATTTTGCCTTTGTCGTTGATAAAACGGTTGCTGCCTCTCTTATTGTTCGCGTTGTAAGTGGAACGGATAAAAAGCTTATACAGTCAGTGCAGGTTTTTGATGTTTTTGAAGACTCAAGTCTTGGTGAAGATAAAAAATCCGTCGCAATAGAAATCGCTCTTCAACCCATCGAACGAACGCTCACGGATGAAGATTTAGAAGAGCTTACTTTAAAAATAGTAGAAAATGTTACTAAAGCAACGGGTGCACGTTTGCGTTGTTGAATCCATTCTTTATCAGATGATTTTATAAAGCGGGAGTACTTTTGAGTGCTCCCTTATTTTTTGGCATTTAAGATCTCTAGAGCTTCTAAAAGGCAAGTTTTCCATATTAGAAGTTTTTAATGATCCGTCTTTTCAAGCCAGAAAGCATGTTTTTAAACATCCTAAAAAGTTATTTTTAGCAGAATCCTTCATTGCAAATATGAAAAATAACTGTTACTGCTAAATAATAATGCAAATCATTAGCAATAAGCAAAGACAATAAACGAGAGAGAGGATCAATGAACGTAAAGGTGTTTTTTACCATAATTTGGGGAAGTGTTCTTTTTTTCACACCTCATTTAGCTTTGTGTGCTGGTAAGTTTAAAGCTGTTACGACATTTACAATTATTGCTGACATGGCGCGAAATGTAGCAGGTGATGCCGCTGACGTTGAATCAATCACCAAACCAGGTGCTGAAATTCACGAATATCAACCGACACCTCGCGATCTGATGCGTGCACAAGGAGCAAATCTTATATTGTGGAATGGGTTAGAGTTGGAACTTTGGTTTGAGAAATTTTTTCAAAATATTAAAGATGTTCCAAGTGCTGTTGTTTCTGAAGGCGTGGTACCAATTAAAATTGGTGAGGGACCTTTCAGTGGTAAGCCCAATCCTCATGCATGGATGTCACCAACCGCAGCTTTGATTTACGTTGATAATATTCGTGATGCTTTTGTAAAGTATGATCCTGAGCATGCTGCTCTTTATCGAGAAAATGCTGAAATTTATAAACAAAAGATACGCGCAACAATTGATCCAATTAAGGCTGAATTAGAAGCAGTACCACAAGACAAGCGTTGGCTTGTAACGAGTGAGGGAGCCTTTAGTTATTTGGCGCGTGATTTTGGTCTAAAAGAACTTTATTTATGGCCCATTAATGCTGATCAGCAGGGGACCCCGCAGCAAGTGAAGCATGTTATTGATATGGTTCGCAAATATAATATTCACGTAGTTTTTTCTGAAAGCACTATTTCCCCTGCGCCGGCTAAACAGGTTGCGAGAGAAACAGGGGCTAAATATGGTGGTGTTCTTTATGTGGATTCTTTGAGTGAAAAAAACGGTGAAGTTCCAACCTATATTGATTTATTGCGTGTCACAAGCGGGCGTATTAGCAAAGCCTTATTAGAGGGAGTACAAAGCAAATGACAAAATCTGGAATATTTGCTCAAGGTGTGACAGTAACTTATCGTAATGGGCATACAGCTTTGCGTGAAGTAAATTTTGAGAGTCCAACGGGTTCCATTACGGCATTGGTTGGTGTTAATGGATCAGGTAAATCAACGTTGTTTAAAGCTATTATGGGGTTCGTGCGACCATCAAAAGGAAAAATTCGCATGTTTGGTTTGCCCGTTGATATGGCTTTAAAGCAAAATCTTATTGCGTACGTCCCTCAGAGTGAAGATGTTGATTGGAATTTTCCTGTTCTCGTTGAAGATGTTGTTTTGATGGGACGATATGGCCACATGAATTTTTTTCGTTATGCCCGTGCACGGGATTATGAAGCTGTTCGTGTTGCATTAGAACGTGTCGATATGTTGGCATTTGCCAAGCGTCAAATTGGCGAACTTTCTGGTGGACAGAAGAAACGTGTTTTTCTGGCGCGTGCTCTTGCCCAGCAGGCAAAAGCCATTTTATTAGATGAGCCATTTACAGGCGTTGATGTCACAACAGAGGATAAAATTATTTCTTTGTTACAAGATCTGCGTAAAGAAGGCGCTGTGATCTTGGTTTCTACCCATAATTTGGGTTCTGTTCGTGAGTTTTGTGATCATACGGTTTTAATAAAGGGAACGGTTTTGGCTTCAGGGCTAACGGAAACTGTCTTTACAAAAGAAAATCTTGAGAAAACTTTTGGTGGATCTTTGCACCATCATATTTTTGATCTTCAAAGCACAAAAAAAAAGGATGTTTTGACAGGGGGGAAACAGCCTCTCATTCTTGAAAATACGCGAAATATGGAGCATGTTGCATGATTTCTTTGTTGCTTGAACCCTTAAGCTATCAATATATGGTTAATGCGATGTGGGTTTCGGGATTAGTGGGATGTGTTTGTGCCTTTCTTTCTGCTTTTTTGATGTTGAAAGGTTGGTCCTTGATTGGTGATGCCCTCTCCCATTCGATTGTTCCTGGCGTAGCGGGGGCTTATCTTTTAGGGTTACCTTTTTCACTTGGAGCTTTTTTTTCTGGTGGTCTTGCCGCCGCAGCAATGCTCTTTTTTAACCACCGAACGAAGCTAAAAGAAGATACCATTATTGGTCTCATTTTTTCTTCCTTTTTTGCTTTTGGATTGTTTCTCAAATCATTAAAACCCATGGCAGTTAATATTGATACGATTGTTTTAGGAAATATTTTAGCCGTGAGTTCATCAGATATTATACAATTGGCTTTTATTGGTTTTCTTTCTTTGTTTATATTGCTTTTGAAATGGAAAGATCTCCTCGTTTCTTTATTTGATGAAACCCATGCACGTGCCATTGGGTTAAATGTAAAGTTTCTCAAGATTCTTTTTTTCACACTCCTTGCCGCTTGTACCGTTGCTGCCATGCAAACAGTTGGAGCATTTTTAGTCATCTGTCTTGTTGTGACACCTGGAGCAACAGCTTATCTTTTAAGTGATCGTTTTATAAATGTTTTGATTATTGCCGTTATCATTGGAACATTCACAAGCATATTGGGTGTTTATGTAAGCTATTTTTTGAATGCGCAAACGGGTGGTGTTGTTGTACTGTTCCAAGCATTTCTGTTTATGGTAGCTTTTATTTTTGCCCCAAAACACGGGTTTATTGCCGCACGCTTACGGATAAAAGCGGCAAAAAAAGGGATGATATTATCATGATTGATCAATTACTTCTTCCTTTTCAGTTTTCTTTTATGCTTAAGGGCATGCTTATTGTCATGATCCTTTCTGTTCCAATGGCGATGCTCTCCTGTTTTCTTATTTTGAAAGGATGGGCCCTTTTGGGTGATGCAATTTCTCATGCAGTTTTTCCTGGCGTTGTGGTTGGTTATATGGCAACACCGTGGGTATTAACATTTTTAACTTCTTTGTCATTTTCTTGGTTTCAGCATATGCGTCCAGAAAATGTTACCATGACTTTGATTACTTGTGGTGCTTTTGTTGCGGGTATGATTTGTTCTGTTCTGACGGGTTTTTTGGGAAGCAATAGCCGTATCAAACAGGATACAGTGATGGGTGTTGTTTTTTCATCCATGTTTGGTTTAGGGCTTGTTTTAGCAACAGCTATTTACAGTAGCTTAGATTTGAATCATATTCTATTTGGCAATCTGTTGGGTGTTAATTGGCTTGATATTACCCAGACAGCAATAATTTCTGCTATTGTCACCTGTATTTTAGGAGCGAAGTGGCGCGACTTTATGCTGTATATTTTTGATTCAGTTCAAGGCCGTGCAATGGGGTTGCGAATATCGTTACTCCACTATACTCTTTTAACAATGATTTCTCTCACGATTGTTGCGGCTTTGAAAGCTGTTGGAATTGTTCTGGTTATTTCTTTATTGATAGCACCAGGAGCAATAGCTTATCTTATCACAAAGCGATTTTCTTTTATGTTAGTGATTGCTATCCTTGTTGCAGCTTTTTCTGGTTTTTTAGGCATTTATTTAAGCTTATTTATCGGTTCTGATTCTGCTTCCACAATTGTGTTGATTTTAACACTCATCTTTATCACCATTTTTATATCACTCTTCTTTCGTCGAACGACAATTCAGGAGATCTAAGTGCAATAAGATTTATGCATAGCAGACATGCATTTTTGTATGTTGCCTGTCATGCGTGCTTTAACTAGAAGACGTGGTGCTAGTATATTTTCCTCCTAATGTCTAGCAGATGAGTGCAGTATATATTCTCCCCCGAACACTGCATTTGTAATTAAAAGGCTGCATTGATTTATTCTGCAGCCTTTTTATTTTTAGCTTTTTTGAAAATTCTTGCTGATTTCTTGAAAATTTTGAAATGATCATCATATTGCATAAGCCATTTTATGCTTTAAAGGAGGTTATCATAGAAAATATGCTTACCAATAAAAATGTATAGGCGTTATGCACGAAAGTGTTGAGAAGAAGAAAAATGTATAATGGTTTTTCATAAAGGGAAATAGTGCTAAAATATGAAGAAAAATTTTAAAATATCTCACCCTTTGCGTATTTTTACTTCTATAGTAGGGTGGGTTATGATGGCATTAGGTATTATCGGTATCGTATTGCCTGTTATGCTGACCGTACCTTTTTTATTAATTGCTTCATGGTGCTTTGCTCGTTCATCACCACGTTTTCATTGTTGGTTGCACAATCACCGTGTCTTCGGTCCTCCTATTAAACAATGGGAGGAAAAAGGGGCTATTTCCAAATTTGTTAAAATTTTTGCGGTGGTGAGTATGGCAGGTGGTTTTTTATCTTTTTTAGTGATGATGCGTCCTGCTTTGTGGCTTGCTTTATTCGTTGCCACTGTTTTGCTGTTTATTGCCGTTTATATTGTGACACGTCCATCTTCATAATGACAGAAACAGGATCTTACGGACCAAATGTTTCTTTGTCTTTAGTTGGTTTATGAGAACTAAAGGTACAGTTTTTTCTCAAAGCTTAAAAGTCACGTTTCGCTATCAAGAATATATAAGACAATGCGCTTTTTAAAAATGGTTTATGAGGTAGAATGATGTGTTCGTGCAAACAGTTTTATGAGTAGAGAAGATGATATACGAATAGCTGAATTAAGAGTTTAAAAGCCCCCTTGATCAGTAACGATAGACGACATTTATACAAAGAGCGCGGTTTTATTGGTGCTGAGAGAATTGGTGTATTTCTACTAATATCCATTAATAATAGGATTTTATATCTGCTTATTTTTCATATATTTAGAAAGGAAGGAAATTACATTACAACTTTATAAATTCATTAATGCATCTATGGTTAACTTTTTAGAGGTCTAGAAACACGTTTTTCATTACCAAATAGATTGAGATAGCGTTGTATTTCTTGTGGATCACCGATCATTTTTTCAGGATTATCTGAGAGTTTTATGGTGGGTTTACCATTGGCATGGGTGACTTTACAAACAAGGGAAAGAGCATCAAAGGTTGCAATTTCTTGAGGAGCGCAGCCTGCAAAGTCATTCGTAAGATCTGTTCCCCATCCAAAATTCATACGCACTTTACCATGGAAATGATGGTAGGTTTTTTCGATTGTATTGATGTCAAGGGCGTCGGAAAAAATTAATAATTTTTCCTTTGGGTCTTTTCCTTTTTCTTTCCACCATTGTATAATGCGTTCACCACCTTCAATAGGTGGAGCACTGTCAGGCCGAAAACCTGTCCAATCTGCTACCCAATCTGGAGCGTTGCGTAAAAACGCTTCTGTACCAAAGGTATCAGGTAAAACAATGAGAAGATTTCCACCATAATAACGGTTCCAATCTTGCAGAACTTTATAGGGTGCTTTACACAATTCGCTATCATCATTGGCAATGGCAGCAATGACCATGGGCAATTCATGTGCATTGGTACCAAGCGCTTCTAAATCTGTATCCATGGCCAGAAGAACATTGGAAGTTCCAGCAAAAGAATCGCCAATTCCTTCCTTTAATGCTTCAACACACCATCGTTGCCATAAGAAAGAATGGCGACGTCTTGTGCCAAAGTCGGATATTTTAATATCAGGCAATTTTTTGAGACGTTCAACTTTACTCCACATTTTTGCTTTAGCACGTGCATAAAGCACATCAAGAGCAAAACGATCTAAGTTTTTCATAGCGGCACGTGAACGCAATTCGCTTATGATAGCAAGGGCGGGAATTTCCCACATAGAACTATTGGCCCAAGGGCCATGAAAATGGAGAATATATTGGCCATCTTTACGGGTTAGTTCATATTCTGGGAGTTGAAAATTTTCAAGCCAATGAAGAAAATCTGGTTCAAAAATTTGTTTACGTCCATAAAATGTATTACCAGCAAGCCAGATCATTTCTTTTTTTGTAAAACGCAAACTAAGAGCGTGGTCAAGTTGGGCACGCAATTCACCCTCATCAATATCATCGACGAGGTGGATTGTTTTGGTACGGTTTATGAGAGAGAAAGTGACATTGACATGAGGATAAAGTCCCCAAATCATCTGTACCATAAGAAGTTTATAAAAATCCGTATCCAGAAGTGAACGAATAATGGGATCAAGTTTCCAAGTGTGATCATAAACGCGTCTAGCAATATCTGGGTGATTCATAACCCTACTTCTTTCAGTTTCATCAAATCTAAAATTACTGTGTACCAACACGAACAATATAGGGGCTACAAAAACTATAACAACTCTAAGTTTTTGGGCAAGAATAAAACGCTTTTTATCTTTTCTCTTTTAAAGATTTAATGGTTCGTATGATTTTATGCTTTCCCGTTTTTTGTAATTGTATACCCGCATCAACATCAGCATATTTTTTACCATCAACGCTAAGCATATTTTTAGAGCCCCATTTTACTTTAATGGTATAAACAGCGTCATACAATTTCATTTTTACTTCATATTCAGGCCAGGAGGAAGGTAAATTTGGTTGTAAAAACAATTGATGCGCTTGACGCTTAATGCCAAGAATGGCTTGTGTTGCGGCATGATAAAACCAGCCTGCTGAGCCTGTATACCATGTCCACCCACCTTGTCCACGACGTGGTTCAATAGCGTAAATATCTGCGGCCATCACATAAGGCTCAACACGATAAATTTCAGGATTTTTCCCGTGATTAACAGGGTTTATCATAGAAAATAAAGTATAAGCTTTATCACTTTCCCCCATTTGGGCAAGGGCTAAAATGCTCCAAATGGCACCATGTGTATATTGACCACCATTTTCTCGAATTCCTGGTGGATAACCTTTGATATAACCGGGTTCAAGGGTACTTTTATCAAAAGGCGGCCAGAAAAGGCGTATAAGATTGCTTTTTTCATCATAGAGACGTTCAAGCATTGATGCCATTGCCTGTTTTTGACGTTTAAGTGATGCCATTTGAGAAATGACAGCCCAAGATTGAGCAATGGTATCAATTTGGCATTCATCATTTATCTTGGAACCAAGAGGGGTCCCATCATCAAAATAACCACGTCGATACCAAGCACCATCCCAACCATTTTTTTCGAGAGATTTTTTCAAATGCTTAAGATATGTACTCCATATTTGCACATGGCTGTTGTCACCACGTTTTTTGGCAATGGGGATGAAAGCGTTTAACGTTGCACCAAGAAACCAACCGAGCCAAGTGCTTTCCCCTTTTCCTTTAATTCCTACCAAATTCATACCATCATTCCAATCACCACCTAGAATAAGTGGGAGTCCATGTTGTCCACAGCGTTCGATGGCAAGATCTAAAGCGAAAGCACAATGTTCATAAAGTGTTGCGACCTTTGAAGATTGTGTGGGCTGAAAATAAGCATCATGTTGTTCGATATTCAAAGCAGCGCCTTCAATGAAAGCAATGAGGGTATCAAGAAATTCATAGTCACCAGTTGTATTGACATAAAGAGCTGTTCCGTATGCAAGCCAGACAATATCATCAGAAATGCGTGTACGAACACCCGCATTGGTGTCAGGCAACCACCAATGCTGTACGTCCCCTTCGAGAAATTGATGCGCTGCGGCATTTAACAATTGTTCACGCGCAAGTTGTGGTTTTAATAATAACAAGGACAAGCTGTCTTGCAATTGATCACGGAAACCAAAAGCACCACTTGCTTGATAAAAAGCTGTACGCGCCATCATACGGCATGCATAAATTTGATAAGGAAGCCAATGATTGACCATAATATCAAAAGAGGGATCAGGTGTTTTTACTTGGAGTGGGGAAACAAAATCACTCCATTGCTTTTTTTGTTGTGTAAGCAGAATTTCAAAATCACTTGTGCGCACTTGATCGAGGAGTTTTTCTGCTTCTTGCCTATTTTCAGCACTACCAAGATAAAAGATTATTTCTTTTGTTTGTCCTGGTAACAGATCAATATCATAAGAAAATACCGAGCAAGGATCACATCCTGCTTCAATTTTATTTGAAAGGACATCAGCTTTGCGGATTGCATGAGGATGTGTCACCGTTCCTGTTGAACCAATAAATTCGGTGCGATTGGTAGTAGTGCTGGTTGGCATTTCGGATGCTGATAAAAATGTTGTTTGTTGAGATTTTTCAATGTGATAGGGATTTTGAATAAAATGCGCACCCTGTTTTGGATCATAAGAGGGAAGTATAAAAGGTGCATATTTGGTCCGAACATTTCCTAAAACCCATTCAACATGATGATAGAGGCGTAAACTGCGCAACTTTTTTCCTTCATTTTTCAGAATAAGACGTGAAAAGCGAACAGGTTTTTCTTGATCAAGCGTATGGGTAAGCTCTAATGCAATTTCTGAATGTGTAGATTTAAATGTTGAGAATCCAAAACCATGACAGGCTTCATAAGTAACATTTTCATCACATTCAACGGCAGAAACGGGTGAGAAACGTTTTAAAGTTAGGCGATCTACCAGATAAAGCGCTTCTCCTGGTCGGTTAGAAACAGGATCATTTGCCCAAGGTGTTAATTGATAATCACGACTATTGTTCGCCCAAGTAAAGAGTGCACCTTCAGCAGAAACATGAAAGCCAAAGCCGTGGTTAGCAATGACATTAATCCACGGATGCGGTGTCGTTGTGTGTCCATGAAGACGGATAACATAATGATTATCATGATTAAAGCCACCGTAACCATTCCAATATTTTAGATCTTTGCCTTTTGTAGCAAGGGGTGAGGCTTTTTGTTGGCCAATAAGGCCAATAGAAGTAAAGGGATTGGGTTGAGTTGGTATCGCTATTTGCTTTTTTTTGTCATATTTGCTGTCATTGAATTTATTATCAAATTCTTGATTACTGTTGCGTGTCGCCAGATCAGAGTCAATATTTTCCATACGTTTGAGTTGTTCAGACAAAGATCCATTTTGCGCATAGAGGATGATACGGGCTGATGCAAGGAGTGTTTTGAAACTTTGTTCATTCATTTGATCACGCCGCAGGGTAAAAATATGTTGGCGTTCATCCATGTTATGCGTGTGATGCCGGTAGGATTCGCATACCCATTCAATAGCGCGTTGTGTATCCTGTATATAGGAAAAGGCTTGCTCATTTAAAATAACAAGATCAACAATAAGACCACGTATACGCCAATATTCATGTGCTTTAAGGAGTTCGCGAAGGACAGGTATATCCATTTCATTATCTAATCTTAAAAGGCAGATGGGGTTGTCTCCTGAAATGGACATTGGCCAAAGATCAGATTGTTTGCCAAGAGTTTTTGTTAGTATTTCAGGGGGAAGACGCCATGTATGGTCTGGATAGATAAGTGGTGTTGCATATTTTTGATAAGTAATAGCTTCTTTAAGGCTTATATCACGTTGATAGAGCGAGACTTGTGAGCGTGTCCACGCCATTGAAAATTCTTGCTGGAATATATTGGGCTGTCGATAATGTTTAATATGATTGTGCAATGTTTCTTTTTCATGAGCAGCAAAAGTCCAAAAAATGAGTTCGACTTTTTCATAGGCAGGGATTTTTACACGACAGCGAAGTGAGATGATTGGATCAAGGACACAGCCTTGACTGTTGCTAAAACGAGCATTTTGATCAAATGCAGCAGGGCGATGAATGGATTTACCCCGACCAATAAACAGAGAACGGTCTGTTTCAGCTTCTGTTTCTTGGATACTATTCATAATATCGCTTACAAAATGGGCAATATGAATTTCAGGATCATGAGGCGAGCGTTTGCGTCTTTTAGCAAAAATTGTTCTTCCTTCTTCAGCGATTTCTGTTTCTATAAACATATGTGAAAAAACAGGATGAGCGCAGTCTGTCTCCATAGTTGCGAGCGCTAATTCACCATAGGAAGTCACTTCAATGAAGCGCTCTTTGTTGGTCATATTGATAAGTTGGAGACGCCGTCCTTCGCCATCATTTTCGGATGTAACGAGACATTCGAGTGTTGATTTTATGCCATCAACCATTTTCATATAATCAGCTTTTTCATCGGTGAAAATGCTAATTGCTTCTTCTTCAGCAACGCGTGTTGGTTCACCGGTGACAGACCACCAACGTCCACTATGCATATCACGTAGAAAAAATAAAAGTCCCTGTTGATCTTCTGTGGCGTCGGGAATAAAGCGCGTAATCGCATAATCATGCCAACGGCTATAACCTGAGCCATTAGCTGTCAACATTGTAGAATAAACGCCATTAGATAAGAGTAAAGTTGCACGTGGTTTGAGAAGTGGGTTCGTAATAATACGAGTAGAGATATTATCAAATTCCTGAGCGTTATTGCGGGTGGGATTGGTAACTTTTGTGTGAATGATGGGAATTTGATGTGGTGCTCTTTCGTGTAATAACAATTGTGTTGCTTCAATGACTGTGTCACGATGAAAACGATTACGCATCCGTCCTTCGAAAATGACATTGTTGATAGCAAGAATTGACATACCATGATGGTGTGCATAATAATTACGTACAATGGCGTATTTTTCTCCTTTTTGAACACGTGAAGGCGTAAAATCGATAGAGTCGTAATAACCATATGTTCCTAAAGCGCCAAGATCACGGAGTCGTTTTAAATTTTTTACAGCATGGGTTGGCATATATTGTGCTGCTAAAAGGCTTGCATAAGGAGCAATAACGGTATTGCGTGATAAACCACGTTTGAGTCCAAGGGTTGGGTCTCCAAAGCTAGCATATTGGTAATTCATTAAATGATCGCGCGCATTAAATGCGGCTTCTGAAATGCCCCATGGCAATTTTTTTTCATAACCATATTGTATTTGATGACGAACAATTAACCTATTTGTTTGATTGAGGATTGAACCTTTAGGTTCGTGCATAATAAGAGATGGCATCAGATATTCGAACATGGAGCCAGACCACGATAATAACGCACCTTTCCCACCAATTGGGATGAGTAATCGACCCAAATGAAACCAATGTTTGAATTTTAGATCGCCTTTTGCGATGGCAAAAAAGCTTGAGAGGCGTGCTTCTGACGCCAAAAGGTCATAACATCCTTCATCAAGTTTGTTTTCCTGAACACGGTAGCCAATGGACAAGAGTTGCCGTTCCGGCTGTTCTAAAAAGTCAAATTCCATATTAAAGGCTATTTGTCGTGCCTTTGTCGCTAAAGTATCTAATTTTTGACATATTTTTTGGGTATCGTAGACACAAGTGTTATCATGATGATGTGCTTGGCATGTTTCTACGAGGTATTGAGCCCAACAGTATGCACGGGCAGATTCTGCGGTTTGCGTTTTTTGATGAAATTCCTCTATTAAGTGTGCAATATTGCCGGCGTTAAGTAAAAGGTTTGTGGTAGAGAAAGAGGTTGTTTCTGATTGTTCTATGAGAGCGCGCATGGCGCAATGAAAGTTAGAGATATGCTCTTCGATTCGTTTGCGTAAGGAATATGTGTTAGATTGATTGTTGGGAATTTCTTTTACAGTTTCTTCGAGAATAGTATAAACATCCCAGAGTCCCATTCGATCACTTTGGAAAAAAACATGAGGTTTTTCAGCCCATTGGCTTAAGGCTGAAGAGAGTGTCACCAAATGACCGGCGAGATTTCCTGAATCAACTGTTGATATATAAGTTGGCAAGAGAGGGTTGAGTGTATCAGTCGTGTACCAATTGTAGAAGTGTCCACGGAATTTTTCCATTTTTGCAAGAGAGTTTAATGTACATTCAACGCGTGTCATTGTTTCTTCAAAACTAATCCAGCCAAAATCACGTGCAGAAATAATGGAAAGAAGATAAACTCCAATATTAGTAGGAGATGTGCGATGAGCAATAAGAGGTTCTGGATCTTCTTGAAAATTATCAGGTGGTAAATAATTGCTTTGTGCATTGACGAAAGTTGCATAATAAAGCCATGTGCGCCGTGCAAGAGATCGTAGTGTTTTTTTATCTTCGGAAGAGATATCAAGGGTATTTTGAAATTCTGAAGGTTGACTGACAAACCAAGCAATCAAGGGTGAAAAAAACCATGCAAGCCCAAAAGGCAAAGCAATAAGGCTTGCGGAACTCTTAAAAAAAAGAGGGTATGTTGCGGCAAGAATACCAATAAGCGATGCAGGCCACATTGTAAGGATATAAAAGCCTAAACTGTTGGGCATTGACTTTGTTGCCACAGAAGTTTTCCATTCAAGCAGATGTTGTTTTGAAATCGTCATGCGATAGAGTGTGCGCATGATGGCATCAGTCATAAAATAAGCTGAATGGGCAAGAAATATAATTTTCAGAAAGATATTTGCCCCCGTAAGGGTAATTTTGTTCAAAATGAATTGAAAATATCCTTGCAGAGAATAATCAATCGTGGATGGAACAAGAGTTTGTAATACGCCTAAAATTGGTGAGATGAAGGGACTAAGAAGCAGAAATATTTGCCAGATGATTGCACTTTTAAATGGTAAAAGAGACCACCCCGCGAAGGCAGCGATTATCCACATAAGTGGTGTGAGAGAACGACGTAGATTATCTTGCATTTTCCAACGTGTTGTAGAACTGATTTTCTTGGGGGAAAACAGATAAGGCAACAGTTGCCAATCACCGCGAATCCAACGGTGATGACGCATCGCATCAATATTGTAAGATGTTGGATAATCCTCGATTACTTCTACATTACTGACCAAGGCAGTGCGTGCATATCCTCCTTCTAAAAGATCATGACTAAGAACAGTATTTTCTTTAATCTTTCCTTCAAGGGACTGTTGAAATGCATCGATATTATAAAGGCCTTTACCAATGAAGGTTCCTTCTCCCAAAAGATCTTGATAAGTATCAGAAACGGCAAAGACATAAGGGTCAAGACCACGGTTTGTAGAAAAAACACGTTGCAGAATTGATGTTTCTTTTCCTGTTGTAAGGGAAGGTGTTATACGGGGTTGTAAAATACTATAACCTTTTACAATTTTTTTATTTTGTGTATCAAAGACTGGTTGATTGAGCGGATGGTTAAGTTTTCCAACGAGTTTTGTCACACTTTCATGGGTAAGACGTGTATCTGAATCGAGCGTCATAACAAAACGGCAATCCGTGGGAAGATGTGGATTTGGAGGGTAAAAGCTTGTATTTTTATCGCCTCTCAATAACAGATTGAGTTCATAAAGTTTGCCACGTTTTCTCTCCCATCCCATCCAGCATTTTTCGCTGGTATTATAAAGACGCCGACGGTGTAAAAGAAAAAAAAGGGGAATATCATCACGATGATAACAACGATTGAGTTGATCAATTTTTTTTTGTGCATAATGCAGCAGATCAAGATCATCTTGCGTTTGTTCGAAGGGAGCGTCACCCCAATCTGTTACCAGAGCAAAATGAATGGCACCTTTCGGATTAGAAAGAAAGTGTATTTCAAGATTACGCACTTGTTCATCAATAGACTCATGGGATGAAATCAGAGTAGGTACGACAACCATTGTGCGTGCATTTTTAGGAATTCCCTCTTTATATTCATAACCAATGAGCTGTTTTGATGGAATAGTCCATGAAACAACAGTGTTAAAGAAGGCAAAAGCCGCATCCATAGCAGGAAAAAGTGCTAAAGCGGTAAAGAAAATAGTCATCCATGGAGCTATGCCAGATATCGATAGTAGAAAATAAATTGTAAGCAAAAAAGCAAAGGTTAAAAAAGAAACAGGAATTGTAATAGTTTTTATTCGTAAAGAAGTGAAAGCGCGTGCCCATTTTATGAACAAAGGAGGCGTGTATTGACAAGCTTTTTCAAAAGCATAACGACCATCATCAACCAGATACCAACCAACAGAGGAATGATTATGATGAGAGGACCCTTTAGCAGAAGCGTATGCCATTTTTACAGCTTTACGTGCAACTTCCCATTCACTAAGAGGCGAAAGACGTGCAATTTTTTCGATGACTTGTCGATAAATATTGCGTGAACGAGCATCAATTTCGGAAAAATCGCTATTTTCACGCAAAATAGCGTCTACAGAACTGACAGTTTCAAACCATACTGTCCAATCAACATCATCAATGGCTTTAAGGGAACGAACAATATTGCCCATGGTTACACCATCGGCCGCTTGGCGGCTGTGTTCATCAGATGTTACATTTTCTAAGTTACTTTCTCGATTTTGTAATTGTTTTTCAAGCCAAGTTAATGCGTTTGTTGAATCAACAGATGCGCTACGGAGACGGTAGAATAAATGCGTTGAAAAAGTTGGATCTACAGTAAATGGTTCATACCGTATAAAAAGAGACTGTAATTTTGTTTCATTATCTGCAAGAGAAATTTTATCAGCGACTTTATGAGCAAGATGGCGCATAGATCGTGTTTGTTCAATACGCTGTGAAAGACGACAAACATTTTCAATTAATAGCATTTGTATGACAGAAGGGAGTGCCCATAATTCACCAATTTTAAGGTTACAAATTTCTTGAAACCCATTGATCATGGCCGTGAGTGTTTTTTGTGAAAATCCACTATCTGTATGAGCAATATAAAGCCAAGCTAAAGCAAAGATACGTGGTATGCCTGTATTTTGTTTATAAACAGGAAGCTTTTTGATAAAGGATTTAGAGAGATTACGACGCAGTTGTTGTATCGTTTTATCAATAGTATAATGATTCTCAATGAGCCATTGGGCAGCTGGAGCAATGGTTTCATCATTCCAAGCAGCGATATCACTGGTTTGAAAGGCACGGAGAATAAGTTTAGCATTTTTTCTCAAGCTTTTGTGAAAATTATTTTCTCCGTTATATTCAGGAAGTAAAATTTCTTTTTGAGAGGCGATATCATAGCCTAATTGATACAATTCATCTTGTGATTTATAAGTTGAACGAAGAGGGGAATTGGTTTTAATAAGATGATAGGTTTTGCTTTTTTGAGAAAAGAGATAATTCATAAAAGATATTGTGCGTGCCATAATATTTTAAGTGCTGTTCAATTCCGTGTTTTCTTTATATTGAATAATCTATAAATATTTTATCTTAATAATGAGGGGTTGAGAGGAAAAAGTAAAATTTTTATTTCTCTTCTAAGAGTCTTTGCGTTTTTTGCAGAGATCATTGAAGAAAAAAGCAAACAATTTCTTTAAAAAAAAGGCCGCATCAAAAGATGAGCGACCTTCGTTTTGATAATGTATTTTAATGATTGAACGTTAATTTTGTTCTTGTTTTTTCAAAGCGGCACCAAGAATATCACCAAGAGAAGCCCCTGAGTCTGTAGAACCATATTGTGCAACAGCTTCTTTTTCTTCGGCAATTTCTAAAGCTTTGATAGACACTGAAAGCTTGCGTGTTTTTTTATCAAATGCGGTGATACGCGCATCAATTCTCTGACCAATTGAAAAACGTTCAGGGCGCTGTTCATCACGATCACGAGCCAAGTCAGCACGGCGAATGGTTGTTTCAAGATTATGATCAATCAATTTGACATCGATATCATTTTCATTAACCGCAGTAACTTCACACGTTACGACAGCCCCTTTGCGCAGTTCGCCAGCCGCAGCAGCTTCTCCCACTTTATCGCTGGAGAGTTGCTTAATGCCAAGAGAGATACGTTCTTTTTCCACGTCAACATCAAGAACCACGGCTTTAACAACATCACCTTTATTGTAACTATCAATGACCTGTTCACCCGGACGATTCCAATCAAGATCGGAAAGATGAACCATACCATCAACATCACCTTCAAGCCCAATGAAGAGACCAAATTCTGTTTTATTTTTGATCTCCCCTTCAATTTGTGAATTGACAGGAAACTTATTGGCAAAAGCAATCCATGGATTTTCAAATGTTTGCTTTAAGCCGAGGGAAATACGTCGCTTAGAAGGATCAATTTCAAGAACCACAACTTCCACTTCTTGTGATGTGGAGAGAAGCTTTCCTGGATGCACATTTTTCTTTGTCCAACTCATTTCAGAAACGTGGATCAATCCTTCGATTCCTGGTTCTATTTCAACAAAACCACCGTAATCGGTAATATTAGTAACAGCACCAGTAATTTTTGTACCAACGGGATATCGAGCACTGATGGTTTCCCAAGGATCACTTTCAAGCTGTTTCATGCCAAGGGAAATGCGGTGTGTATCCTGATTGATGCGAATAATTTGCACTTTAATCGTTTGACCAATTGTGAGGACTTCAGATGGGTGGTTAACACGGCGCCAAGCCATATCTGTAACATGCAAGAGACCATCAATTCCACCAAGATCAACAAAGGCACTATAATCAGTGATATTTTTAACAACACCTTCAACGATTTGGTTTTCTTCAAGATTTTGTACAATTTCTGAACGTTGCTCGGCACGACTTTCCTCTAAGACAGTACGGCGTGAAACAACAATATTGCCACGGCGACGATCCATTTTTAAAATTTCAAAGGATTGTGCATTGTGCATGAGAGGGGAAACATCACGAATGGGTCGAATATCGACTTGGCTGCGAGGCAAGAAAGCAATAGCACCATCGAGATCGACTGTAAAACCTCCTTTAACTTGGCTAAAAATAACCCCATCAACGCGTGTGCCAGCATTGAATTTTTCTTCCAAACGAATCCAACTTTCTTCGCGCCGTGCTTTTTCACGCGATAAGACGGCTTCACCCATGGCATTTTCGATACGTTCAATATAAACTTCAACTTCATCGCCAACTTTTAAGGAACCATCTTTTCCTTTAGCTCCAAATTCTTTGAGTGGAATACGTCCTTCGACTTTAAGTCCAGCATCAATAATGGCCATGTCTTTTTCGATTGCAATGACACGACCTTTAACAACGGATCCTTCGTTGAGATCATTGGTTTGAAAAGATTCTGTTAAAAGGGCTTCAAAATCCGCTGTTGTGGGATTGTATTGTGACATAAGAACTCCTGATACATACCTTCATTTAAAAGGTATAAGCGCTAGGTTAGTGTTAACACGGATGACTTCATGCCTTTTTTCTTAATATAATTATCTTTAATATAAGAAGAAAAATGAGCGCTAGGCTGAAAATCACCTTGACGACTTTATCCAATTATACGCAATTTTATGATTGGATCAATAAAAGCGCATGCAATTGCAAATGTTGCTTCTATACTCAATTCTGATGTATCAAGCAAGTGGGCATTTTTTGCTGGCTTTAACGGGCTTTGTTTGCGCGTTGCATCACGGTTATCGCGTTGTTCAAGTTGAGCTAAGATTTCATGATAATCTGCCTGTATGCCTTTTTTTAAAATTTCCTGATAGCGACGTTTTGCACGTGTTTGAACATTGGCTATAACATAAAATTTAATATCAGCATTGGGACAAACGACAGTGCCAATATCACGTCCATCAAGGACACTGCCGGGTAAAATGTGAGCAAAATCACGTTGTTTAGCGACAAGAACTTCCCGTATAGCAGGGTTGAGCGCTATTTTTGAAGCGGCTTCACCAAGTTGATGAGAAGAGAGAAGAGCTGGATTCAAAGTACTAAAATCAAGCTCTATAGCACAAGCAAGAGCACTTTTTTCATCCTCTAGAGGCAATTTTTTTTGTAAAAGTGCATAAGCAACAGCGCGATAAGTAAGACCAGTATCAAGATGATGAAGATGATAATGAGCAGCAATTTTTCGTGCCAATGTTCCTTTCCCTGAGGCTGCTGGTCCATCAATTGCAATCACAAAAGGTTTCAAGAGATTTTTCCCCCAAGTTGTTTTATAAAAGGAATAAATTCTGGAAAACTCGTAGCAATCATTCGTTTATCATCAATAGTAACAGGTTTTTCTGATACGAGCCCGAAGATGAGAAAACACATGGCAATTCGATGATCAAGATATGTGATAACATTTCCACCACCCAGTCCTTTTTCGGAGCCTTTTCCGTGAACAATGAGAAAATCTTTCCCTTCTTCACATTCTACATGATTCATTTTGAGTCCTTGCGCAAGAGCAGACAAGCGATCTGATTCCTTAACGCGTAATTCCTCGATTCCGCGCATTGTTGTTTTTCCTTCAGCAAAGGCTGCTGCTACCGCTAGAGCGGGATATTCATCAATCATTGAGGGGGCGCGTTCTTTAGGCACCGTGACACCTTTGAGCCTTGAGGATGTGACGCGCAAATCGGCAACATTTTCTCCTCCTGTTTGGCGTTGGTTCAAAAGCGTAATTTGCGCACCCATTTCCCATAATGTTTCGATAAGTCCCATGCGAGAAGGATTGATAAGAACATTTTCAATAGTGATATCAGAATTCTCTACAAGAAGGGCAGCGATAAGTGGAAAAGCGGCAGAAGAAGGATCACCTGGAATATCAATTGCTTGTCCAGTAAGGTGCGGTTGACCATTGAGATGAATAAAGCGCGCCCCTTCTGTATTTATTTCCACCTCAAGTTCAGCGCCAAATGCTTTTAACATTTTTTCCGTATGATCACGTGTGGGAATGGGTTCAATAACAGTTGTGGTACCAGCAGTATTAAGCCCAGCAAGAAGGACGGCGGATTTAACTTGGGCAGAAGCCATTGGAATACGGTAGCGAATCGGGTTAGCCGTTTTGGGTCCATAAAGCGTTAAAGGCAGATGGTTGCCTTGAGTTGCTTCAATTTCGACACCCATTAAACGAAGTGGGTCGAGAATACGACCCATTGGGCGTTTGGAAAGAGAGGCATCCCCGATAAAAGTTGTTTTCATATGATAAGGACCAACCAATCCCATAACGAGGCGAACCCCTGTTCCAGAATTTCCGAAATCTAAAGGGTTTTGTGCGGTTAAAAGGCAGCCATTCCCCGTTCCTCGTATGACCCAGAGATCATTTTTCTTTTGGATATAAGCACCCAGAGCTTGCATAGCAGCAGCTGTATTGAGCACATCATCGCTTTCCAGCAAGCCGTGGATATGTGTTTCACCATTTGCTAAGCCTCCCAATATAAGAGATCTATGGGAGATTGATTTATCTCCTGGTATTTTAATTTTACCAGAAAGATTAGTAGATTTGTAAGAAGTTATGGATATTGCTTTTTGCATAGAAATTCTATTTAACTTTATCGAAATTTGATTAATGAAGTACTTTCTAGCACATGCTTTGACAAGCGTCATGAGAAAATCTATGTGGAACGAGGTATTTATCTTTGACAAAGACATTATTTTTCGATTAAGGACCGTAAAATTTATCTTTTAACGCAATTGGAGTTAATTAAAGAGGGATAGTTCATGGCAAAACAAGAACTTGGAACGAAGCGTATTGATCCAGAAACAGGAAAAAAGTTTTATGATCTTAATCGCGACCCCATTGTATCACCTTATACGGGAATTTCTTACCCACGCTCTTATTTTGAAGTTGCAGCAGCTGAAGCGAGTAATGAAGAAGAAGTTGATGCGGAAGAACTTGATACAGCACTTGAAAAGTCTGCCTTTATGCTTCTTGAAGAGGATGATGACGATTCTAAAGATGATGATCTTCCTGATTTGGAAGATAGTGATGTGGATCTCGGTGATGACGATGATACGTTTTTATCTCACGATGAAGAAGATGATGATGACGATGACGTGACGGGTATTATCGGAGGTGGTGTTTCTAACGATGATGATCTATAAAAGAAGTTAAGAGGGGCTTCTTTTAATTAAATATAAATTTTTCTTGATCTTCGATTTTTCTCGTTCTAGAAAATCACATTGAGAGTATTTTTATCCTTTTTGGAGATGATCTGTCTTTAATATGGGGCTATAGCTCAGCTGGGAGAGCGCTTGCATGGCATGCAAGAGGTCAGCGGTTCGATCCCGCTTAGCTCCACCAAAAAGAGACAAATTTTTGTAAGAAAAGCACCGTTATTTATAACAGGAATTTATGCATTTGAAGGGATGCAGGTATAGTTGCTGCTATTCTTTCCGTATTTTAATGTTTCTTAAACAATATTTGTTTGCAGTTTTTGACCATGCTTTTTCGTTGTTTATAGAGCTTTACTGTCATAGAAGCGAAAAAATAAGTGCGTGATATTCATTGGATGCCTATAAAAGGCGCATTTTTTATGCCGATTAATATCATTTGTAAAAAGGAGCAGCGGTAAAAACGATGAAAAGAAACTTTATAAGAATATGAAAAATACTGTCGCACGAGGTTTTATAGTTAACTTCGGATTTTGTGATTTAAATGTCTCAAAAGAGGTATTTTTTTCTTTTTTATGCATGCGCTCTTGTTTTTAAGGTTGGCTTGCAGCACAACAAAGAAAATGGAATTATTTGAGGGGAAAAAATAATGCCTTCTTACCGTTCAAGAATATCGACTCATGGGCGCAATATGGCCGGAGCCCGTGGTCTTTGGCGTGCAACAGGGATGAAAGATAGCGATTTTGGTAAACCCATTATTGCCATTGCCAATTCTTTTACGCAATTTGTACCAGGGCATGTTCATTTAAAAGATCTTGGGCAGCTGGTAGCACATGAGATCGCTATTGCTGGTGGTGTTGCGAAAGAGTTTAATACAATTGCTGTAGATGATGGAATTGCTATGGGGCATGATGGGATGCTTTATTCCTTGCCTTCGCGTGAAATCATTGCGGATTCTGTTGAATATATGGTCAATGCACATTGTGCTGATGCGCTTGTCTGTATTTCCAATTGTGACAAAATTACACCTGGTATGTTAATGGCTTCTTTGCGGTTAAATATTCCAACAATTTTTATTTCAGGTGGTCCTATGGAAGCCGGTAAGATTAAATGGAAAGGCCAAGATCTTACTGTTGACTTAGTTGATGCAATGATTGCTGCGGCTTCAGAGCAGAATTCAGAAGAAGAAGTTGCGGAGATAGAACGGGCTGCTTGTCCTACATGTGGTTCTTGTTCAGGGATGTTTACAGCAAATTCTATGAATTGTTTGACCGAAGCATTAGGGCTTTCTCTTCCTGGAAACGGGTCAGTATTGGCAACCCATGCAGATCGACGAATGCTTTTTGAAGAAGCTGGACGACAGATTGTTGCGCTGGTCAAGCGTTATTATGAAAAGGATGATGAAACAGTTTTGCCGCGTTCTATTGCTTCGCGCAAGGCTTTTGAAAATGCAATGACCGTAGATATTTCCATGGGGGGATCAACCAATACTGTCTTGCATCTTTTGGCAGCGGCACAAGAAGGCGAGGTCAATTTTACCATGACAGATATTGATCGCCTTTCGCGTCGTGTTCCTGTTTTATGCAAGGTTGCTCCCGCTGTTGCCAATGTGCATATGGAGGATGTTCATCGTGCTGGTGGTATTATGGGGCTTTTAGGAGAATTGGATGCAGCGGGTCTCATTGACACATCTACCTATACGGTTCATGCGAAAACAATGAAAGAAGCTCTTGAGCACTGGGATGTGAAACAGGCACATGAAGCAGCGATTCATGAATTTTATCGTGCCGCACCAGGTGGTATTCCAACACAAACAGCTTTTAGTCAATTTCGTCGCTATGATACCCTTGATCTTGATCGTAAAAAAGGTGTGATTCGGGACAGAGAACATGCCTATTCGCAAGATGGAGGATTGGCGGTCCTTTATGGAAATCTTGCAGAAGATGGCTGTATTGTAAAAACAGCAGGTGTTGATCAGTCGATTTTAACTTTTAAAGGTCCAGCAAGGATTTTTGAGAGCCAAGATTCGGCTGTTGCGGCAATCTTGAACGACAAAATTCAGTCAGGTGATATTGTTTTAATCCGCTACGAAGGGCCACGTGGTGGACCGGGGATGCAAGAAATGCTCTATCCAACGAGCTATCTCAAATCCAAAGGATTAGGCAAAGTTTGTGCACTTATAACGGATGGTCGTTTTTCAGGGGGGAGTTCAGGGCTTTCTGTCGGGCATATTTCACCAGAAGCAGCTGAAGGAGGAGCAATTGCTTTGGTCGAAGAGGGTGATATTATAGAAATAGATATTCCTAATCGCACCATTCATATGTTGGTTGATGCTGCTGAGATGGTGCAGCGTCGTGCCAAAATGGAGGCGAAAGGAAAGACAGCTTGGCAACCCACAGAAGTGCGTAAACGCAAGGTTTCAAAGGCTCTCAAAGCATATGCAGCAATGACGACTTCTGCATCTAAAGGAGCGGTTCGTAACATTTGACTATGGTAAAAAAATTCATCTTATAAAAGAGCGTTTTTTAGAAATTCGAGCATTCCTTGCGCGATATTTCAAGTGGTTTGTTTTATGGCTTAGACGGCGTATTTCAAGCGATTGTAAAGATGATTTAGAAATTGCCGTGGATTTTGTTGTTTCGTATGAGAGACTGAACATTATAATAGCAAGACATTGATTTATAAAGATGATTATTATTTTACTTTTTGAATTAGCCCCCCGAAAATTGTAAGATTTCCCTATCTCAAACTCTCTTATGTTCAATCAATTAAAATCACTTTCTTGTATATCACAAGCAGGGTTGCTGTAGGGGCAAAAATCCGTTTAGAGAGGAGTAAAAATGCCTATTATGAATCGTCTCAATACCAAGGGCTATTCGAACATTGGGGGCGAGCAAATACAATGATGGTGCTGGCTTGTTACTCTTACACGCAAGCTTTTCTTCTCATGCTGATCAATATATTGCAATAATAAAGCAATAATATGAATAAATGATCATGAAACAGCACTTTGTATATTGTTTCTATGAGGAATGATTTTTTTCAAGTTGTTTGAGGTGATAGAGTGCCTCTAAAGCTTGTTTAGGAGAGAGTTCATCGGGATGGATATTTTCTAAAGCTTCATGAAGTATGGAATGTTTATTTGTTTTATCATTTACAGAAGATGGCGCTTGAAGGGAAAACAGCGGGAGGTCATCAATTAATTTATGCCCTTTTCCAGCCATTTCACCTTGTTCTAATTGATGGAGTACATCTGTAGCACGTGTAATAACTGCCTTGGGAAGTCCAGCAAGTTTAGCAACTTGTACGCCGTACGATCTATCGGCAGCTCCTTTTGTAACTTCATGAAGAAAAATCACATCACCATCCCAATTTTTTACTTTCATTGTGACATTATGGAGGCGATCAAGTTTTTGGGTGAGAGCTGTCATTTCATGAAAATGGGTAGCGAGAATAGCACGACAGTGATTAACTTCATGAAGATATTCAACAGCAGCCCAAGCAATAGAAAGTCCATCAAAGGTTGATGTGCCACGTCCAATTTCGTCAAGAATAACCAGGGAATGACTGCTAGCATGATTGAGAATTGTTGCTGTTTCAACCATTTCCATCATAAAAGTTGAACGTCCACGTGCAAGATCATCAGAAGCACCAACACGACTAAACAAGCGATCAACAACGCCAATATGCGCTGTGGTCGCTGGAACAAAAGAACCCATTTGTGCCATAATAGCAATAAGAGCGTTTTGTCGCAAAAAGGTTGACTTCCCTCCCATATTAGGTCCTGTCAAAAGCCAAATTGCTGCATATTGTTGATTTTCTTGCACAGAAAGATCACAATTATTGGCAACAAATGGTTCTGCTGCTTGCTTTCGTAATGCTTGTTCCACGACAGGATGGCGCCCTGCTGTGATATGAAAGGTAAGTGATTGGTCAACTTTAGGGCGACAATATCCTTGTTCTTCAGCAAGATGCGCTAACGCAACAGTGACGTCTAAAACAGCGAGTGCTTCAGAGGCTTTACGGATAAAATCAACCTGTTCGGTAATTTCATGAACAAGAGTTTCAAAAATTTCTAATTCGAGTGTGAGCGCATGGTTAGCGGCATGAGCAATACGGCTTTCAAGATCGGCAAGCTCTGTTGTGGTAAAGCGCATAGCATTTGCCATTGTTTGTCTATGGATAAAACGGGCTTTAGCTTGTGGGCTATCTGTGAGAGCAGACGCTTGTCCATTGGTTACTTCAATGAAATAGCCTAGAATATTGTTGTGTTTGATTTTGAGTGTTTTAATATCTGTTTCTTGAGCATATTGTGCTTGAAGTTCAGCAATAACACGGCGAGATTCATCACGCAGAGCGCGCATTTCATCGAGCTCTTTATGGTATTGAGGGCGAATGAAACCACCATCACGTTTAAGGAGAGGAAGGTCATCCGCTAATGCCTGTTCCAGATGTAAATGCAAAGTCGTAGGTAAATGTGAAAAAGTCTGTTGTACATCACTTATTTCCTGAGGAAGCAATTCATTGTTAAGAAGCTGATGAAGTTCACGAATGATTTCAAGTCCGCGCTGGATTGTCGCCATATCACGGGGCCCCCCTCTACCAAGAGCTAACCGAGAAACTGCGCGTGGCATATCTGGTCCCCCTTTTAAGGTCAGCTTTATAGCCTCTGCAAGGGATGGGTTGCGTAGAAAAAAGTCGATGGAATCCAGACGTTTATCAATAGCAGCAGGTGTGGTGAGAGGAGCAATGAGGCGATCGACGAGAAGACGAGATCCCCCTCCTGTTACGGTACGATCAATAGCTTTTAATAAACTACCATCGCGTTGACCGGATGTTGTTCGAATAAGTTCAAGATTCATTCTGGTCGCTGCATCAATGAAAAGGGTAGCACTTTCATTTTGACGTTCAGGACGCATGAGAGGAGGGCGATGGGTGATTTGCGTTTTTTCGATATAACGAATGGCAGCAGCAATTGCGGAGAGTTCGGAGCGTGAATAATCAGCAACGCCTTCAAGGGTTGAGAGTTTAAAATAACTACAAATATCGCGTTCAGCAGTGATTACCTCAAAGAGGCTAATGGGTTGAGGTGAAATGATGCGACCGAGAACATCAAAAAGTGATTTATGGGATTTATCATGAAAAAAAGAATCAGCGACAATGATTTCTTGAGGATCCACACGCATAATATCTGCTAAAAGCTTTTCATTGCGGCTTTCCATGACACGAAAGATGCCTGTTGAGATATCAATCCAGGAAAGGGCAAATTCCTCTCCATCGCTGGTTTTTATGCGGGCAAGTGTCATCAAATAATTTGCACGCGTTGGATCAAGGAGCTTTTCTTCTGTTATAGTTCCAGGTGTGACAAGACGAACAACATCGCGCCGAACAACCGATTTTGCTCCACGTTTTTTGGCTTCTGCAGGATCTTCTGTTTGTTCACAAACAGCCACACGATAGCCGCAAGCAATAAGTTTTTGCAAATAATCGTCAGCAGTATGCACGGGAACACCACACATAGGAATATCTTCACCCAAATGTTTTCCGCGTGTTGTGAGTGTGATTCCTAAAGCTTGAGCGGCTTCAATTGCATCATTAAAAAACAATTCATAAAAATCACCCATTCGATAGAAGAGAAGGGAGTCATTATTAACCGCTTTGATCTCTATATATTGCTCCATCATAGGTGTTGGGCGCTGTTGATGGAGAGCAGGTGAGGGGGTAGGTTGTGGGACTAAACTATTTTTATGATCACTTTTCTTATCCATTTTTGTGCGCCTGTCTCTTGCAAATGAGGCTTTGACACCCTTTTTTGTTTACTTCAATATTTATCTTCATTATCTCTAAATTGAAACATATGATCAGCTCTGTTAAAGCAAGCATAGCGGTTTATAACATATGGATCAAATTTTAAAATCGGGTAATTACGCACACATTGTAGAGTAGAATTTTCACTGTTTTGGGAAAGTTAAATAAGATGAAAAAAAGCAATCAGGATCAGAAAATATCTCAAACGATTTATAGTGCTAGTGAGAGGGAAGCCCTTGATTTTCATAGTCGTGGTCGACCTGGAAAGCTTGAAATTATTGCAACAAAGTCTATGGCAACACAGCATGATTTAGCGCTTGCTTATTCACCAGGCGTTGCTGTCCCCGTTAAAGCGATTGCTGAAAATCCAGCATTGGCTTACAATTATACAGCAAAGGGCAATCTTGTTGCTGTTATATCAAATGGAACAGCAATTTTAGGTTTGGGCAATTTAGGTGCACTTGCATCTAAGCCAGTTATGGAAGGCAAAGCAGTCCTTTTTAAGCGCTTTGCAGATATTGATTCAATCGATTTAGAAATTGATACAAACGATACGGAAAATTTTATCAATTTGGTGCGTCATTTGGAACCGTCTTTTGGTGGTATCAACCTTGAAGACATTAAAGCACCAGAATGTTTTATGATAGAAAGTCGCTTACGTGAGATCATGAATGTACCTGTTTTTCATGATGATCAACACGGTACAGCAATTATTGTTGCCGCTGGTGTCATCAATGCCCTCCATTTAACGGGGCGTGATATGCAAAATACACGGTTGGTTTGTAATGGTGCGGGTTCTGCGGGAATTGCTTGTATTGAATTGATTAAGGCAATGGGGTTTCGACCTGAAAATATCATACTTTGTGACACAAAAGGTGTTGTCTATGAAGGCCGCAAAGAGGGAATGAATCAATGGAAGTCTGCCCATGCTGTGCGAACGGATAAACGTACACTTGCCGAAGCGATGGAAGGTGCTGATATGTTTTTTGGGGTTTCAGCTAAAGGCGCCATTACTCCTGAAATGGTAAAGTCGATGGCACCTCAACCAATCATTTTTGCTATGGCCAATCCCGATCCAGAAATTACACCGGAAGAGGTTATGCAAGTGCGTGATGATGCCATTGTCGCAACAGGTCGTTCGGATTATCCAAATCAGATTAATAATGTACTTTGTTTTCCTTATATATTTCGCGGTGCACTTGATGTGCATGCGACAGTTATCAATGAGGATATGAAAATTGCTGCAGCGAAGGCTCTTGCGTGGTTGGCTCGTGAAAATGTACCTGACAGTGTTGCGGAAGCTTATCGTGGAAAGCGATTAAAATTTGGTCCAGATTATATTATTCCTGTTCCCTTTGATCCGCGTTTGTTCACCGTTGTTTCAGTGGCGGTGGCAAAAGCGGCAATGGAAAGCGGTGTTGCACAAAAGCATATTGATGACTTAGAAGCTTATGAACATGATTTAAATGCAAGACGTGATCCCATTTCTTCCATTATGCGTGGTGTTTACAATCACGTTCGTCAAGTACCAAAACAAATTGTCTTTGCAGAAGGTGAAGAAGAGCAAGTAATGCGAGCGGCTGTTTCTTACGTTCACCAAAAACTAGGAGAAGCGATTTTAATTGGTCGTGAAGAACAAATAAGAGAAACAGCTGCTCTTGCTGGAATTGATCTGGAACGTGAAGGTATTTCGATTATGAATGCCAAGCTTTCTTGTCGTACAGATGCTTATGCAAATTACCTTTATAAAAAAATGCAACGCCAAGGCTGGCTATTGCGTGATTGTCATCGTCGTATCAATAATGATCGCAATTATTTTGCTGCTTGCATGGTGGCATTGGATGATGCTGATGCTATGGTTACCGGGATAACACGCAATTATGAAACAGCGTTGATTGATATACGTCGCGTAATCGATGAGAAACCAAAAGAACGATTAATTGGTATCTCTATGGCTATTTGTCGTGGACGCACTGTGTTTATTGCGGATACAGCGATTTACGAGCATCCAAACGCTGAGGAACTTGCTGATATAGCAGAACAAACAGCTTCTTTTGTTCGTGGGTTTGGCTATCAACCGCGGGTAGCTTTTGTAGCATTTTCTACTTTTGGCTATATGAAAGGACAGGTAACACAACAGATTCAAGATGCTGTGGATATTTTACATGAACGCAAAGTTAACTTTGAATTTGATGGAGAAATAAGTGCTGATGTGGCGCTTAATTCGAAATTGATGCAGCAATATCCTTTTATGGGATTAAAAGAACCTGCTAATATTTTAGTGATGCCGGGATATCATGCATCTTCTATTGCGAGCAAAATGCTACAAGAGCTTGGTGAAGCAACAATCATTGGTCCTATTTTGATTGGATTAGAAAAGTCCGTCCAAATTGTACCGTTTAGTGGAAGTGATACCGATATTGTTAATATTGCAATGCTTGCTGCTTACCACGCAAAAAAAGTGTAAAACAACAAAGGCCTCTGATATTCAGGGCCTTTTTGAAAACAAAAAAATAATTTTTTAAGAAGGTTGTCCCTGACTTTGACTGTCTTCTTGTTCTTCAGCAAGTCTCTTTTGGAACAGAGCGGCAAAGTCAATCGGGTCAATCCACAAAGGCGGAAAACCACCATTTTGGGTGGCATCAGAGATAATTTGCCGCGCAAATGGAAACAGAAGACGGGGGCATTCAATAAAAACAAGAGGCATCACATGTTCTTGTGGAATATTTTTAATATGAAAAACGCCACCATAAATGAGTTCTACATGAAATAATGTTTCAGTGTCATCATCAGCTTTGACAGAGAGGGTCAAAATGACATCGTAATTATCATCACCAATTGGGTTGGCGTTGACATTAATATTGATATCGATTTGTGGTGCCTTTTCACGTGGACGCAAAGAGCGAGGAGCGCTTGGGTTTTCGAACGAAAAATCCTTTAAATATTGCGTTAATACAGCAAAAACTGGTTCTCCACCGTTATTGTTCATTTCACCTTCAGCCATAACCAACCTCTCATCATCATTGTGTATATTTTTATTTTAGATCTAAAGATCAAGCTGGTTATCATGCTTCGCAAAAGGTTGCAAGGAACCCTCTTGTTGTCTTGATTGTTTTTTTTCGTCACTTACAGATTTTTTTAGCATTTCAAGGATGATCATCATTTTTACGCCATGGAGATTCTGTAGCATTATGGACTTGATAGTCTTCACCGTTGAGATCAATAATTTTTTCAGATTCATTTTGCGTGTTGGTGTTGCCTTGAGTGTGAGGATTCATTTTGTTGCCAAATGATGAAAAAAAGCGCCAAATAACGGAGCGGACTGGTTTAATAAGAAGTAATATTCCCAAAAGATCGCTTACAAAACCTGGAAGAATAAGTAAAATCGCACCCACAATGATGAAAACATCATCAATCATATAATTTTTAAATGAACGCCCTTGGATAAATTCACGTTGTATGTTTTTTAAAAGACTAAACCCTTGAATTCGCAATAAAATAATACCAAATAGTGTTGTAAGAACAACCAGACTCAAAGTTGCTAAAATTCCAATTTCTTCTCCAACAAAGATAAAACCGGCAATTTCAATCAAAAGAGCGCTGAGGAGGAGAATGATAAAAAAGCGAGGACTTATGGAGTAGAACTTTATCACACAAAAATTCCCTTCTCAAGTTGAGGATAGAAAAATAGACAGCTCTTCTTGTATAAACACCAATGAATAAAGGCCATGAAGAGGCATGAAAGGCTATAAAAATATTTAAATAGTGGATTCCTTATTTTACATATTTAGTTATAAATGATATTGACTGCAATGTTTATTACAGATCATCTTAGATTTGGAGATTAACAGCGCCCATGGAATTTGACGTTATACTTGTCATAGCTCTTGTTATTATGGTTGTCGTTTTTGTACAGCTACGTAATGTATTAGGAAAGCGGATTGGTTTTGAAAAGCCTCCTTTCGACCCTTATTCACGTCATTCTAAAAAACAGAGTGAAGCAGAAACGAAAGATAATGTTGTTTCGTTCCCTCATCAGGATAATGCACAAAAGAGCGATTTTAATGAAATTGATGCAATTTCACCAGAGGGAAGTGCACTGAATAAAGGTTTGCGCGCACTTTGCCAGAGCGATCCTCATTTTTCTCCTCAATTTTTTATCAAAGGTGCTCAAGTTGCTTATGAAATGATTGTAACAGCTTTTGCTAAGGGAGAGCGTGATCAGCTTAAGAAACTCCTTTCTCAAAATGTTTTTGAAAGTTTTAGTGCGGCTATTGAGCAACGCGAAAAAAACAATGAAAAAGTTGAGTTTACTTTTATTGGCATTAATAAGATCGAGTTTATCTCAGCAGAAATGCAAGAAAAGGAACAATTTTTAACTGTACGGATTGTTAGTGAAATGATTTCTGTAACCTATAATGAGCAGGGAGAGCGTATCGATGGTGATCCTGATGCTATTGTAGAAATTAGAGATATATGGACTTTTGTTCGCAATAGTCTATCGTCTGATCCCAATTGGAAACTTTTTGCAACGGAAGATGAAAATTAAGATCTCTTTGGCCCATAAGGTTGCATGAATAAGTTTTAGTCGCATAAATAAATTTTATAAGAGATTGAAGATTGTAATGTCCACGGGCAAATGGAGAGAAAAGAAGGATTTATTGACTGCAAAGGATCGTCTTTTATGGGAAAGGGTTTGTCATACAATAATGCCCCTTCATAATGAACTCCCTTTTCCTATCAAAAAAAATGCAACAAAGATTGATCATAAAAAACAGCCTGTATCACCAATCTTTTCATTATCTCAGGGGAATCAGCAAAGACCAACGGTGGTTAAAAAAGAAACGATAGTGATTACCAAAACACAGAAGGTCCATTTCTTTGATCATGTTGTCCATCGTAAAATTGCTAAAGGGCATTATCCACTTGAAGCGCGTCTTGATCTTCATGGTTATGGGCAGGAAGAAGCTTACTTTTTCTTAAAAGAATTTCTACAATCATCTCAGCAAAGTGGATTACGTTATGTGCTTGTGATTACAGGAAAAGGTCGTTCAGTTGGAAGTGATGGTGCTTTGTATAAGTTTGTTCCTCATTGGTTATCGACATCAGCTTTTCGGTATTATGTTCATGCATTTGAACGCGCAGCTCATCAACATGGCGGTAGAGGTGCGCTTTATGTTTGGTTGCGCCGTTTTGTGCCGGGCAAAGGGCTATAATATCGTTTAGATTTTTCCAGGTTCAGGTTTGGTTTTATCAGTTATAGTATTTTACAAGCTATATTTTGGGGTAAAAGCTATGGAGGTACAAATTTGATCATGAAATTTACGCCATTGCGTCTAATTTTTACAAACAAGGATTCTGCTGAAAACATTTTTGAGTGAGAAGATTACCGTTATTGCTAAAAATATCTGTTGAATCAGTATTCTATATAAAAAATATTCAAAGCATTACAGGCGTTTTGAGAGGTTTAGATTTTTTTCAACAATGAGATATTTATTTTCTCGCTTTGCTTTTTATTATTGGGATAAGTATAGCAATATATTTTAACGGGTATATGCTATCGACAGTTTTATTACCAAAAAGCATACAATGTTTTTTTTAAAGTATGTACGGTAATAGAATTTCTCTAATGTTCTTCTTCTGTTTATAAAGCAACAGACTAAGACTGTTATTATATTAACTATCTCCATACTGTACTTTTTTGCATGAAGATAATTTATACAATTCTCATTTGAGCTCGATTACAACGCTCTTTTGATATTCAAGTATACATGTTTTGATTCTTAAAATAATCAAGATATTGATTTATAATGTTAATTCATCATTTTACATGTAAATGAGAGACCCGAATATTCTAAGATTTTTTCACTTCACTCCTGCTTTTGGTGAATCAATCAAAACTATCCCCTTGCACCTCACAAGTGGAATGATCGTGTGGATAAAAACACGAGAAGAAAGGCAAAACGACAGTTATGAATCGTCAAAATGCAAGTGCTGTCGCAACATTAGGGGCGGGCAAAGAGAATGATGGTACCGACTTGCTCCCTCACAAGTGGAAAGATGGTGGTGCTAAATAGCTTTTACGCTATTACCATCTCCATGGGTGTTGTTGTGAAATGGGTTTGGGTGTTTTAAGAAAGTTTTTTAAAAAAGCCCGTGAATGTGCAGCACAATGACGTTTTATTCTACATGAGAGTCATGACCCCATTAGCGAATGTTATCAACAAAAGTGTGAGGCAATATGTAATTCTTATTCCTTCAAAAACACAGCTGTGGATTTTTTTGAAAGTTATAAAGCAGAATTGAAAAATAATAGTAAAAAATAGCAGTTGGTTTTGACTTTGACAGCTTCATATTCTCCATAAACGAAAAGAGTTCGAATAAAAAATAGGACTTTATTCATGAATCTCCTTCGATTTAAAAAGATTGTTTATCTTTAAAATCAATAATTTGATACGATTGTAAAAAGCATCAAAAACTTGGTGGTGTTAAGAGGTCAATTCTTGCTGATATGCCAAGAAATAAAAGAGAGATCTTTTCAGGGAGGAAGGAACATATTTTAAGGGATATGGGTTACTTTTATAAAAAGCATATGGAATGTATGTTGATTGGAACCAAGAGTATGATTGTATAGGCAATAAAGAACGGTTAGCTCTAAGGAAATAAGATATATAATACCGCTAAAGGTTCATTTTAACCCTTTTTATGTTCTAGATGTGTAACTAAAATTGATTTTAGCTGCGGCCAACATTCTTCTCTTTATGAGAAATATTGGTTACATTTCATTTTCAGAAAATTCTTGTGATTTAAAACGATAAGTTGTTGAACAAAATTCACATGTGACTGAAATATACTCACCTTCAACCATTTCATTGCGTTCCTCAACGGGAAAACCTTCCAGCATTGCTTTAATTTTTTCACGCGAGCAAGAGCATTGATCAATAAGAGAAGAGGGGTTAAAAACCCTAACACCTTGTTCGTGGAAAAGACGGAACAATAACCGCTTACTGCCAACTTGCGGGTCTGTCAATTCTGTGCTTTCAATGGTTGCTGTTAATGCTTTGACCTCTTGCCACTGGTTTTCAAGTTGTGTTTGCGTTTTCGTTTCTTCTGTTTTTTTATCTTGTTCATATATTTGATGCTGAGATGATGCTCTGGGCAAGAGTTGGGTTAGAAGACCTCCTGCTCTCCAGTTTTTCTGTGGTTTTCCTTGTTGATCTCGGTTCATTAATATAGCAACTGCCAAACGTATATCGGTAGGAATTTGTTCTGATTGATCAAAATAGGTACGGGAAGCTTCTTGTAGACTTTCTCCATCTAATGACACTATTCCCTGATAAGGCTGTGTATGGGTACCTTGGTCAATAGTAAAAGCTAAGGTACCTTTTCCCAACAGTGTTTCTGAAGATATTTGCTTATTGATGATTGCTTTTTTTAACTTTTCTTTATCAAAACGCGCATAACCGCGGAGGCTGGAAGGGGGAGAGAAGTCACATACCAACATATTAACGGGGCCATCGGAATGGGTTTGTAAAATAAATTTTCTCTTAATTTTTAGGGAGGTTCCAAGCAGAACGGTTAAAACTAAGGCTTCTGCGAGAAGATAAGAAACTGGTTCAGGATATTGATGCCTTGTCAGAATAGAATTTAAAGTTTCTCCAAGTTGTACAGCACGTCCACGAATATCCAGTTCTTCGACTTGAAAGGAAACAACAGTATCATCTTCACTCAAATGGATATTGCTGAGAGAAGATGTCTCTGTGGATTGTTCGTGCATCGTATTTTTGCCTTTTATATGATTTATTTTGCTAGGCTATTGTGAAGGGAAAAGTGCATCTTGTAAACACCATGCAAGAATTGCTTTTTGGGCATGAAGACGATTTTCCGCCTCATCAAAAACAACGGAATGCGCCCCATCTATCACAGCATCGACAACTTCTTCGCCACGATGAGCAGGCAAACAATGCATGAAAAGAGCATTGGGTTTGGCTAATTTCATCAAAGCTTCATTGACTTGATAAGGCTGAAAAACAGAATGACTGCGAGCACGAAACTCTTGTCCCATAGAAACCCATGTATCAGTCATAATACAGTCAGCATCTTTAGCTGCCTCTTGTGGATTATGAGTTAGTGTAATATGTGCCCCTCGTTCTCGAGCCCAATGGACAAATTTTTCTTGTGGTTCATTGCCTTCGGGAGTAGCAATACGCAAATGGAAGCCAAAAAGAGCAGCAGCTTCGATCAAGGAATGCAGCACATTGTTGCCATCTCCCATCCACGCAAATATTTTGTTTGCAACAGGCCCACGATGCTCTTCATAAGTCAGTATATCTGCTAGAATTTGGCAAGGATGTGTATCGTCGGTAAGGGCATTAATAACAGGAATTTGTGCGTATTGTGCCAGTTCGAGCATCCGATCATGGCGTGTTGTTCGTAAGGTTACAATATCCACAAAACGCGATAAAACGCGTGCTGTATCAGCGATGGTTTCACTGTGTCCAAGCTGCATTTCTGAACCTGTTAGCATAATTGTATCCCCACCTAGTTGGCGCATGCTGATATCAAATGAAATACGGGTTCGTGTGGACGGTTTTTCAAAAATCATTGCCAGTGTTTTACCAACAAAAAGTTTTGAACTTTTCCCTGCTTTGAAGGATGCTTTAAGACTTTTTGCATAATCGATAAGAGCACGTGCTGTCTGCGGGGTTAAAACCGATAAATCGGTGAAATGGCGAAGAGTATTTGTCATGTTTATGATACTTGCCTTTTTTTATTTGTTTGTGAAAGAGAAGCAATTGCTTTTTCAATACGAAATAAACCTTCCTCTATTTCTTCTTCTTTTATGATAAGGGGGGGTAATAAACGCACCACGTTATTATTAGCAACAACACTAAGAACATATTGCTTTTCTAAGGCATCGACGACGGCATTTGCAGGAGCGACACATTGGATACCGAGCATAAGACCAACACCTTGAATTGTAGAGATAATATCAGGATAGCTGTTGAGAATTTTTGAAAGTCCACTTTTTAGCTTATGGCCCATTTGCTGAACATGGTGAAGGAAACCTGGTTCTAAGATGATATCCAGAACACTGTTGCTTACAGCCATCCCAAGAAGATTTCCGCCAAAAGTTGAACCATGGGTTCCTGGTGTCATACTTTTTGCCACTTCATCTGTTGCAAGACAAGCTCCCAACGGAAAGCCACCACCCAATCCTTTTGCAAGCGTAAGAATATCAGGTGTGATATCACTCCATTCATAAGCAAAAAGCTTTCCTGTTCGTCCAATACCTGTTTGGACTTCATCCAGAATGAGTAACAGATTATGCTCATCGCAGATTTGGCGCAAAAACCTTAAAGTTTCGCGAGAAACGGTTCGTATCCCTCCTTCACCCTGAATAGGTTCAATAAGGATAGCTGCGGTCTTTTTACTGATAGCATTCCGCAAAGCATTTTCATCACAAAACGGAATTTGAATAAACCCACCAGCTTTTGGTCCAAAGCCTTCAAGATATTTTTCGTGCCCAGTTGCCGCAAGTGTTGCAAGTGTGCGCCCATGAAAGGCTCCTTCAAAAGTAATAATTTCAACGCGTGTTGGATGACCAGAGGCATAATGAGCATGACGAGCCGTTTTGAATGCACATTCAAGTGCTTCGGCGCCAGAATTACAGAAAAAAACCTTATCAGCAAAGCTATTTGCACAAAGTCGTGCAGCAAGAGCTTCTTGTTCGGGTGATTGAAAAAGATTGGAAATATGCCAAAGTTTTTCAGCTTGTCTTTTGAGGGTTTCAACCAACTTTGGATGAGCATATCCTAACACATTGACAGCAATGCCAGACGTCAAATCGAGATAACGTTCACCTTTATCGGAAATAAGCCAAACACCCTCACCTTTTTTGAAATGCAAATTCCGTCGAGCAAAGCACGTATAAAGTGGCTGTATAGCGGTAGTGCCCATCATGATTTCCTTTATATTTTAAGGATTTACCATATAGTAAACAAAATAATGTTGTAAATAAAGCGATTTTATAATTTTCGGTATAGTGCAACCTTTGGATGAGCATACCCTAACACATTGACAGCAATGCCAGACGTCAAATCGAGATAACGCTCACCTTTATCGGAAATAAGCCAGACATCCTCACCTTTTTTGAAATGCAAATTCCGTCGGTGCTTCATTTTAGCAGAAAAGTGATAAAAATTCTCTAAGAAGCATTTTGCAGCATTTATAGGAAAAAGTCTTCATTAAATACAAGAGTTTTTCCTCTATTTGGTTTGCAAGTTGGGGAAAACATTCTAAATAGACTCTTCAAGGAGGAAAGGCTCTTGTCAGAGAGTCGGTGCATATTGTAGTTTAAATCAGTAAGCAAGGTTGTATTTCAGTTTGTACGTTCCATAGGTTGAATATTTTTTGTGCTCGAGAGGAGTATGAAATTTTTCATTCAATTTATTGAACATATTGTTCGAACATTTGAAGATGCAACAAGATGCATCTCAATGAGGTGATCAGAATGGAGTGCTAAGATGGGTTGGACATATGAACGCGTTGAACTTCTTAAAAAACTTTGGAGTGAAGGGTTAAGTGCAAGTCAGATTGCCGCTCAGTTAGGGGGAGTCAGTAGGAATGCTGTTATCGGTAAGGTGCATCGATTAAAGTTACCAGGACGTGGTAAGACAGCACAAGGGGGATCTCGCGCACAAAAAGCGCCTCCTAGTCCGTCATCTCCCCGTGCACGTCGTACGCCATCGGCTGTAGTGCCAACGGATGCTGTTTCTTCCAGTGCTGAAGTAACAGCTTTAAAGGTGGAACCTATCGCAGAAGATGTAACAGAAACGGATTTGCCTACAAACTCAAATGTGGTTGTTCCTATATCACGCCAGCTTAATCTTTTACAATTGAGTGAAAATACATGTCGATGGCCAGTTGGAGATCCTTTGTCACCAGATTTCCATTTTTGCGGTGCCGATTCTGGTGAAAACGGTCCCTATTGTGCCTTTCATGCCAAGATAGCATTTCAGCCAATCTCTGAAAGACGACGGATAAGAGTATAATATTTGTCGTTATTTCTATTGCCTTCTCTGCCTTGGTCGTTAATGTATATTTGTTTGTGTAATCTCTGAAATGGGTATGCAGCTTAATTTAGAGAGGATATGAAGATATAAAGGTACAAACCACTCACCTTCTTACCGTCATTTTAATTCAGTTTTACGGCTTTCAAAAGCATTGAGAGCAATATCTTTTAAATGATGGGAAGATTCGTATTGCCTTACGTTTTTTCTTCTCACGTTCTTTAATGGGGTCATAACCCTCATGCAAAACAGAACGCTATTGTCTTACACATTCACGAACTTTTTTTAAAAAACATTTCTTAAAGCGCACAAAAGCCCATTTCACGACGGCGTAAAATCCATTGAGTACCACCATTTTTACGCTTATGAGGTACAAGCCGGCACCATCATACTCTTCCCAGCCCACAATGTTGCGATAACCCTTGCATAAAAACGATTCATAAGAGGTATTTTACTTCTTTCTTCAGAGTTTTTATCCACACGATCATTCCACTTGTGATGTGTAAGGGGGATAGTTTTGATTGATTCAGCATAAAGCAAGTTTAAAATGAGAGAATCTTAGGATCTTCGGGTCTCTCATTCAACAGGAAAAACGATAAATTATCGTTATAAATAAATATGTTGTTGATATATAATTCTCTTATGAGAAGAAATTTTTGAGGGTGAGGGCTCTCGTGAAGAGAGAGTCTCTGTCCATAAAAAATTTATTTGTGTGTTATTTTTTCGTATTATTGTGCGATGATATACTAGAGAGATGCTGTTTGTTGTTCATTTTTAACGTCTCTTTTCATTGAGCTTAATAGTCTTAAAATCTCTACAACACTCTTTCAAAAATAGTGGAGATTGGAGTGTCTCGTTCTTTTTCATTTTGTAGTGGAATTGTGCTTTGCATGAAGAAAACGTACAACTTGTTCATCGACACGCTTATTTGAAAAACTCTTTTTTGCTCCAAATCTCATTACGTGAGAATGGTACAGTTTAAAACTGATAAAAGGGAGAAACATTATTACGCTTATGAAAGTATAAATCCGTTTTTCATACTCTGTTTAGCTTCCAATATTGCCTCTTCTCTTCCATTAAAAGATTTCATAAAGAGATATTGTATCTTTTCTCAAATAATTTTTATGACACATTCCTTCTTATTGTGGCATGCAAGCAAGCTTTTGAGATTACATTTAAGGTGTGATGAAAGAAGAAAAGATAATGATGTTCACTTTAAGAGCAGGAACTAATGAATCATCAATGTGTTGAGTTTTTTGTCATGATAGCTTTTTCAATTTTTGGCAGGATTTTTTTTTGATAAATTTGCCATGTTAAAGGTCCCACATGTTTGGCAATAATAAGACTTTCTTTATTCAAAAGAAAAGTTTCTGGTGGTCCATAGACACCCCAATTAATAGCTGTATACCCTGAAGCGTCAAAGCCAATAGCTTTAAAAGGGTTACCAAAATTTCTTAAAAAGCGTTGTGCGTTCTCTTTGTTATCCTTATAATTAATGCCAATAACATCAAAACGTTGATCTTGTGCAATCCTCATAAGAAGTGGATGCTCTGTGCGACAAGATAAACACCAAGATCCCCAAAAATTGACCAATGTTACGCGTCCTTTAAATTGTTCTAAATTGAGAAGATGATTCTCATTACCAAGGAGGGGAAGATTGGTTTTTGGAGCGGGTTTTTCAGAGAATGTGCTTGGATGAAGGAAATTATCATTGGGGTGTTTGCTATTCGTAAAATAGAAGAAAAGCATAATGAGAAGAAGAAAAAACACAAAGGGTCCCAAAAGACCCAATAAAGTGAATAAAGATATGCTGTTTTTAGGTTTTTGAGGGACCTTGTGCATTCTATTTTTCTTCTCCGAACAGCTCTTTTTGCTTCAACTGTTGTAGGATTTTTTTCTGATATTGACCTTTGTAGAGAATGTACCCAATAAAACATAAGAGAGAGAGTGCAGAAAACATATAGCTTAGAATCACAATTTGTTCGTGGTGAAGGGTACCAAGAAACCAGTCAATTTTCTGAGAGAGATTTCCTAAAACTTCATTGTGAATGTTGTTTAGGTCGAGCATGATGAAGAATCCTGATGTTGTGCATAACGGGCTTTTTTAATCTGAAGTATTTGGATATGACGACGATTGATTTCGTTTCGCATAGCCATCAAATAGAGTAAAATAAACAGAAGGCTGAAGCACAATATCATTATTATGAGGGGCCATAACATAGCATGCTCGATTGTTGGTCCTCCTGAACGTAAAAGTGACGCTGATTGATGGAGTGTATTCCACCAATTAACAGAGAATTTGATAATGGGAATATTGACCAGCCCAACGAGTGTAAGAATTGCTGTAGCGCGTGTTGCTTTTGTTTGATTATCAAAAGCGCGAGCAAGCATGATAATGGCAAGGTAGATAAAAAGCAAAATTAAAACCGATGTGAGTCGGGCATCCCATACCCACCACGTTCCCCATGTTGGGCGTCCCCAAAGCGCACCTGTTAGTAAGGAGAGGGCTGTAAAAATTGCTCCAATAGGCGCACCACATTTGAGTGCTACATCAGCAAGATGATGTTTCCAAACCAAAATTTCTAATGCAGCGATGCTTATTATAAGATAACAAAATGTCGAGAGCCAGGCAAATGGTACATGAATGTACATAATCTTAACGGTGATACCTTGCTGATAGTCATCAGGAGAATGCACAATCAGAACAAAGCCTAAAATAAGAAGACAGAATATGATACCCGTTAACCAAGGCAAAATAGCACTGCTTATTTTCATAAAACGGGTCAAACTTGTCGGGAGCGTCCTCGTTTTATCTATGCGAGATGTTTTCTTCATGAGATTTATAATAGGCAGAGTTTTGCTGTGCGGCAATCATCTTTTATGATTCTGATAAAAGCTTGAGCGTTATAGCGGCAACAAAAGAGCTAAAGAGACTCAAAAGAAGTGAAAAAGCAATAAGAAGAGTCAAAGAAGCCCAAAAAGAGACATGTGGATTTGTTGGAGCTATAGCAGCTGAAACGCCAAAAATTATAATTGGCACAATCCATGGTAAGATGATGATAAAAATGAGAAGAGTGCTGTGTAGCAATGATGTTGCAAGAGCAGCTCCTATCGCGCCGATAAAAATAATGGCAGGTGTTCCGCATAAGAGAGTAAGGATTGTTGTGAAAGTTATCGTAGCATCTAAATGGAGCATGAATGCTAAAACAGGAGTAACAAAAATAAGAGGAAACATTGTTCCTACCCAATGGGCAAGGCATTTGGTAAAGATGATCAATGTCAAACTTTGTCTTTGTGCAGAGAGGATAAATTGGTCAAGTGTTCCGTCATCGTGATCCGTTTGAAAAAGTTTATTCAGATTGAGGAGTCCTGCGAGAAGGGCTCCAAACCATAATATGCCTGGACCTATTTGTGCTAGGACTTTAGGATCTGGCCCAATGGTAAAGGGGGTTACTAAAACAACAGCGATGAAAAACAAAAGTCCTGTTAACGAAGAGGCTTGCGGAGTTAAAGCGAATTTAAGATCACGCCAGAATAGAGCTTTCATTTTTTTCTCTCTTTAGAAGGTGAAAATTCTTCTAGAGCAATTTTTAGGTTTTCCGGAATTCCAAGGGGATGATGGGTTGCAGCGATAATCATCCCACCTTGGTTGAGATGGCGTTGGAAAACATTGGCAAGAAGAATTTGCGCATGGTTATCAACGCCCGATATTGGTTCATCTAAAATCCAAATAGGACGATGGGAGAGCAAAAGACGCGCAATAGCCACACGCCTTTTTTGCCCAGTTGATAAAACATTGAAGGGTAAAGATTCAAGATCAGAAAGATCGATGTCGGCAAGAGCTTCCTGCGGACAGAGCAAATGTTGTCCATAAAATGCTGACCAAAATTGCAGATTTTCGATGACCGATAAGAAAGGTTTCATGGCATTTTGTGAACCAAGATAATGACACGCCGTAGCGACAGGATATGTTTGTTGTTTGTCTTTAAGAGTTATAGAACCCTCAGCAGCTTTAAGAAGACCAACGATGATCCGTAGTAATGTAGATTTTCCGACTCCATTTGGACCTGTGACTATCATAAGTTGCTGTGGAAACAAGCAAAAAGAAAGATCTTCAAACAGAACTTCATGGTTTCTGTGTGCTGCCAAATCTTTACCTGATAACACCATGTGATTGCCGACTTTGCTTTTCTTTTGAGAACATTTATTACATCATAGGATAAAAAATCACATAATCGCATAAAAAACATGTTTTTTATGCGATTATGTCTAGAATAGTTCTAGAAATAGTTCTATAAATTATATATTACATTAATATCTGGTGTAAAATATAGTTTTTGGCGCTGATTTCCGAATTTGCCTATGGGAAAGCAGAGGGGGAAATGGATAGCGGAGGTGATTGCGTCTGCGCTCAGGCTGCGACCTTGACTCGTAGTTTGTGTTGTTCATTCCGGGAAATTGGGTGGTTTATAGCATGAGGGTGGACAGTCATGACTCAAATTGATAGCTTTAATTGTCGCAGGACTTTAGATGTTGAGGGCAAGGAATATATTTATTACAGTTTGATTGAAGCAGAGAAAAATGGGCTCGATGGTGTTTCTCGCCTACCGTTTTCAATGAAGGTCATTCTCGAAAATTTATTACGTTTTGAAGATGGACGCTCGGTCAAAAAAGAAGATATTCTAAATGTTGCTAAGTGGTTAAATGATAAAGGCAGTGCTGGTGCGGAAATTGCTTACCGTCCCGCGCGCGTTCTTATGCAAGATTTCACGGGCGTACCTGCGGTTGTTGACCTTTCTGCAATGCGTGATGCTATGGTTAAACTTGGTGGGAACGCTGACAAAATCAATCCTCTTATTCCCGTAGATCTTATCATTGATCACTCAATTATTGTTGATTATTTTGGCAACCCTATGGCCTTTAAAGAAAATGTTGAGTGTGAATATGAACGCAATGGTGAACGCTACCGTTTTCTCAAATGGGGACAGCAGGCGTTTCAAGATTTTCGCGTGGTTCCGCCGGGCACGGGAATTTGCCATCAAGTTAATCTGGAATATTTAGCGCAATGTGTGTGGATGAAAAATGAGGGAAAACATCAGACAGTTTATCCTGATACCTGTGTAGGAACGGATTCCCATACAACGATGGTAAATGGTCTTGGTGTTTTAGGTTGGGGTGTTGGTGGTATTGAAGCAGAAGCGGCAATGTTAGGCCAGCCCGTTTCTATGCTGTTGCCTGAAGTGATAGGTTTCCGTTTAACCGGTAGGCTTAAAGAAGGCGTAACAGCTACGGATTTAGTATTGACAGTTACACAAATGTTACGCAAGAAGGGCGTTGTTGGTAAGTTTGTTGAGTTTTTTGGTCCAGGTCTGGAGCATATGACACTTGCTGATCGGGCAACGATTGGGAATATGGCACCTGAATATGGTGCGACCTGTGGTTTTTTTCCAATTGATAAAGAAACAGTGCGTTATCTCAATATGACAGGGCGGGATGAAAGTCGGATTGCTCTGGTGGAAGCTTATTCTAAAGCGCAAGGGATGTGGCATGATGAAGAAATAGCCAATCCTATTTTTAGTGATACAATTGAATTAGATATGGAAAGTGTTGTGCCTTCTATGGCCGGTCCTAAACGCCCTGAAGGGCGGATGGCATTGGAAAATGTTGGACAGGGTTTTGAGGGAGCGTTGGTCGAAGATTATAAGAAGACTGTTGGGCAAGATGACCGTTATGAAGTTGAGGGTGAGGCGTTTACGCTTGGCCATGGCGATGTCGTGATTGCTGCGATTACCTCTTGCACAAATACATCGAATCCAAGTGTTCTTATTGCCGCAGGTCTTTTAGCGCGTAATGCTGTAGCGAAAGGTCTTAAGAGCAAACCATGGGTTAAAACGTCTCTTGCACCTGGTTCGCAAGTTGTTGAAGCTTACCTTATCAATTCCGGTCTACAAAAAGATTTAAATGCACTGGGATTTAACTTAGTGGGTTTTGGGTGTACAACGTGTATAGGGAATTCTGGTCCTTTGTCCCCAGCTATTTCCAAAACAATTAATAATCATAGTTTAATTGCAGCTGCAGTTCTTTCAGGAAATCGTAATTTTGAAGGGCGTGTATCCCCTGATGTGCAAGCGAATTATTTAGCTTCACCACCCTTGGTTGTTGCTCACGCTTTGGTAGGAACGGTGCGTAAAGATTTAACGAAGGAGCCTCTTGGAGAAGGTTCAGATGGTCAACCCGTTTACTTGAGAGACATTTGGCCAACGTCTAAAGAAATCCAAGAATTTATCGAAAAGAGTGTCACACGTAAACTTTTTGCTGAAAAATATGCGGATGTCTTTAAAGGGGATGAACATTGGCAAAAAGTTCAGGTTCCTTCGGGTTCTACCTATTCTTGGGATGAGCAATCAACATATGTCCGTAATCCACCATATTTTGAGAATATGCAGAAAATCCCTGATGTTTTGCCAGATATTCAGAATGCGCGGATTTTAGGTTTATTTGGTGATAAAATCACAACAGATCATATTTCTCCGGCTGGTTCCATTAAGACTGATTCTCCTGCGGGTAAATATTTGCTGGAGCATGGGGTTAGCGTGGCTGATTTTAACCAGTATGGAACACGTCGTGGAAATCATGAAGTGATGATGCGTGGGACATTTGCCAATATTCGCATTCGCAACTTCATGCTAGGAGAAAATGGTCGTGAAGGAGGGTATACAATTCATTATCCATCAGGGGTAGAGCAAACAATTTATGATGCTGCAATGGCCTATAAGCGAGAAGGTGTTCCTCTCGTTATTTTTGCTGGTATTGAATATGGTAATGGATCATCGCGTGATTGGGCAGCGAAGGGTACCAATCTTCTTGGTATAAAAGCAGTGATTGCTCAATCTTTTGAGCGGATTCATCGTTCTAATCTTGTTGGTATGGGAATCGTTCCCTTTGTTTTTGAAGTGGGTACAAGTTGGCAATCTTTAGGCTTAAAGGGGGATGAGAAAGTAACGATAGAAGGAATTCATAACTTGAAACCTCGTCAAAAGACGGTAGCGACCATTACTTTTTCTGATGGAACGATAAAAAATGTTCCCTTATTATGTCGTGTTGATACGGAGGATGAGTTAGACTATTTGCATCATGGTGGAATTTTGCAATATGTCTTGCGAAACTTAGCAGTTTAAACGACATTTGTTCCGGATATCTTTAAATTATTCAAATAAGTATTCAGAGGTTCGATTTTATATTTTTATACCTATTTTTGAAAATTTGATTGACGTTAGCTTAAGGATTGCGCTATAAGCTGCGCTGTTATTAGCAGCTTTATAATTTTATTGCTGAGCTTGGATTTATTTAGACGGGTAGGGGTATTATTTGGACTGGTCCTACCTGATGCGTTGAAAGAGAGATATTTATGGCAAATACACCTTCCGCTCGAAAGGCGGTGCGCAAAGTTGCAACACGTACACAGGTTAATAAGGCCCGCCGTTCACGCGTTCGTACCTTTATGCGTAAGTTTGATGATGCTTTAGCTGGTGGTGATAAGGTTTTAGCGGAAAGAGCATTTAAGGATTTTGAACCTGAAATTATGCGTGCGGTTTCCAAAGGGGTTTTTCATAAAAATGCTGCTGCGCGAAAAGTATCGCGTTTAGCAAAACGTTTAAAAGCTCTTAGCGTTTAGATTCCTCCATTTTACTAAAAAACCAGCATCGGTATGGATGCTGGTTTTTTTTTGCTTATTTTTTGAAAAGACTCGCTTTTTTAAAGGGAGAGGCATTGGTCACGATTCTCCTCCTTAAAAGGAGAAAAATACGTAGATTTTGCATGGTTATCCACAAGCTCTGTGGATTTTTACAGAGTCTTTTTTGTCAAGCATTTTTATTTTTTTTTTTCATCTGAAAAGATTCTTTAATTATTGGTAAATTTAGTGAAAAAAAATGAATTGAATCAATAATTTTTCTCATTTCTTATTTTTATGAGCAATTTTATGGCGGTTTTAAGGGGCTTTTGATTTCATTTTGACCTCTTGCATTTTACCTCTGCTGTTTTGTATGGTTCTTTCGGAGACTAAAAAACATACAGGGGTTATATCAGCTTATTATTTTGTTTTATGTTGCGTAGAAGATGCTTTGAATTAGGCTGTTACGGGCTTTCATGGTGAATGTTTTTCTGACATGTTTAGTTCGTTTTCTATTGATTAGTTTAGCATTTTAGAAGAGTGAGTTGCGTTGTGCGTACAAGTAAATCTTAAGTGGTCATCTTTGTTGGTTGGATTGTAATGAGGCTATCCTAGTGGGGGGATAAGGAATCTTATTTGGGATAGGGCGTTTTGCCTTTGCTAATTGATTTTTAGCTGTTTGGTAGGACAATTTTTTTATTTTTATCAGGATGAG